>CAZAEQ010000007.1:0-139360 GCA_964484185.1 uncultured Phycisphaeraceae bacterium
AAGCGATGCCCGAGTTCGTCGCCAAGCACCCGATCTACGAGCACATCGGCTTGAAAGACCTCTGCCATCCGATCCCCCGCCTCCATTCCCCCACTCCGTCACTTCGTCACTCCGTCACTTCCACCTGACCCCCTTCCCCCTCCTGTCCACTGCTCTTCTGTTCTCCTCTCTCGCCGCTTCGGCGACCCCCTACCCTCGCCCACCAACAACCCCGCGAGCCGATTGCATGTCGACCACCGCAACGCCAACTCCCGCCCCCACCCCACCCACTCTCAAAACCCTCGTTGCCGAAACGCTCAAGCAAGAGGCCGAAATCAAACTCGGCGGCGGCAAAAAGGCCATCGAGCGTCAGCACGAAAAGAAACGTCTCACCGCGCGCGAACGCGTTGCCAAACTCATTGACCCCAACACCTTTTTCCAGGAACTGGGGCTCTGGTCCGCGTTCAACATGTACACCGAATATGGCGGGGCCCCTGCCGCGGGAGTGGTCACTGGCGTCGGCACTGTCCAGGGTCGCCAATGCATGATCATCGCCAACGATGCGACGGTGAAAGCCGGCGCGTTTTTTCCGATGACCTGCAAAAAAATCATCCGGGCCCAGACCGTTGCCCACATGGCACGGTTGCCGTTGTTGTATCTGGTGGATTCGGCGGGGGTGTTCCTGCCGCTGCAGGAGGATGTTTTCCCCGATACTGATGATTTCGGGCGCATCTTCCGCAATAACGCCGTGATCAGCGCGGATGGAATTCCGCAGATCGCCGCGATCATGGGATATTGCGTCGCCGGCGGCGGGTATCTGCCGGTGCTGTGCGACACGCTGCTGATGACCGAAGGGTCAGGGCTGTATCTGGCCGGGCCCGCGCTGGTGAAGGCCGCGATCGGGCAGGATGTGACTGATGAAGAACTCGGCGGGGCGAGCATGCACGCGAGTATTTCGGGGACGATTGATTTCAAAGAACCGACTGATGAGCGGTGTATTGAGAGATTGCGCAGCCTGGTTCGCAAGTATCAGTTCTCGCCGCAGCCGGTTTCGAAGGGAAGGCCGTTTCATCCCGTTGAACGCATTTACGATGTGTTCACGGATAAGTCTGGTGCGCAGTATGACACGCGCGAATTGATTGACACGATTGTGGATTCAGGAATCCGCATGGAAAACGGCAGCGAAGTTCTGGGCCCCGACTTCGATGAATACAAAGCTGACTACGGACTATCAATCGTGTGCGGCTATGCCAAGCTCGGCGGCCACAGCGTCGGCATTGTGGCAAACCAGAAAAAACTCGTGCAGCGCACACTCGCTGGCGGCAAGGCCGGCCCCAGCAAAGCGACCCAGATGCCCGGCGTGATTTATGATGACAGCGCTGATAAGGCCGCGCGATTCATCATGGATTGCAACCAGCGCAAGATTCCGATCATCTTCCTGCACGACACAACTGGCTTCATGGTCGGGCGCGACAGCGAACAGGGCGGCATCATCCGCGCGGGCGCCAAGCTCGTCAACGCCATGTGCAATTCCATCGTGCCCAAAATCGTCGTCATCATCGGCGGCAGCTACGGAGCCGGAAACTACGCAATGTGCGGCAGAGCTTTCGACCAATACCTCTCATTCGCCTGGCCCAACGCCAAGTGCGCAGTGATGGGCGCGAATCAGGCAACCGGCACGCTGACGACGATTGAAGAAGCCAGCCGCAAACGCAAGGGCGAAGCGATCGATGAGGCAACGCATAAGCAGATTTACGCAGCTATCCATGCAAGTTATACGGAACAGGCGGATATCCGCCATGCGGCAAGCCGCGGCTGGGTGGATCGCATCATCGAGCCCCACAAAACCCGCGATGAATTGATCGCCGCGCTCGATTCGGCACGCGGTTGGGATTATTCCAAGCCCTTCAAAACCGGCGTTTTGCAAACCTAAACTACTGCTCCTTATGCCAGCCCGGAAAGTACGTTTACAAAACTGCCCAGCAATGCAAAGTGACCGAGAATTCGGCCACAGCGTTCTGGACCAAAGCCTCTTCGACATGTTCGAGGCCGATGATGTTGATGGTCCAGATAAAGAACAATACAACCGCGCGGTCCTGGCATATGAGCACGGCGATATCGAAGAAGCCACGCGGCTTTTTCAGAAAGTGACCCAGGATAATCCCAAGGCCGTGGCGGCAAGATGCAACTGGGGAGTGTGCCTGGCACAGTCTGGAGAAATTGAATCCGGCCTCAACCAACTTCGACTCGCGGCGAAAGAAGATCCCAATTCAGTACTGGTCCACGCCAACACAGGCGTGATCTGCTGGATGACGGGCGACTTGAAAGACGCTGAAGAATCGCTGGCCCGGGCGAGAGAATTGGAACCCACCGATCCGCGCGTGGCGTTTTTGTATGCGCGAGTTGTTGATACGCAAGGATTTCACGATCAGGCGATCGACATCATGCAGGAATCGGCGCGGGATAATCCGACCGATGCATCGACCTTTGATAACCTGGGAATCTTCCTGCGCAGCCAGAACAGGACCGAAGAGGCGATCGCAGCGTTTGAGCGTGCATGCGAACTTGATCCGGCAGATTCCAATCCGTGGTACAACCTGGCGAATACGTATATCGATGCGGAGAAATTCGATAAGGCCGAAGAGGCGATGCGCAAGCACATGAAGCTTGAGCCCGGCCACTCCTGTCCGCACTATGAGCTTGGAATTATTCTCGCCGATCGAGGCCGCACGAAAGAGGCGATCGAGTTGTTCAAGCAGTATGCAGAACTTGAGCCGACCGACCCTAAGGGCCCATGCTCGATCGGCATTGAGTTCACTCGCACGGGGAATCATGTCGAGAGCGAAAAGATGTATCGCGAGGCGCTGAAGATTGATCCAGGATATGACTGGGCCAATCACAGTCTCGGGCTTTTGCGGTTATCGCAGGACCGCGTCAAAGAAGCACAGGCACTATTCGCGCACGCTTTCGAGCAGGATCCGACGCTGATTCCTTCGAAGCATTATCTTGCGGTCTGCAATGGATTGCTGGATACGCGGAAGACTGTGGCGGCGATGAAGGCGAATCCGACGGATGACAATTACCACGTGCTGGTGTCGCTGGAAGAACGCCTGCGCGATACGCCGCGGATTGATGATCACATCTTTGTTGCTAAAGAGCTGCAGAAGATGGCGCCGTATGACCCGACTGCCAATGGCATTCTGGGCATGGCGCTGGTGGAGCGCGGCGATTACGCCGCGGCGATTAAGGCACTGAAGAAGGTGCTGGCACTGAACCCAGTTGACCCGCTTGCGCCTGTGTATCTGGGGCGGGCGCTAGTTGAGCGCGAGCGGTTTAAGGAAGCACTCCCCCACTTGCAGCGTGCGGTGCATATTGATGCGACACATGTTGAGGCGAATGTGACGCTGCTGTATTGCCTGAGTCAGATCGAGACTTCGACGGATGCGATGCTGCGGCCGCAGGCTGAGATTGTTTTGAAACTTGAGCCGGGCAATAAGCTGGCGGAGTTGATTATCACGCAGCTTGATCGACGCGGGGCTTGAAGAATCAGGCGAGCCAGGATTCGTCAAAGTGCATGCCGGTTGGGATAGTTGCGCCGTTCCCCTGTTCAACCATGCAGCCAACTGGATACGCGCAGTAGTCGAGTGAGAACGCGCCGGCCGGGCGGTGATTTCCTGAGAGGCCCAGGCCGCCGAAGGGGAGTTTGCTGGAGGCGCCGGCGGTACCAGTATTGACATTAATACACCCAGCACGAGACTCGTTCATGAAACGCTCAATCGCCGCGGCGTTCTTGGTAAAGATCGATGCGGCCAATCCGAAGTTAGTCGCATTGGCCTGCTCGATTGCATCGTCGAGGGAATCGACGATTGAGATGCGAAGGAAGGGGCCGAAGATTTCGACATCGGCGCCTGCGCCCTGCTGCGAAGTCGTGAAGCGGTCGACCTTCATGACGGCTGGGGAGATGTACCAGCCTTCCTGGCCGATGGTCGCGGGTTGGACGAGCAGCTCGCCGCCGGCGCGGGCGAGTTCTGCGATTCCGTGCAGGATTGATTTGCGGGCTTGATCGGAAATGACGGGGCCCATGAAGACTGGGAATTTGGAGTCGGGCTCGCCGATTGAGAGGGCGCTCGCGCCTTTGCAGATCGCGGCGATGACTTTTTGTGCGACATCTTTGTGGACGATGACGCGGCGTGTGCAGGTGCAGCGCTGGCCGCTGGTGATGAAGGCGGAGCGGATGCACTCGATGGCGGCTTGCTTCAGGTCGGCATCGGGCATGATGATGGCGGGGTTGTTGCCGCCCATTTCGAGTGCGAGGATGCGGCCGGGGCGATCGAGATTGGCCTCCATGATGCGGCGGCCGACGGCCCAGGAACCGGTGAAGAGGATGCCGTCGATGTCGGCGTGATTGGAGATTGCGGATGCGACATCCGCGCCGCCTTGGACAAGATTCAGGACGCCGGGCGGGGCACCTTCGGCATCGAGGGCTTCGTGGTACAACTCTGCGAGCAGTTGGCCGATCGCGGGCGTTTTGTCGCTGGGTTTGAGGACGATCGTGTTGCCCATTGCAAGGGCAGGCACGATGTGGCCGTTGGGCAGGTGGGCCGGGAAGTTGAATGGGCCCAGGACTGCCATGACGCCGTGCGGGCGGAAACTGCATACGCCGCGGCGGGTTGCGCTGAGGCCGGTTTCGAAACCTTTGACGCGCGACATTCCTGAATCGGCGGATTCGTCGAGGGTGATGTCGACTTTGGCGGCGAGAAGCTGGGCTTCGCCGCGGGCGTCCCAGAGAACCTTGCCGGTTTCATCGCTGATGAGGCGGGTGATTGCATCTTCTTTGCTTTTGCAGATCGCGGCGAACTTGCGGAGGACGGCGAAGCGCTTGTCTCGCGGCCACTTTTTCCAATCGGCGAAGGCGGTGCGTGCTGATGTGACCGCTTTGTCGACGTCGGTCAGTCGCGGTGAGCCGCTCCAGATTGTCTGCGATGGATGCGCGGGGCTGGTGGAACGCATGGCGTCGCCAGCGATCGCGGTGAACTTGCCGCCGATCAGGTTGGATGCGGGGTGTGTCAATGAAGGGTGTGAGGGGCCTATCACTTCTTCGCTTTCCTGGGAGCTTTCTTCTTCACCGCCTTTTTGGCTGGCGATTTCTTGGCGGCTTCCTGCACATCTTCGTGTGGGACGTGTGGTTCCATTGGCGTAACGCCAGCGTCCATGTCGCTCGAGCCTTTGAGCAATTTCATTGCTTCGGGCGGCACGCGAAGGGTGTCTTCATCGAGGAAATAGGCGGTTTCGACTGCGAAGAACTCGCCATCGCGGTGCATGACGCTCACGATGCCGTGGCCGTTGCACTTTGAGGAGTCGATGGATTTTCCGAGTTTGGCGCGGCGCGTCTCGCGCACGAGCGAGATGCTTTGCGTGGGGGCATCGAGATGTGGGCCGGCGTCGAAGGGGTCGACGAAGCCGCGGTAGCGGAAGCCGAGGGATTCAAGGAGCCTGCGGGCGGGGACGGTTTCGCGCGAGACTACTGCCACTGAGTTTTGCACTTCGAGCGGGAAGAGCGAGAGGTAGATTTCATCTTTGGGGAGCAGGTCGGAAATGAACTTGCGGTTGTGCTGGCAGAATCGATCGGCTTCAGCATATTTCACGGGGATGAAGCGGCGGCCGAATGCGTCCCAGAATGTGTTGTCACCTTCGGGAGATACTGGCGCCATCATTTCGGCGATCACTCGGTCGGCGAAGAGTTCGGGGTAGAGACCCATGAAGTGGAAGCGGACGAAGGAGAGGAAGCGGCCGGGGCGAGCTTTGTGGCCGCGGTGAGAGGGCTGGAGGATCAGGCCGCCGATTTCGCTTGGGCCGGATTCATCGCCATGCAACTGGAATGTTGTGTGCGTTGTGCCCTGGCCCAGGCCTTGGCTGTGGAATTTCTTTTCGCTCAGTCGGAGTGACCAGTTGGGATCTTGTGGGCCGCCCTGGTGGGCGCGGATCTGGGAGGTGCCGATCACGCCGCCTTGCTCGGTGTCTTCGAGAGCGAACATGAAGAGGTCGGAGTCTTCATCCATTGCGGACACGCCGCCGGAAGTGCTGCGGCGTTTTTTGGGTTTGGCATCGGTGTCGGCCGGATTGCCAGCGGCCTTGGAGAAGGCTTTGTGAGAATGGGCAATTTTGTCAGCGATGAGGCGTTCATCGGGGGGAAGGTTGATGAAATAGACCATTCGCGCGAGCTTGGCGAACGTTTGAGCATCCTTCGGTTTGGCTTGGCGAATGAGGAACATGTTAGGACTCCAGTAGGACATTGCGAGCCGTTTCGCTGATCCTCCTTGATCGACCAAGGGTAGGGGCTTGGCCAGCAAAGACTGCAGAAAGAAAGACAATTTCAGAGATTGTAAGTATCTGTAATTAATAGACTTATGTAAAACAAGCAGGTTGGAATGTCTGATTGCCTACTCCACTCTTGGGAAGTCAGGTGAATGCCGCTAGTTTAGGTTCGCTCGCTCAACATACCCTGCATCCATGTCTAGACCACTCGATCCCGGCCTTACCTCTGATCTTCGCGGCAAGCTCGATTATGCCGGGTATCTGCACCTGGATCAATTGCTGACCGCGCAGGAGACACGGAGTCCGCATAATGCGCACGATGAGTTGCTTTTCATCATTCAGCATCAGACCAGCGAGCTTTGGTTCAAGCTGATGATCCATGAATTGCGGCATGCGCGGCAGTTGATTAAGGAAGACAAGCTGGAGGCGGCGTTCAAGGATCTGTCGCGCGTCAAGAACATTCAGGCGCAGCTGGTGAGTCAGTGGGGAGTTCTTGCAACTTTGACGCCCAATGACTACATCCAGTTCCGCGCTTCGCTGGGACCATCTTCTGGATTTCAGTCGTATCAGAATCGGTTGCTGGAATTTTTGCTGGGGTTCAAGAATCGCGAAGTGATTCGGTTCTTTGAGCATCGGCCGGAGATCAAGGCCGAGATGGAAGCGGAGCTTGCTACGCCTGGGATCTATGACGAGTTTTTGCAGTATCTGTATCGGCGCGGCAAGGCCATTCCCAAGGAAGTGCTTGAAAGTGATTTCACGACGCGGCGGCCAGCGCATGCTGGTGTGATTGCGGTGTTCAAAGATATTTATGAGCGGCCGCAGGATGGGAACTGGGATGCGTATGAGATGGCGGAGAAACTGCTGGATATCGATGAGACGCACGCGGTGTGGCGGTACCGGCACTACTTGGTTGTGCGGCGCATCATCGGAATGAAAATGGGAACTGGCGGTTCGAGCGGGTCGGCGTACCTGCAGAGCGTTGTGGGCGAAGTTTTCTTCCCGGAACTGTGGGATGTGAGAACGTCGATCGGCACATGATCAAACGCGGGCCGCAACTGCGGGGAGTTTGATGACGAAATCGGTGCCTTTTCCAAGCTCTGAAATGAGTTCGAGGCGACCGTGGTGCGCTTCGATAATTCGGCGCGATGTGGGAAGGCCCAGACCGGTGCCGCCGGCTTTGGTGGTGAAATAGGGATCGAAGATTTTCTGCTGGCGTTCTTTGGCGATGCCAGGACCGGTATCGATCACATGAAGCGTTACGAATTCCCGCTTTTCAGCATCGACCTCGCGCATGGTGCGGACGATGAGTTCTCGGGGCGCTGGCGAATCTGAGGTTTGTGCATCGAGGCCCCCCATTACTTGCACAGCGTTGAGCATGAGATTGAGCGCAGCCTGTTTCACGCGCTGAGAATCCATATCGGCGAGGAGTTCGCCGGGCGCGAGATCGAGGCGGAGGCGGACTCCGGATTTTTCGGCCTGAGGGAGAAAGAAATCTGCGAGTTCATCTACCGCCGTGTTGAGGTCCGAGACTTTCATATCGAGCCGGAGTTCGCCGGCGTACTCGAGGAAGTCCTGGAGGATGCCGCGGAGACGGTCAACTTCGCGTTTGAGGGATTGGAGGCGGCGCGAGAGGCGACTGCGTTTTTCTTCTTCGATTTCGAGTTCGTCCAGACCCTCTTCAAGAAGCTGAACATTGAGGCCGAGAGTTGAGAGCGGATTTTTGATTTCGTGCGCGAGGCCGCCGGTCATGGCGCCGATTTCAGCGAGGCGTTCAGCGGAACGCGCGCGGCGTTCGGCAACGAGCGTTCTGGCGAGACTGCGTCGAATCACGAGGCGCGCGGCGAGAGCCGTGGCGAGAACACCAAGGACAATACCTGTAAATAGCCAGAGTGATGGAGGCACGCGGGATTATCGGCGCGGTGACCGCACGTGGGGTGCTTTGTCAGGGACTTTTACCAAAGTAGATTCACTGCCACGGGCAACTTTCGTTGCTTTCCAGCCCTTGTCCGTTTTTTGAGCTGAATACACCACACTGCTGCCATCTTTGAGAGCTCGGAAGCCGTCACCGGCGATGACTTGGAAATGGACGAAAATGTCCTGACCTTGCGGCCCGACGATGAACCCAAAACCTTTGCGGGGATCAAACCATTTGACGATGCCTTCAACATCGTCCAAATGATCTGACGGCGCACCTGCAGATGAGTCCGGCGTAGAGTTTTGGTTTTCAACCATGACACACCTCGCGAGAGAGGGCTGGTCCAACTTCTCTAGATTAACAGGTTTTGGGACTACGTCAACTGAGAATGACACTAATAAAAAACAAACAGGCAGGCCAAATGACCTGCCTGTCGTTTGCTTCATGCAAATAGGTAATCAGACTGGCGCTGGTGCGCCGGTCTTGGCTCTCTCTTCCATCAGGACTGCCTTACGGCTGAGTTTGATGCGGCCTTGCTCATCCACGAGGATGACCTTGACCTTGACGATGTCGCCAATGCGTACAACATCGCCGACGGACTTGACGAATCCTTCGGCAAGTTCGGAGACGTGGCACATGCCATCGGTTCCAGGAGCGAGCTCGATGAATGCGCCGAAGTCTTTGGTGCTGACGACCTTGCCGTTGTATATCTGGCCGACCTTGATCTCCTCGCAGAGAGCTTCGATCTCAGCGCGAGCGCCCATGAGGCTTTCGCGATCGGCTGAGGCCACCTGCACGGTGCCGTCGTCGGAGACGTCGATGGTGACCTGATACTTGTCCTGGAGACCACGGATCATCTTGCCGCCGGGGCCGATGAGTTTGCCGATCTTTTCGGGATCGATCTTGAGCGTTGCGATGCGTGGCGCGAACGAGCTGATTTCAGCGCGTGGCGTGGTCATGCACTTTTCCATCTCGCCGATAATGAAGAGACGGCCTTCGCGGGCCTGGTCGAGCGAAATGCGGACTTGTGGGAGTGTCAGGCCGCGGGCCTTGAGATCGAGCTGGATGCCGGTGATGCCATCGCGTGTGCCAGCGACCTTGAAGTCCATGTCGCCGTAGTAATCTTCTTCGCCGATGATGTCGGTGACGAAGAGTTCGCGGCCGGAATCATCGGAGAAACGACCAACTGAAATACCTGCGCACATTGCTTTGATCGGGACGCCTGCATCCATGAGTGAGAGGCAGCCGCCGCAGACTGAGGCCTGTGAAGTCGAGCCGTTGGACTCGGTGATTTCGCTGACAAGGCGGATGGTGTATGGGAATTCTTCCGGTGACGGGAGAATGCCGAGCAGTGAACGCTCAGCGAGTGCACCGTGGCCAATTTCGCGGCGACCGGGTGACCCGACGCGCTTCACTTCGCCGACCGAGTAAGGTGGGAAGTTGTAATGGTGCGTGAACTTCTTGGAATACTCGGGGAGGAGGCCATCGATGATCTGTTCATCTTTGCCGGTGCCGAGTGTGCAGGTGACGATTGCCTGGGTTTCGCCGCGGGCGAAGAGGGCCGAGCCGTGCGTGCGTTTGATGAAGCCGACTTCGGAGGAAATCGGGCGGATTTCCTTAAGACCGCGGCCATCGGTGCGGATGCCGGTGTCGAGCACTGCGCGGCGGGTGAGTTTCTCATCGAGGCGTGAGTACGCGACCTTTGCCATGGTGCGGTTGTTCACCGAGGTCTGATAGTCTGCGGTCGTGCCCTTGGTGTTGAGCGCGAAGTGCGAGTCGAGCATTTTCGACTTGATCTCGTCGATCCTGGTGTTGCGTTCTTTCTTGCCGGCGATCTTGCGAGCCTGGGCCAGGTCTTTTTCGCAGACGCTGGTGACTGTGGCCATGATCTCGTCGCTTGGGAGATAGAGAGTTTTGGGCATGACCTTGGTCTTGCCGCACTTGGCGACGAGCTGGTTGATGAGATCGACGATTTCCTGCACGTATTTTTCAGCAAAGACGACAGCGCCAAAGACCCCATCTTCATCGACTTCTGCTGCGCCGAGTTCGATCATGTTGATGCCGTCTTTGTGGCCAGCGACGACGAGGTCGAGGTCGCTGAAGTCCATCTGTGTGACGGTTGGGTTGATGACGAACTGCGGGCCATCATCGGTATGAAGGCGTGCAACACGGACTGTGGCAACGGGGAGTTCCATCGGGATTTCGGAGATTGCCAAGCAGGCCGATGAACCGATGCAGGCGAGAATGTCGGTATCGTTTTCCTGATCATGGCCGAGGACGAGGGCCTGGATGAGGACTTCATCGATGTAGCCATCGGGGAAGAGGGGGCGAATCGGACGATCGATCATTCTCATAGTGAGAATTTCGCGCTCGTTGGGGGCGCCTTCGCGTTTGCGGAAGCCGCCAGGGAACTTGCCTGCCGCGGCAGCGCGTTCGCGGTAATCGACGGTGAGGGGAAAGAATTCGAGACCTTCGCGTGGGTTGGCGCGGACGCATGCACAGAGAACGCTGGACTCGCCATAGGTGACGATGACCGCGCCGGAGGCCTGCTTGGCGATCTTGCCGGTTTCGATTGTGAGTGTGCGACCACCGATCTCGCGGGAGACCGATACGGAGCCTTCAAACATTTTCATTAGAACAACCTCTCGAGCATCTCTAGCGAACGTTCGCACAACCGTGATGGCCGAGTGCATCAATCCGGGAGCGAACAATTCAATTCTGATCCAGACGCTCCCCAACTCGCAGAGGCTTGGGGCAAAGGAGCGTGAGTGGGAAACCACATTCGCTTTTTTGCCTCCGGCCGCTCGACGGGGAAAGCCAGGACGGAAACGAAAACCAATTTACGAAAGCGGCCCGTCCATTTTTCAATGAACGGGCCGTGAAAGTTCTTACTTGCGGAGTTCGAGCCGCTTGATGAGTGCTTTGTACGAATCTGGGTTGATTCGAGCGAGGTACTTGAGGAGGCGGTTGCGGCGACCGACCATGCCAACCAGGCCCTTGCGGCTGTGGTGGTCCTTGTCGTGACCCTTGAGGTGCTCGGCGACTTCCTTGATCTTTGCGGTGAGCATGGAGATCTGCACTTCGGGCGACCCGGTATCGGTCGGGTGGCGACGTGCGGTGGAAACTACTTGGATCTTGTGTTCTGCGAGAAGTGCCATTGCGTACAGGTCCTCTTAATATTGGGAGAGGAGTTTAGACGCCAAGAGGCGGGATTGCAATAGTCGGCAACAAACTGAGGTTGGTAAGTAGCGCTGGCGGTTGGGAGTGCAGCGAAATCTCTGTTGCTTCGAAGCTGCCTGATTCGGATTTCGCTGAAAAACACGGTGTGGTTGACAATCAGAGTTCTCGAGTTAGTATTGCGTTAGCTATCTAGATTTTTCATCACCGCTACTTCAAGAGGACACACAAACCGTTCGCGATCTCGCACATCCAAACGTTTTACTAACTTTGAAGCTCGATTGTGGCGTACTGCATCGATACCGCGGCAATGACAATGTGTACGGGTGCAGCGAAGGAACAGTGTGCGATGCGGACTCTGCCCAACGACACATTGCAGCCTGGCGACGCGTATGGGTCGGCGGTGGTAGCGAACGGCAACACGATGGTGGTTGGCGTGGAAGCCGATGACAACGCGGAAGTCGCGTGATGTTCGACGCGATTGGATCAACCTATGAGACCATGTGGTCGCCGCACACCGGGCACTATGGCAATCGATACACACACCAGACGTGCGCTGATGACAGCGACGGCTTGCTGACATCACGGATTGTCTTTTAGTCGGTGATGGAACAGGAAATCAGAGTTCGCGTGACATTCAAAACACCAAACTCCTCGGACATTCCGAGGGAGTTTGGCATTTTGGCGGCGAAGAGCACGAAGCGGGCACGAGCAGGACGCACCCTAAAGATTATCGGGAGGTTGGAAGGCTGGGCCGCTGGACCAGGGGGGCGATAAGGACCGGGAAAAACGTGCGAATCTGGAAGAAACAGAGAATATTGAATGCACGGTTGGAGTCTGGACCGCCTTCTGATACCTTATTGTTTCGGGTGCTCATTCATCAGGGCCGGTCAGGCTCGCGGTGGCGCACCAATTCATTTTGGCTCGGGTACTGGGAAAAAGGAAATCTCATGTTGAAGTCACGAGTTGCAGTTTGTGTGGGAATGCTCGCCGCATGTGCAGGGGGCGCGCTTGCTGCTCCACCGGCAAACAACGCATGCTCTGCGGCGACAACGCTGAGTCCCACCGGAGCGTTCGTCAACGGAACGACGATTGAGGCGACGACGGATGCGCCTGCTGGCGCGTGTGCGACCAGCAGCAACGATGTGTGGTACAAGGTGGTGCGTGCCAATGGCTCAGCGACACAGACGTGCACAATTACGACGTGCAGCACCGCGACGACGTTTGATACGGTGCTGCGGGTGTACATCGGCGCGTGCGGTAACTTCTATCCTGTGACGTGCAACAACGACAGCGGGTGTGGAAGCTCAGCCGGGGCTTCGACGGTCAGCTTCACGGTCAGCGCGGGGCAGACGTATTACATCAGCGTCGCAGGCGTGGATGGCGCGACTGGGACTTTCCAGATCTCTGGCTCGCTGAGTGCGGCGAATCCACTTGGACCAGATGTGATGGTTGGCGATCTGTCGGACGTGATGAACTATGGCTCTGTTGGCGGGATCTCGGGCCACTCAATCGGCACCACGAGCTGCAACCTGGGCGATCAGAACGTTGTGTGGGTTGCGAACACCAATCGCCACCCGGTGATTGGTCAGAACTTCTACCGCATTTCTGAAAACCGCATGGAGCTGATCGGACAGTCGTGGCTGAAGCACGGCTTCACGGCACTTACGCAGAATCTGTGCGCAACATGCAGTGGCCAGGGCGGCGCTGTTCTGGGCGTTGGCTGTTCAGATCCATATGTGGCAAGTTTGAACGGCGATCAGTCACGGCTCGGGCCGCGGTCGCATGTGAACGCGACGACCGGCTTCTATCCATATCCATTCACCACTCCACCCGCGCCTTACCAGGTGCCCCCGGCGGCGGCGGCGACGATCGGTCGGCGCGTGCAAATTCTGGCGAACGACCTGAACGCGACGCTGCACCCAGGCGCGATCTACTTCGCGGAGTGTCAGTACATCACGGCAGATGATGCGCAGTTTGTGAATTCGACAGGTCTGGCAATCAACGGTCTGAACAATGTGAGTTACCGCCGCGGAACGGCCGGGGCGACAACGATCGGCCTCACAAGTTCGACGATTCGGATGCTGCCCGCGCTGAAGGGTTGGCAGTCGGTTGATCCGACAGTTGTGGTGAACAGCTACGACTATCAGGAAGGCGCGATTGTCTGCCGGTACTGGGTCGGGGCTAAGACTGTGGACAACGGCAACGGGACCTGGACGTATAACTACACAGTGTTCAACCTGAACTCTGATCGCTCGCTGGCGAGCTTCTCAGTTCCGGCGAGCAATGTAGAGTCGAGCGCTTTCTATCAGCGCACGCCGAGATATCACTCTGGCGAGCCGGCGAGCATGAATAACGAATGGGTTCGTACCGCTTCGAACAACGCGGTGACCTGGGCGACACCAGATACGTTCTCGGCGAGCGCACCGTGGGGATCTGCCCTGCGCTGGTCGACTGCTGCCACGTTCTCGCTCACGACCAATACTGCTCCGACTACCGGAACATGCTCGATGACGTTCTTTAAGCCAGGCACGGCAGCGAACCTGGATTTCACGAACTTACCCGTTCCGACGCCGGGCGTTCCTCCGTGCGCGGCGGACTTCAATGACGATGGCGTTGTGGATTTCTTTGACTATCTGGACTTCGTGAACGCATACGCAGCCAACAGCCCTTCGGCAGATTTCAATGGAAGCGGCACGATCGACTTCTTTGACTATCTTGATTACGTCGACGCATTCACACTCGGTTGCTAAGGCCAAAAGCGACGAGTATTTGAAATTTCAAGCCCCTCGGAAGCGATTCCGAGGGGTTTTGTTTTTGGGGTTGTGAATTAGGACTGTGACGAATTGATGACGCGTATTGTTGTGAGACATGGCACACACTACTGATTCACTTTCCGTTTCCCGTCGAGTTGCATCGCTGAAGGCGAGCGTGACAATCGCGTTTATGAATCGCGCCAAGAACATGAAGGCACAGGGGTTGGATGTGCTGAGTTTCGCGGCGGGGGAACCGGATTTTGACACCCCGCAGCCGATCAAGGATGCGGCGATCAAGGCTCTTCAGGCGGGGCAGACCAAATACATGCCCACGTTTGGCGATCCGGAAACGCGGAGCGTACTGGCGAAGAAACTGCGCGAGGAGAATGGAATACCTGGGTTGACCGCGGATGAGATTACGATTTCGTCAGGCGGCAAGCACTCGCTGTTTAATACGTGCCAGGTTCTGTTTGATGAATGCAAGCCGGGCGAAACGCAGATGGAAGCAGTGATGCCGGTGCCGAGCTGGGTGAGCTATGGGCCCCTGGTGGAACTGGCGGGCGGCAAGGTTGTAGAGGTCCCGACGACGGTTGAGGGTGGATTCAAGGCGACGGCAGCGCAGATTAAGGCGGCGATTACGCCGCGGACTCGGATGGTTATTTTGAATTCGCCGAGCAATCCCTGCGGGACGATGTATACACCGGAAGAGTTGAAGGCGATTGGCCGCGTGTGCGCTGAGGCGGCGGCGACGATTGCGCCAAATCTCGTGGTGTTCAGCGATGAGTTGTATGAGAAGATCACGTATGGCGGTATCCCCCACTTTTCGATTGGATCGATGCCCGAGATCGCGGAGCGGACGATCACGCTGAACGGATTGTCGAAGGCGTATGGCATGACCGGGTGGAGACTTGGGTATACGGGAATTCCCGGGCCGTTTGGAAAGAAGTTCACGAATGCGATGGCGGCGTATCAGGGCCAGCAGACGACGAACTTGACGAGCTTTGTGTATCCGGCGATCAGGGCGGCGATTACTGAATGTGGGCCGCAGGTTGAAGTTATGCGGCAGGCGTTTGCAAAGCGGGCGGAACTGATGAATTCGCTGCTGGCGACGATGCCGGGGATGAAATGTGCGAAGGCGACCGGGGCGTTTTATGCGTTCCCGGAAGTGTCGGGGCATTTTGGAAAGACTACGGCGGGCGGGAAGAAGATTGCGAGCGCTGCAGATTTCTGCGATGCATTGCTTGCGGAACAGCTCGTGGCGTTTGTGCCTGGCGCGGACTTCGGCGGGTGCGGGAAGGACCACGTGCGAATCAGCTTTGCATGCAGCGAGGATCAGATCAGGAAGGGCATTGACAGGCTCTCTGAGTTCCTGAGCGGACTCAAATAATCCCAGTTTGGTCGGAGAACGGCTGTGATCAATCTCAAGCGATCAACGCTTCGAAGCTCCCTTCAGAAAACTTCCTTCGTCCTTTTCCTTGGCTCTGCTGCCCTCCTGCTCTTTTATGCAGCGACTCGGATCCAACCTCGCGGGATCGATTTTGGTCGAGTCAGCATTTCATCGTTTGCCGGAAATCTTGAGGTATCACTCGCAAACGCGTCAATAACACGTTCAGACGCGGGTTGGACGTTTACGAATGTCGGCGCTCGAATCGTTGTCGAATCTGCGAGCGTTTGGGTTCCCACTTCACAATCTGCAGCGGTGACGCTGACCGTTCCTGGTGCAGCGCCTCTGCCACTTTCGCTAAGGGTCATCTTTTTGCCGACATGGCTTGCCGGGCTGGTTCTTGTCGCTGGCACGATTCTCAGTTTCCATTGGTCGCGCCGAATTGACAATTCCAACCATTGCAATTCGTGCGATTACGACCTGCAAGGCATCAGCTCAGGAAAATGCCCGGAATGCGGCGACAACTTTCGTATTCTCGTCTCGGTTTTGTTGTGTGCTGCCTGTCTAACAGCGACGGGTTGCCAAGCCCCGCCACCAGAAGGCGATGGACAGAAACTATTTGTGGAAGCCATCCAGATTCTTGAGTCTAAACCCATTGTACACGAGCGTGTCGATTGGGAGTCTGTGCGAAATCAGTTGCAAGCGACGATCCCGGCGGATGGCAAGACTGAGCATTCCCACGCTGCTATTCGTGTCGCGATTGCGAAACTCAATGACAATCATGCTCGCTTCACTCCCCCACCATCGCCAGCGCCGACTCCTGCGGCTCCCGCGCCCCAGGTCACAGCGGTAGTGTCCGCGCCAGTCACGACCAATCGCATCATTCCCACTGCTCCCGCGGGGGTCATGCTGGCGAGCAGCATCGCATTCATCACTGTTCCAGGTTGCAACATCGGAGAGACAGAGGGCCTGCGTGATTATGCAGCCGCGCTTCGTGCCGTTGTTTTGAGTCTCAACGAGCATCGCCCCGCCGCATGGATCATCGATCTTCGCTTTAACGGCGGCGGGAATATCTGGCCCATGCTCGTTGGATTGCAACCGTTGCTTGGCGATGGAGTAGTGACCACCTCCATAGATAGCGCTGGGCATATCGCGCGAGTCATCTGTGATGGCAATGCGGTCTGGCTAAATCAGGGCAGTGGCCCGATTGAACAATTGCGCATCGACGTGGCAAAGTTCCCGCAGATTTCCGCGAAACGGGTTGCAATTCTGACCGGCCCGTGGACTATGAGCTCGGGCGAATTGCTTGCCCTCGCGTTTCATGGTCAGGCGCGGTACTTTGGCACACCGACAGCCGGGATAACAACTGTCACAGACTATTTCCCGCTGAGCGATGGGTCGATTCTGAATCTGCCGATTTCGCATATGGCCGACCGGAATGGATGGGCGCCGCGCGGGGCGATCCGGCCCGATGTTTTGATTGAGGCGGCAGACTGGCCAACCGCAGACGATGCACAAGTCAAAGGCGCGACTCAATGGATTCTTGAAGCGAAGGCCAGGTAGCTCTTTGAATGATCCTGTTATTGCACGACCAGTGGAGTTGTGGCGTCGATTCTGGTCAGTGCTGCGAGCACTCGATCGATATCTGGTATCGTCGTGAACGGTGAAAAGCTGAGTCGCAAGCCGCCCGAAGTTTCCGTTCCTGCTGCGGAGTGGGCACGGGGCGCACAATGAAGACCTGCGCGGGCGAGGATACCGAATTCATCTTCGAGAATGGTTGCGAGTGTGTGCGGGTCGAGAGAGTCGTGTGTGAGCGTGAAAATTCCGACGCGAGCGGCGGGATCTTGCGGACCCAGGATGGTGAACGCGGGGTTCGCTTGAAGGCCGTGGAACATGTGGGAATTGAGTGCGATTTCGTGGTCGCGGAGCGATTCAATGCGTTGTTCGAGCAGCCATGCGAGCGCTTCAGAAAGTGCGACGATTCCCGGGGCGTTGTGCGAGCCGGGTTCGTATTTGTCTGGCAATTGAGTTGGCTGGGTGTCGAGCTCGCTTTGCGAGCCTGTGCCGCCTTGACGCAGTGAATCGAGGCGATGTTCGATTCCAGGGCGAATGTAGAGCAGGCCAGTGCCGAGCGGACCGAGCAGGCCTTTGTGGCCAGGCGCGGAGAGAAGGTCAACAAAGAGTTCGTCGATATTGATGGGAACGTGACCCGCGGTTTGCGCGGCGTCGAGGAAGAAAAGCACATTGCGAGCGCGGCAGATCCTCCCGATTTCCGCGGCGGATTGAATGGTGCCCAGAACATTGCTTGCGTGGGTAAGTGCGACAAGCAACGTGTCGGGCGTGATTGCGGCAGCGATGTCAGCTGGATTCACGAGGCCAGTAGCGGGGTCGGACTTGATACAGGTCCATTTGATCCCATCTTGCTCCATGTCGCGGATGGGGCGAAGTACGGAGTTGTGATCGAGATCGCTTGTAATGATGTGAATCGGAGCTTGAGGGTTTTTGCGGCGGGCGTGGCGGACAAGACCTTGAATCGCCAGGTTGTTTGCATCGGTGCAGTTGAGCGTAAAGATGACATGATCGGGAGACTTGGCGCCGATGAGCTGGCAGAAGCGCTGGCGGCACTTGCGGATGAGTTGGCCGCCTTCGCGAGCTTCGCGGTAATTTCCGCGGCCGGGGGTTGCACCTGATTGTGTTACGTAGTTGTGAAGTACTGCGTAAACCGAAGGCGGCTTTGGCAATGAAGTAGCGGCGTTGTCGAGGTAGAGGCGGGTCATCTCAGGCGATTGTAGGAATGGATCAATCTGCTGAAGGATTCAGCGTGAGTTCCTGGCGGGCGAGTCGCTCGAAGAGGCCTTGAGGGGCTTCGTTACCGGTGAACGCGTGAAATTGAGCCTGGGCCTGAGCGATGAACATGGTGAGGCCGTCGATGGTTTTCCAGCCGCGGGATTTGGCACTTTTGAGCAGCGGAGTTTCGAGCGGGTTGTAGACTGTGTCGAAAATCACCGGCGGGTGCTTGCACTGGTTCATGACTTCGATGGGGATTGCCGACGTCTTTTCGTCAGAGCCGCCTTGCATTCCCAGCGGCGTGCAATTGATGTAGACATCGCAGCTGCAGATTGGCAATTCGGCGATATTGCCGGCGGCGAACTCAGAGCCGTGGTGTTTAGCCGAGAGTTCTTTGACAAGCTTTTCCGCCGCAGATTTGGTGCGATTGAAGAGCGTTACATTCGCACCGGCGTGGGCGAGACCGAAGGCGATTGCGCGGGCAGCGCCACCAGCGCCGACGATTCCAGCATGAATTCCGGAGAGACTGGGAATGACGGATTGGATCGCCCCAACTGCCGCCGCGATGTCGGTGTTAGAGACTGAGATTGAGCGATCAGGGTTTACGACCAGAGTGTTTGCCGCACCCACGGTCAAGGCGAGTGGATCTAGTGACCAACCCTGTTCGATGGCGAGCTTCACCAGATTTTCCTTGTGAGGGATAGTGACCGAGCAACCGGAGAAATCGAGCTTGGGGTGTGCGAGCAGCTCGAGCATGGTGGCTTTGAAGCTGATGTAGGAAGCTGCGTGGTCTTCACCGCCAGCGATCGGGAGAGGAACGTAGACGGAGTTGATTTTCAGTGCCGCGAAACCTGCATTGTGGACGAGTGGCGACAGGCTTTGGGAGACGGGCCAACCGACAATTCCATAGACGCGAGTATCAGTGTTGACGGAGCGAAAGTTGTAGACTTCATTGAGGCGCTGAAGGGTCGGTTGACCGGGGGCCGTTGCACTGAGTTGATCAAGGCTTGCAAACGTGAGAAAGCCGCCGAACTTGGGAGCCAGGATGCGAGTGATGATTCCGAACTCACCCATTCCCAGTGCAATCAAGGGTTTGGGGAACGACTGCGCGAGATCGAGAAGTTCGAGAGCATCGCGGAGGGAACGAGCGCGATACGCAACTTTCACGATTTTAGCGGCGGGTTCATCCTGGGCCGCCAGTAGACGCCGCGTGAGATCAGCAGGGCGGGTCTGAAAATCGTGGATGGAGAGAATGAGTGAGGTGGCCAAGTCTCGCAACTGGTGCGGGTGCTGAACCGCGAGGTTGATCTTCTGTTTGATGTTGGCTGAGCGCGTGTATGTTTCGAGTTCGCAGTCGATAAATCGGGGAGGAAATTCGCCGCGGCCGGAAGCGGTTCCAAGGCGTTCATAAAGAGACACACGCTCCATGTCATCGCCGTCGTAGCTTCCGCCTTCGCGCGCGCTGCGGCAGGTCACGATGCAGGGGATCGGTGTCTGAGAAACGAGATTGATTACGAGCCGCTCTTCTGCTTCATTGTCGCTGCCGGAAAAACACTCATCGATCCGGAATTCAACCAGATCGGCGGCGAGATCGTGAGCACGTTGTGCGGCTTCGAGCGCTTGCGCCAGGTCGTGGACTGTGATTGGGACGCAGATCAGGGCCATTGAGGAAATGTAGGAAGGCTCTCGCGGTGAATCGATCAGTTTTTCGCGGCGGCAGTGCCAGCGATGAATCCCGAGGCCCACGCCCACTGGAAATTATAACCGCCAATCTGGCCATCAACATCGAGGATTTCTCCGCAGAAGTGGAGATTTTTGCAGAGGCGGGATTCGAGCGTGTCGAGATGGAATTCAGAGAGGGGGATGCCGCCTGCGGTGACTTCGGAGTAAGTAAATCCTCGAGTGCCGGTGATCGGAATCTTGAGATTCGTGAATGTCGTCGCGAGGCGTTTTCGGGTTTCGCGCGTGAGCGAGTGGCACGGAGTGGACGCATCGGAACCGGCAAGCGTGGCGAGGATTCGGATAATTCGCTCAGGCAGGTCGGCTTGGAGATCGACGCCTTCAGCGATGTCGTCAAGAGTGCGCGCAGGTGGTGATTTGTGAAAGCGACGGACGGCGTTGAGAATACTGACATTTCCCGCGGCGGTCAGAAATGTATCCAGTTCTTCGGTGGTGCGGCCGGGGAGGAAGTTGAGATTGAGAGATGCACCGGGATCGTCGATCTGGGCGTGCTGCAAATGGCGGCTGATGTCCAGCGGGCCTGGACCAGAGAGACCGAAGTGAGTGCAAAGAGTTGAGTTGGTGAATGATGTGAGTTTTTTGCCGCTGGAGGCAGTGACTTGCAGGGTCATGGGGATTGCGAGCCCAGAGAGTGTCAGCAGCGGATGATCGGATTGCACCGTGAGCGGGACGAGCGCGGGCATGATGCGGGGCGTGAGGGTGTGGCCAAATGCTTTTGCGATGGAATAGCCATGGCCATCAGAGCCTGTTTTGGGGAGACTCTTGCCGCCGGTTGCCAGAATGAGCTTCGTTGTGTGGACGGGCGGGTGCGGCGTAGCTGGGTCGAATTCGATTTGAAATCCATCTGCGGCAGGCTGGATAGATTGGACGCGAAATGGATGCTCGATTGCGACCTTGGCTCTCGCACATGCCGCAAGAAGTGCATCGAGAACTGTGTGTGCGTCGTCAGTGGTCGGAAAGAGTTTTCCGGTGTCCTCCGCTTTGAGTTCAACACCAAGTTCCTGAAAGAACGCGACCGTTTGCGGCACATCGAAACGGCGCAGGACTTTTTTGATCGCGTTTCGACTGGAACCGGAGTACGCGGATTCGGAGATGGCGGTGTGTGTGACGTTGCAGCGCCCGCCGCCGGCTACGAGGATTTTGGAGCCGAGCTTTTTTGCGGAATCGAACGCGACAATGCGAGCACCAGGCGCGGTGCGACCTGCGAATATCGCGGCCATTAATCCCGCCGCGCCCGCTCCAATCACCGCGATATCTAGATGTTCACGAGATTCACCCACGGGCGAGTGTAGCGAGCGAAGATTCAGCGACGAGTACGACGACGCATCGCGACGGCAGAAAGCAGTACCAATGCGGTTGCGGGAGTCGGGACCAGCACACCGTCGGCGTTAATGGTGTTCTCACCCAGGATGCTCGAAGAGATCGAGTTTACGTTGAGATCAAACAGCACATCAGCGGTCGAACCTGGCGGAATGATCGTTGGAAGCCCAAATGCAAATTGGGGAAGGGCCTGGTTGATATCCTGCGAGTTTGATAGGTCGATGGCGTTCAGACTTGCAAGAGTTGCGAAGTTGCCGTTGAGCACGATCTGGCCTTGAAGCAATAGTGCGCTGGGGGCGCCCGGAATGTCGAATGCGTTGCCAAGAAGCGAGAAGGACGCGGTTGTCTGCACGAGCACCGTAGTCGAAAAATCGTAAGTGTTCGCGCCGGTTTGTGTAAATGTACCAATCGACGCGGGGCCCAGCTGCTGCATGCTGAGTGCAGTCACATCTGCCTCACCAAATGGCAGGGTGACTGGAAATCCCCCGATGAAGGTCGAGTTGGGGGTGCGTGTCCGGAAGCTCTCAAAACTCAACGTGACGCTCGCGGGGAGTCTGAGGTTGCCGCTGGCGAGCAGGTTGGCATTGAAGTTGGTGACCGCCAAACCACCCGTCGCAGCGTCCATCACCAGACCAAAAGTACCCGAAGTGTGTGACGCGGTCTGGCCGCTCAATCCGCCGATGAGCGTCACTGGCACCGAAACGTTTTCGGTGTCGCCAAAGGATCCGAATATCCCCGGCTTGGTGCGTGTGCCGGTCGGATTGCTGGTCTGATCGTAATTACCGATCAGCGTGCCCGAGGTGTTGATGGTGTTGGTTACTGTGGCATCGATTCCGCTGGTTGACTGATTAATGACAAAGTCATAGACCTGCGGCACCGCCTGAGCTGATGCTGTTACGAGCAAACCTGAAACGAGAAAAAGTGTGTGTCCACGCATGCCACAAACATGCACCAAGGAAACAATCGTGCCACAAAGTTGCAAAGATTGGTCCGAAAAAGACTGCTTCCGCGGCGACGCGATCTGCAGTTATGGGGCCTTGCACCGAACTGAACACGATCGCGGGAACTCGACTCAATCACTATTTGCGTTTGTGAATGACCACGGTCGCGGCGAGAACATCATGAAACGCCTGCTTCTGCGGGGTGAACGCGATGACCACATAGCCAATGCCAAACGGAAGTGTGGAAAGCAGGCTGGCGAAAAAGCGACCGCTGGCTCGCGTAAATGAAATCCGCTCCCCATCGAGTGTCGTTACTTGAAGTCCAAGGGCCCACTTTCCAACCGAGCCCTGCAATGTAGAAGACTCCATGAACGCGTAGTACAACCATTTGAAGAGTATTGAGACGACGACAGACAATATCTGTACTTTCATCTGTTCGGGCGTCAGTCGATTGAATCCGAACGGGTCGGCCATGTCGAAGGGCTTTGGCGTCGCAAGGCTGCTGATTCCTGCCGGATCGAGTGCGGCGGTCCACAGGCCAAATGCGCAGCCAATCGGAAATTGGGCAATAGTGAGAACAATGGTGTCGATGATGCAGGCGAGAAGGCGAATCCAGAAGCCCGCGTACTTTCTTTCAGATGGCCGCGAAATGGGACCTATTGGCGCAGTCCACGATGGAGAAATTCGTTGAAAAAGCTCTGCAACTTCCGGGAGCGATTCGCACGATTGCCAGTTGGTGAGCCCCTCGCGCCAAATGAGATCTGTCCGCGCAAGGCGGCCCGTGCTGACAAACAGGCTAATTTGGTTGGGTGTAAATGGGCCTTCTTGTGGGCCATTTTCGCGAGAGATGTAATAGTGGATAGGGTCCATGGAGTTCCTGTTAGAGCAATTCGAGACGGCGCGTAGTCTCGGCCTCGATGAGATCGGTCATGAGTTGTTGCAGGTCGCCGGAAATAATCTCGCGGAGCGAGTATTCGCCGGGCAGGCGTTCATCGGCGACGATGCCGTCTTTGTAGCGATATGTGCGGACGCGTTCAGATCGCTCGCCAGTGCCGATCTGCGAGCGGCGGGCATCAGTGCGTTCGCGATGTTTTTTCTGTTGTTCGAGGTCGTAGAGGCGCGTGATGAGGAGGCGTTTCGCTTTGTCGCGATTCTGATGCTGGCTCTTGGACTCCTGCATGCGGATAATGATGCCGCTGGGTTTGTGATGGAGTTGGACGGCCGTGGCAACTTTGTTGACGTTCTGGCCGCCGGGGCCCTGAGACGTAGTGACGTTTTCTTCGACATCTTTGTCCCAGTCGATTTTCACTTCGACGGCTTCGGGCTCGGGGAGGGCTGCGACTGTGGCAGTTGAGGTGTGAATGCGACCCTGGGCTTCGGTTGCGGGAACGCGCTTGACGCAGTGGACCCCGGCTTCAAAGCAGAGTTCTGACCAGACGCCGCTTCCTCTGAAGTTGAGGACGGCAGCGCGGACGCCCCCTGCGCTGGATTCAGGTGTGAGGTCGAGGAGGTCGACCGTCCAGCCTTTCTTGGAGGCATACTTCTGATACATCGCGATAAGGTCTGCACACCAGAGGGCCGCTTCATCGCCACCGGTCCCCGCCCGGAGTTCGAGCATGACGGACCCGATTTTGCGGTCTTCAGCTGTCACCAGGTCGGCAAGCATGGTCTTGAGCGTGGACTGGGCCTGGGCCAGAACTTCTGGAAGTTCTTCTTTGGCCAGCGCGGCGAAGTCTTTGTCGGGTCCGGCGATAGCGGCTTCGAGATCTGTCACTTCGCGGTCGAGTTTCTGGAATCGGCGGTAGGTTTCGGCGGTGGATTCGATGGCGGCCCGGCGAATGGAGAGGCTTCGGGTTTCCTTGTGATCGGTTTCACCCATGGGGTTTTCGAGCTTTTCGCAAATAAGTGAGTATTCACGCTCGATGGAATCGAGTTTTTCGAAGACGGGAGCAGGGAGATGAGAACCAACGCGGGGCATTCCCAAGAATACGATGGGAATTGGGTCTGGGCGGCAACCAGCGCTGCGAATCTGTGACAGACTAGTTAAGGAGCGGGTTTTGGATAACGCAATTTCGATTCATGGGGTGCGCAAGACGTTTGGCACCAAGGTCGCAGTTGACAACTTGGACCTTTCGATCAAGATGGGCAGCGTGTGCGGATTCATCGGTCCCAACGGCGCGGGCAAGACCACGACAATTCGCATGATCATGTCGATCATCTTCCCAGACTCGGGAACGGTCGAGGTGCTGGGGCGTAAATCCGCCCTTGAGAGCAAAGACCGAATCGGCTATTTGCCCGAAGAACGCGGCCTGTATAAGAAGATGAAGGTCGGCGCGTTTCTGAACTACATTGCTCAGTTGAAGGGTGTTGATTCTGCGGGAATTGACAAAGAGGTGAAGGGCTGGCTCGCCAAGGTGGGCCTCGAGAAGGAATACAAGAAGAAGTGCGAAGAGCTGTCTAAGGGCATGCAGCAGAAGATCCAGTTTATTGCCACTGTGATTCACAAGCCAGATTTGGTCATTCTGGATGAGCCGTTTTCAGGTCTTGATCCGGTCAATCGCAAGTTACTGAGACAACTGATTGACGAAGAGAGCGCGGCGGGGCGGACCATTATCTTCAGCACCCATGCAATGTTTGAGGCAGAGGAGTTATGCGATCAGATCTTCATGATCCATCAGGGCAAGAAAATGCTGGATGGCCCCCTGCATGGCATTCTCCGCGAGTACGACCCGCATGCGTTGTTAGTTGAACTCCTGGACTTGCAGGATGTGACTTTGCTTCGAAGCCTCCCTTGTATTGAATCCGTGGACTCAAGCAGGCAGCGCGGCAAGGCGAAAGACCTTTTACAGGTCAGACTTCATAACGGCTCTGATATTCGCGCGGCAATGGCGCAGATAGCCGCAGCTGTTCCCGTGAATCGTATTGAACGGCAACGAGCAGAGCTTGAAGAGATCTTCATCGATCTTGTGACCGAGTCTGGTGAAATGGATGAGTCTGTACTATCTTCGCTTGCCGGGAAGAGTTCGACACTCGAAGGGGGAGTGTGACCATGCGGACAATTCATGTTGCAGTTCGGGAATTCAAGTCTGTCGTCTTTACCAAGGGATTCCTGCTGGGAATTCTGCTCGTCCCGGTAATCATGGCGATTGCAGGTTTTGGGGCTGTTCTTGCGGCGAAAGCCAAGGCTCCGAAGATTGAGGGGCGGGTTGTCATCATCGACAAAAGCAACATCGCAGCGGAGTACGTTACCAATCGTCTGTCGCCGGCAGAACAGAAGGTCGAAGCGGAGCGCCAGCAGAAAGCCATTCAAGATGCCACAAACAAAGTTCTTGATTCGGTGAATCTCCCAGAAGATCAAAAGAAAGCGGCGCAGGAACAAGTCGCGTCCAAAGCCGGTTCAGGCGATAAGACTGCAGAGTTCACGCTTGAGAAGATTGACGCTAACTCAGACCTGGAAGCCGTAAAGAAAGACATTCGTGCGTCTGACATCAAGGCGAGCAAGACTTCGGACCAGAAACTCCCATTGCTTGCGGCAATTGTGATTCCTGCCGAATCAGTTACCCCCAGGAGTGATGGCACATATGCAGAACTTGATGTGTATGTAAATCCAAAGCTCGATTTTGAGATTCAACAGCGCATTCAACGCGGTGCGGCCGATGGAGTTGTTGATACAAGACTCGCAACTGATCCTCGAATTACAGCAAGCGGACTTGCAGGAAAAGCAATTCGTGACATCCTTGCTCGTCCCGGCACCAATGCCGTCACGGTGACCGCAGATGGTCAACGAAAGAGCATGGGCCCGATTGCGATGCTCATTCCCGTTGCGTTCATGGTCCTTCTCATGGTTTCAGTCATGACTGCTGGCAGCTACCTGATGACCGCGTTGGTCGAAGAGAAAAGCAGCCGTGTTATGGAAGTTCTGTTGAGCGCCGTTTCGCCGATGCAGTTGATGTTCGGGAAAATCATCGGACAGATGGCAGTAGGCATCATTATCCTCATTGTGTATGGAGGAATGGGAATTGCAGGCCTGCTCACGTTTGCGCTCATGGATCTACTGGAACCGATCAAACTGGTGTATTTCGTGTGCTTCTTCCTGATTTCATTCCTCACGATTGCGTCGATCATGGCAGCTGTTGGCAGCGCGGTAAACGACATGCGTGAAGCACAAACCCTTCAAGCCCCGATCATCATGCTGGTCATGATCCCCTGGTTTGTCTGGTCGTTTGTGCAAAGGGCGCCGAATTCTCCGCTTGCTGTAGCACTGAGTTTCACGCCGCTGGTGAACCCGTTTACCATGGTTATTCGACTCGGCGGTTCCGAACCCATTCCGACCTGGCAAGTCCTCGTTTCAATTCTCATTGGTGCTGCAACCTCTGCCTTTATGGTCTGGGCTGCCGCAAAAATCTTCCGCATCGGCGTGCTCATGTATGGCAAGCCACCGAACTTTGCAACGCTGATTCGCTGGATTCGAATGGCCTGATCGGGTACCTCAATCACCATGGATAAGTACGATCTTTACACGTTGTGCGTGCAGGACCCGCCGCGGTATGTGCGGTTTTTGCAGGCGATTCATGGTGGAAGGGCGCGGGTGCTTCGCGATGACTTCGCGGGGCCGGGCGCTATTGCTCTGGCGTGGGCGCGATCAGATTCGGCGCGGAATGCGATCGCCGTTGATGCTGATCCAGTGCCACTGAAGAAGGCCAAACACCCGCGTGTGAAGCTTGATGTTGTTGATGTTCGAAAGACCAGGTCCGCGGCAGACATCATTGCTTCGTTGAATTTCGGTGTATGCGAACTGCATACGCGCCGGGAGTTGATGGCGTATCTGAAGAACGCCCACAAGACTCTCAAAGCCGGTGGAGTGCTTGTGTGCGATCTGTATGGCGGCGCTACCGCAATGAAGATAGCCTCCTGGACACAGGAATTCAGGACTCTCTCGGGTCAGCGAGTTCTATATACATGGGAACAAGTTGAGGCTGAGCCGACGACGGGAATGGTGCTCAACCACATTCATTTCAAACTACTCAATGCACGCGGCAAGGTGACCGAGACCTTTGAACGAGCGTTCGAATACTGCTGGCGGCTGTGGTCAATTGCGGAGTTGCGGGAGGCGATGTTGGAAGCGGGCTTTAAAGCGGTTGATGTCTATGACCGTATCGGGGCGGCGATCGATGGCGATGGGAATTTGATTGTTGAACCTGTAGAACTCGATGAGCCGCTGGACAAATCCTGGGTTGTGTATGTCACGGGCCGGAAGTGAAATCAAGGCTTCCGCACTGCACCGCGAATGATATTGAGCAGGTCTGTGGAAATTGCAGCGGCATCATCCCTGCGTCCATCCAGCGGCACGATCCCCGCAAGCGAGAGATCGGGCAATATCACCACCATGACCGCGCCCGCGTTGGGCGAAATTCGATCGATCGTCGTATTCGCACTCAGTGACCAATGAAGTGTTTTCGCAGGCAGATTTGCACTGGTCTCGGCCCAGGACTTTGCCAGGGCAGCCGGACGTTCACGTTCAAACTTCGTGAGTTCAAAAACTGCTATTGCCTCGCAAAGCACGCTCGAAGCGCCCGCATCATCGAGCCTTTGCCGCCGAAGATTCTTCACTGCCATATCCATGGCGAGTTGACCCGCTTTCGAATCCTTGAGCAACGCCTCTGATTTCACACGGTCATCAGTGGCGCGGAAAAGCAGAAGAATCATCGCATCTGCCGGTCGCTCCCCGGCGGCAATCACGCGACGATTCTCAGCAAAGCCATCGACCACAGACCAGCCTTCAAAACCAGCAGTATTGGCGGTAAGGTTCGGAATCTTTTGTCCTGCTTTGATTTCGCCACTGCGAGATCGCAACTGTGCGAGCGTGGATACTTTGTCCCGATTGGCCACATCAATCACCCAGCTGGCCGGAAGCCCCGGATCAACCGGCGTCACTTCGAGGGTGACTTGAGTCTTCGCGCCCGCGCGAGTGAATTGAGCGTTGAGCTGCATGAGCCGCCAGGTTGCACCATTGATCTTCATTTCAATAGTGCCAGACTTGTGCGTACCTGAAATGGAGTACACCTTGAAATTGCCCGCCGCCGCGGCAGTTGGAGCAGCCCAGACAATCTCGCCGATTCCCTTGAACAACTCAGCCTTGTCATTTCCAAATGCAAACGCAATTTGTGGCAGCGGCACCGGAGGAAGATGTTCCGCGAGCCCTTCTAATGTCAGCGATTTCAGTTCGATCGATGCGTATGTCCGCTGCTCAAGCCGGTTGATGGCCGTGAGCACGTTTCCCTGAGCGTGCAGGACAAGATCAGACAATTCGAGTTTCAACGAGGGGTTATTGCCAGCAGCATCGAGTCTTGCGGTGACAACACTGCGGATCGCGTGCGGGGGCCTTGCTCCCCCATCTTGTAACAACGCTGCAGACAATTCAACTCGTTCGGCCACTGGCCCGTTGCGATACGACTCTCTCACGCTCTGCAAAAGCGCAACTGAATCTACTTCTCCCTTCGCCACTTCGACGGGCGCTGGCTGTACAAAAAGCACAGGTGGAAGAAACTGAGATGCCGCGATTATGCAGAGGATTGGAAGCACGGCGAAGGGTAGTTCAGCCGCGGTCATTGAGCGCATCAAACAGCTCTTGAACCGTCTGATTCGTCGGAGGCACGACCCAGTTGGGAGCGATCCGTGCCAGCGGCTCAAGCACAAAACGGCGGGTTTTCATCTGAATATGCGGCACGTTCAGGTCCGGTGTAGAAACCACCTGATCGCCAAAAAGGAGAATGTCCAGATCAAGAGTTCGCGGCCCCCACCGCTGTTCGCTTGCGCGGTTCCTGCCGCGGGATTGCTCAATTGTGAGCAAGAGTTCAAGGAGCGAACTTGGCGAAAGCGTTGTTGAAAAAGTCGCAGCCGCATTCAGAAAGTCCGGCTGATCAAGTATGCCGACAGGACGGGTGGTGAGGAATTCCGAGCACACGAAGTTCTGAATGTGTTGATGCTTACGTAACGCGTCACACGCCGCGCTGAGATGATCTTGCGGCTTGCCGATGTTGGAACCCATGCCGATGGCAACGCGATGCATGACGGATGGTAGTGCCTTTAAAAGCAAACACGCCCGCAAGATGCGGGCGTGTCGCTGGATTCAATAATTGGAGCAATCAATCAGTCGAGCGGCTCAAGCTCAGGACTGCGATGCTGCATCTGAGCCTTGAGGCGGGCCAGAATTGAGGAGTGCATCTGGCTGACGCGGCTTTCGGAAAGATCGAGGGTGGCCCCGATTTCTTTCATAGTCATGCCTTCGTAGTAGTAAAGGACGACGATGAGGCGTTCAGCGCGGGAGAGCCCCTTGGTAATCAAGTCGCGCAGATCGCGGCGGTGAATTTCCTGAACGGGGTTGCTCTGACGATCATCTTTGATGATGTCGATCTCGCGCACATCGCGATTGCCATCTGATGGGAAGCACCGCTGCGTGAGGCTGCGCGTGCCGACAACCTTGGAATCGCGTTCGAGCTTTTCGAACTCTTCGCCCACCACGCCCATGCGTGAGGCGATGTCGTTTTCGGTTGCGGGTTCGCCGCTTTCCATTTCGATTTTCTGACGCACCTGCTCAACTTTGGCGGTGCGGTAGCGGACAAGCCGCGGGACCCAGTCCATGGAGCGAAGTTCATCGAGAATGGCGCCGCGGATTCGCGGAGCGCAGTAGGTCTCGAACTTCACCTGGCGGCCAAGATCAAATGCATCGATAGCATCCATAAGGCCGAAGAGTCCGGCGGACATGAGGTCTTCGATATCTACTTCATCTGGCAAGCGGGTGTAGATTCGCTCGGCGTTGTAACGCACCAGAGGGAGAAATTTCTCCATCAGGAAATTGCGAATCGGTTCAGATTTCGTTTTGTCGTACTCTTTCCACACCGTATTAATCGGCATGTCGTGGTACTTGGTCTTGATGTTACTTGGTTCAGCATGGCGTGCCGCAAATCGGCCGCTTCCACGCATTGTCGCACGTGACGCTTTTGTCACACCCATTGGTCTGCTCCTTGACCGAACTGTTGCGGCGAACCCAATTGCGAGTGCAACCGGGCTTTCCATTCACCGCTGCGAGACCGAATCCATGATCTCGCAGCTATACGTTACCCACCTCAACACCCAAACGCAAGTGTCTTTAAGTTGTCCACAAGTTTTACACAACGATTTCGTTTCCTTCCACATTCGCGGCAGGCTCCACCTCATCCACAACAGTGACTTCCTCTGACACGCGCTTTGGCATCGGGTTCTTTGCTATGTATGCCTTCACATGCTCCTCGATGACGTGTTCGCACACCATTCCCAGCGGCAGCCCTGCGAAATAGCACACAAACATCGCGATTATGCAGCGAAGAAGCGTGGTTTCCGCGGCGTTCCCTGCGGCAAGGCCCGCAACCGCAGCGATCACAAAGCCGGTCAAAGCGATGATTCCAGCAATCAGTTTGGCGGGACCATTCACGTTCAAGAGCCCTTCTCAGTTCCATACGAAGGTCCGCGATGCGCGCACCTTGGGACACTCCAGCTATCGGTTTCTCAAACCCCCAACTCAACCGACCAATGCCATACTGGCTCAAGTTTCTTGAGTCAAAGCGAAAAACCGGTATAGATGGACTACTGAGCCCTATTCACCGCAAACTGGGGGCCAGAGGCGCAAAAAATGGCGGTATTAGCGGCCGAGCAAGGTCTCAAAAAATGAACGTAAGCCTTTGCCAGCATTTGTGTTATGCGATGCCCCGGATGCCAACTGTGGAATTTCGGCATCGGCGACTGCCTTGGCGATTGTCCCGACCTGTTTCGCCCATTTCAATCGCGGGTGGCTGAGCATCAGCGGTTGCCGACGACGAATTGACTGCGTGACCTCGGGCTCATACCCGACCGACCCAAGGAAAGTCGGTCGCAGTGCCAGAAACCTGGCGCAAACTCCTGCCAGACGAGTATGTACTCGCTGAGCCTCTGCAAAGTCCTGGGTTTGATTTACGAGCACCGAAATGCGCAGCGGCTTTTTCAACGATGGCGACATTCCCGCCTGGGCTGTAAGCCGATTCTGCTCGAGGCATTTGATAAGGGCGTACGCATCGGTCATTGAAGTAGGCTCCGGCGTCATGACCACGACCACCGAATCGGCCGCGGCCAGTAATGCGAGCACCGCACTATTAATGCCTGCGCCAGTATCCAGCAATACAGCATCACTTTGACGCCCAAGCATCGCAAAGCTCTTGAGCAGGCGCTGTCTCTCCACTGGGCCAAGGTCGGCAAGTCGAGATATGCCAACTGTGCCCGGGACAAGTCGGAACCCGCCCGGTGCATCAATCGCTATCGAATCAATTGCACGACCAGACATGACGGCATCAAGCCGGAGTCCTGGGGTCAGACCGCACATGACATCAGCGTTGGCAAGTCCAAGATCGCCATCGATCAGAGTGATCCGAAGGCCAAGCTGCCGAAGGGCGATGGCCAGATTGACGCTTAAGGATGTCTTTCCGACGCCACCTTTGCCGCTGGTGAGGGCGATTACTGGCGGCGAACCCTGGGCGAATTCGCTTGGTTTCGCCGCGGAATCAGCGGGTTTGCTTCCAGGACCAGAGACGCCGCCAGCTGACATCGTGCTCACCATGTGACGCAGCCGCGCCGCCTGATCGACTGGTGTCGCCGCCCCAACGCGGCTGAGGATGGGACGCGATGTCATCAAGGCATCGCTTGAATTGCTTGTCGCCATGAGTTTGCTCACGAGGCAAGTTCTCCTGCAAGGACAGCTCTCGCAAGCCGATCTGCGTTTGCAACTTCGATCTGATCGGGAACTTCCTGGCCAGTTGTAACATACGCAACCGGTACCTTGGAATCATTCAGCAGATTCAGCACCGGCCCCAATGTCACTGCTTCATCGAGCTTTGTAAGCACCAGACCAGTTGGATTCATGATTCCAAATTTTTCCATCGCCCGCTTCATGACAGTTTCCGCTGAAGAGGCCGACAGCACCATGAGTCGAGTGGTCGCATGTGCCGCAGTCAGAAAGTCAGAGAGTTCTGTAAGCCTGGCGGAGTCATTATGGCTGCGGCCAGCAGTGTCAACCAGCACCAGATCGCAACCCTCACACTCATCGACACAGCCGCGAATCTCGCCCGGAGTCATCGCGATCTTGATCGAGATCCCGATGATATTTGCATAGACACGAAGCTGATCAATCGCCGCGATTCGATAGGTATCCGCTGTCACCAGTCCGACTTTGCGCCCATGGCGGAGCTTCAACGTTGCGGCAAGCTTGGCGATCGTGGTGGTCTTGCCAACGCCTGTCGGGCCAACCAGTGCCACCACTTGAGGTGCGCCACCAGACTGAGCCTGTGTGCTGATCGGTGCTGCCACCGTAATTCGACCCGCTATGCGCCGAAGCAACGACGATTGCACAAGCTCCCTGTTGGCGAGTTCAACCGGTGAGAGCTCATCACGAACTTGGCCTATAAGTTGTTCAATCAACTCAGGGTTCACGCCGGATTCAGACAACTTCGCGTAGCAATCAAACAGCGGCTCGGGAAGTCCGCCCAGTCCGATTGTTCCCAGCGCTCGTTGAGCCTGAGACATTTCGACCGTCTGCTGGCGCGTCGCCTGCAAGACTTGACCAACCAGCCGCTTGATCGAAGAAAGCTCGTGTTCGATTGCAACCTTCGCTCGCTCATCTACGGGCTGAAAGCTGACTTTCGTACTTAGTTCCGTCGCAACCGGACCGGCATCGGCCACATTTGGCGGCACAAATGGCACAAAAACTTCACGCGGTCTCTTGACAGCTTTGACTGGTGCGGCCGCTGGACGTTCGGATCTTTCGCGAACTTCAGGAAACACCTGCTTTGGAGACTCAGGTTCTTCGAGCGCGACTCCCTGACTTACTCGCGCTGATGCAACCGGCTGAACCTGGTTCCTGCGTTCGCTCTTGGCAGCAACAGGAGTTCCCGATGCCGTGATTTCTACAACTGACTTGGAACCAATTCCAGCAACGCCGCCGGACTTGAATGTCCGGGTGTGCAGAATGACCGCCTCGCTGCCCAGGTCCTTTTTGACCTCAGCGAGTGCATCCGCCATTGAGTTTGCGCGATAGGTCTTTAGTTGCATTTTTCGCCATCCGTGGCTTCAACCGACTCAACCCTCTCGGGGACAACACACCCCGATCGGCCCTGACTCTCCAGTCAAGTTCGGACATGATACCGACTCTGATCAACTCTTGCACGCATTTTTTCAAACTTACGCCGCAGATTCTACGAGCCCTGTCCGTTGCACCCCCTCCGCCGGCGGCGGGGCCACAAGCGCGAGCGATTGAACATCGACTTCTGATGTAATCTCGTTGTAACCCAATACCACAATTCCCTTTACGTGCGGCTCCAGCAACTGCCGCACAACCGCCCGAACTGCCGGGCTGGCGATCACAATCGGCTGATACCCCGAATTGGTCACCAGTTGAACCGACCGGCTCAAATGGTCGGCGTACCGCTTTGCCACGCGGGCGGGCATGGTCAGGCTCGTTCCCGCCGCCCCACGATCAATGTAAGCGTTTATCTCTTCTTCTAATGCAGGGTCCAACGTCACACACACCAGCCGCGGCCGAGCCTCCCCACTCGGATCCGGCACCGCGTACTGATTACAAATCCCCCGCCTCAGGCTATTGCGAACATACTCAACCAATACCTCCGGGTCCTTGGTCTTGGATCCCCACTCTGCCAGTGTGTCCAGAATCGTTTCCATATCGCGGATACTGACCCGCTCTCGCAGCAACCCTTGAAGCACTTTCTGCAATTCCAACGGCTTCACAATTGCCGGGATCGTCTCCTCAACGAGCTTGGGCGATTTCAGCTTCACACTTTCAACCAGGTTGTTCACTTCATCACGAGTCAGCAGTTCCTCCGCATGGCGCTTCACCGTCTCGGCGATGTGTGTCACCAGGACGCTGGTCGGATCAACCACCGTGAAGTTGAGTGTCTCGGCACGAGTCTTGAGTGCGGGTTCGATCCACCACGCCGGTAAACCAAACGCGGGCTCTCGCGTCGCTTCGCCCTGAACTGTTCCCGACACAACCCCTGGATCCATAGCCAGCACTTTGTTGGTTCGCAGGCTCCCCATCGCAACCGGGTTGCCGCGGATCTTGATGCGATAGTCGGTTGTCGAAATCTGCATGTTGTCGCGAATTCGCACCGGCGGCATCACCACGCCCATCTCAAGCGCAAGCTGACGACGAGTCGCGGAAATTCGATCAAGCAATTCCCCGCCTTGTGCGGCGTCCACCAACGCAATCAGCCCGACCCCAACCTCGAGCTCAAGCAAATCAACTTTCATCAATTGCTCGATCGGAGCCGCGTCTACGGGCTTTGGTGCATCCGCGAGTTCCTTCGCCTCACGAATCACGTTCGCTCGCGACCGCGTAGTTGCAACTGCAATTGCCACGAGCCCGCCTGCAGTCACGAGCAAGGGCACGCTTGGCAACGGCGTGAGAGCGAGAAGTCCCAGGAACGCGGCAGTGATATACAGCCCCTTTGGCTGGCTGGCAAGCTGATCGGTAAACTCAGTTCCAAGCTGCTCCTTCGAACCAGAACGAGTCACAATCAACGCAGATGCAATTGAGATAATCAGCGCGGGAATCTGTGCAGTCAGTCCATCGCCAATCGTCAGCAGCGTAAAAGTCTTGGCAGTCTGGGCCGCATCCCATCCACGATCAATCATGCCGATCGCAAACCCGCCGGCAATATTGATGACCGTGATAATAATGCCCGCGATCGCATCGCCGCGGACAAACTTTGAGGCACCGTCCATCGCACCAAAGAAATCCGCTTCCTGAGAAATGGCCTCTCTTCTGCGCCGCGCTTCCTTTTCATCAATGGTGCCAGCGTTTAAGTCCGCATCAATTGCCATCTGCTTGCCGGGCATTGCATCGAGTGTAAACCGGGCTGCCACTTCTGAAATACGTGTTGCACCCTTGGTGATCACAATGAACTGCACGATGATCAGGATCAGGAAAATGACAATACCAACGAACATCGAGTCACCAGCGACAAACTGACCGAACGCCAGAATCACGTGCCCCGCAATACCCAGCGCTTCCTCGGCGCTGCCCGCGTCAGCCGACAAAATCAATCGTGTCGATGCAATATTCAGCACCAGTCGATAGAGCGTTGTCGCCAATAGCAGCGATGGAAAAACGCTGAAATCCAGCGGTTTTTCCATGTAAATGGTCGTCAGAAGGATAATCACAGCCAGCGCAAAATTCAGGGCGATCAGCACATCCAGCATGGCGGGCGGCAACGGAATCAGCAGCACGCCAACCAGCGCAATAAAAGACACCGGCACAATAAAACTTCGCAGCGCCGCGATCTTGTACACCCAGGGTGGAAACGAACCGCTCTTTGCCGCTGCGTCCGCCAATTCCTACTCCTTACGCCGCCTGCTTCTCTAGTCGATACACATACGCCAGAATCTCCGCCACTGCCTGATAGTGCTCCGGTGAAATCTCCTGCCCCACATCCACTCCGTAATAAATCGCTCGCGCCAGGGGCGGACGCTCCACAATCGGAATCGCATTCGCCGATGCCACTTGCCTGATTCGCAGCGCGAGCAAGTCTGCCCCCTTCGCAACCACCTTGGGTGCTGGCATCGTTGCCGGGTCATATTGAATCGCGACCGCAAAGTGCGTTGGGTTCGTCACAATCACATCCGCCTTGGGGACATCTCGCGAAATCCGCTGCATCGCAATCTCTCTGGCCCGCCGCAATCGCTTCCCCTTCATCGTCGGATCGCCATCCATGTCCTTACGCTCGTCCTTCACTTCCTGCTTGGTCATCTTCAGACCACGCATGAAACTCCAGCGTTGAAAGATGTAATCAACTGCCCCCAGCAACAGAAAAATCAAGAGCAGCCAGATCACCAGATCAATCGTCATCGTCGCGATCTCTTTCATCGCGCCTGCCATTGTCAGCCCGGGAAGCCCCGCAATCCGCGGCAGCAATTTCCACACATACGCCGCCCCAACTGCAAACACCATCGCAACCTTCAACACGCTCACGCCACTCTTGCCCGCGTTTGAAATCCCAAACAGTTTCTGCATGCCGGCAATCGGATTCAGCTTGTCGAGCTTGGGCATCAGCGGTTTTGTTGTGAGGATGAATCCAAACTGACCCGCATGCGCCAGATATGTCGCCACGACCGCGATACCCAGAATCGGCATCACGGCCCACGCGCCGTTCATCGCCAATCGCGTCAGCGTTTCCTGCACACTGCCAACAGTCAGGGAGTTTCCAGCATCCGTAAAATCGAGTCCGTGCTTCAGCGACCTGCCCATTCCATCCATCAATGGCCGCGAAAACACCTGCACCGTGATACAGATCACCAGCAACTGCGCAGCTGACGCCAAGTCCATGCTCCGCGGCACTTCGCCACGTTCACGCGCATCCGCCAGGCGCTTGCCGCTGGGTGCTTCCGTCTTGTCGCCAAGGTCTTCTGCCACAGCTCAGTGCCCCCCTCTTGACCACACCAGAAGTTCACGCAAGACCGCTACGGATTCATCGCCAACTGCAATTCCAGTAGCCCTCATGCTCACAATGAGAATCGCAAGTGAGGCGACAATCTTTGCTGTAAATCCCACCGTCATGACATTGAGCGCCGGCATCGTGCGAGACAGGAATCCAAACACAACCAGCAACAACGCAATAATCGCCATTACTGGTGCCGACATGCGCACTGCAAGTTCCAATCCGCCCGACAGTGAACCAATGATCAACTCACTGGGAATCATCGAAGTTGTAAACGATCCAACTGGCACGAGCTTGAATGTGTTCATCACCGCCAGAAAACTGCTTTCGATCCCCCCCACCGCAAGGAACGTCGAAAGCCCCAGGTACGAAAACAACTGCCCGATCGCATCCGATTCCGATTCAAGCGCCGGGTTGTACGTTTGTCCAAGTCCAAAACCAAGCTGCTGACTTGTCACAACTCCCGCCGCCTGCATCGCCATGATCGGTGCACTCGCGATCAATCCCACCACAAAGCCAATGATCGATTCCGACAACACCAGCGGCAGCAACGTAAACAAATCTGTCACCGGCACATCTTTGAACGACGCCGGAACCGCTGGGAAAATCGCCGCCGAAAGCCCAAGTACCAGGAGCCCCTTCACCTTCATCGGAACCGCAAGGCTCGAGAGCAGCGGCGCGAACATGAATAGCCCAGCCAGTCTCGCCACGACGAGCAAGTACGGGAAAAGATACGGAAATAGCGGCTCAAGCGAAGGCACTGATTAACCTCCCAGGGGCAGCCGCAAGAGCACCTGCGTGTATTCCACCAGCCGTTCCACAATCCACGGCAACAACAACACCGCAACAACGATCATCGCCACGATCTTTGGAACCAGTGCCAGGCTCTGGTCCTGAATCGAAGTGATCGCCTGCAAAATACTGATCACAAGTCCCACCACAATTCCCGCAAGCAGAATCGGCGCAGCAATCTTGAGCGTAATGATCAACATCTCTCTCACAAGTTCTACAGCAGAATCATCCACCATCGCGCCGCTCCTTCATCCTTCAACACAACAACGATTGCACACCCTGCCACACCCGTGGATCCACAATCATCGCCGCCGTACTTTGCACACCCGGCTGCGTAAACCCATGCATCAAACTACCAACCACCAGCGTCCAACCATCCACCAGCACAAATAGCAACAGCTTGAACGGCAAACTCACCAGCACCGGCGGCAGCATCATCATGCTCATCGAAATCAGCAAGCTCGAAATCACAATATCAATGATCAGGAATGGCAAATACACCCGGAATCCAAGCAGAAACGCCGTTTTCAGCTCGCTCAACATGTACGCCGGAACAAGCGAGATCATGTCCACATCCGCGCGAGTCAACTTCTCCGGTTGCGAGGCATCAATCCCGCGATAGTCCAGCACCATGTACAAACTTGACCAGTTCCCTGTTGTCTCAATCTGCGCAAACATGAAATCCCGCAATGGCTGCTTCGCCTGATTCCAAAGCTGGTCGTAGTTCTGAACCTCACCCCTTTGATATGGAACAACGGCCTCGTCATACACACGCTGCGCGGTCGGCGCCATCACCAGCATTGTCATAAACAACGCCAGCCCCACCGTCACCTGTGGCGGTGGCACGCTCGCAGTACCAATCGCCTGCTTGAGCAATCCCAGCACCACCGTAATGCGTATGAAACACGTCGTCATCAGCATGATCGACGGCGCAAGACTGATCACCGTCAAGATCAACATGATGTTGATCGCCGGACTCAATCCCCCCATCGGGCCAGAATTCGAACTTCCCCCGTTTTGTCCACTGTTCTGTCCGCCCGGCAACTGCCGCCCCACCGAATCCAGCACCTCAAGCGGATTCACCGCAGTTCCCACATCTCGCGGCAGCAAAGCACTCAGCGGCGATGCCGATACTGGCGTCGTAGTCCCAGGCATCGGCGGTCCATACACCTGCGCACCCGCGCTGCTCCCAATGAACACCGCCATCGCCAGAACGGCGGCCTTGAGTTGCTTCATCATCCCTGCACCTCAAACCGCGCCCGCCCGCGCAAATTCGCCAGCCTCGATTGCAGCGGCGTGACTTCATTCCCGGCGCTCGCGTTGCCAGCTGTCGCTCGCTTCACATTCCGAAGTGGCAAGGGCACTGGTTCAATCGGAATCTCACCCCGCTTTGAATACGCCATGTCTTCCGCCGTCAACATGTGCTCAAACTTCTGCCGACTCTGCTCTGTCTCCGCATCCTGCGACTTCAGCAGAATCGAAGCAACATCCTCGGCCTCATCGACTTCGCACAGTGTCGTCATCGTCACGCCGCCGAGTTTCCCGCCCGACGACTGACTCACCAGCAAAATCCGTCGATCCAGTTTGAGCAATACCAGCGTGCATCCGCGCCCAACGGGATACCGGCCCAGCACTTCCAGAATTCCTGATGGAGCACGCCCGCCCGCTCCCATAGCCGCCCACAGTCCGCCTGATTTCTGTGCCGCCTTGCGGGCGAAATACGCTACAGCTCCAATGACTGACAACACCGTCACCAGTGCGCTCACCGTCGTCAGAGTACCCGGATCCATCAAACCGCCAGCCGACTTTTCCGTCGCCTTTAAAGGCGCAGAACTCGGCGCTTTCGCCTTGCCCAGTGGCAACGCTTCCGACGTTGTCGCCTTCGACTTGTTTGCAGTTGCGTCAACTGATACAACGCCGCCCGCTGCGGGCAGCCCGGGCGGTCCGACGAGATCGTCAGAGTGTGCCACCGCTGCACTCATACAGAGCGAAACTGCAATCAGGTGTATGAAACAACGCCTCAGCATTTCAAGCCCTTCTTAACTGGCGGCCTTGGGGCGTCCAGTTTCCGGCAGACTCAAAATCTGATTGATTCGAACGCAGAAATTGTCATTGAGAACCAGCACTTCGCCGCGTGCCACGTGCCGACCGTTCACATACACATCAACCGGGTCGCCTGCAAGCTTGTCCAGTTCAACGACAGCGCCCTCGGTCAACCGCAGCACATCGTTGACCAGCATCTGCGTTCGACCAAGTTCGATCTTCACGTTAAGACTGACATCCGAAAGCAGCTCAAGACCCGTCGCCCCGGCTCCATTGCTTCCAGGAACAAACGCCGGGAAATTGAACGCATCTGCTGCGCTCTCGCCCGCTGCATTACCAGTGGCTGTTCCAGCTTCACCTGCGGTTGGAAATGTATGGGTCGGGTGTCCGGCACCGGACAAATCACTCAGCGCGGCCATCGCTTCCCGGGCCGATCTCAGCGCGGACTCTGCTGCCTCATCAATCGGCTGCGACGCTTCGTTCTTTGCTGGCTGGCTTCCGCCACCTGCGCCTGTCTCGTTCTCGGCCATCCTTGGCCCTCCTGTCGGCAAGTTCTGCTTGCCTATCATTTACGGACTTGCGCATCCTGCGCAAGCTCTGCCCGCATGTGCCTCTATCGACCCGCCGCTCCAACTTGATCCACATTTGCAAAACAGACACAGGCCCGCACCACCGCGGGACCGCGCAGAGCTTGCGCTAGTTGTCGTCCTGCCCTCAATCCGTCGCAAAACCGCGGCAGCGAGGGATCAAAACCCGCTCAACTCGCGGATTGCCATCGGCATCGGCACCGAAGATTTTGAGTGTCAACGCCGTCAACTGCCGGCTCAAGGTCTCTTTCCCTGGTTCCTTCAACTGACTGTGCTGGGCACGGCTGAAGATTCGAGCGACTTCTTCCTTAATCTCTGCCTCGCGACGCTTGAGCTGTTCAGCCACAATCGTCTCGTTCTTCTTCTTCACCTTGATATACACACCCACATCCCACAGCCAGACTCGACCAGTCTGCATGTTCTGCAGCTTGTCTTCCATGAGTTTGAGTTCGATCTCCGCATCGTCATCCAGGACCGCTCCGCCCTCGCCGTGCTCGCCAGCAGGGGCTGCACCCTCTACGCCATGAGCCTCTGCGGCCTGCGGTTTCTTGCTCGACATTGAAACAACCAGATAGACGCCTGCTCCCTCGACGAGCATGAGCGCAGCCACAATTCCCAGCAGCTTGATCGGCGGCTTCTTCTTTGCGCCTGCATCCGCCGCCGGAGCTGCTTCTTCCTTGGGCTTAGATTCCTTATCAGACATGCGTCAACTCCCTCGCGATCGCTGCCCAACCTGGGCATGTGGATCGGATGGGTCATCGACCCCTTTGCATGCTGCCATCACCCTTCACAATCGAAAGCCGCTTGCCATCAGCATCCCGCTCTCACAGTCGGCAGCGTTCATCCAATCCGGAAGTTCTCGGACTACATCAGGCAGCTCGTCTGATCTCAGTTGATCCGATATTCGCTGCGCCCTGACCCGGCATCATGCCCATCAATCGCCGTCGCATGGCAATCGCATCGAGCCCTTCGGCCAGCGAAATGACCCCTTCAACCACAATGAGTCGTCGCAGCACTTCCGCGCGGCGCACACCACTGGTTGCAGTCCAGTCAGCCCTTGACATCACGCTGCTCATCATTCCTGTGAATATTGACAGTGCGACAAGGACACCGGTGATCGCTGAAATCTCCCCACCTGTGAGACTGGCTACCAGCACCTGAATCGCGCCGACCGCCGCACATGCCAGCGACAGAGTCAGACTCGCGCTGCGCGCAATTTCCCAGTTGTTTACTTCGCCATTTCCCTGAGCGCCTAAGTAGCTTGTTTCAAGTTGGCTGCGAATTTCCTGCGGCTTCTGACCTTCAAGAGCTAGTGTCACCCCTCGCACCAGGAGCGGATCTTTCATCGTCGCAGCGCTCTGCGCCATCGTCACCAGATTGTGCTTATGCCGAATTTCGGCGAGCCCTACCAGATCATGCACCGTGCGATTCAAATCGCCGTGGCGCTGTTTCGCGCTTGCGCGAACAAGTCTTGATATCTTGAGCATTCGAACCAGCGGCACACAAAGCAGGCCTGCGCCCACCATCGCACCCAACATAATGATCATTGATGCATCCACATAAGCCCCCTTGGTTAGAGCGTCGTGGTGGTTATCGGCGTCAAAAACACGCTCCTTAACCGGCATCCTGGGTTTCCCTACTGATTACCGCCCAAGAACGAGCAATTGCTGCATCAGTTCGTCCACCGTTCGGATCACCCTCGAATTGGCGGAATACCCGGTGGACACCTGTATCATCTTTATAAACTCATTGCTGAGGTCAACATTCGACAGTTCAAGCGAACCCGCCACGATCTTGCCCGCACCCTGCGTATTTGGAGCAAGCACTCGTGCATTGCCGCTATTTGGGCCAACCCCAAACTTGTTTTCGCCCAGGCTTACCAGCCCCTGGTTGTTCGCAAAGGTCGCCATCGCTACCTGCCCCAGAGTCCGCGTCTGCCCATTCGAATACGCGCCGGTGATCACTCCATCAGATCCAATGCCAAACCCTGTCAGTGTTCCCATCGGCGAGCCATCGCGAAACGTCGCTGCAATCTGCGATGTCGTATCTGCCAGAGCCGTGATCGCTCCATTGCCCGATGCAAAGTTCAACTCAAAGCTCACAGGAGTCACCGCGCCCGATTGTTCGCGATCGACCGCAATTGTCACAGGGAGCGGCGTCAACATCTGCCCGGCAGTGTCAAAGTTCACCAGACCCGTTGCCAGCTGCAAGTTATTATCTGTATCATCTCCCGATTCAACGTAATACCTCCACGTTGTCCCGGCATTGGTGCGACTCTCCGCCACCATCGTCACATCGACAGCTACTTCCGACCCCAGCGAGTCAAACACAATGAAACTTGTGCGTACCGCTTCGCCATCTGCAGACGCCTCTTTGTCAATTGCAAATGGCGCGCGTGAATATGTTCCATCTGCATTCAGAAGCCTCAGATCAGAAGCATCAATCTTCAAGTCATTGGTCGTACCAGTATTGCCCACGATCGAGACGATCCCCGTTGCAGCATCAAGTGTCACGCCCGGCGTGCGCCCATCAGGATTCGCACCTGTCGTTGTCTGCAGCCCCGATGATTCATTCAGAAATGTCATCAGATCGGCAAGAGTCGTCGTTGCGCTGATCGCCAAGGTCTGCGTCGGCAGCGTCTTGTTTCCCTTTTCCGCGGACTTGAACTGCAATGTCTGTCCGACCGCAAATAGCGGCGTGTTCGACCCTGCCTGCGCCGGATCCTCAATGTCGGTCAACAGGTTAAGCGATTCAATCACGTTCCCCGGTCCCGGCACCGGAATCGCGGTGGCAATCAGCCGCAACCCCGTCGTCGCAGTTCCAGACAGATTCACCAGCGAACCTTGCGATGGCAAATCACCCGCCGCGTTCAAATTTCCCGCCATATCTACGCGAGTCGTCGCCTCCGCAATTGAGTCTCGCCCGAGTGGAATCGAAATCGGCTGCAGGATCCCCGGAATCACCGTGTGATTCTCATCCACTCCAAAGCCCATCACGCGGTCGCCCGCGATCGTCACCAGTTCATCCGAGGCGTTCTTTGTGAACGAACCATCTCGAGTGTAAAACTCGGTCGTCCCCTGCGTCACCACAAAGAATCCCTCGCCATCAATCGCCAGATCGCGCGCGTTGCCTGATGCCGAGATCGTTCCACCCGTAAACTGCTTTTGAATCCCCGAGACATTTACGCCCATACCAATCTGGTACGGGTTGGTTCCACCCAGGTCATCACGCGGCGCTGAACCCATGCTCACCGTGCGGCTGAACATGTTCGAAAATTCAATCCGATCCGCTTTGAAGGCGGTCGTACCAACATTCGCAACGTTGTTACCAATCACATCAAGCGAACGTGCGTGCGCTGAAAGTCCAGACATCGCCGAATACAACGCCGTCGTCGAAGCCATGATCACATCCTTTGACTCTGTGAACCTCAGGCATCATGCCAGAAACTTTCGGCTCCGCCGACCCTCTCTCTATCGCAATCGCCGTGCCGCTCGTAGTTTCCAACTGCGTCCATATTCCAGTTATTTTCTGCACTTTCCCATATCCACTGGCGCGAAAAATAACCGCAGCGCCAGTAAGGCACTGCGGCGGCATTCTTCGAATCTCGTTCCTCCGCTACGGCCGTTTCACAATCGACGCCAGCGCATCCAGCAATGATGCATTAGTCATCGACGCCCGCGGCGGCCCCACCACTGGCTGTGCCGCGTTCACTCCGCTCCCAGGCGCAGAAACAACAGCATCAATTCCGGTCACCACGCTATTCATATCCGCGGCTCCAGTAATCTGCCGCACGCCCACATCCATCGTGAGAGCTTGTCCATCCATCAACACAAGCACGCGGCTCGCACCCTGCGCCTCCGCCGAATCCGCCACTTTCGCCAAACGCTGCAACTGTTCGCTGCTCAGTTCCACATTCGCGCCACTCGCGAGCGTCACTTCCAGTCCGGTTGAAAACTCGCCTTCGGTCGCCTTACTCAGCAGATCCGAAAAGCTCATGCCGCCCACCGGTGGCGGCGTTGTACTGCCCGCTTGACGCGAACCCAGCCCCAATGACCTCAGAAGATCAATCGCGTTCGTCATGATTCACCTTCAACCGATGCAGGAGCCTCAACCGCCTTCTGAATCTCATCGACATTCGAGATGTTCACGCGAACGCCCGATGCCAGCGTCAGGAATGTCCCCTGATTCGTCCGCGTCACCGCATCCACCATGCCTGCGACACGCTCACTATCCTCACTCACGCCACTGATCATTCTTCCGATCAGTGCCGATGCATTCGAGAACTCATTCTGATTGACCAGGGACGACAATCTGCTTGACAGATCTGTATCCGACTGAATGCTGCGAATCTGCGACAATTGCTGCAGCAACTGATTCGTATCACTCGGCTGCGTCGGATCCTGATTCGACAGCTCCGTAAAAATAAGCTTGGTAAAATCTTCGCTCGTCATGGCGCTGAACCCGGTCTTGGCCGTCTGATTCACACCTGTTCCGCTGATTGCAGATACTGCCATGCGATACCTCCGGTCTTTAATACTTTAAGACCAATCCAGCCTCACGCTATTGCATCCACGCGGAGTTCCACCCCGCAAAGATAAACGCCGGCGGGTTCATCCATGAACTCGCTGGCCGTCTCCTCGAATCCCCGCATCGCATCCCTGCGCTCAGTTCCGTCCCGCTGGCGATCCTCCGCCTGACGTCCGCTGTTTCCAAGTTCAGATCCCGAACCTTGGTCGGTCCCCGACCCTCGTGAACTCTCTGCATTCAATCCCTGGAGATCGTCCATCCTGACAATCTCGATTTTCTCGACGCACACTCCATGCGCCTCCAGGGCTGAACGCAGCGATTCAACATCATCAATCAGCAATTGCCGTGCCGAACTTTCGCTCGCCTCCACCCGCGCATTCACGCTTCCCGCCTTCGTCTCCACCCGAACTTTCAGCAATCCCAGATTCTCGGGATTCATTCTCATTACAATCGTGCCACCCTCGCGCTTCACCGCCGCCGCCAGCGCCTTGGCCGTCTGCGCGACAAACTTATCCATATCCGCGTTGGGCGCTCTCTCTGCTACCACCACTTTGAACGCTGTCTTTCGACCCAGTGCCCCGAGTGCTTCAACCGCACTCACCTGCGAGTTCCTTCCTGTCCCACTGCTGTTGTCATTCCCTGAACCAGTTCTTCCTAGTGCAACCGTTGCAACAACCGGAGCCATGTCCCCTGATGCGCCCATCGCATTTTCAGGTGTTTTCCCGTAATTTTCGTTGTATTTCACCACGTGGGCGGCTGGCTCGCCCTTTCCCGTCCCGCCTTGCGCTGCCGCCACTGAACCGGCCGCAATCACCGACTGCATCTGCCCAGGCTCAGCAGTTGTCTCCTTCGGATTCGCCGCCGCAGAGGCGGCACTGCTGTTTTCGCGGTGTACAAAACTCCGGGCATCCTTCCCCCGACCCACATCCGCCTCAACGGCATCCCCTTCGCCCTTCACGGAGTTCATCTCATCCTGAACCTCACTCTTCAGCCCGCCCGCCACGTTCTCAGACCGAGATGCAAGTTGCTCCACCGCCACAAACGTCGGATCAATGTTGGACTGCATCGCCGCTGCAGCTCTCCCATTGACACTCTGCAATTCACGCGCAGTTTCCGCGGCAGAAATCTGCGCCTCCAGCGCAATTCCAAACTCCTCACCTCGATCGCGCACGGTACCGCCTCGCCGCACTTCCTGTGCAACCGGTTCCGCGCCCAATCTGCTTGCTTCTATCACTTCTGCGGTTCCTGCGGGAAAGGCCCATTTGCAAACGTACTCGCCCCCTCCTTCGGGGTGCTGGGTACCGGTTGCACTGTGCCAAATGCCCGCAGTCTCTCTAGCAACATCGCTGCCACTCTTGGATCTTCTTTCTGAAACTCGCCAATAACCTTGATCCGCATCCGCTCCTGCATCGCGTTCAAATACGCGACCACCTGCTTAATCGCCTTCTCCGCAGGTGCCTTCTCCCCGCTCCCCGCAACATCCGTCTTGGAAATCCCCGGCAGCGCGCCAACGTCTCCATTCAAAACCTGCTGCAAAAGGGACTTAGCCTCCGGAGCTTTCAACCCTTCAAGGACTCCCACCGCTTTCTTGAACTGCGGATTCAGAGCTCCGGTTTCCGCCGCCGCCAATGCCTCGCTGTGCTCCTTGTCAAGCTTCGCTTTCGTCTCCGAGTACATCCGCTTCGCCTCGGCAAGCGAATCTGACAAATCCGCAACCTCGCGCTCCAGCCGCTTGATCCGCTGCCGCTCCGCCTCATTGAGATCCGCTTTCATCCCTAGCTGCTGCTCCGCAGTCAATGGTGCCTTCTGCTTCTTTGCCTCTTCCGCCGCCTTCGCCTCGTCCGCTTTCTTCGTCGCTTCTTCAGCAACCTTTGCCGCCTCATCCTCTGCGTTCGTAGTCGTAAACAACTCACGCACCTTCTGCACGCGCTCCTTGCTCAATCGATCACTCGTCTTGAGCCAGCCCGCAATCACGCCAAACGCCACCAGATTGGCGATCGCAATCACACACAATGCTGTCCATACCGATTTCATATCGCCACCTCAACTTCTCTTCTCGCTGCACTCATGATGCTGATTTCATCTAATTCCGCGGCCTCTTTCCGATCCAATTCTCTCCTCCAGGCCTCCATTCGTGCCTGCTTCAAATTCTCAATCGCCTTCCGCGCCGCGCTCGCCGCCCGCAATTCCTCTCGCGCCCGCACCAGCTTCTCATGCACGCCTGACAACGCAATCGCATACTGCTGAATCTTCGCCGTCAATCGAAACGATGCGTGTATCTGCATCTTCACCGCCGCCAGATTCACCACCGCCCCACTTCCAAGTTCCTCCCGCAATCCCATCTTTTCGTGCGAGATACTCCCCTGCAAATCGCGGATCACATCCTCAAGCATCAGCCGCTTTCCATCCAGCTCCGCAACCGCCATCTGCTTAGCACGCTCAACCGCCGTCCGCTGACGCAGCACCGCTTCAAGTTCAAAGACAAACTTCGCCATCTGCTGCTTACCCCGCTCTCTTCTTGCCATACTTCGTCAGTAGTTCCTGCGACTGCGCTGCCAGTTTCAGCAATACCTGCCTCGATTCCTCAAACACCGCCGCATCACTTCCACTCTGCCGCAGCAACCCATTAATCGACTTCTCCATATCAATCGCGACGTCGTACTCGGCGTTGCTCCCGCGTGCATACGCCCCAATCTGCACAAGGTCCTCAACCTCGCGATACAACGCCAGCAATCTCACAGCCTGCGACCGCGCTGCCGCATGTTCCTTGCTGATCACATCCCCCGCCACGCGCGAAATCGAATCCAGCACATCAATCGCCGGATAGTGCGCACGCTGCGCCAGTTTCCTCGACAACATGATGTGACCATCAAGAATCCCACGCGCTGCATCGGCCACCGGCTCCGTCATGTCATCGCCTTCAACTAGCACCGTGTACAACCCAGTCACCGACCCGCCGCGCTCCCCACCAACCCCTTCAATCGACCCCGCCCGCTCCAGCAGCAAACTCAACTGCGAAAACACGCTCGGCGTATATCCCTTCGTCGCCGGCGGCTCGCCCACGCTCAATCCAATCTGCCGCTGCGCATGGGCAAACCGCGTAATCGAATCCATCATCAAGAGCACATCCATCCCCGCATCGCGAAAATACTCCGCTGTCGTCGCCGCCGCCTTCGCCGCCCGCAACCGCATCAACGGCGATTCATCGCCAGTCGCCACAATCACCACACTCCGCGCCAATCCTTCCGCGCCCAAACTGTGCTCAATAAAATCCTTCACTTCTCTGCCGCGTTCACCAATCAATCCAATCACATTCACATCCGCATTCGTCCGCCGCGCAATCTGCCCCATCAGCGTCGACTTGCCTACGCCCGGTCCCGCAAACACACCCATTCTCTGCCCGCGACCCAGCGGCGTCATCAGATCAATCGCCCGAATTCCCGTAAATAGCGGCTCAGATATCCTCTTCCTTTCCATCGCCCCCAGCGGCCGCGGCGACAGCGGCCGCGGCGATGTCAACCGCACCGGCCCCTTCCCATCGATCGGTTCGCCAAGCCCATTCAGTACTCGCCCCAGCATCTGCCGCCCGACGCCAAGCATCTGCGCAACTTGCTCACCAACCACGCTGTCGCCCGGTCGAATTCCACCCGCTTGCCCAAGCAACATCACAATCGCTCGCTCGCGACTGAACCCGACAATTTCACCAAGCGTGCCGCCAACTCTCACGAGCGAACCGACCGGAAGCGCAAGATCATCCACAAGCACTGTCAACCCGCGCAGATCCGCCGCCCGACCTGTGAATTTCAAGGGCTGCATCGCTTTCACCGACGCAATTGCATCAGCGAGCATGCTCATCGGTCTCCCCCATCATCGCGAACCCCAGGCATAATCGAGTCTGCAATCCGTTGAATCTGAACTTCGATCGAAGCATCTATCTCGCCGCCCACACCGCCAGCGCCGCCCATCTCTCTTGCCATCTTGGCGATACACGAGCCGCGCGACACACTCTCACTGATCTGCAGCTCCACGTGCACGCGCGCAGAGCAGGTCTTGATGATTTCCGGCATCAGCTCTTCAACAACTTTCTGGTCATCAGCATGTACCAGTATCACGAGTCTGGTCGGCGCGGCGAGCGAAGCAAGCACCGCTTGAATCTGCCGCGATGCGACTTCTCTGTCTGTGTCAACTGCTCGCTTGATGACCTTCTCTGCAATCGCCAGCGCGAGCGTCAGCACATCCTCATGGGCTGATGCATAGAGCGCATCACGATTTGCGATGAACTCGACCAACTGCTGCTTCCATGCACGCTCAAGCCCTGCGCATCGATCCTTGCCTTCAGTCAGAGCCTGCTTGAAGCCTGCTTCCGTTCCCTGCTTTAACCCTTCTGCATAGCCCGCAGTTTTTCCTGATGCGAACCCCTCTTCTTTTGCGCCTTCAAGTAACTTTGTTCGCTCGGCGTGCGCTTCACGAATCACGTCGCGTGCTTTCCCGACTGCCTGCTCCTTCAGCGAATCACCCTGCCGCACCAGGTCTCCAAGGTGCAGCACGATCGCATCTTTTGCGACCTGGTCACGACTGGCCTGACGAATGAGCGCCATACTTCCTGTTCTCTCTACCTGATCTGATCCTAAACAATCAGATCCTCATCACCGCCGCGACCCTGAATCACAACTTCGCCCGATTCTTCCAGTCGCCGCACGACATCGACTATGCGCTGCTGCGCAGCCTCGACATCGCTCACCTTGACTGGACCCATGAACTGCATTTCCTCCCCGATCAATTGCGCTGCCCGTTCTGACATGTTCTTGAAGATCTTGGTCTTCAGCTCTTCGCTCGCCGTCTTGAGCGCCAGCGCAAGCTCCTCGTTATCAACTTCCTTCAGCACAGCTTGTATGCCCTTGTCGTTCACCATCTTCACATCTTCAAACACAAACATCAATCGCCGGATCTGTTCAACCAGATCAGGATCATCTGATTCAAGCCCTTCCAGAATCCCCTTCTCCGTCGCCCGATCCGCAAGGTTCAAAATCTCCGACACCGTCGGCACGCCGCCCGCCTTTTCCATGCTCTGCGTCAACATGCTCGAAAGTCTTGATTCCAGGCCCTTTTCAACTTCCCGAATCACTTCTGGATTCGTCTGCTCCATATTCGCCACGCGCTTGATAACTTCAAGCTGCTTTTGAATCGGCAATCCGCTCAAAATCTCCGCCGCCTTGTGATGCGGCAGGTGACACAAAATCAGCGCAATTGTCTGCGGATGTTCTTCCTGGATAAACGTCAGCAAGTTCTCGCTCTCAGCTCGCTGCAAAAATGCAAACGGTGTTCGCTGAACCTGTGTCTGAATCTGTGCCAGCACTCGATCCGCCTGCTTCGGATCCATCGAATCCTTCAGAATGCTCTTGGCAAATTCGAGGTTGCCCTCTGCTATGAGATCTGATGCAAGCGAAAGGCCGTAAAACTCCGACACCACAGCTTCTTGAAATGCTGGCGGAACCCGCCCAAGCCCGGCTACCTGCCGAGTCACTTCTTCCACCTCTTCAGGCGAGAGACTTTTGAGCACCTTTCCCGCGGCAACTGGACCTACAGACAACAGCAGGATCGCCGCCTTGGTGACCCCATCCAGCATCTCTGGCTTTTCAGGAAGTTTTCCGATTGCGCCGCGACCCATCACTGCTCCGTTCTACATTCATGCATCTGCCGACATCCATCGCCGCATGAGCTTTGCTGCTCCATCGGGCGATCCGTTCACATACTCACTCACGCTCTCAATCATTTTCTGATTCTGTACCGCTTCCTCATTCACTTCGATGCCTTCCAGCGGCGTTTCCCCTTCTGTCGCCTCACCAATCAAGTCGCTCTTTAAATTCATGTCGGCTGGCACACCAACAAGTTCCTCGGCGCTTGGCATATCAATCTTCTTGCCTGCCTTCTTCACCATCATCACCATCATGGTCAGGGCTGCAATCGCCAGCACCGAGACCACTGCCTTGTCAATCAGTCCCGACCCCAGTGCAAATCCGCCAATGCTCCCGCCTCCGGTCGACAACATGCCAAGCCCGCTCATGCCGTTCGCCGCCGGCCCCATCGATGTCGCCACAGATTCACCGGGCACCAGCGACACAATGACCTCGCCCTCAACTGTCCCCTCCGCCGAATGCGCCCGCAAGTGCGGCTTGACCGCCGCCATGATCGATGCCTGCTCGGTCTTGAATCTGGCATCGACTTCCTGCTCGGTCGGATCCACATCCGGCTTGGTCGGGTCTTTCTTGTCCCCCTCTTTCGCCGGCGGCTTGAGCAGGTTCACGATGTAGCCCTTTGGCACATTGATACTGGCGACCAGGCTGGTCGGCATGCCGCGGGGATCGATGATGTTCTTTTCCTCTGTACCGATCTTGGATTCAAACTCGCTTTCGTTTGTCTCCTGATCCATTTTCGAGCCCTTGCCCGAAGAAGATCGGCTTATATCCGCGGCCTGATTTGACCGAGGCCCCGGTTCTGCGCCGCGTCCAGTTTCTCCCTGCGTCGTCTTGTTTCCGGTCTCCTTCTTAATCAGCGAAACAGTCCCTTCACCTACTGGCAGAGCCTTGGTCACTTTCGCGGTCATGCTCGTGACATCGACCTGCGCGGTCACTGCAACCGTCGCGCCATGGATATAGGCCAGCAAATCTCCCAGCTTCTGCTGCATCTGGTCTTCAACCTTCTTGGCATGCTCCAGATACGTCGTCGCCACCATTTCATCATCGCGCGTTGGCCTTCTTTGGCGGCCTGTCGATGCGTCAATCACCTTGATATTGGATATGTCCAGCCCCGACTTTGCTCCCGCCAGCAATCCCGCAATCGCATCAACGGTGTTCTGATTGAGCACGCTTCCCGGACGCATCCAGACCGTAATCGCCGCGGTTGGCCTGCGCACTGCAGAGCCCAGCCCCATCGCCTGCGGCGAGTCGAGAACTACCTGGGCCGTCTTCACCCCGCCAAAATTCGAGATCAGCCTGGCCAGAAAGTTGTTCAGGTCCATGTTGTAGAACTGATCACTCTGGTGCCGCGAGGTGTACCAGGTCTGCTTTTCCAGCGTGTTTTTGAAGAGGGTCGAAATGTCCTGCGGCAGGCGCCCCGCCTCTGCAACCGCACCCCTCGCCATCCATTCCATATCCGGCGGCACTTCCAGAACCGTGATCGCTCGGTACTTGATGTTCTGTTCTTTGAGGACCAGTGCCGCGGCCTGCTGCTCAGACTGCGTCGCACCGGGGAGTAGCTCAACCCACTCTTTCTTGCCGGTCACCTGATTTACCACATAGCCCATGAGGCCGATGACGACAACGACCAGGAAGATCATCATCAGGTGAGTAGCAGACAGCTCACCCAGGTACTTGCGGATTGATGCCAATGCGCGGCGTAGCGAATCCACAGTTGGCCTCCATGCCTCAAAAGTTCACATGCCTCCGGCATGCGTGGTCAGAGAATGACCGACTGGGAGTATTCGGTTGCTGGAGGGCTGCACCTTGAAATAGAATCGAACCTTGCGCAGTGCGCAAGGATTGCCTGCCGAAGCTGCGCGTATTGCCTACTGGTTCGCGTTATTCAGACGCGGATCTGTTTCACTTCGTCGTACGCCTCAACCACTTTGTTGCGGAGGCTCTGAAGCATGCGGAACGCCGTGTCCGCTTTTTGTGTCGCCAGAATCACACCTTCAAGATCATCACGCCGCCCCGCCTGCAAGTCTTCAATCGCCCGATTCGCATCGACCTGCAACTCATTCACATCGTTGAGGTTCTTGAGCAAGACATCTTTGAAGCCGGGCTGGTTGGCATCACTCTGCTGTTTCTGAGCAGGTGCAAATCGATTCGCGCCTTGTGATCCACTGATAAACCCAAGCGGGTCCATAATCTCACGATCTCCTCAAGCCCAAACTACCGCACTTTACATGCCATCCGCGGCCAAATCTTACACCAGCATACGCAGCGCAGCCGCAATCATCGACTTGGTCGCATCGGCGGCTGCAACATTGGCCTCATACGCCCGCGATGCCTCCATCATGTTGACCTGCTCAACTACCGGATTCACATTGGGCATCGGGACATATCCCTTGTGCGGACCCAATTTGTCCGCCATCGGATTGTCCGGATCCCATTTGTACTGGTTCGGCGATTGATCTTGCTCAATCTCCGCAACGTGCACTCCCAGAGCCTTGCCAAACGGGGTTGTCGCCGATGGGTCGCCAGGAGCAAAGAACACCTTGCGGGCGCGATAGGGTTCACTTACCCCATCCGAGTTCAAGATCACATCTTTATTCGCATAATTGGCGGCGATCGACGCCTGCCGTGTCCGCTGGGCCACCATGCCGCTGACTGAGATATCGAGGATTCCGTACATGGTCAGTCCTTAGGTGTTAGGCCCGCTGAGCGATTGCCGAACGCAAGATGTCGTACCGGCTGCGAAGAAGTTCAGATGACATGCGGAAGACCAGCCCGTTTTCCACGTTGTCCTGCATCAGCCGTTCCAGGTCCCGGTTGTTGCGATCATGGAAAAGGATGCCTTCCTGCGGCGTACCGGGCTTGAGTTTCAATGTCCCGTTCGAGTTCTTCTTAAGTTCCGAAGTCTCCCCCCAGGACAGGGTGCCGGAGAGTTCTTTGCCGCCCTGCCGCCGCTTGTCGATCGCCTCGCCCAGCATTTTCTGGAAGCCAGAGACCGAAACATCAGCAGGTTGAAAGTCGGGAGTCTCAGCGTTGGCGATATTGTGGGCGATCAACCGCTGGCGCTGACCTGCGAATCGCATGGTCATTTCCAGGACTGGGATCGAACCACCGTTTATCAGCTCGCTGATCATTAACGAGTTGCTTCGCAAATGGCGGGCCAAGAACTGGCCATTCAGAATCCATCCTCTTTCGACTCCCATTTTCGGGAACCAGATGTGTAAAAATGGTCGACCCAATAGACCGTGTGGTCTGGGTCTTTGTAATAGAGGCCCCAGCCACGAGGAGTACCACCGTTGTATTCCCAAGGCTCCACCGGAGAAAGCGGCTGGAGAATTCTATCGATGTAGGTGGGTTTCAACTGGCGGAGCGCCCCCGGAGAGACTCCGTTCACTCGCTCGAATTGCTCTATCGCCTGCACAATCTGGGTAGCCCGAGCTCGGGTATTGCCGTTGGCATTTGCAACAATGCACGCACCAGGATTTGGTACAGATTTGGGCCACTTACTTCGCTCGCGGAAGTCGATGACAAACGCGGTCGCAATGATGCCGCAGACGATGACTGCAATCAATGCGTATGTGAGTTTGGGATATCTCAGTCGCAGCAACTCCACATCCACCCTGTCTACCTGCCGATGCTTGCCGCACTCCGGGCAGGGTGATTTTTCCGAAAGCCCCGCGGACGAATATCCGCAATGAGTACATTTCTTGTCGGCAGCCTGTACTGGACCGTCCACCTCAATTACCGCTTCTTCTAAGTTCATGGCCTTCCTGTGTACGCAACCCCTGCGCACGAAGTTCGAATCCCAAGCTGAGGATGATTTATGTAATAGGCACTTGTCTAAGGGCCGCTAATTATCGAGGTGAGCTCAAGTATGCCGCGTAGCGGAGATGGGATTCACTGGCGGGACCAACTCCATGACGGGAAGCATGACGCCGCACTCCGGACAAAGCGTGAGTGGTTCCATCGGGCCGCCATGCAGGTAGCCGCAGCCGACGCACTTTCGCTCATATATTCGCTTCTTGAAATTCTCAATCCAACTGCTCGCCACCATTCGTGCTGCGACGAACGTTCCCACGGTGGCGATGCCCCAGATCAGTCCAGAGAACGATGATTGACCTGACGCAAGCAGCCAGAATACCAAAGCACTCATCAGGATGATTCCAACCCAGTCCGCGCCCAGGTCTTCCCCTAATTGACTCTTTGCTCCGCTATCAATAGTTCCCCGAATCGCAGCGCCCTGCACTTCAACTATGTGATATCGCAATTGCTCCTCGGTGAGAGGCGCACACTGAACCTCTGATCTCACCCCTCGATACCAGAGCACAATGATTAAAACCAGGAAAAGTATTAATCCAATAGCGACTGAGACGGTCAAGAGCGGGCTTGAAGACTCATACGCCGCAACGAACCAGCCCACAATGCACAACATGTAGACAGTAAATTGAACGATGTTCAATCGCTTAGGCGCCCAGCCTAAGCGTGGGTCATTTGGAATTGCGAGTTTGTAAAGCGGCGCAGCACGCGACCAACCGGTGGAACTCATGATGGACCTCCTTGAGTCGGCGCCTCTGGAATCACAAACGTTGAATCAGCATCTCCGGGGAAAGCTGCACGCTGTGGTACCGGTTTGGGGCCGGAGGGTTTCACTTCCATCAACGGGAATGCGACATTGCATTCTGGACACATCGATACCTGTTCAATGAGCCGACCGGGAGAATGTCCGCAATTGATGCAATCGCCCTTCTGAAGTCTCTCACGAAAAATGCGAATCCAGCGGCCGCTCAGAATGTGTGCCGCGGCAGCTACGCCAAGAAATAAAATTCCAAGGAATCTCAGCATGTTCAGGTGGTGACTCACGATGAGAATTCCAACCAGAGAGCCCCACACTATTAGCCATCCAGTCGCAGCACCAAGCTCCATTCCAAGCGCATGTCGCGCACTTGAATTCGGTTCGCCATAAAGCACTTTTTGCTGCAACTGCAGGATGGATGTTCTGAGCTGGTCATCGCTTGCAGAGGTCTCGATGCGCGATTTCTTCTTGAAGCGATTAATAACATATGCGACAATGCACAGGCCCAAAAGAAATACCATGTACCACAATAACTCAGTAAGCGATGCACCAATCGCGTAAAATGCATAACACACAATGGGGACAAGCGTTAATCGCGCTATCCACGCAATTGTCGAAGTTCGCTGTAGCCCCCACCCCAGTCGAACATCGTTTGGAGCATCGACCTTATAGAGCTCTGCTGCCTTGGACCATCCGGTGCTCATGTGGCACCACTTTCATTCAGTTGATCTTTCTGAGCAATAATATTCTTGTGCAAACGACCCACCATAAACACAATCGGCAGCCCTATGCCAATGAATATAGACGCCGTTGTCACAATCTCGTCGGGAACATTGAAGTAGTTACATACACCGGCAAAGAACACCACCGATCCAGTCAGTGAAATAGCCAGCGGCACAATCACCCAGCTGCCGCGAACAAAGCCTATTGCGTACACAACGATTGCCGCCAGTGCACACCCAAGCCTTGCCGCCACTGAGAGTTGAAACATGACACACATGAATGCGAGTGCCGCGAAGAACAACGAAAGTAGATGCGGCGCATAGGGATAAGACAACGGCGGAAGAATCATCCTGAGCAGCGGCGACTGTTTTGAAATCTGCTCACCACATTCTGGACACCGATCCGCATGTGATACAAGACTCTCGGTGATTTCATAGTTACAACTGGGACACTTTGAGTGCTTAAATCTCCAAGTCCTTCGTGTAACTTGCAGCGCTTTGATAAAACCATGCGAGACCACGACAACCATTGTCAGCGGAATTGTCCAGACGAGCGTGTTTACTAAAGCGGCGAAGGGCGCGACTCGGGTCGGAATTCCACGCGGGATGTCAAAGCGTTGATTATCCCATCGATCGAACGAATACCACCACGATCTGGTCGCCACGAAGGGCAATTGCCGGGTCCCAGAATTGCTCAGACTGACCTCACCGCTGAGTGAATACATGGGCCAGCCAGAAAACACAAGGTACACACATCGAGGATTGTCATCCCAGCAATCTGGCGGCAACTCGTTGGCGATCGCCAGCGAACCTGGAGAATCCGTTCCACCACCCAGTTGCGAATTACGTGGACGAGAGAATTCATAGCAGCAAAACATGTCTATCCGAACCTCGCGAAGGTACAGGGTCCCTTTCGGGCTGTTGAGACTCTCTGACCGCGAGATATGGACATTGCTCCACAAGATTGGGGGACCAAAGCTCGCGGCAATCGCCACGCCAAACTGAAGGACTGCTGCCAGCGGCAGAATCCAATAGAGGTGGCGAAGTTTTGGCGGGAAATATTTCATCGGCATCGCAGAAACAGAGCGGTTCTAAGAGCTCAAAGTTTGGCTTGGCAGGGGACCTATCTATGAACGAGATTTTCCTATCGATCAGGAATCGATGGATTTTTGATCGATAGAAACCACTTCTATCGATCATATTCGATTTTTGAATGCATTGGATTTGGAAGTTGATAGGTTTTATTGGTCGATGAATAGGCCAAACAGGTCCGATGTCGCCGGAGCTGCATCCTTCTTTTGCCCTGTCTTTTGTCGTTGCGAATTCTCGCGCTTCGTCGAGTACGTGTCCGTCTTGCCGCCAAAATCAAACAGCGCGCTGAAGCTGAACATCTTGTCGGCATCGTAGTGATATGTGTTGTCGCCACCCTGACCCTGAGCCTGTCCGCCCGCGGTGTACGAATCTGTCCCATCAAGATCGATGAGTACGCCGATTGCCTGCTGCGCTGCTGAACCTTGCGCCAGTCCGCCTGCTGTGTACGTGTCATCGCCGCCACGATCGATCAACATTGCCACTGTCTGATCCCACGCCGCGGCCTGACCTGCGGGGCCGGGACATGAATACGAATCGTTGCCGCTGTCATCGACCAGAATCCCCGCGGCCTGATGTGCACCAGTTCCTTGTGCATATCGCTGACCAAGATACTTGTCGTTGCCCGCGTGATCATGGAGAATTCCCAAGGCCTGGAAGTAGCCACACCCCTGGCCGAATTCGCCGACATCGAATGTGTCATCGCCTTCAAAGTCGTAGATCGCGCCAACTCCCCCACTTGCGTAGCCGCGGATTCCGTAGCCATAGCCCTGACTCATGCCGACAAAGATGCCGGGCGTGCCATACACACTTTTGAAACTCGGGCCGTTCGCTTTGTAATTGTCTGGGCCACGTGCATCGATGATGACACCAAGCCCGCGCGGGCCACCGATTCCCTGCGCAAGTTTTTCGCCCAGGTACGTGTCACTTCCTGCACGATCAAGAATGATCCCTGCGCCATAGAACCCGACACCTTGCGACCAACCTGCGCCCGGTCCAGAGTTTTCGTAGCGGTCATCACCTGCGCGATCGAGAAGCAAACCTACGCCGCCGACTCCGGTACCAATTGAGCACTGGAACTTTGAAACATACGTGTCGTTGCCGGCGCGATCATCGAGAATTGAAATGCCGAAGAATCCAGTTGCGGGTCCAGCACCATCCGCAAACGACTCATGCCGATCGTTCCCTGTAACATCTATGATGATCTGCGTATCGCCCTCAAAGATCACCGGGTAGTTGTACACATCATCGCCTCCAACATCAAAGACTGCACTGATGCGTGACATGTCGTAGGTGTTGGCACCCTGACCACCCACGATCCAAAGTTGATCCCCAACGAGTTGCGCCGCCAAGACTTCGCCTTTCGCCGCCGCGGTGACACGTTCTTTCAATTCTGCTGGCACCCTGGCACCCTGAGGCGTAACTGCTGCCGCCGCAAAGGTTTGCAGAGTGCCAACCATGGCTGCAACCTGTGGCACCCTGGCACTCTGAGGCATCGCGAGTGCCGCGGCATTGCGAATGAACGCCAGTTGTTCCTTGAGGTCAGGCCCCGTCGGCGTGACGTTGTCACGCAATGCACGAATCAAACCGATGGCGGTCTGGCGTGTTGCACGATTGGTCGGCGAAACACTCTGCGCCGCAGGCGCCACATCGAGCGTTTTTGAAACCAACGTACCAGCCGCGGTCACGATCGCCGCGAGATCATCGCCCGCGCCCGCAAACGCACGAATATCAGAATTGATCCCAGACTCAACCGCGTCAAGACTCAATGGTCGGCGGAACGCCTGCACCACTGCTGCCACTGAGTTCGGATCAATCATCGAATCTTGAACTTTGGCGAAGTACGCAAGCTGCGCATCAACGCCGCCTGGCTCCTTGCGAATTGCTAAATCATCCGCGGCACCAAGTAGCTGCTTCTCAAACTCCCCCTCTGTGACATCAGCAATCGTTCGACTGCCGAGACCTTCACCGAGTGTCCCCATCCAATCAAGTGCGTTCTCAAGTTTGACCGTCACAGAATTTTCCACACCTGCGGGATCGCCGATCGGAACCGCCGCGTACGGATCAGCCTTGGCACTCCGCCGATACACGATCTTCAAGTCATCACCTGGCTTGAGCGATTTGATAAGCGCAGAAAACGTTACAGGGTCTGCCGGCTTGTCATTGATCGAAACAACAAAATCACCACGCCACACCGAAGGCGACTTATATCCATCGCCACCAAATGGCCCGGGTTGCACGCTCCCGATGACAACACCTTCGGGATTCTGCCGCAGGCGAATCCCCGAAAACGCCCGCACTTGGTCGATTTCCCGCTGGGTTTTCGCCCGGACCGGAGCCGCAGTTTCCGCCGTCGGCTTCTGATACACACACACCCAATCGACCTCAAAAGACTTAGGAAACTCTGTGCCCGCAGGATCGCCGCCGGAAGTGCCACCAATCGCAAGGTTCAAAATAATGTGATGCGGAGAATGAAATGGATTTGCCTTGTCTGGTGTTTCATTGATTGTCTTAGTAAGGTCTACCGAATTCAGTTCGCGCCCATCAACATAGAACGTGATCTTGGTTTCATCCCAGTCCATCCGCCAGTAATGAAAGTGCTTGCTCCACGCCTTCATCGCTGCGGTGCCAGTTCCATAATCCTGTTCGGCCGCTATTTTTGCAAGTGGCGTTTTCGAATCGTCCCACACCGCCGCGCCAGGCTTCGGGCTCGCCCACGCCGCATTCGCCAGCAGCGTGCCGTTGAAATACTCCATGATGTCAAGCTCGCCACACTCAGGCCATGGCCGCACGATCGCATCTTTCTCTGGCGTGCCAACAGTCCAGAACGCGGGCCACAACCCTGCCGAAGTATCAAACCGCGCCCGCATTTCAAAACGACCAAACTTCCACGCGTGCTTGCCCATCGTCTTGATAGATGATGATGTGTACGCCGCGGACTTGCGATTGTGCTTCCAATCGCTCGCCGGCGCAGCAGGGTCATACCCCGGATTGTCGCGTTTCTGGCGCCGAGCCTCAATGACAAGCACCCCACCCTTACACACCGCGTTCTGCGGCTGATACCACTGCGCTTCGTTGTTGCGCACAAACCCCTGTTCATGAACCCAATTTGCCGAAACCGGGGGGCCATCAATATTGAATTCATCCGACCAGACCAGCTTGTACCCGGTGTACTCCGGCGGCGGCGAATTGTCAGGCGAACTGAACTGCGGGTCGGCCGAGTTCAGTAAAGAGAGGATGACAGCTGGAATGAGGTGAACAAGCATGTTGAAGCTCCGATCGTGAAGTAGCGTACCGGAAAGGGATCCCATACAGGCGATTGCACAAATACCTTCTTTGTGGCAAACACCGTCCATACGACTATACCCTATCTTTATCCTAGCGTCAAGTGCCAGCCCGAACAGCCCTGCTGAGTCAGAAACGCCACATTGAGGGTCCCGACAGTTTTCCTCTAGCGCGATCGCCGCCAACAGACGAGCATGAATTAGGGCGGTTCGCGTTGCCACCAAGCCACGCATTTTTCCCTCTTTTCCAATTTCAGTTCTTAAAAATGGTCAGGGATTTCTCCGATTTCTAACTGAAGAAATCACAAGTAATACACATTGTGTATCGAGTTTGCCGAATTGCTGCTATCCTTCCCTGAGTCCCTTCGCGAAATGTTCGCGGATGGCGGATTCATCGCTTTGTCAGGAGACCGCTTATTTCTTCATTTGGTCGCTTCAATCGTGAACAACAGTCAGGTCCGCCCCGCACTCGCATCAACGGATTCATTCGAATCTCGCCGATTCGCCTTCTCATGCACGACGGTGAGATGATGGGAATCGTTGAAACCAGCGAGGCAATGCGCAAAGCTCAAGAACTTGGAATGGATCTCGTAGAAATCGGGCCCACAGAGCGGCCGCCGATCTGCAAGATCATGGACTTTGGAAAGTTCAAGTACGAGCAGAGCAAGCAAGCCAAGAAAAGCGGCAATAAAGCCGCCGAAATGAAGGAAATTCGCCTCGGTCGCTCGATCAAGATCGGCGATCACGATGTGATGATCCGCGTGAATCAATCGCGCCGCTTCCTGATGGATGGCCACAAGGTCATGATCACGCAGCGCTTCAAAGGCCGCGAAATTGCTCACCGCGATCTAGGTCTGCAAAAGCTCCGTCAGGTCGCCGATGCACTCGCCGACATCGCAAAGGTCGAACAGACCCCGCGCTGGATGGGCAAACAGGCAAGCATTATCCTCGCTCCCGACCGTCCCAAGGTCGATGTGATCAAGCGCCGGCTTGAGAAGGAAAAGGCTGAACGCATCGCCAAGGGCCTGGCCCCTGTGGTTGAGCCCGAAATCCCCGATGTCGTCGATGAACCCGATGATGACGACGATGATGACGAATAGCCCTAGATATTAATAACACTTTCATCCATGACCCGCGGCCGACGCGGGTCATGTGCTTTTTAGGCTGCAACCAGGCCCATTTGACGTTGGTAGACTAAAGAACCGATAGCTAGACTGCTGGAACATTGGCTGCCCTGACGGTTCTCACTTGTGGAGACTCTCATGAAACTTCGCTCACGCCGGATCGCTCTTCGCATCGTCCCCGCCCTCATTGGCGCGAGTTTCTTCACCGCCGCAGTTGGCTACATGCATTACACCACACCTGCGGCCATCGCAATCCAACCCGGCAAACTCATCGACCTTCGTCCCAAATACACCGTCGGCAAAGAAACCCGCCTCAAGCTCTCCACTGATGAAATCAGCAAAACCAGCATCGCCGGCGAAGCGGGCCTGGACTCCTCCTCCGAATCCAAACGCGAAATGGTCATCGTCCTCAAGTGCACCGCCAAAACCGAATCCGGCTCCACGGTCGAAATGCGCATTGAAAGCCTGAAAATGTCCATGTCCGGCGGCATCGCCGAAGGCGAATTCGATTCCAGCAAGCCCCCTGCCAAAGACGGTGACAACCCGATCGCCGCCGCACTGCGTCCAATGGTCGGCGTCCCCATGATCATGGATGTCGACAACGATGGCAACATCCGCTCCATCACCGGCAACGACAAAATGCAGCCCGCAGGCCCCGCCGCAGGAATGGCCAGCCAACTCACCAGTTTCAGCGGGATGCAAATGCTCCTCTCCCCTATCACCACCGTCAGCAAAAGCAAAGGCGAAGCCAAGGTCGGCGAAAAGTGGACTACCACCGACATGCTCGACACCCAGGGCTTCGGCCGCCTCAAAATCGAAACCAACTACACGCTCGCTTCCGTCCGCGGCGGCATGGCCGAAGTCCCGATTCAAGGGTCTATCGCGCTCGATTCTGAAGGCTCAGCTCTGGCGATCCCAGTCAAACTCAAAGATTCGAAGTACACCGGCAAGTTCAAATGGAACACCGAAGATGGCATGATCGATTCCATGGACGTCGATCAGTCCCTTGCCCTCGATGTGAACGTGGCCGGTATGTCAACAAGCGTCACGCAGACAACGCGAACCAAAGTCTCGCGCGTCGGCCGCTAATTGCACCCACATTCAGGGGATGCAGCCTGCATCGAGTTCACTGGCACGCAGGTTGCGATAGCACCCTTGCGTGAACTACGGCCTGCAAATCTCCGCCTCCGGTCTCATGACCTCGCTCTACAGGCAAGATGTCTGGGCCAACAACCTCGCCAACATCAACACCACAGGCTACAAAGCCGACATTCCGCTCGCCAAAGCCCGCGACGCCGCCACTGTTGAAGACGGCCTCAGCTTTCTCCCTTCCAACAAGCTACTCGAAAAACTTGGCGGCGGCGTCATGATGGCCCCCAACCGCGTCAATTACGGCCAGGGCTCACTCGAATACACATTCAACGACATGAACGTCGCACTCCGCGGCGAAGGCTTCTTCGTCGTTCGTGACTCTTCCGACAACAACTCCGACCGTGTCCGACTCACCCGCGATGGCCGCTTTGCCCGCAACAGTCAGGGCCGCCTCGTGCTTTCTGGCTCCGGTCAACCCGTGCTCGACACGCAGGGCCGCACGATTGAAATCCCCGATGCAGGCCCAATCACGATTCAGCCATCAGGCTCAATTGTGCAAAATCGCACGGAGATCGCCAGGCTTCAGGTGATCGACATCGCCGACAAATCCAAGTTGAAGAAGCTTGGCGAGAGCCTCTTTCTCGCGGATGCCGAAGCAATGACCAGCAAATTCCCCGCCCGGGCCGATGTGATTCAAGGCGCACTTGAATCATCCGGCGTCGACGAAATCACAGCACTCATGGCGGTTCAATCCGCCGCCCGCGATGTGGATGGCAACATCCGCATGATGCAGGCTCACGACCGCGTCATTGATCGAGCAATCAATCAGTTTGGACGTATCGGATAGTTTGGAAGGACTAGTACATGGCTATTAATGCACTTCAATCGGCCTCTTCTGCGCTCTCAGCGTTCAATACTGCGCTCGATGTCGTGGCCAACAACCTCGCCAACATCAACACCGTTGGCTTCAAAGCCGACCGCACCAATTTCCAGGACCTCCTCTACATCGAAAAAAGCCAACCCGGTGTCGAAAACGCCAACGGCGACCAGCGCCCCATCGGCCTTTACGTGGGCCTGGGCGTCAAAGTCTCGGGTACACAGAAATCATTCCAGCAAGGTGCACCAACCGTCACCAGCAACGAACTTGATCTCGCAATCGAGGGCAACGGCTTCTTCAAAGTGAAAGTCGAGCCCGAAAAAGGCGGCGTCGCCTACACCCGCGCTGGCAATTTCACGCTCAACAGCAATCGCGAACTGGTCCTGGCGAACGATGTCGGCCGCCGCCTTGAGCCTGCAATCTCGATTCCCGACAACGCCACCAAAATATCAATCGCCGCCGATGGCCAGGTTTTCGCAACAATTCCCGGCGAAACCACGCCTCAGTCCGTCGGCCAACTCGAACTCGCCACCTTTGTAAACCCTGCAGGCCTCGAATCACTCGGTGAGAATCTCTTCAAAGACACCGCCGCCAGCGGCGCGCCAGTTTCCGGCAACCCCGGCTCCGATGCCCGCGGCACGCTCAAGCAGGGAATGCTCGAGGAATCAAACGTCGACCCCACTCGCGAACTCATCGAACTCATTCGCACCCAGCGTGCATTCGAATTCAACAGCCAGAGCATCCGCGCGGCAGATGAAGCCCTCAAGTCCGTCGCCCAGCTCCGTAACTAATAGCCCGAAAGCGATCCGGCCATGATCACTCGCACATTCATCACCCTTCTCGCTCTCGCGACCACCGCTTCGCTTGCGCTCGCCGATGGTTCCATCTCGCTCCGCCGCGAAGTTACGCTTTCCCCCGGCACCGTCCATCTTGGCGACATCGCCGACCTTCAGGGCCCCGAAGCGCTCGCGCTCGCCGACACAGCAATCGTCAGTGGCGTCCCGCGCTCCGGCGTCCGAATCACGCTCGAAGAAGTCTCTCACGCACTTTCCACAGTCCGCAACATCAACCTGGGAAAGCTCACATTTCACGGCAGCGCATGCATGGTTTCGCCACCGGCTCCCAGGCCAGCCGCCAAAGAAGACTCAACCGCCCCCATCGCTGCCGCCCCGCAAGGTCCCGTTGTTCGCGACCTCATTCCCCGCCGCATTTCTGAACTCTTGGGCGTCGCACCAGAAAAACTCCGTCTGAAGTTTGACGATGCCGACCGCAAGCTCCTGGATCAACCAACCACGGGCCGCGTCGTTGAACTCAAACCCATCGGCGCTGCCGACCGCATGCCACTTCAACTCAGCATCTACGAAAACCGCGGCGAACTCGGGCACACGCTCATCGCCTCCGGAACCATCCGCATCGGCGTTGATGTTCTCCGCGATGTCGCAGTCGCCAAGTCTTTGCTCAAAAAAGGCGATGTCGTCACGCTCGACAACACCCTCCTCGATCAGCAGTGGCTCGGAATCGCGACCAAACCCGCTGCGACCGACACTGCTATTGGATCCATCGTCCGAGCCGGCAAACTCAATCCCGGTCAGGCAATTATGGACAACGACATTGAGCAGGCAATCGCCATAAAACGCGGCCAACTCTGCTCGGTTCACGTCATTTCCGGCTCATTCGTCGTCAAGACTCAGGCTCGCGCTCTGGAAAATGGCAAAGTCGGCGACACCATCAAGTTCGCGCCCGCATCTGCCAAAGACAAGAAAGACACACGCTCATTCGAAGCCCGCGTCGAAAGCGCCGGCCGCGCCATCATGACAGTCTCTGGCTCTCCTCTCGCCGCCCACTAAGGAAATCCCGATGAAACACTTCATCTCGCTGACAATCCTCGCCGCCATCGCTTCGCAAGCCTCCGCCCAGAGCCTGTACCTGCGCAAGCCCGAGGTCAAACTCGATGATGCCGGAAAGCCGGATTCCGCCGCCAATCTCCGCGAAGTCAGCTTTCTGTTTGTCGAGCCGCCCACACCCAGGAAATTCGCGCTGCACGACCTGGTCACAATCGTGGTCGATGAAACCAGCCGCGAAAGCAGCAAGCAGAAGCTGGACACCAAGAAAGACTACGAAATCTCCGCAGAATTGAGCAAGTTTCCAAGCCTGGAAGCATTTCTCGATGGGCAGCTCGCCGGACGCACGCTCAGCCCCAAGCCCGAAGTCGGGCTCGATGCCAACAACAAGTTCAAAGGCGAAGGCACCTACGACCGCAGCGATCGCTTCAACGCCCGCATCACCGCCAAGGTCATAGACGTGAAGCCCAACGGCACGCTCGTCATCGAAGCTCGCAAGGAAATCAAGAAGAACGAAGAGGCGACGGTCCTCGTCCTCAGCGGCGAATGTCGCACCGACGACATCACCAACGCTAACACGGTGCTCTCAAGCCAGCTCGCAGAACTCACAATCACAAGCAAGGCCGACGGCCAGGTAAAAGATTCAGCAACCAAGGGATGGATCCCACGGTTGTTTGAGGCCATCTTCGCCTTCTGATTTCCGCTCGCCCCGTGGCACAGCAATTGCGTAATTGATTCTCGCGGGTCCGTTCCCGCATCTGTTCAGCCGGAGGCTGTCATGCTGTGTCGCCTTTCTGCCATCTTCGCGATTCTTGCGCTCGCTGCCGCCGCTTCGGCTCAGCAGGTACAGGATTTTGCGCGGCTTTCTGGCCAGGGTCGAAGCGTCATCTGGGGTGTTGGTCTGGTCATGGGCCTGAACAACACCGGCGACTCTGGCAAAGAACTTGCCACCGCACGCCCGCTCATGCAGGTCCTGCAAAACGCCGGTGTACCCGTCGCCAACGTGCGTGAAATCGAAAAGAGCAGCGCGATCGCCATAGTCATGGTCACCTGCGACATCCCCGAATCTGGCGCACTCCGCAACGATCGCTTTGATGCTCACATCTCAACGCTCGGCACCGCAAAAAGCCTCAAGGGCGGCCGCCTTTATCTCGCTCCACTCCGCGGCCCATTCAAAGGCGATCCCACACTTTGGGGAATGGCCGAAGGCGCGATCGAACTCGATGACTCCTCTACCCCGACTTCCGCCCGAGTCCGCGGCGGAGTTCAGATCCTCGAAGACATCCGCATGGAACCGCCCGGCGATACATTCGACCTCATTCTTCAACCAAACTATGTTGGCTGGGGAACAGTCGCCGCGGTTGCTCAAGCCATCAATGGTGAAGCAAGCCTCTCTGGTCCGCTCGTCGCCAAGGTGATCGACGATCGCACTGTTCGTGTTGAAGTGCCAACAAACGAGCGTGCTCAAAAGGCAAACTTCCTCCGCGATTGCCTTGGCGCAACGGTCAATGTCACCAGCATGCCGGCAACCGTCATCGTCAATCAACGGTCTGGGTCAATCATTCTCACTGGCAACGTGACCGTGAGCCCGGTCGCAATTACCCATAAAAACTTGACAATTTCCACAATCTTGCCCGTGCCAATTCCCACCGCAGACGACCCGCTCGTGAGACGCGATCGCGTGACCAGCATTCAACTTCCCAAAGGCACCGCATCTGAAACCGCGAAACTCTCTGAGCTCGTCGCCGCAATGAAACAGCTTGATGTTGCCTTGGACGAACAGGTCGACATTCTCCAGATGCTTTACAAAATGGGCGCGCTCAAAGCCAAGATCATTATCGACTAAAGGAACTTGAACATGCTCGACATCGCTTCAAGCCTCGGCGCCAAGATCAGCACGATTCGCCAGCAGCAATTGCCGCGGGCACACGCATCCACCATGTCGTCGAATCAGCAGACTTTCGCCAACATGCTCGGAAAGATCCAGACTCCTCGCACCACCACCGACCCCGCGAAGATCCGCGAAGTTGCCGAGAAATACGTCGCCGGCTCGCTTGTCCTTCCATTGCTCAAGCAAGCTCGGGAAGCACGCGATGCCTCGCCTCCCTTTGGAATGACCGCCGCCGAAAAGCAGATGGGTTCGCTCATGGACAGCCACCTCGCCACCGACATGGTCAAACGCGGCAACTGGGCAATCGTCGATCGCATCTCGCGAAACCTGCTCAAATCAGCTGAAAAAGCCAACGCTTCGCGGCTTCAGACCCCAGACCCTGCAACTGCCAACGTCAAGGGAGCTTCATGAAAAACGCACCTGCCGCCACATCGTCGATCACCATGACGCCTCAGGATTGCAATCTTCTTCAAGTCCTTCTCACCTCGCTCTTGCGCGAGAATCAGGGCCTGCTCATCCTCGCACAACAACAACGTGAAGCAATCCGCAAGGCCGACACCGCCGCGATCGAGCGGATCACCACTCAGCAGCAGACCGTTCTCGGCCGCATCGCGACCCTCGAGCACAATCGCAACGACCTCGTCAATCGCGTAAGTAAAAACATGAAGCGCCCAGCCTCCGGCGCGCCGATCACCCTCCGTTTCCTCTGCCAGGAAGCTCCGCAATCCATGCGTGAAGGTCTTCTCGCGCTCGCAGCCAGCGCGCTCGCCGCAATGCAGCGCGTCAAGGAAGAGCACCAGGCAGTCGGTCGAGCAGCTTCCATGCTCGCAGGTCACATGGAAGGTCTCACGCGTCAAGCCGCTCGCGCCATGTCTGGCACCGGCATTTACGGCAATCAAGGTCATATTCGCACCACCAGCATGGCCGCAGGTTTCGATGTTCGCATGTAAGGAAGCACACTCATGAGCCTCACAGGCGCAATCAACATCGGTCGTACCGCTCTCAACGCCAGCCAGGTTGGCTTGCAGGTTACCGGCAACAACCTCGCCAACGTTTCCACTGCTGGCTATTCCCGCCAGCTCGTTTCGCTTTCCAACATCGCCGGCACCGCCAACAGCACACTCGCAGATCGCTCCGGCCGCGGCGTAAACATCCAGAACATCCGTCGCTCGGTCGATGAAGCTCTCGAAGCTCGCTTACGCAGCGCAACCAGCGATGAAGCCTCAGCCCGTAACGCCTATCAACTCAAGAGCCAGGTCGAGTCCATCCTCGGAACCATCGGCGAAAACGATCTCTCAAACGAATTCTCGCAGTTCTTCAACGCCTGGTCCGAACGCGCCAACGGAACACAGACCAGCAACATCGTCGTTCAACAAGGCGTTCGCCTCGCTGAATACATGCAGCGCCTGCGTGAAAATCTCTCCGGTGCAACCAATCAGATCGACAGCCAGCTTTCCGCTTCAGTGCGCCGCGCTGACACACTGCTCACCCAGATTGCCGAGCTCAACGTCCAGATCGCCAACACCGAAGGCGGCGGCGAGCAGGAAGCCAACGCACTCCGCGATCAACGTGGTCAGAAACTCGCTGAACTTTCAGAACTCATGGAAGTCTCCAGCGTCGACCGCGAAAATGGAACCATCGATGTCCTGGTCGGTTCCACTCCCGTCGTCCTGGGCGGTCGTTCACGCGGCCTGGAACTCAAACTCGAAGCCGATGGCGATGGCACAACCGCCCGACTTGTTACCAAGACCAAGCCAGAACGCGTAGAGGTTCAGTCGGGCCAAATCGGCGCCCTGCTCGCAGGCCGTGAGAACTCCGTGCAAGGGACCCTCGACCAGCTCGATCGAATCGCCGCTGAACTCATTCTCCAGGTCAATCGACTCCACTCTACAGGCACCACCGCCGCCGGCTTTACCAGTCTCACTGGTTCAACACAAGTCGCCCTCGCCGACCGCTCACGGCCGATCAACGACCCCGACAACGCCAGCTTCGCGGCGCTTCCCTTTGCCGCGAAAAACGGCGGCATCACGATTCAGGTCAAGAACACAACCACCAATCAAACTCAAACGGTTCGCATCAATGTCGACCTCGATGGTCTCACCGATGCTGGCCTCTCTGGCACGGCCGATGACACGACGATCAACGACATTGTCGCCGCATTCTCTGCTATTTCCGGCATCACGGGCTCTGTCACCCCCGATGGCAAACTCAAAGTCGATGCCGCCGTCGGCTACACCTTCTCATTCACCGAAGACACATCCGACCTGCTCGCCGTCACCGGCGTCAACAGCTTCTTTACCGGCACGGGTGCTGCCGACATCGAGATGCGTTCTGAACTCGAAACACATCCGCAGACTCTTGCCGTGGGTCGTATTCAAAACGGTACATTCGTCGAAAACGCCAATGCCCTGCAAATGGCGCTCCTCCGCGAAACGCCTAACCCTTCGCTCGGCAACATCGGTTTCGGCGAAGCGTGGAGCCAGATCGCTCAGGAATTTGGCAACGATGCTGGCACCGCCCGCAATCAGGCCGAAGCCACACTCATCGTCCGCCAGAATCTCGAAGGCCAGCGAGCCTCCGTCAGCGGCGTTTCCAGCGATGAAGAGAGCATCAACATGCTCGCTTTCCAACGTCAATATCAGGGCGCAGCACGCGTCATCCAAATCGCAGACCAACTCATGCAGACCCTCATGCAGCTCGTGTGAGAATACCTATGACGATCTCTTCAACCGGTGCATTCCGAGCTCCCGACCTCTGGTTCAGCCAGAGCGCTCTTGGCAACATCACTCGTACCCAGCTCGGTATCCACCAGCTCAGCAATCAGCTTTCAACCGGCCGCGCCATCAACCGCTACAGCGACGACCCGGTTAAAGCAGCCCTCATTTCAACAGTCGACCGTCGCATGGCCATCAGCACCCAGGTCCAGCGCAATTTCTCCAGCGCAAAAGCTTCCCTCGGCATCCTCGATAACGCCCTCGGTGAGGCCAACGACCTCTCCCGCGAAGCAAAAGACATCGCCGCCACCCAAATCAACCTCGGATCCAGCGCAACCGAACGCGCTGGCCAGGCCACAGTCGTCAGCCAGATGATTGCCAGCCTGCTCAACCTTTCCCATCGCCAAGGCGAAGGCGGCTATCTCTTTGGCGGCTCCAAAACCAGCACCCTCCCCATCGAAGAGATCCTCGGTGGTTTCCGCTACACCGGCACCGACACTGGAATCGTTACCGACCTGGGTCAGGCCGCCGCCGTACCAGTCACAATTGCCGGTCCGCACGCCCTGGGCGCAACGTCCGGCCGAATCCGCGGCGATGTTGACCTCAACCCCAACCTCACGGTCGCCACCAGCCTCAGCAGCCTCTCCGGTGCACGCAGCCTCGGCGTCACTGCTGGATCCATCGAAATCTCCATTAACAGCGGCACGCGCCGCCAGATCGACCTCGTTGGCGCGGACACCATTGAAGATGTGATCAAACGAATCAACGCCGCCGTTGTCGCCGAACAGACCGACACCGGCGTCACCGTCATGGGTTCAGGCGGAATCAGCGTTTCCGGCGGCTCGCTCACACTCGATGTCACCGGCACCAACACCGTGCAGTTCTTCGACCTCACCGGTAGCTTTACCGCCCAAGACCTGGGTCTCACCGCTGCAACGCCCTTCTCTTTCTCTGCAACAACATCCGCGGGCGTCAACGTGCAGCCCAGGCTCACGATGCAATCCTCGATATCCAGCCTCGCGGGCCTTGCGCAACCCCCCTCTTTAGGGCAGCTTCGCGTCAATAACATGGGCCGCACCGCAGTTGTCGATCTTTCCGGCGCATCCACCATCGAAGACATCAAGAACGCAATCGAATCCACCAACCTGGGCTTGCGTGTTCAAATCAACCAGGCTGGCGATGGAATCGATGTCCTCAACGAAATCGCCGGGTCCCGCGCCTTTGGCCTCAGCATCGAAGAGGTCTCCGCAACCAACCAGACCGCCACAGCGCTCGGCATACGCAGCCTCAGCGCGACGACGAGGCTCACCGATTTCAACGACGGCCGCGGCGTTGACATCGTCACCGGTCAGACCGATCCGATCTCCGGCAATGTCACTCCTGAACTCAACATCGACTTTGAGATCCACCTCGGCGATAGCGCAGGTACCGCGCTCACCATCGATCTGCGCCCGCAAGACATACTCAATGTTCAGTCGGTCATCAATCGCATTAACTCTGAGGCAACATCACAACTCACCGCCCTGGGTCTTCCCACGAACAGCCTTGTTGCCGCTCTTTCACCCACTACCAACGCACTCACCCTCACTCAATCCTCATCTTTCACCAATCGATTGACTGTCAACGCTCGAAACAACTCTGGCGCAGCCGAACAACTCGGCTTCATCACCGGAACGTGGGATCAGACTTCAGGCACACTCTCGACTGAAGACCGTGCCAAAGTGCGCGTCGACAATCTTTTCACACATTTGATCGATCTTCGCGACAGTTTGCTGGCAAACGACACAGTTGGCATAGCACTTGCGGGGGAGAAGCTCGGGACTTCCACCGATCGCGTCGCCGAGACTCGAGGACTGGTGGGAAGCTTCGCTCAGCGTGTCGAAAGCGCTGAGACGTTTGAGCAGGATCGCGGCACGCTTGACGAAAAGCTCCGCAGCGATCTCGCTGATGTGGACTACGCGTCCGCAGCAAGCAGGTTCAGCCTGCTGCAAACGCAGCTCGAAGCCGCCATGCGTGTCACAAGCAGCGCACGGCAGCTCTCGCTCATGGACTTCCTGGGTTAACGCTCAGGTCCGTCACTTGGTTGGTGTCTCGCTCGGCCCGAGACTCCATTTCGTGGAACGAGCCGGTTTCTGGAAGAAACCGGCATAAGCAGGACGCACAACGGCCGTATTTTGGACGGAGCGCACCGATGGAAGTTCGGACGACTCGATTTGGCGTGATCGACATTCGCGAAGATCGCGTGATCAATTTCCCTAAAGGCTTGCTGGGCTTTGGCTCAGCACGGCGGTTCTGTCTTCTGGAACCCAACGACGACGCATGCTTCTTCTGGCTTCAATCAGTTGAAGATCCCGCGTTGGCTTTTGTCGTGACTGATCCCTCGCTCTTCGTGCCTGACTTCAATGTTCCCATCCGCGCTGAGCAGATGGAAGAACTTGGCGTCAGCAAGCTCGAAGACGCTCAGGTTTTTGTCATCGTCAACAAGATCGACGAAACGCTCACCGGAAATCTCCAGGGGCCAATCGTCATCAACACCCTGACTCGCTCTGGTGAACAGATGGTTCTGGCTGAAAAACGCTGGACCACCCGCCACCCGCTCGTCAAGGTCGCACCAAGTGTCACGACCGCGACCGGCGCTCGTGCCATGTCTGCCTGACTTTTCCGCACGCGTTCACCCGCGTGCGTTCGACAATTCGGTTCGTGCCCATTGCCGCGTGCTTCACCGCTCGCCGCGTGGGATACTTGTCCCAGGGATGGGACGGCAGGCCAATATGTTGCGGCCTGCCTGACAAGGGCCTGAACGGATTCGGGAGCCCGACAAATGCTGGTACTTTCGCGTCAAAGAGACGAAACAATCATGATCGGCGATGAGATCGAAATCACCGTCGTCGACATTCGTGGCGATAAAGTTCGCTTGGGAATCACTGCCCCAACGCGCATCGCTGTCCACCGTAAAGAAGTGTACGAATCAATCAAACGCGAGAATGAACAGGCCGCCCGGATCTCCGGCGCCGACCTCTCCACGCTCGCCGCCGCAAAACCGGGTTCAGTCGCGCCTGGACCGGCCAAGACCCCGGCTCGAAACAACACTTCGCGCCTCACTTCCGGGTCTACCAATGGCACGGTTCGCAGCGAACTCAAACTCACCGACGAAACAGAATCTACGCAACCCCTTGCCAAACCAGGCACGGATAGCCAAACTCTGAATCGTCGTACTTCGGAACAGCGTATCGGTAAGGTGCAGTAACCGAAACAAGTCGGAGGACTCCGACAGGCTCCAGCCTCAAACCTGAGAGCAGTCACGGAGGATTGTAATGAGTCGAATAAATACGAACATCTCAAGCGTCGTTGCCCAGAGCAACTTGGTCAAGTCCTCGAAAGAGCTTCAGCTTCGGCTCGAACGACTCTCCACAGGCCTGCGAATCAACCGCGGTGCAGACGACCCCGCCGGTCTCATCGTTTCTGAACGGCTCAGGTCCGACATCCAGGGTGTCGCCTCCGCCGTCAAGAACTCTGACCGCGCTTCCAGCGTCATCTCTACCACCGAAGCTGCGCTCGCCGAAGTCAGCGACCTCTTGAATTCCATCAAGTCGCTCGTCGTCGAAGCCGCCAACACCGGTGGCAGTTCTCCAGAGGAACGCAGCGCCAACCAGCTCCAGATCGACTCCGCGATCGATTCCATCACCAGAATCAGCAATACCACCAGCTTCGGTGGCCTCAAGCTCCTCAACGGAACGCTCGACTACCGCCTCTCCGGCGTCCAGTCTTCCGCGATCTCCAACGCGCAAATCTACGGCGCAAACTTCGTCAATAACGGAAGCGTTCAGGTTGATGTCGATGTCGTCACCAGCGCTCAAAAAGGCGAAATCTACTTCCGTGGCGACAGCTCAGTCAATCCAGGACGCATGGTCTCCGCTGTCACGATCGAAATCGCTGGCTCCCGCGGCGTCGAAGTCATCAGCCTCCCTCAGAGCGCCACACTCCAGAACCTCATTGATGCCGTCAATCGCATGACAGCTCTCACCGGCGTCGAAGCCGAAAGCGTCACCGTCAGCGGCACTGCGGGCATCCGCTTTAAGACCGAGAACTACGGCTCTGGCGATTTCGTCAACGTCCGCCGCCTCGCACGCCCTGATCCCGCCAGCGACTTCTTCTCAGGCAAGCTTTACAAGTTCGATAACGCCGCCGCCGGCGACCCCAACTTCTCCACCTGGGTCGGAATGATCAACGGCGAACGCGATGAAGGTCGCGATGTCGTGGCGCTCATCAACGGCAACATGGCGACAGGCCGCGGCCTCAAGATCGCCACTAACTCCAGTTCCCTCTCCGCCGATCTCCTGTTACACGAAGATCTCGCTATCCGCCCCACCGCCGCGATTTCGAGCTTTACTATTACCGGTGGCGGCGCACTCTTCCAGCTCGGCCAGGATGTCACCGCCCTTCAACAGGCAAATCTCGGACTTCCCACCATCACCGCCTCCAATCTCGGCGGCATCCTTAATGGCGGTCGCGTCGAGTATCTCTCCACTCTTAAGGACGGCTCTACCAACTCTCTTGCCGCGTCCGTCCTCCGCAGCGATTTCTCAATCGCGTCTGATATCCTCGATCAGGCCGTAGATGAAATCTCAATCCTCCGCGGACGCCTGGGCGCATTCGAAAAGAACGTGCTCCAGACCAACACTCGCTCACTTCAAAGTGCCTTTGAGAACTTATCCGCCAGTGAATCTCGCATCCGCGATGCCGATTTCGCCTTCGAAACCAGCAAACTCACTCGCGCTCAGATCTTGACCTCCGCCGGAACCAGCATTCTCGGACTGGCAAACCAGCAGAGCCAGCAGGTTCTCCAGCTTCTGGGCTAAATATCTCTCGACAATTGAAGTTCATTCTCACGGGCTTGACCATCTTGGTCAAGCCCGTCTTGTTTCCAGACTCTTCTGCCTCTCAAGTACACGAATAAACCCTCCACTCCGCATACAACTTTTCTTCACCTCATCAGCTTTATCGCACCTTTGGTTGTAGGACCAGCCTTAGGCGGCGCAGCCCCTATGCGCGCCCTTCGAAGACCCGCAAAACGTTCTCATTCTTTAGACATCATTTGCGGCCACCGATGTCTACACCGGGTTCACGCGTGCTCGTCCGCACGTACTGAATCCAGGAAGCGATACGGATATCGCTTCCCGATCACCTGCGATGTTCGCAGATGAATCAGGTCGCCGAGGAGCTTTGCCCGCGGCCATGAATTGCAAGGCAGCGCAAATCTGCGTTACCTGAAGTGTTGTAGCACACGGAGGCATCGAATGAGTCGTATCAATACAAACGTGCAGTCAATGATTGCGGAGCGCGTCCTTAACTCGAACAAGGGCATGCTCAATAAGTCGCTCGAGCGTCTTTCTACAGGTCTGCGTATCAATCGCGGATCAGATGATCCGGCAGGCCTCATCGCCAGCAACAACCTGGCCAACGAATTGAAGGGCCTCAACTCAGCAGTCGGTAACGCTGAGCGCGCCGATCAGGTCGTCGGCATCGCCGAAGGCGGCCTCCAGGAAGTCTCAGGTCTCTTGGAAGAACTCCAGGGCCTCATCACTTCTACAGCTTCTACCGCTGGCCTCTCAAAGGAAGAAAAACAGGCCAATCAGCTCCAGATCGACTCGATCCTCCAGACCATCGATCGCGTCTCCTCAGCTACAAGCTTCCAGGGCATCAAGCTCCTCAACGGTAACTTTGACTTTAAGACCACAAACGTCTCCACCGGCGTCAGCGACTTCAAGATCAATTCGGCCAAGTTCTCTGGCAGCCAGCTCAATGTCGATGTTCAGGTCACCCAGTCTGCTCAGCAGGCCGGTATGGTCATGTCCGTCGGCGGCTCAAGCCTCTCGCTCGGCACCGGCGAAACCTTCGTCATCGAAGTTACCGGTAACAAGGGCAGCCGTCAGCTGACCTTCTCCACCGGCACAAGCGTTGACCAGATCATGTCCGCAATCAATACTTTCAGCGATACCACCGGCGTCGAAGCAGACACCTCAGGTAACGCCATCCGCCTCAGCTCGCAGGAATTCGGCGCTGATCAGTTCCTCAACGTCAAGGTCGTTGACGACGGCGGCCTGGGAACGGCTGGCTCCATCGCTGACCTCGACTCTGACGACTACAACTCAGTCGGTACCACCATCAACGCACTCAACTCTTCCAGCGCGACCAACGGCATCCGCGACCTCGGTCAGAACATGGGCGCAACCGTCAACGGCATCGCAGCTACTACCGACGGCAAGAACCTCCGCGTCAACACCGACTTCCTCGACGTTCAGATGACCTTCACAACTTCCACCGCCCAGGCACTGGGTTCAGTCTCCGCATTCACCGTCACCGGCGGCGGCGCTGACTTCCAGCTCGGCGGCAAGGTCGACATCGGCTCCAAGGTCAGCCTTGGTATCTCCGACGTCGCCGTCCGCAAGCTCGGTTCCAGCGGCACTGGTTTCCTCAGCTCACTCGCTTCCGGTCAGGCCAACAACGTGGTCGATGGCGACCTCAATGAAGCACAGAAGATCATCGCCGAGTCGACCGGCCAGATCTCCGCTCTTCGCGGCCGCCTCGGTGCTTTCCAGAAGAACACCATCGGCGCAACCATCCGCAGCTTGAACGTCGCCAGCGAAAACACCGCGGCTGCTCAGTCAGTCATCCGCGATGCAAACTTCGCAACTGAAACCGCCGCGCTCACCCGTTCACAGATCTTGACGTCGTCCGCGACCCAGATCTTGAGCATGGCCAATCAGCAGCCACAGAACGTCCTCCAGCTCCTGGGCTGATAACAGGTCCTGATAAGTAATCCTGCCGCACGGCAGTAAAATAACTCACAATCTACTCCCCTGAGCTTGGTGCTCGGGGGAGTTTCTTTTTTCGTCTATTCCGTCTATGCCGACAGTTCTGGGGCGTGCTTGCTTAAGTCGCACGTTCTTCACATCCGGACCAGATGTCATACACGCTTGCCGCCGAAAAGACCTCCCGTACGGCCGGTGAGCGTTGACTCATCAATTAAAAGCCGTGAGCTTACAGGTATGTACTGAACTGAAGTTCAAGGAAGAACCCCATGAGTCGGATTAATACTAACGTTACCTCCCTGGCCGCTGAGCGGATGCTCGGCATGAACAAGGCATCGCTCAACAAGTCGCTGGAGCGACTGTCGACCGGTATTCGTATCAACCGCGGATCAGATGATCCGGCAGGCTTGATCGCGAGCAACAACCTCGGCAGCGAGCTCCGCTCGATCAACGCCGCAGTCGGCAACGCCGAACGCGCTGATCAAGTCGTCGGCATCGCCGAAGGTGGTCTGCAGGAAGTCTCTGGTCTCCTGGAAGAACTCCAGGGCCTCATCACTTCCACCGCTTCTTCCGCTGGTCTCTCAAAGGAAGAAAAACAGGCAAATCAGCTGCAAATCGACTCGATTCTCCAGACTATCGACCGCATCTCCGCGGCGACCAGCTTCCAGGGAATCAAGCTCCTGAACGGCAACTTCGATTTCAAAACCTCCGGCGTCTCAACCGGAATCACCGACTACAAGATCAACTCCGCCAAGTTCTCCGGCGACAGCCTCCGTATCGATGTCCAGGTCACGCAGTCTGCTCAGCAGGCAGGCCTGGTCATGTCAGTCGGCGGCGCCAACCTCAACCTCGCTGGCAGCAATCAGTTCGTGATTGAAGTCACCGGCGCCAAGGGCAGCCGCGAACTCACCTTCTCTGACGAAACCTCACTTGACTCGATCATGTCCTCTATTAACACCTTCACCGCCACGACCGGCGTCCAGGCCGCAGTCTCCGGCACTGCCCTCCGCATTGAATCTGCCGAATTCGGCACGGATCAGTTCGTCAACGTCAAGATCGTCAACGCTGGCGGCCTCACCACCGAAGGTTCAATCGCTGATCTCGACGCCAACGACTTCAATGCTCTTGGCTCCAACTCCTACCTCCTTAACACTTCTGCCGCGAGCAACGGCGTCCGCGATCAGGGCCAGAATGTCCGCGCAACTGTCAACGGCGTCGCCGCGACCACCGATGGCAAAAACATCCGCATCAATACCGACTTCCTCGACGTCGCCATGACCATGGCTACCGGTCAGTCGCAGACCCTCGGCTCAGTCAACGCCTTCTCCATCACCGGTGGTGGCGCGAACTTCCAGCTCGGCGGCAAGGTTGACATCGGTTCCAAGGTCAGCCTCGGCATCGCCGATGTCGCTGTCCGCAAGCTCGGCGATTCCTCACTCGGCTACCTCTCTTCACTCGCTTCGGGCCAGGCCAACAACGTCATCAACGGTGACCTCACCGCTGCTCAGAAGATCGTCGGCGAATCAACCGCCCAGATCTCCGGTCTCCGCGGCCGCCTCGGTGCCTTCCAGAAAAACACCATCGGTGCAACCGTTCGCAGCCTCAACGTTGCCAGCGAAAACACCGCCGCCGCTCAGTCAGTCATCCGTGATGCAGACTTCGCCAAAGAAACTGCGGGCCTCACACGTTCGCAGATTCTCGTCTCGTCTGCTACACAGATCTTGACGCTTGCAAATCAGCAGCCACAGAGCGTCCTCCAGCTCCTTGGTTAATCAGTAATCACTGAAATAACCCCATAAAACGGGGATTACGTTTCAGTACAGACCCCTCGCCGGTACCGGCGGGGGGTTTTTTCGTGCCCATAAAGCCTCGCCCGCGCAGTCGTTGCGCACGCTACAACCCATCCCACCCCCAGAATCGTAATAAACCTCACCTCCCGCTTAACCCGCATCTTCCCGCCGTCGATCTCGTTTGCGTGTGAAAGTCCAACAACGACTTTCTCACACACGGATCTCCGGTGGTGTTCACCGGGTTCTGGCCGCGAGTCTCGTACGTTCGAGATTCAAGGCGAGGAGTTCAGAGCCGGACTTCATCCGGAGACCGAGTTTCAGGGAAGGACGCGAGCACTATGAGTCGCATCAATACAAACGTTCAGTCCATGATCGCAAGCCGCATTCTCAGCCACAACAAAGGCTCACTCAACACCGCGCTTGAGCGCCTCTCCACAGGCCTCCGCATCAACCGCGGCAAAGACGATCCCGCAGGCCTCATCGCCTCCGAGAATCTCCGCTCTGAAATCAAAGCGACTGGCGCAGCCATCAACAACGCTGAACGCGCTGATCAAGTCGTCAACATCGCTGAGTCCGGACTTCAGGAAGTCTCAGGCCTCCTCGAAGAACTCCAGGGCCTCATCACTTCTACCGCTTCCTCCGCCGGCCTCTCTAAGGAAGAGCGCGATGCAAATCAGTTGCAGATCGACTCCATCCTCCAGACCATCGACCGCGTCTCCTCCGCCACCAGCTTCCAGGGAATCAAGTTGCTCAACGGCAACTTCGACTTCAAGACCTCCGGCGTCTCAACCGGCATCACCGATTTCAAAATCAACTCCGCGAAATACTCCAACGGAAGCCTCAGTGTCGATGTCCAGATCACACAATCTGCCCAGTTTGGCGGCCTTCTCCTCTCTGTTGGCGGTGCAAACCTGACCCTTGGAACTGGCGAACAGTTCGTCATCGATGTTTCAGGTGCAAAGGGCAGCCGCGAATTCACATTCTCTACCGGCGCCACGCTCAACGCAATCATGTCCACTATTAATACCTTTACCGAAATCACCGGCGTTCAGGCCACGGTTTCCGGTAACGGTGTGAAAATCACCTCCGATGAATACGGCAGCGACCAGTTCGTGAGCGTAAAGGTTGTCGATGACGGTGCTCTGACCGTTGGCGCAATCACCTCCATGGTCGCCGACGACTTCAACACCGCCGATGGAACAACCTCAGTTGCTCTCTCTTCCACGAACGCCCGAAACGGCATCCGCGACCAGGGGCAAAATGTCCGCGCCACAGTCAACGGCCTCACCGCCACTTCAGATGGCCGCAAAATCCGCGTGAATGCCGACTTCCTCGATGTCGAAATGACGTTGAGCGAAACTCAAGCTATCACCGCAGGTAACTTCGCTGCCTTCAGCATCACCGGCGGCGGCGCCAACTTCCAGCTCGGCGGCAAGGTCGATATCTCTTCCCGCGTCAGCCTCGGTATCGGCGACGTCGCCGTCCGCAAGCTCGGCAGCGAAGCGCTCGGCTTCCTTTCTTCTCTCTCCGCCGGTCGCCCCAATAACGTCATCGATGGTGACATCACCGCCGCTCAGCAAATTGTCTCCCAGGCAACTTCGCAAATCTCCGCACTCCGCGGCCGCCTCGGTGCCTTCCAGCAGAACACCGTCGGCGCAACCATCCGCAGTCTCAACATCGCCAACGAAAATACTCAGGCCGCACAAGCCGTCATCCGCGATGCCGACTTTGCCCAGGAAACTGCCGAGCTCACCCGCTCGCAGATACTGGTCTCCTCCGCAACGCAGATCTTGACGCTCGCAAATCAGCAGCCCCAGAGCGTGTTGCAGTTGCTCGGATAAGCCTCGGCTCTGGACTTCCCCTAGTGCCTAGTGCCTAGTCCCCAGTGCCTTCACATCTCGTTACTCCTCGGCGGCCTTGGTCAGGGATGACTAGGCCGCTTTTTCTTTTTCCTTACTCTGCCTTAAACGCCGAAATGACTCTGTTCATGCCAGTCCGCACCCGCACATCCCCCGCTCCTGTCGCGCCCGCCGCCCCTCGTCGAGGCCGCCCCGCGCGACCGGTCCGCCCCCTCGCCCCAGATCTTTCGCGCCAGCTCGGCGATGCTCTTATGTACTACCGCATCGAAGCCGGTCTCAGCCCCGCAACCATCGCCGCCTACAAACGCGATCTCACCGATCTTCTCGCCGATCTCACAGACCGCGGCGTAAAAGACATCAACGATGTCACCGCCCGCATGCTCTCAGACCACTTGGCAAAACTGAAATCCACCAGCAAACAAGAATCCTCCACCATCACCCGCCACCTCGCCTCCATCCGCGTCTTCTTCAAATTCCTCCTCGGCCGCGGCATCACAACCTCCAACCCCAGCATCCATCTCGACCGCCCCACTCGCTGGAAAAATCTGCCGGATGTGATCAGCCCCATCAAAATGAAAAAGCTGATCGAAATCCCCGAAGCCAGCGGCCGCCCCAACAACGACCCACTCAACCTCCACCTCCGCGACCGCGCATTGCTCGAACTCATCTACGCCAGCGGCCTGCGCGCTTCCGAAGCCGCCACCGTCAGCCTCCGCGACTACATGGAATCTCAACATTCCATCCGCGTCTTTGGTAAAGGCAGTAAGACCCGCTTAGTCCCCGTCGGCGAAGAAGCCCAACTCGCCCTCGATACCTATCTCAAAGACTGCCGCCCGAAATTGATCGAAAGCATCCACGCCGCCGGAATGGATAAAGGCCGCATTTTCCTCTCCCACCGCGGCAAGCCCCTCGAACGCGTCGCGATCTGGAAAATCGTAAAACGCTCCGCCAACGCCGCCGGCCTGCACAATGTCCACACCCACACACTCCGCCACTCATTCGCAACCCACATGCTCCAGGGCGGCGCAGACTTACGAGTAGTCCAGCAACTCCTCGGCCACGCCGACATCGGAACAACCGAAATCTACACGCACGTCGATCGATCCATGCTTGAAGAAGTGCACACGGAATATCACCCGCGGGAACGGAAGTGGCGGGCGGAGTTGAAGGCGAAGCGAGCGCACACCTAGGAACCCAGTTGATTTCCCTGTATGGTGCGCGATGGGGCTTCACAGGTTTGGTGGTGCTCATGTTTTTCATCGAGCGTCTTTTCTCCTTCATCCAGTTTGACGTTGCGTTCTTTGAGTTCGAGTTTGCGCAGGGCGAGCTGGTACTTTTGTTCATCGCGGTCGGCTTTGGCTTGTTCGCGCTGGCGGCGTTGTTCTTCGCGGTCTTTGTTGCGCTGGTTGCGCGCGATGGCTTCCTGTTCTTTTTGAGCTTGACGTTCTTTGCGCTGGAGTTCTCGCGCTTCGCGGCGGGCTTGCGCTGCTTCATCGCGCTGCTGGCGAATGTGACGGGAGTTGGTGCGTTCCATGATGGCGTGGAGGCGGATGATTTGGGCGTTGGTTTTGACCCAGGCTTCCTCGGAGAGAGTGGGCAAAGTTGTTGTGAGACGCTCGAGAGTGACGGTCTGCATGATTGTCGCGTAGTTTTCCAGCATGGTTTTAATGCGCGGGTCGGCGGGAGACCATTCACGCATGGCTGCGCGCATTTTGGCTTGAAAGTCGGCAAACTCGTCTTGGACTGGCGTTACGGGAGGAACAGGGGAGTCCTGGGTTGTTCTCCCGGTGGTTAGACCGGTGAAGGCGCTGGGTGGGTCTGGTGGGAGAGGAGGGAGGTCGATGAAGATTTGATCGGGGGTGATGGCGGCGAGGGCGGGGTCGGGGGCGAGGGATGCGATGAGAGAGGTGCGGGCGGCGGAGAGGAGGGGAGTGGATGGGGAAGACGGCGCGGAGGAAGAGGAAGGCAAGTTGAGAGTTGAAAGTTGAGAGTTGAGAGGGAGAGACGAAGCAGATTCAGAATCAGAAGGCGATTTGAAATTTGAGATTTCAGAGTTCAGAGGAGGAGCGAAAGGCGCGGAATTGGACACAAGGTCTGAAGGCAAGTTGAGAGTTGAAAGCTGAGAGTTGAGAGAAGAGTCGGATAGGCCTGATAGGCCCGATGGGACCAATAGGCCCAATGACGGAAGTGCGGGGTCTTGGGTTGCGAGTGCTGACGCGGTGCCGGCGGCTTGGGTGAGCTGGGCCGGAGTGCAAGACGCGGCGACTTGGTTGTCGGCGGCGTTCTTGATGGCGGCGATGGCGAGACGGCGTTTGGATGACTTGGACATGGCGAGGCTCCTGAGTAGGACCCTGAGAGGGTCGGGGGAAGTGCGATGCGACGCGCAGTCACGTCCCCTACAGAGGGAGGAGCGGGACAAAACGAGGGGCGCTTTTTGTCCGGTAGGGGCGATCGGACTAGTGAAAAACGGCGATAGGAGCGCAGGAAGGGCGAAAAAACAATTTTCAGAAAACGAAATTTTCTTCGTGTTAGGGGGCGCGCATCGCGGGCGCAAAGCGTCCGGTACACCCAGTGTTTTCACTGGGTGGGGCCCAGGTTTTGGACTGGAAAACATTACAAGTTTAGAAGGTAATGTTGTGTGTTTAGAGCGTGTTATCGGGCATGGCGCGGGGTGGTACCGGACAAAACGGGGGCGCGTTTTGTCCGATGCAGGGGTTCATCAACTCGTGGCGTTTAACGCAGAGAGCGGCAAGACCAGTACCGTCGCCGCGGAGTTTGACAACGTCTCGTGAGATAGGCCGAGAGACACTCGGCTCTGGTAACAAGGCAACCATTCTTGCCAAGAAGCTGGTTGCAAATGCAGCTTCCGATCCACTGAACGTACGAAACGCGGTGAAGGCGACTGTCAGATATCCGCTCAAGCGTCTAACAAGTGGCGGCAGAGTTTCGCACACTGGCCGACCCAGTTTAAATAAGGGAACTATCCGACTGTATTTTGAGGTCTCCCTTCGTGCATAATGGGCCAAACTCGGGAACCCATACAAGGACTCTGCCATGTCCCATGAAATGCCATCAAAGGACACTCTCGATTGCATGAAGCTTTGCGCTGAGTGCGCGAGTCAATGTTCTCAGTGCAGCTTTCACTGCCTGCACATCGGCGGCGAACATGCATCGCCCGCACATCAGGGAGTCATGCGGGACTGCGCAGACATTTGTTGCGCAGTAGCCTGCTTTATGGCGCGCAATTCTCACCATGCACCTCATCTTTGCCAGGATTGCGTGGAGATTTGTATTGCGTGCGCCGAATCCTGCCAGCGGCTTGGTCGCGACGATGTGATGATGAGACAGACAGCGGCGATGTGCCAGGCCTGTGCCAGCAGCTGCAGGAACATGGCACGCACAGCGGCATGAGCAACTGAAAAGCACTCTGGGTAAGGAGTATTGCCTTATGCGTCGAAACATGTTTGCGTCAATCTTGTGTTCTGCGGTACTTGCAGGCGCGGAAATGGCCGCGTCCACCGGTGCGTTTTCCATCTCAACCAGGTCGAGCCGGCCGCCCGACAAGTCCCACACCGCGAGCAAAGATCACCGGGACCACTGCATAGCAATGTGCAGCGCTTGCACAACAGCATGCGGCAAAGCCAGTGAACATTGCAAGACTCTTGCAAAAGAGGGCAAAGGCGAACACGCGTCGACCGCTGCGCTCGCCGCTGACTGCGCCGACTGCTGCGCCATGTGCATTGCGTTTCTGAGCCGCAACAGTCAACTCTCCGCGGCAATGTGCGAATGTTGCGCCAAGAGCTGTGACCAGTGCGCTGCAGAGTGCGAGAAGATGGAGGGCGACGAGATGAAGGCCTGCGCCAAAGCCTGTCGCGAGTGTGCAGCCGCGTGTAGCGCCATGATCGGGAAAACTGGTTCACACTGACTATTGAGTGTGCATTGATTACGTGGGGTGCAACCACTGATGCCTACTGCGGTACCATAACGCATGCGGACGGCAAGCAACCACGAGCAGAAATCAGCGCGACATTCACGCCGACTTGTCTGGTTCAAACGCCTAAGCCGGGTGTTGCTGGCGCTGGCGATCCTTTTCTGGATTGCGGGTGGGCTGTTGTATTGCACTGAGCGGAGTGTGTTTACGACGAGCGCGGTGCGTTTAGGCCCACCTCTATACGGCCGGCATCCGCCGCCCCTTCCGGGGATGACAACCATCGAGTATCGCGATGAGGTGCATTACATGGCAGGGCAAGGCGGTCTGTTTATTGGCGGGAACACGGTGCGTTCGGCGTCGTTTGCCGCCAATCCATCTGCAGATGCGATAAGCAAGAGTCTGGCATGGTCAAACGTCGAGATGGACATTCCAACCTGGTACATCTGGCGTTATTACTGGAACAGCCCGTATGGATTCATCGGCATCAGGTTTCTGCCGCTCGCTGTCCTGACCACACTCGCTTGGGGTGCATGCGTTGTGCTTCGCCGAAGACAAGTTCCGCCCGGCCATTGTGTTCACTGTCGCTATGACCTCCGCGGCACTAGTAGCACCCCTCCCACTACAAACATCTGTCCGGAGTGTGGAGCGAGTACCTTGTGATCCTTACCGCTCGCTGCTACTTGCCTCATGGCATACAGAATGCCATCGGATCCAGATCCGGCACAGGCTGAACACCCAATCGCTTCAGCATGTTGATGCACTGCGTGCGATGCAGCGTCGCGTGGTCAAAAACTTGAGCGATCGCCGCGGCTGCGGGCATTTCGCCAATATCGGTTCCGGTCCACGGCACCATCGCAGGCAAGCCGCGGGAGATGGCACCCAGCATGCTTTCTTCCAAGCTCTTGTGCGCACGATACTGAAGCGTGCAAAGGCCCTTGAGTGTTAAACTCAACTGGGCGAAATCCGCAGGCTCTTCGTAGGTCTTGCCTGCAAAGCAGTCGGCGAAAAAGAACATGGCTTCGATAGTGTGCGCGATGTTGACTCGCAGCGAACCGGGACCGATATTCATATCCTGCTCGATCGCGTCCTGGGGCAATCGGCCAGCGTGCATGATCAAGTGCTCAATCGCCCAACAGCTGTGTTTGATTTGGAAACGAACATAGTCTGAAAGGTCCATCACGGTCCTCCGAATGAACCAAAGCGTAGCGGCGTGTGATCCTCACACCTCCTAAAGTATTTCAGGAACATCAATGCTGGAACTTTTTACACAACGCCTGCGACTCATCCCGTTCACCGCCGAATCCGCGGCGGCGGCGATCGACAACAAACAGGATTTTGCCCGAATCATTGAGGCACAGGTGCCGAGCAACTGGCCGCCGGAAACGCTGGCAGATGTTGAAGGAATGATGGCATCGAAACTCGCAGACAATCCTGACCAGGCTGGCTGGTGGGGTTGGTACATCATCACCAAAGCCGGCGTCGCCAGCGAGCAGCCAACACTGATCGGCTCAATCGGCTGCTCAAAATGGGGAAGCGAAGGAAATCCGCATTTCGGATATGGAATCTTGCCCGAGTTCTACGGACGAGGATTCACGAGCGAGGCGGCGGTGTGTTTGATCAACTGGGTCATGTCGCACCCACACGTTGTACGAGTAGATGCGACAACGTTTGAGAGGCACACGGCATCGATCAAGATTCTGGAAAAATGCGGGTTCGAATGCCGCGGCGTATCGCCGGAAGATCACAAAGCGGCCGAAAGTGATCGTCAGGGCCGCGGGAAACTGGTGATGTATGTAAAGGTGCGAAAGCCGCAGTGACGTACACGCATCATTTCATGTTCGCGAGCGATGCAGACAATTGATCATGAAGCTCAGAGAGGAAACCCTCAGCGCCGCTGCCGAACCGTTTCGCCACTGAATGGGTCGGAAACAGGAGAACTTCGTTTTCTTTGCGGAAGAGGCAGAGTTCAACACCGTCTTTATCTTCGCAGACTGCCCAGTCCAGATCATGAGCAAGCGCGAGATGGTCGCCGAGAATGATGCCACAGGAAGTGACGATTTGGTTCGCATCGGTGCGAGTCTCCGGGTCAGACCGATGCCAGGCCCGGACCAGTTCATCACATTCGGCGAGCAAATCGCCATCATCTGATGATTCAATCCCAGCCTCTTCGAGCAGTTCGAAAATGACGCCGCGGCAGCCATCGAGGAAATCCTGCTCTTCCGCCTGGAGTTCAAGGATCTTCTGTTTCAGACCAGTGACATGAATGGTTTTAGACATGCAGCTATTTTAGCAGGCCCCGATTCGGACGCTCACAGACTTCGGACGCGATTGATCGTCGTGGTCTTGACCTCAAGACCCTTCAGTGCCGTGGCCAGAGCATCGGGATTTGGCGAGTAATCCATGGCGATGTGCATCGGTATCCACTCGCGACGGACCAGTTCGGCAAGGTACTGGGTGAAAGTGTGCATGCCATCTTCGCGGTTTGTCATGAGCGGTATGAGATCGTTATCCTCCCCGTTGCGGATCTTTTGACGCACGACCGGAGTTGCGACCAGTACTTCAGTTGCAGGGACGAGCCGGAAAGGAAGATCCTCCAACGTTGGAAGCAATTTCTGAGCGCAGATGCCGCGAAGGGTGTTCGAAAGGGTTGAGCGAATAAAGTGATGCTCGGTCTGCGGGAAGAATTCAAGGATACGACTGAAACTCTGCATTGCATCCGCGGCGTGCATGGTCGAAAGCACAAGATGGCCGGTTTCCGCCGCCTGGATCGCAGCAAGAATAGTTTCCTTGTCGCGCAGTTCGCCGATAAAGATCACATCAGGATCTTCGCGAACGATATAGCGGAGCGCTGTTGGATAATCAGAGACATCGATCCCGATCTCGCGTTGGCTGATGATGGATTTTTTTGGAACAAAACGATATTCGACCGGGTCCTCAACGGTAATGATGTGCTCAGAGCGAGTCGCATTAAGGTGTTCGACCATCGCCGCGATAGTGCTGGATTTTCCTGAGCCGGTAGTGCCGACGACGATGACGATTCCATCGGTCGCGTGTTCGATCATGCGGCCGTAGATCGCGGGAAGGTGCAGGTCGACGTACGTGGGAATGTCGCTCTTTACGCGCCGGATTGCGGCATTGACATTGCCGCCACTGCGGAAGACGTTGACGCGGAATCGTTCCCCATCACTGAGATTGCAGGCAAAGTCTACGTTCCCGGTCTCTTCATACCTTGCGCGATGAACATCTGTGAACAGCCCTTCAACGAGCATCGCGGTATCGCCGGGGGCGAGCGGTTCAGACTCAAGGTGTTTGAGTTCCCCGCCAATTCGGTAGTACGGGGGGATGCCGACTTTGATATGAAGATCAGAGGCATCGAGTTTGCTCATCGCCGCAAGAAGTTTGTGCATAGAGACCGTGCCTGAATTCATGTGTTTCACCGTTCTCCCGACAAAGCGGGTTAGGTTCGCAGATCCATGGGCCATAGCCCTCTAAAAAATCGCAGCGGCCACATGGTTTAAATTTGTGCCACTTAAGCCGGTACGAATTGCGCCATTGAAGTGAGACCAGAAAGCGGAAGAGTCGTGGTTCGCGAGAAATTCGGCAGCTGGAGTACCCTGTTCGAAGGCCTGTTTGCATGCATTGCGCGTGCCGCAGGCACCGGCGAATTCTGATTCTCCATCGATGCCGTCAGTAGAGACTGCGAGAATGGAAACGTTATCAACGTTCAGGCGATCGAGTTCCATGACGCTGGCAAGCGCAAGTTCCTGACTTGGACCGCCTTTGGAAATCTTGGGCGCGTTGCGTGCATCAACAGTTGGCTCGCCGCCGAAAATCACTGCGCCATGCTTTCCGGCGGCGACAAATCCAGATGCGACGCGGGCGAGCTGGCGGCCGAGTGATGCGGCATCGCCCTGGAGCAGCCCGCGTTTTTCGTGGACCTTTGTGCCGCCAGCTTCGAGGATTTTCGCGAGTTCATCGATGGCGCGCTGGTTGTTACCGATGAGGCGGTGGTTGATGCGGGCGAGATGAGTGTCGCCGGGTTTGGGAGTTTCTGATGCTGGATTTGTGAGAACTTTGTTGACCGAGGGCGCGATTGATTGTGCGTTGTACTTGGCGAGGACGGCGAGAGCATCTGCGAGGGAGGTCGGGTCAGCGACGAAGGGCCCACTGCCGATGACATCAAGCCGATCGCCGATGACATCGGAGAGAACGCAGACTTCGATGTGTGCTCGAGTGAGCATGGCAGCGCGGCCGCCTTTGAGGAGGCCGCAGTGTTTGCGAACGGTGTTGAGTTCGCTGATGTTCGCGCCCGATGCGCGAAGGTGAGAAAAGAGCGCATCCATTTCGAGCAGGTCGACGCCGGGGGCGGGAAGGGCGAGGTGGGCTGATGCGCCGCCGGAAAGGCCGACGAGCAGGCAGTCATCGGGCGTGAGAGATTCAATCGCGGTTTTGACGGCGACTGAGGCGGCGTGATTTCGGGGGGTTGAGTGAGGGTGGTCTACGAAGTAGACCTTGGCGCGGACATCGAAATCGGCGACGACGTGGGCGGGGACGGTGACAACGGCTTTCCAGTCGCCGCGGTGCCAGTGTTCTTTGGCGCAGGGGGCCTGATTGACTTTTGCGATAAGGGCTTTGGCGAGAGAGACGGAGGCTTTTCCTACTGAGAGGATGAGGAGGCGGCGGCCTTTGGCGGCAATGGTGTCGAGGTTTTCAAATCCGGCCCAGTCGGGTGATGGGCGAAGGCGTGCGAACAGTGTTTCACAGATGCGATGGATTTCCTGCGGTTTCATAGAAGCGACCTCAAAAGTGTCGAATCTCGAGAAACTCAGCCCGGGTAACGGTACACAGACCGAGGGGCCAGGGCCAGATAGGGGCTTTATGGAGGCAATTGGGGAATATGCTCCAGGAATGCTGAAAATCGGCGATACTGCCCCACCGTTTACGCTGCCGGACCCCGAGGGAAAGATGGTCACGCTTGCGCAACTGCTTCAGGTGGGGCCGATTCTGTTGTATTTTTATCCGGCGGATTTCACGTTGATCTGCACCAGGCAGGCGTGTTTGTATCGGGATTGCACGCCAGCTTTGAAGGAGCTTGGGATACAAATCGTGGGGATTTCGCGGCAGGACCCGGAGTCGAAAGTTCGATTTGCGGATGAGTACAAATTGGGGTTTACGCTGTTGAGCGATGTCACTGGGACCGTCACAAAGGCGTATGGGGCGACCTTTCTAGGCGGCATTTTTGTGCGTCGGATCGCTTTTGTGATACAGGCCGATGGGCGGATAAGCGACAAGGTGGAGTCGCTATTTTCGCTGGAAAAACACGAGAGATTGGTAAGGGAAATGATTCAGCGGCGGAAAGCGTGAGTTGCATGGCGTTAGGTGCACCTTTGGGCAGGTTGCGTTCTACTATCGCGGACGTGACGACCGTGCCTTCGACATCTCGTGGACTGACTTTGCTCGGCCCAGCCAAGCGCCCCGTACCGGTCAGAGTGCTGGACTCCGGGTCCGGGCCCCCCATCGTTTTTCTACATGGGCTGGTGGGACTGAACGAACACTGGGAAGATGTGGTGGCGGGCGTGCAGTCGAAGTTGCGATGCACGATGCTTGAGGTGCCGCTGCTGGAGCTTGAGGGCGACGACTGTTGCATTCAAGGCGTGACGGAATTGACGAGCCGGTTTCTGGCTGAGCACATTATTCCAAATTATGGGCCGCCGATTATTGCGGGGAACTCGTTTGGCGGGCATGTCGCGCTGCGATTGGCGATTGAGCATCCGACGATGGTGCGTGCGCTGGTGCTGGCGGGTTCGAGCGGGTTGATTGAGAAATCGATGGTTTCGGATATTCAGATCAGGCCGAGCCGCGAATGGCTGGCGCGGAAGATTGGCGAATTGTTCTGTGACCAATCGAAGATGCGCGAGGCGGATCTGGATCGCGCGTTTAATGCGTTGCAGGCACGTGGCGGAGCGCGGGCGATGGTGCGGCTGTCGCGATCGGCAAGAAAGAACCACCTGGGCAGTCAGTTGTCAACGATTAAATGTCCTGCATTACTTGTGTGGGGCAAACAGGACATTGTGACGCCACCGGAAGCGGCAGAAGGGTTTTTGAAGCTCTTGCCGAATTCGCAGATTGTGTGGTTTGATCAGTGCGGGCATGTGCCGATGGTGGAATGTTCGGAGCAGTTTTCGGCAGCACTGCTGGCGTTTGCGGATTCATTGACCGCACGCGGACTATGATGTAATATTATGAATACTCAACCGGCATCCAATGGCGGTTATCGATGGACCTCGCTGATTGGAGCGGGGCTTGGATTGAAGCAGTGGTCGCGGATTCGGAAGCTGAGTGATATTGAATACTGGAAGCGTGAGACTGCGCGGTTGCAGGTGAAGCAATTGCGGCGGAACCTGGCGGCGGCGAGAAATACGGTTTTTGGGAAGCAGCATGATTTCACGCGGTTGAGTGTTCTGGGCGAAAGCGATTTGCTGAAGGCGTATCAGTCGGTGATTGGGGTGAAGGACTGGTATGCGTTCAAGGATTTGATTGCGCGGATGAGGGAAGGGGCGGAGCCGGATGTTTTGTGGCCTGGGCTGGTGCAGGATTTTGCGCAGACTTCGGGGACGACGGCGGGGGATAAATACATTCCGGTGAGTAAGGCGATGCTGAAGAGTAATTTTCAGGCATCGATGGATATCTTCGGGAATATGAGCCGTTTTGGCGTGAATTTGCCAAGGTTAACGGGTGGGAAGTCGCTGTTCCTGGGTGGGTCGAGTGATCTAGAGACTTCGAGCAAGGGGATTCGCACGGGCGATTTGTCGGGGATTATTTCGCCGCTCATCCGCTGGCCGATTTCGGAGATTTATCTGCCGGGTCCGGTGATTGCACTTGAGAAACATTGGCCGACGAAGATTGAGTTGATGGCGAAGCGGTGCGTGAATGAAGATGTCCGCATGGTGAGCGGCATGCCATCGTGGGGCCTGGTGCTTTTCAATCGCGTGATGGAGCTCGCACGCGAACAGGGACGGACTGTGAATTGCCTGCGCGATGTGTGGCCCAATCTGACGATCTTTGTGCATGGCGGTGTGCGGTATTCGCCGTTTGATCCGCGCGTGCGGCAGGCCTGGAGCGGCGGCGACACAGACTTGCCACATCGGCTGGAGCTGTATCCGGCATCGGAAGGGTTTATCGCGATGCAGGACACTGCGGGCGATCCGGGGATGCGGCTGTGCAGCGATCAGGGGAATTTCTTTGAATTTGTGCCGCTGGAAGAGATCAATGAGAGCAACCCGCGCGGGTTTGGATGCTGGGAAGTTGAAAAGAAGCAGAAGTATGTGGTGGTGATGAGCACGTGCGCGGGCTTGTGGCGGTATGTACTGGGAGATGTTGTGGAGTTTGACACGATTCCGGCGGATCTTGCCGGCAATGGCGGCGATGGGCCGTGTCGATTGAGGATTGTGGGGCGGCATCGGGCGTTTATCAATGCGTTTGGTGAGAACCTGATTGTTGAGCATATTGAGAATGCAGTGATTGTGGCGGCTCGAGCTGCGGGGTGGACGATTGGCGAGTTTACCGCCGCACCGGTGTATCCCGCGGCGGGGCGGCAGGCGGGACTGGAACTTGCGATTGAGGTGCAGGCGAGCGATGCGGCGTCCGTGAAAGTGTTCCGCGATGCGTTTGATGCTGATTTGAAAAAGCAGAACGTGGATTACACGACGAAGCGGACGGCGGGACTGGGGATGGGAGAGCCGACGATTACGCCGATGCCGATCGGAACTTTTCATGCGTGGCTGGAGTCAAAGGGCAAGCTGGGCGGGCAGCATAAGTGTCCACGGTGCGCGAATAACCGCGACGTGCTGGATGCGGTAGTTGCCCATATTCGTCGGTAAATCAGCGTTTTTTGACCGTGATGCGGATGAGGCGGTTTGGGGCATCGAAGGAGAGATTGCTTGGCATGTCGGCGAAGACCGCTTCTTTGGATGTGATGCTGCGCTCAAGGTCTTCATAGGTAAGCGAGAGGGTCGCGACGACTTTGAATTCATCGCGCGTAAGCTGGTCGAGCAGGTCGCTTGGGCCAGTGACTTTAACATCGCGGAGAAACTGGTCTGCTTCGTTGAGCGTGACATCGAAGCGGGCGAGTTCGCGCGGGGCCATGCGGACCATGACCGGGACAGTCTTGAGTGTGACCGTGTTCTGCTTGCTCTTGAGTTTGAGGGCGATCTCGACGTTTGCGGGTTCGATTGAGAACCCTGCCAGCGCTGGCGGACTTCTGAGCGGCACGCCGGTGAGCACTTCGCGGCGGCCTGGCACGAGTTGTTTGACTTTGGCGATATCTACCGCGGCGATCAGGATTGGGCTATCGGGAAATGTCGCGGCGACTTTGGCAGGGAGAAAAATGCGTGCTGTCGAAGGCTTTACTTCGGCAGCGCCATCGAGCTCGGCATCGGTGAGTTCAACGCGGATGTTGGCCGTGAGAGGAACGAGTTTGTCAACTTCGATCCGGACCGTGGCCGGGCTGACGCGGGCGATGGTGACGCCTTTGCCGGGAAGGCCAGCAGAACTGCGGAGCGCGGTTCGAAGATCGATGGTGTGTTCACCGGGTTCGGAGGGCACACCTGCCTGACCGGGGATGAGCTTTACATTTCGAAGAACTCGTTCGGCTTCATCGATTTCGGCGGTGGAGCCTTCGATGACGATATCTGCAACTTCGTGCCAGTTTTGATTATCGAGGACGCGGACGAATGTGGATTCATCGCCGCTGAAGCTGATGGATGCGGTCGGAAGTTCGCGTGTGCGCACGCTCGCTGCTTCGGCGAAGACCCACACCACGATGGTGATGAAGGTGACAATGACGATGGTTCCGAGGTGACGAAGCATGGGGAAGCATAATCACGTGCAATCACCGTATCTTCACCGGGGGCGGCGTGTGCCTTTCCAGTTGCTGCCCTTGCGAAGCGTGCCGACCTGGGCATCGGGGACGCGCTCTTCAAAGGGGATGAGGTCGCGGATATTGAGGCCAATTTCCATGAGGACCCATTCGCGACCACATTCGGGGCAGCGGACGCGGGCATCGCCGGGGGTGCCGGGGTGAAGCGCGGTTTGGAGGACCGGGAGGCCGATGAGGCTTTGCTTGCACTTGGGGCAATGGGCGCGACGGAGGTCTTTGCGGATGAGGAAGTAGAGATGGAGGTCGCGGGCGAGGAGGTGGAGGATGCAGATGAGAAGGGTGAGAGTGGCGGCAAGGATGACGATGGCAACAAAGAGCGAGTTGTCGTGCTTGAACATGTCGCGGATGAGGTAGGCGATGCCGCCGGTTGCGGCGATTGCGGCGAGGACGACGGATAGCCCTCGAAGAAAGATGTGGGAGGGAGTGGTGAAGAGATAGGCGCGGACGATAAGGGATTGACACTCGCTATCGGTCAGGTGATCGAGTTCTTCGAATGCACGCCAGATTTTGAGGCCGGGAATTCGCATGAATCACTTTCCAAGTGCAAGATCCTCTGGTGTCAGCCCGAGTGTAGACAGACGCGTGACAAGGCCGCATTCCGGGCAGGTTATGGCATCGTCGAGCGGAGCCAAACCAAGCAACAGGTATGAGCAGCCGCTGCATTTTTTGGAACCGAGGTAGCGGCTCATGGCGCGGCGCACCCAGAAATTGCGCACTTTCATCGCACACCACATTCCAGCGGCGAGCGCTGCGGCAATAGAGAAATAGACTCGTACGAGTTCAACAACACCGCCTCGTCCTCCAGTGCCGGGCAGGTTTTCCAGGATCATCAGGAGCGTGAACAATGTGGTTATGAATGCCGCGAAAAGGGCCGTAACTGCGAGCACGGCGGCGAGAACCTGAGAGGCATACTGCTCACGCATTGCGCGGCGAAGGAAGGTCTCGCATTCTTGATCGGTGAACCGATCGAACTCTGGAACAGTGCGATAGATTTTTGTGAAAGGGAGTCGCATTCGGTGATCTCTAGATCATACCGATAGCGGCGCTCGCGGGTTGCATCGCTGTTGCATAGCTGCAACTGCTCATGCTTTGAGCCAGTTCCCCAGTTCGAGTCTCACCAGCGCAAAACTTTACCGGCGACGACGCACAAGCACAACGCTGCAACCAACCAGGGCGAGTGTGGTAGGCGCCGGGACAAACATCACATCAACACCGAACGTTTGAGCTTGCACACGGATAGCAAGTCCACCCTCGGTCCAAAGCAGCGTGTTGTATGGTGGCGATCCGCCGAAGGACCCGGGTATCGAGCTGATCTGTCTAGTCCCTATGGTGTCCGTAAACTGTAGATCAAAACGAAAGATGGTGGCGGGGTTGCTTGTATCCATCGGATCACCGAACGCGCCGTTTCCTTGACCACAATCCAACCAGCGAGACCCCACTCCGGGAGCATCGAAATCGCGGGAATCATCGAGCTTGGTCGTGTTGCCGAATCGAAAAGCCGCGATGGTGAGTGCTGCAAAATTGAAAGGCATTGGTCGATGCATGTTCGACACACTGTCATTGCCATTAACTGAGTGAATCACCGCATCAAATATTGTGCCACCAAAGGCGTACGCATTACTCCCGCCCCATTCCGCGGCAAGCCGAACCTGAACATTCTGCTGCGTAGTGGTCAACTGAGTGCGAGTCCAGCCGCTGCCGTCATTGGCTTCCCAGTAGAGATTGGCAAAGTGGGTCTGCCCGAGGGCGATGCCAGCGACTCCGAAACTCAGCAACGCAGTTCTCAACATTCTCTACTTCCTTTTATATAATTGAACTATTCACACTAAAGATGCCACAACTCCTGTTCGATACCAGCAAATTCAAAGGAGAACTCGATGAATTTCAAGATTCAAAAGATTGTTGTTTGGGGGGGGGCCGCTATTTGTTTGGTTGCAAGCGCATTTCCGACGCTTGCTGTACCGGTCGTGAGCAATAGGCGGGTTCTGGCACGCTTTGTGAACTCACCTGATGACCCCGCAAACGCCGCGCTTATGTCCCAATACGCCTCATCGATCAAGTGGCGCTCGCAGATGATACCCGGACTCGTAAGCATCGATTGCCCTCAACTCAATGCCGCATTGGTAGTCAAGGCACTCGCAGGATCGCCAAATGTCAAATATGCAGAATGCAGTTCTGGCGACACTGAGGCATTCACTGCTCTCTGTCCAGGTCAGGCCGGAGATGAAGGCCAGTTGCCCCCACTCCCACTCTCTGCTGCCGCCATCTACCAATATCAGTGGGCTTGGAAAAATTATGGACAACCGATCGCAGGAGTCGTTGGTACGGCCGGAAGGGACATGAATCTTGAGCAGGCCTGGCAAGTGACAACAGGTGATCCGGAAATCGTTGTTGCGGTGATTGATGGCATGCTCTCGATCGATCACCCGGCATTGGTGAACTCGCTCTGGACAAACCCAGAGGAAATCGCGGGAGATGGAATTGACAATGATGCCAACGGAATCGTAGACGATGTGCATGGTGCAAAATTTGCGGAGTTTCCTACAGGTGACCCTCGACCTCCGCAAAACGCAGACGATCACTGGTCGCACGGAACGAGTGCTGCTGGACTCATCTTCTCGAACCACGGTTCTGGATTTGCGGGGATTGCCCCAAACTGCCGCCTGATGTCTCTCTCGTTGTATGAGAATGGTGGTAGTAACGAAACGCAGTACTTCGGCGAGCGCTGCACAAAGGCATTAGACTATGCGCTTTTTAAGAAGGCACGCGTTTCCAGCTTCTCCATCGCGGGCACACTTCCGGCTGCATTCGCGGACCTGCTCGAAATCGCATACCAGCAAAATCACGTCGTTGTTGCTTCCGCTGGGAACTTCAGCAGGAATGTTGACAATAGCGTACCCGGCAACGGTTTTTACCCCGCGGCATTTTCACTCGATTATCCAGCGGTGATTGGTGTTGCAGCAACCGACAACAACGACTGTCTCGCAGTCTACGGCATCAGTCCATTTGGCAGCAATTTCGGACCGCAGTCAATCCTTTTAGCCGCACCAGGTTGGCGAAATGTGAGTTTGCGCATGATGCCACATCCAGAGCTTGGACTGTTCAAATGGTTCGACGGTACATCTGCCGCAGCACCGCACGTTGCCGGCGCAGTTGCATTGCTACTTTCGGTTCACCCGGAATACACCTGCGATGATGTCAAAATCAAACTCGCTGGTTCCGGCCGAATCGTGCCCTCCCTCGGCGGAATCACCATCTCGGGCAGGACCCTTGACATTGGAAACCTCATCAACCCGTGACTCGGTCTACCTCGACTCGGTTGCATCTACTTTTGGCGGGAAAAGGAAGCGAAGCGCTTCGGGCAGGCGCTTGTTCCAGGCGTTTTCGTTGTGGTGGGCCTCGAGGTCATAGATGAAATTCAGGCGGTCTTTGCCCAGGCCCTGGCCTGCGAGTTGCTTGTTCAGATCCTGGACGCGGGTTGCGAATTGCTTGGAGAGTTCTTCTTTGCCTTCGCCGCCTTCGTTGCCCCCCACTGCCATGAAGATTTTTGATGGCCAGGTTTTCACTGGGGCAAAGAGCACGGGTGAGAATTCGTTTTTGCCAAAGCCAAGGGCGGGACTTTCGGCGAGGATTTTTCCGAAGACTTCGGGGTGGGTTGCGCCAGCGTAGAGGGCCATGAGGCCACCGAGGGAACTGCCGCCGATTGCGGTGTTTTCGGGGCCGGCCTTGACCCGGAAGGTGCGTTCGACGCGGGGCATAACAGTGTTCATGACCCAGGCGAGAGTTTCTCCGCCTGCGGGCGTCTGATTATTGATGATGGCTTCTGTAGTCACGGGCGGCACGTATTCAGAAGTGCGGAGAGATCCTGCGTGTTGCAGCCCGACGATGATGGTCGGCTCCATAGCTTTGTTGTTGATAAGGTTGGTTGCGATTTCATCCATGCCCCACTCGCCAGGTGCGCTCTCGGATTTTTCGAAGAGGTTCTGGCCGTCGAACATGTAGATGACCGGGTAAGTTCTGGTCGCATTTGCCGGGTCGTTATAGCCCGGGGGCAACCAGATCAGCGCATCCCGATTGAGGTTTTTTGCTGCTCCCCCGCCGCCGCGGACGGGCAGGCGGCGGATTTCGCCGGTTGCGGCGAGTGTGCGATAAGGCTCTACATCTCCGACCTTAGGGACTTTGAAATTCGCGACGACGAGTTCGATCTGTGCAGGCTCATCGGGCTTGAGCTTTGAAACATCGATCTGCGGCAGCATGCGATTGTCTACATCTTTGCCATCGGCGGTTTGTTCAACTTCATCCCAGGTGCCGAGGGTGAATTTGAAATCGACGCCGCGGTCGGGCTTGGGAAGCTTGATACGCCAGCGGCCATCGCTCTGTGCATCCATCTTGTAGCGAGGGTCGCCAGCGACCCAGCCGGTGATGATTGAGGCGAAGTACATTGGTTTGGAAGATGAAGCTTTCTTGCTTTTGTCTTCGACGATGAGCAGGACGCCGCCATCCCACTCTTCTGCGCGGATAAGTTTGGGCTGCGCAGCGGCAGGTGCCGGTTCTGTTGCTGGCTGTGGCGCTTTGAGCGAGTGATTTGCCCTGTTGCCTGCGAGCAGTTCGCCGATGGCGTTTGCGCCAGCGGTTGCACCTGCGCCGGCCCCGACGGGCGGGACATTCATGAGCCGTTCGTTGCCGCGGGTGAGGGCGAAATACCACATGAGGCTGGCGACGAGGACGGCGGGCATGAGGAAGAAGACCGCCAAGGCGATGCGTTTGGAAGTGGGTTGTTTCATTTCGAGCACCATGTGGTAATTCCTTTGAAGCGGGAGGGTATTCCGCAAAAAGCAAGCGGGGTGAACGGAAGCGTTCACCCCGGCGTATAGTTATATATCGAAATACTTACTTTGCTGCGCGGGAGAAATTCTCACCGACCGCGCCCCAGTTCACCACATTCCAGAAGCCAGCGAGATAGTCAGCGCGCTTGTTCTGGTGTTTGAGGTAATAGGCGTGTTCCCAGACATCGCAGCCCAGGATTGGTGTGCCATCGCAGCCGGAAATTGCTTTGCCCATGAGCGGATTATCTTGATTGGGGGTTGAGCAGATGGCGAGTGCTTTGTCGGGCATGACGCAGAGCCAGGCCCAGCCTGAGCCGAATCGGCCCATACCTGCCGCGGCGAATTTCTCCTTAAACCCATCGAAGCTGCCGAAGGCCTTGGTGATTGCAGCACCAAGATCGCCCGCAGGGGCGCCGCCGCCACCTTTTCCGGGGGGAGCCATGACGGACCAGTACATGGTGTGGTTGAGATGGCCGCCGGCGTTATTGCGGATCGGGCCCATTTTGTCGGCGGGAAGCTCAGAAATACGACGAACGATTTCCTCAACCGACAGGTTTTCCAGAGCCGTACCGACAAGCGCTTTGTTGGCGTTATCGACATAGGCCTGGTGGTGTTTTCCGTGGTGGATCTGCATGGTGAGCGTGTCAATTACCGGCTCAAGTGCATCGTGGGAATAGGGAAGTGGTGCGAGAGAAAGTGCCATGGGAGAGTCTCCTCGTTATGAACCCTGATTTTTTCCAAACATTAACAACTTGTCCACAATCGTATGAACAATCTTCATAGGCCACTTGGCGGCGGGAAACAAATCTGATATCCTGAGGCGGAAACGTAAGTACCGCCAGACAATGAGCTTATTCGGACGTTCGGATCAGGTCCAATGTAGAACCATTCCAAGAAGCACACGCGTGCTAAAGGGAACCGGAATTATGGGGACCTTACAACGAACTTTCAATGGGAAATCGTTCCTGATTTAGGGCTGTAAAGGCTTTAGGTTAAGGAACAAACAAGGCGGTATATGCGTAAGATGGTGGTCGCACGAGCTCCAGGCGTGGATTTTGGCATTTTTGGGACTGAAAATATCCCAAACTTCGCTGAAAACCATTGAAGGATCGAAGCTTTGCTCTGCGGACGGCATCGAAGGGAATTGTGGCTGGCAGAACCGAATGGTTTCGGGTATGCTCGCCACTGGCAAGTGGTATGGCCGCAGGATTGCGGTTATGACCTTCGATGACGGCCTCTCAACAAGAGGAAGACCTTGATGAGTGAGGAAAAATCTCAAAAAGGGAATCCGACTAAAGGCAAGGGAGCCAACGTGGAAGCAGCAGTTCTGTCAGTCAAACCGAAAAAAGTCACTATGAAATCACCCGCCAAAGCCAGTGTCAGCCCGCTTGAGCAGGCTCGTCGCCGCGCCGGTGGCACTGTTGTTATTGCAACCGCCGGAAGTGCGACGGCAAAAGCTGGGGCAAAGCCCAGCGCCAAGCGTCGTCTGTCTGCGGAAGATGAGCGTTTACTCGCGCAGATTTTGTCATCTGAGCAGGATTTCATTGATAGCCCGGCGTTCTATGAGGGCGGCGCGGATAACAAGATTTACAACGAAGTTCCCGATGTCCCGAAGCCTGACACGACGTGGTATCACCCCGTCATGGATGATCTCTCGGGCAACGATCGCAAGCGCTCGGTGAAGAGTGCGCAGCAGGTCATTTTGACCGCAGCCCAGGAAAAGATCCTGTTCCACCAGTTCAATTACGCACGCTACCGCGTGTGGAAATTGCAGCAGGAAGTGTGGGAAACCGCAACTCGTCTGCCCACTGGCGAACAGGCCACTGATGTGCTGCGCTGGTATCGCCTCGCGGATCGCATCCGTGAGCAGATTGCTGAAACCAACCTCGCGCTGGTATTGGCGATGGCCAAGCGTACACGCATGAGCGAAGTTGATTTTGCTGACCTTGTCAGCGAAGGCAACATGGCACTGCTCCGCGCGGTCGACAAGTTCGACGCCGGCCGCGGTTACAAGTTCAGCACGTATGCCTGCCGCGCGATTCTGAAAGCATTCAGCCGCCAGGGCATGAAGCTGAGCAAGTATCGTCAGCGCTTCCCAACGGATTTCGATCCGAAACTTGAACGGTCCAATTTCCTTGAAACCAAGCGTGCTTCGTTTGAGAAGGACGCCGCGGAAGAAGTGAAGCGGATTGTTCAGGAAAACCGGGCAGAACTGACTGATGTTGAGCGGACAGTGATCGAACATCGCTTCGGCATTGACTCAGGCATGCAGGAGAAGCCAATGACTCTGGAGCAGGTTGGCCAGATCATCGGCGTGACCAAAGAGCGCGTTCGTCAGATTCAGAACAAGGCCATGGAGAAGATCCGCCTTGAACTGGAAGCCAAGTTCCTCGGCAACCGTGCCGCAGAAGAAGCTCAGGCTGCGGCGTTGGCCGCGGAAGCTCAGGCGACATCGGGCAGCAGCCACCGGATTGATCCGCTGGCGTTCCTGATGATGAACAACTGATGCCTGGTTGAATTTTGGGCACAAAATCCTGAAAATGTACTTTCAAAGGCCCGGCACCAAGCCGGGTCTTTTTCTATTGGGGATCGACGAATTTGTTGTTTTACAAGGTGGTTCTGGACATTCGACCAGAACCGAATGCACTCAGGAAGCGAACCTCTCATGAGTGAGGAAGGTGCGTGCCTTCCGCGCTGCTCATTGCGCACAGAGCGATTTGTGCTTTAACTTTGAGCCGCTGAAGGTTCCTTCAGTGGTCTTTGGAGGCTATCTTGTCAACTATTGAGACACCATCTGTTACGCCATCAGCTTCTGGTGCGGGCGAGACGGTCTCCGGGAGTTCGAAAACGATGAGCCATCACAAATCCGACGGCCCCAGCGGCCACGTCACGCTCGATCCTGATCGCAAGCACGATCCACATGAGACGCGGTTTGGCAAGTTTTTGCAGGCAGCGATCCAGCTCAAAGCATCTGACTTGATCATGAAGACGGACCAGCCGCCGAAGCTGCGTGTGCGCGGTTCGCTCAAGCCGCTGGATACACCTCCGATTTCGATGGAGGAGTTTCTTTCGATCACCAAGCACATTCTGACAGAAGAACAAATCGAGGATTTGCACAAGTTCGGCTCGGTCGACTTTGCGTATGACTACGACAAGCACAATCGATTCCGCGTCAATTTGTTCCAGGCCCGCGGCAAGCTTTCGGTCGCAGCGCGTTTGATTACCAGCCATATTCGTAAGTTTGATGAGCTGTATCTGCCGCCGATCATGGAAGATATCGCGCTGCAGCCCAACGGCATCGTGTTGCTCTGCGGCGTGACCGGTTCAGGCAAGTCTACAACGATCGCGGCGATGCTCGATCTGACAAATGAACGCAAGCCGGTTCACATCGTGACGATCGAAGATCCGATCGAATACATCTTCGAGGATAAGAAAGCCACGATTAACCAGCGGGAAATCGGCATTGACTGCCTGGACTTCAAGATCGCACTGCGAGCGTTGGTGCGTGAAAATCCTGACGTCGTGCTGGTCGGCGAAATGCGCGATAATGAAACGTTCCACGCGGCATTGCACGCGGCCGAAACGGGCCACTTGGTGTACGGAACCATCCACGCATCGTCGACCACGCAGTGCTTCAGCCGTATTTATGGTTTGTTCGAAGCAGATGAAGTCGACGGCGTGCGGCGAATCCTGGCGTATCAGATGCGTGCGTTCGTGTATCAGAAGTTGCTGCCGACACTGCACGAAAACATCCACCGCATTCCCGCGATTGAGATTTTGATCAACAACGCGGTTGTGCGCAAGCAGATCCTGGAATCGCGCGAAGGCGAAATTCGTGAATACCTGCGTGCCATCGAAGCCAAGCAACAGGGCATGATCGACTTCAACGATCACCTTGTGGAACTGGTGGAGAAGGAGTTCATCCACATTCGTATTGCGGAAGAGGTTTCGCCAAACGTGGAAGACTTCCGCATGCAGATGCGTAAGCGTGCGGGCGGAACTCAGGCTGCGCCGGCGAAGCGGTAGTCGAAGAAGGGCGGGGCCGCCTCATGGTCCCGTTCTGTTCGGTGGTAGGTTTTGGATTGCCTGCATTTGCGGGGAACTCCCGCGAATGCCGCGGATCGTGTATATTGACAGGGTTGAATATTCGCTTCCTAAGAACGGGTTGCGAACAATTGGAAGTTAGGATTTGTGCGGGTGCCCGATGGCCCGCGTGTGGTATTTTTCTCGGTAGATTGACTGGTTGAACAAGCACGTCTGACGTATTGCGGCAGGCGATGGAGTCTCTGGATGCTGGATCTCGCTGTCAGGGTATCTGCACTTGTGGTCGAATGTGCTCCGGCGCAGTTTGGCTCGTCGGTCAGTTCATTTTCACCATCAGTGACGCTTGCGGATGGAGCGTTAACACTGGTTTCGCCATGGAAGCCTCTGCTGCTCCTGTTGCCCATTATGCCTTGGGCATACGTGTGCTCGAAAGTGTTTGACAAGTTCACTGCGCAGTATCACCTGTCGCGTGAGAAGTGGAACACGATCAACCTGATCTGGGGAACGCTTGCGTTCCTGATCGCGGTGGCGATGCCGATCCAGGAATCGTGGGCGATCTTTGTGTCGGTCGCGGTTCAATCGTTGTTGCTCTTTGCGAACATCTTTGTGTTTATGAAAGTGAACAACCAGGATGAGCGCCTTCCTGATGGACGTCAGCTGAAGTGGAGCGATCTGTTCGCTGGAAACGCTGACAAGAAGAAGAAGTCCACGAAAGAGACAAAAGACCAGAAGGGCGGCGGGTCTGAGCTGGTTGTCCGCGGCACCGACAAGATTGCCATCGTGGTCCCAGCACGGGAAACACCGGAATTTGCGATGCGGCTGGCGGCGGAAAAACTCGTATTGAGCGCGCTTGATCTGCGAGCATCTCAGGTCGATCTGATTCCGACCGGGAAAGATCCTGCGTATGCGGTTTCGTACCTTGTAGACTCGGTGCGTCAGACTGGCGAATCGATGCCCGCCGCGGATGCGATGAAACTGATTGATTTCTGGAAGACCGCGGCGAAGCTTGATGTTGCGGATCGCCGCAAACGGCTCGTCGGCGATTGCCGGGTTGAGAAGGGTACCGACACCAAGTTGTTGCGGGTGATCTCTTCGGGCTCGCAGCAGGGTGTGCGACTTTCGATCATTGTTGAACCCGAGAAGGCGGTTCGCCGCAATCTTGAGCAATCGGGATTGATGGAACAGCAGATTGCTGAGTTGAAAGCGATCGTGGCTGATGGCAAGGGCGTGGTTCTGCTTTCAGCGCCTGCAGATCAGGGTCGCACGACGACGATGTACATGGTTCTCCGCATGCACGATGCGTACACAAGCAATGTGCAGACGGTTGAAGTTGATGTTCAGGATTCACTCGAAGGGGCGAGACAGAACAAGTTTGATCCGGGCCAGCCCGATGGACCTGAGTACTTCACGCTGGTGCGGTCGATCTTGCGTCGTGATCCCAACGTGGTTGCGGTGGCAGAACTTCCGGATACGGCAACGGCGAAGGAAATTGCGAAGGTTGATCCAGAGCGGACACGAATTTACACATCGATTCCTGCTGATAACGCCATGGCGGCGATCATGGGATACGTCGGCGCGGTGGCTGATGCTGAGGCGGCGGGCAAGACGCTGCGAGGCGTTGTGTCACAGAAGCTGATGCGGAAGCTCTGCGGTAATTGCAAGCAGGCCTATCAGCCGACGCCGGATGTCTTGAAGAAGCTGGGATTGCCAGCGGACAAGGTGAAGCAGTTGTTCAAGAAGGGCGGCCAGGTTTTGATCAAGAACAAGCCGGAGATCTGTCCGGCGTGTAAGGGCTCAGGGTATTTTGGAGCTGAAGGCATCTTTGAGGTGTTCCAGCTTGATGATGCGTGCCGCGATCGCATTAAGCAGAAGGACTTTGTGGGACTCAAGGGCGAGCTTCGTAAGAGGCAGCTCCCCAGCATGCAGCAGTCAGCACTTCGTCGCGCGATCGATGGCACGACCAGCGTTGAAGAAGTGGTTCGTATTACAAGTGATGGGAAAGAGGGAGCTGGCGGAACTGGGACAGCCCAGGCTCCGGCAGTCACACCGGGACCGAAACCAGTTCCGGCGAAGCAGTAGCGTTTTGAAGGCTCGTTTGGTTTATTTGGTTTGTTTGCTTTGTTTGTTCACAGGCGTCCAAAAAGGAACCCTGACATGATTATCAGTATTGCAGGCATCGCAATCGTCGCTCTCGCGCTCTATATCTGGATGACGCGTGGATTCTTCTCCGCGCTTCTGAATCTGGTTTGCACGGTCATTGCTGGAGCCATTGCGTTTGCGCTGTGGGAATCCACTGCGTTCACGCTGCTTGACAGCGGCCAGGATTTCCTGCGCGATTCGGCGTGGGGACTGGGACTCGCGCTGCCGTTCGCTGTTTCGCTTGCCGTGCTGCGTGTGGCGGTCGATGCGATCCTGCGTGCTAATACGAAGGTCGATGCCGCGACGGACTATGCGGGCGGAGCAGTACTGGGTGCGCTGGCAGGCATGATTGTCGCTGGTATTGTTATCAATTCCATGGGATACATGCGATTGAACCCGGGGTTCTTTGATGCTCAACCAATTCGCCAGACCCCGGCAGGAATCGCCCGCGAAGGCGGCCCGTTCTTCCCGGTTGATCGCTGGGTCGGAAATTTCTATGGATACACGGCGAATGCCGCGTTCCACTCTGATACCCCACTTTCAAAGTACTACCCGCGCCTGGACGAAGTCCCAGCGGGATTGCGAATGACCGATGGCGATGGTTCTGCACGCAACACGATGCGTTTGCAGGATTATGAATTGATCAACTACTACACGCTGAAGGGGTCGACTGAAGCAATTCTGTCGGACAAGTGGCGTGCGAAGGCAGGGTCTGGCTCGCAGAAGTATCGCGACCTGGATGGCAATCAGCCCAAGGCCGACTGGGTGCTGCATGGCGTCACACTCAAGTTCTCATCTGCATCTTTTGAATCTTTCGGACAGTTTGTGACGGGCAACGGCCCGATTCGCCTTCTCGCTGATGTGAACGGGAAAATTGAGGCCTATCACCCCACTGCTGTCGCGACCAAGTCGGAAGCGATTGAAGAGAAGTCAAAGAAGCCCAAGTTCGGACGCTTTGCATTTGATACCAACGGTTTCAGCGTCGCAAGCAAAGGTGGCGATACCGATGTGACGATGTCCTTTGAGTTTGTGCTGCCTCCTGGCGCCAAACCGTATTGCATCTATGTTCGCAATCAGCGCCGGGATCTGACGACGCCTGCCCATGTCTACGCATCTGCAATGGCGCGTGATTCTGATATTGAGAGCGGAGCGATCCAGGGGAAGAGTCTTGGGTCGGCGACTAATGGTGTGAGCGACGTATCTGACATCGATATGACCAATATCATTCAGGTGAAGTATGCACCCAAAGGAACAACTCCCACAGTTCCACCACCAGGAATGGGAAGCAATGACCGCCTGCCATTTGTGCTCATGGAAGGTTCAACTCCGGGCCTGAAGGTTGATACAGAATCAGGAAATCTGATTGTCGAAGGCGAAGGCAAGTTCTCGACTGAAGAAGTCGAGAAGCTGCAACGCCAGGGTCTGACCAAGACACTGAAGGTTGAACGGTTCCAGACCACAGAAGATGTCGCCCTGGTGCAAGTTGATATGGGCAAAGACATGCAGGTCAATCTGACTCTCGCCGCGTTCCAGAACGCAAGCCAGAAGACTGATGGCCCAATGCTGATTGACAAGAACGGCGCTCGCTACAAGGCGATTGGCTTCATCTATGAAGACAAGCAGCTCAAGCACATTCGTTACACTCCAGGTCGGCCAATTGAAGGCATGGAAGAGCTTCCTTCCATCTCAACCAGCCGCCGCGATCAGAAGATTGTCCTGATCTTCCGCGTCACCAGGAACGCGCCTGTCCAGTACATGACGGTGGGCAAGGTCGGCGTGGCTGAGTATGTTCCAGCCTTCCCATTCAAGAAGTAATCTGAAGTCAGTTTCACTCAAGGCCCTGCTTCGGCGGGGCCTTTTTACTTTTGTTGGTTGCGTGCTGAACGGTGTGTCACAGTGCGGCACCACTTGGGACGCAGTATCGTCCATCTGCGAATACAAGAGGGCAATAGAAAAGGCCCCAGGTCTTGGGAGACCCGGGGCCGTAGGTTGTGCATCAGAGAACTGGACTACCTGGTTTACTTCTTGCTGGCTTACTTCTTGGCCTTCTTGGCTGCGGCGGCCGCGGCCTTTTCTGCACCGGTCTTGGGTTCAGCTGCAGGAGCTGAGCTCTTGCTGCCGGTGGACCACTTGACGATCTTGCGATCTTCGGTGTAGGAACCCATTGAGGAAGGCTTGGGACCGGAGGACTCGCCGTCCTTGCGATCTGAACGGGGCTTGCGGTCGCCGCGTGCAGGACGATCGCCCTTGGCGTGGTCGGACTTGGCGGGCTTGTCGCCAGCTTCGGTCTTCTCGCCCTTGGCGTCCGTGGCATCGCCTTCGGCAGCGACTGCTTCTGCATCGCCATCCTTCTTGTCACCCTTTTCGCCCTTGGGCTTCTCTTCAGGCTTGTCGTGATCGATCTTGCGATCGGCCTCGATCTTGAGCTTGACGATGGCATCAAGATCGCTGTCGAGCTTGATGTGGAGTTCAAAGCTATCGACTCGCTTGATGGTCTGGGCGATGCGGACGTCACGTGGGGTGACGCCGAAGCCTGCCTTGTTGAGCTCGGTTGCCACATCCTGCTGAGTAATGGAGGCGTAGAGAACGCCCGCATCGTTGCAGGAGCGGATGAGCGTGATCGCGACACCCTGGAGGCGCTGCGAAAGAGCTTCGCGTTCCTTGCGCTTTTCGGCGAGCATCTTCTGAGCATCAGCGCGCTTGCCAGCCAGCTTGGCAATGAGCTTGTCATCAGGCTGGGTGGCGAGGTTGCGGGGAAGCAGGAAGTTGCGGGCAAAGCCGGTGCGGACGTTTACCACGTCGCCGACGATGCCGATTGAATCCACGTTTTCGACCAGGAGGAGTTTAACGTTACGTGCCATAAGAGCGCTGTCCTTTCCGCATTGATTTGATCAAGGCGGTTGAGTTAGGAGCCGTTTGACCCTGGCCCCAGCGGGATTGGGCAGAGGAGTTTTGCGGGTAACGCCACCTGCCCGTGGCGATCCGTATTTTTCACACTTGAGTCAGAGGAGAGCGGAATCAGAAGGGAACATCGATATCACCCGGCGGCGGAGCGCTGGGCGAAGAACCCCGGGAGGGAGGACGAGAAGATGGACGCTGCGGTTCGGGTTCGTAGCGAGGGCCGGTATCTTCTTCGTGGCTAGACCCGCCGCCGGCGGTAGTGCCACCTGGACGAGAGTCCACGAACTGGAAGCCATCGACTACAACGCGAAGTTTGGACTGCTTCTTGCCTTCTTTATCTTCCCAGGTATCGAGTTTCAGGCGACCTTCGATAAAGACCGGGCGGCCTTTCTGCAAGTACTTGGCAAGCGTTTCAGCGGTCTTGCCCCAGGCCTCACAGTCTACGAAGGTTACTTCTTCACGTTCCTGGCCATCTGCCGAGCGCCAGCGCCGATTGACGGCGAGGCTGAGGTTGGCCACGGCCTGGTTGCCCGAGGTGTGGCGCAGCTCAATGTCTCTTGTCAGATTGCCCATGAGAAAGACTTTGTTGAAATTAGGCATTTGCAATCTCCTGCGATTGACCGCATACAGCGGCCTGGTGTCAAGTTCCGAAAATGTATACGAGTGTGTTTTTATTCTGCGTCAGCTGCGGCAACAGCGGGTTCAGCCGCTGGTTGAGCCGCGGCCTGCTGTGCCTGTCCGCGAAGCTTGATTTCGGCTTCGAGGTCTTTGCGGCCATCCTGTGCGGCGATGTCTTCATCACCCAGGTGATCGCAGCGGAGGGTCATGGTGCGGATGATCTTTTCTGAGAGCTTGCAGTCGCGCTCGAAACCGATCATCGAGTCGTTGGGGGCTTTGAAGTACGCGAGGATGTAGAGGCCGCGCTTCTGGCCCTGGATTTCGTAGGCAAGCTTGCGCTCATCAAACTTGCGGATAGCAAGAATTTCAGCATGTGCGCGGCCGAGGAGGTCCTTGACGTGCTCGAGAGCATCGGCGAGGTTTGCGCCAGCGGCCTGGCTGAAGAGGAACATGGTTTCGTAGGTATACGTTCTTTTACCGGGCATAAACAGACTCCTGAGTGTGATCGAGAATTATTCCTGAGGTTTGCGATTCCCCGCGGGTTTGGCGTTGAAGGTGTTCATCGCCGCCGCGAGGCCTTTTTTTGCAAAGGTCTCCACCGCTTCGACCGAGCGCGTGAGCACCATGTCGAGATCCGGCAGATCAGCCTCTGCAAAACGTGAAAGGACATAGTCCTTTTGTTCAAAGTGAGCAGGCTTGCCGCCTGATGGTTTTTCGCCAACACCGATGCGAAGACGGGGATAGGTGTCTTTTCCGAGCGCTCGCTGAATATCAGAGAGGCCGTTATGACCGCCATCGCCGCCACCGGGCTTGACCTTCATTGAGCCGACAGGCAGGTAAATGTCGTCAACCACCACAAGCAGATCCTGATCGGGATCGACTTTGAAGAAGTTGACGGCCTGACCGACGCACTGACCCGAGAGATTCATAAAAGTTGTGGGCTTGAGAAGCAGGCACTTTTCGCCGCCAATCTCGGCATCAATGCTGATGGCATTGAAGCGTGCTTTGGCGATTGCGGAAGGGGCGTACTTCTTGACAAGCCGATCGATGACCACGAAGCCCACGTTGTGACGTGTCTTTTCGTAGGTCGAACCGGGATTGCCAAGGCCAACGATGACTTTCATGAACTTTCTCTGTCCGCGAGTCCTGAGCAGTCGCCGGCCGGGGCACGAGGTCCGTGCCCCGGCGGCTGTGTGAACAGGATTGCCGCGGACGGTGGGCATTACTTCTTTGCGTCCTTTGCAGGTGCCGCGGCCTTTGCGTCCTTCGCAGGAGCAGCGCCCTTGGCGCCAGCGGCAGCAGGAGCTGCAGCATCGCCTTCGCCGGGCTTCTTGGCGGTGAGGACTTCGGGTTCGGCGCCACCAGCAGCAACTGTGGTTGCTTCGGCGACAACGATCTCGGCCTGGATGACGACTTGAGCCACGATGTGGTTCTTGTCGGTGAGGACCTTGTAGCTGGGGCCAACCTTGACGTCGGCGACGGTGATGCTGTTGCCGACATCGAGGTCATTGATCTGAACTTCGATGAATTCGGGGATCTCGGTGACGACGCACTCGATCTCGAGTTCGTTGGTCGGGTGAAGGAGAATTGCGCCAGCCTGCTTGAGGCCGGTGGCTTCGCCGATGAGGTGAAGGGGAACGCGGGTCTTGACGCGGTCGGTCAGGGCGACGCGGGCGAGATCGGCGTGAACTGGAGTGTGGCCGGACCAATCGAACTGCACGCCTGTGAGGAGCACCATCTGCTCCTTGAGCTTGCCATCGAGGTTGAGGCGGAAGATCTTTTCGCCCTTGTGGACGTGTGCGAGGAAATCGCGCGCGTCAAGCGAGGCCGGAATAGGCTGCTCGCCCTTGCCGTAGACGACGACGGGCATGCCGCCGGCGGCGCGAACGCGGTTGGAGTAACGCGTGCCGACACGGTCGCGAAGTTTTGCGGTTAGAACGGGTGATTTCTCGTGCATAACTCTTTACCTTTCAGAAACGGATACGAAGTTCGACTTCGAATTCTGCTTCCATGAATTAGCGGCGTGTGCCGCCGTTGTCCTTAAACAGTTCACTGATTGACTTGTTAGTGTGAATTCGATCAATAGCCTGCGCCAGCAACTTGCCAACGGAAAGCTGAACCAGTTTGCCCGCAAGAGGAGCGACGCGCTCGCCAAGAGGGATGGTGTTTGAAACGACGACTTTGTGAATTTGCGGGCCGGCGAGGCGCTGGACCGCGGGACCGACCATGACACCGTGCGAGGCAGCGGCGATGACCTGCTTTGCGCCCTTTTCCATGACGAGCTTGGCGGCTTCGATGATGGTTCCGGCGGTGGTGATCATGTCGTCAAACATGAGCACGGTCTTTCCTTCAACTGAACCGATGAGGTGGCCAGTGGTGACCAGCGAGCCAGAGAGGCGACGCTTGTTGATAATCGCGAGTTCGCCACCCAGTGCGTTGGCCATGTCTTCAGCGACTTTGACGTTGCCGACGTCAGGAGAGACGAGGCAGAGATCACCTAGTTCGGCGCGGTTGGCACGGAAGTATTCGACGAAGACCGGCATCGCGGAAAGATGGTCTACCGGAATATCGAAGAAGCCCTGAATCTGGGCAGCGTGGAGATCAATCGCAACAACTCGATCAGCGCCCGCGGCGGTGATGAGGTTGGCGACAAGCTTTGCGGTGATGGGAACGCGGCCTTTGTCCTTGCGGTCCTGGCGGGCGTACCCAAAGTAAGGCGTAACAACTGTGACGCGTGCAGCGCTGGCACGCTTAAGGCAGTCGAGGAACACCAGCAGTTCCATGAGATTGTCGTTGACCGGAGTGCTGGTTGACATGACAACGAAGCAGTCGCGACCGCGAACATCGTCCTCGAGCCGGACGATGATTTCGCCATCGGGGAACTTTTCAGTGACCGAATGGCCAAGGGGCATGTTCAGCGTCTGACAGATCTCGTTGGCGAGTGCAATGCCAGAGCTACCAGCGAAAATTCGCACGTTGCTGAGGTGGGCTGGGCTTGTCAGATTCGATTCCTTCATGTGACTTGCATCTATCTCAACAACTGGCCTGGGGCGGCGGATGCCGACCGAGAGCCCCACTGAAGGGGACGGGTTAGCACTTGGGGTTCGTCCGCTGGCGGAAGAGTCGATCGACATTGGCTAATTCCTCGAGAGTGTTAATCGAGAGAACATCCTCAGGCGGCACCGCCTGCACGACCTCAACCCGCTTGCCCTCAGAAAGAAGCAGCGCGGGAACATCCGTCAGGTAGTACTCTCCGGTGAGCGCGTTTCGCGTCACGCGGGAGAGTGCACCAAAAAGCGAAGCGGCATCGAAGCAGTAATAGCTCGGATTCACTTCGCGTATTTTCAATTGCTCGGGAGTAGCGTTCTTCTGTTCAACGATTGCCTGGAAGCAACCCTGAGAATCACGCACAATGCGGCCGTAGCCGGTGGAATCTTCAAGGAGTGCGGTCGCGAGCGTGGCGGCGGCTTTGGTTTCACGGTGGCGAGCGAGAAGAGTTGTCAGCGTGCTGGGGCGGATGAGTGGACCATCGCCGCAGAGGACGAAAGTATCAGTCTGACCGATTGTCTGATTTGCGAAGTGATTGCGTGCGGACTGAACAGCGTGGCCGGTGCCGAGCTGTTCTTCTTGAACCGCAAACTCGACTTTGTTTCCGTAGGACTTCAGAGCCTCGCGGACGTTTTCCTGCTTGTACCCCACCACTGCGACGACGCGTGAGCAGCCCACGGCAAAACACGCATCAACGACAGCGCACACCATCGGGCGGCCACCGATTTCGTGGCAGACCTTGGGGAGGTCAGACTTCATGCGAGTGCCTTTGCCGGCACCCAGGATGATCGCTTGCGGATTGGAAACTGTGCCGCTCATGACTGACGGCGAAGTTGACTCGAAGCACACACAACAGCACGAAAAGATGGACGACTGGGACTCGAACCCAGACTAGCAGTACCAAAAACTGCTGTGCTGCCGATTACACCATCGTCCAATGGTGACGCTGTTGCAGGAGCCAAGAACTTCGCGATTACTCCGATTTGAGCTGTCGCCATAAGCGTCAGCGGGCCATGAATCATCCAGAAGGCACACGCCTTCCGAAGTTCGCGGCCGCCGACTTTGAGAAATGCTCAAAACCGAGAACCGCGGCAATGTGATGAACGGCGAGACCGTTCATCGGGAGCTGGTGCGACTGCAAGCCGCAGCTGGCCGCACCCTGTTTCCGCCTCGACATAACTTGAATTATGCGTCCGTCGGAACCGGCTCCAAGATTGGGAGGGAAGTATTGGTTGCACCCGACCCAGAATCAAACTGGTTCGTTATTTGGCTGGTCAGATTCTGCATTCTCTGGATCGCCCGAATCATCAGGACCAGATGCGTTATCGGACTCTGTTTCTTTCATCGAGTCTTCCGAGATCACGTCATAGCAGGTGGCGAGGAGGCCGACCAGGGGAAATTTGGAGTCTACAAACGGCGAGGGCCCCAACCGACGCAGAAGCGGATGCGAAACCGCTGGCGGTTCCAGCGGCAGACTGAGTTCGCTCAATTGCTCGCCAGCTTCATAAAACCGCTCCAGACATTGATCGAGGGCAGGCAGAACAATGTCTGGGGCGCGCTGAACATACACAGCGGTTGAACCCACAGCCGACGCGGCGACCATCCGGCGCTGGCGAAGCCTGTCTAGAAGTTCATCAATTGGAAGGCCGCGGAGTGTGAAGATAAGTGCCGGTTCATCTGCGAGTCGATCTGCGAGCAGATATGCCAGGCAGATGGCATGGACGCACCAGGGCTTGGGGCGCGAGCAGTTGCATTCAGAAGTGATTTCTGTAGTCTGGGTCGGAACCAGCTTGAGATCCATCTGCTGGAAAAGCTCTTCGATTCCCGGAGGCAATTCACCGGCAAGCAATTTGGCGCCGTAGATGGCCTGATCAGCCATCGCCGGAATGATTTTGCTCCAAAGCTCTTCATTTATCGGGGGAATCGTGAGTGTTGTGTTGTAAGCCTTGAACTGCCGCCCTTGAATCGAAGCGACCAGGGAGCTTCCCTCGACGTTCATTCTGCGAATCTGTCCGAGCGTGAGGTACTCAAATCCTTCCTTGATCGTGGCGCCGTCTCCGGTCTGTTCGATCAAGCGCAGAATGCGATGCGCGCCCCAGCGACTGGTCGATGCATCGGGCGCGGACTCATCGATCTTCCCGCCTTCCTTGAGCGGAGCGAGGATTCCAGACTGAGCGCGCACACCACCACGGACTCTTCGCGGTTTGAGCGAGGGCGGCGGCGGCGGACGACTTTGCCAATCTGGCATTCGGGACAATTGAAACTCCTGAGGACCTACACCATAGTCGAGATGTTTGCCTGCAAGGGTCTATACGCACGATTCACAAGTCCAGTCACACCGACAAAATCGCGTTTGTGTCAAGCGAAATGGCAATCCAAGTCGCCCTCAGTATCAAAAAGGAAGACGGCGGTCCAATACTGACCGCCGCCATCCGTTGAATTTCAGGAGAGTTTTTATCGACGACGACGCGGAGCCATCAGAATCATTCCGAATGTGAACATGGCGCCGACGGAAGGAGTCGGAATAGCCATGCAAGCTTCATTCACCCAGAGCAACGCATCTGCGGTCATCGGAACACCGGCACCTCTAGTTCCAAACGCGTTGAATGCGCCTCCTTCAACCGAGTTACCGAAGGTGTTCACGGCGATAAGGTTGTTTACCCAGAAACCAAGCTGCGATCCTGCCGGTATTGATGGAATGAGATCGCCGGTTCCATCTGCATTGACATGAATATTCTCACGGAAAGCGGCGCTGATGATCTTAGTTTCAAGCTGGGAGGTGCAATATGCTCCGCCGGAATCACCAGCGAACATGAGACCTTCACTGAGAAGCGGTCCAGCATTAGCCGGCACGTTGAAATCCCACTGGACTCCCCAATAGTCATAATTTGCGTTGTTACGACGAGCCCAGCGCTCGATCTGATTATTCTGGAATCTGCGAACATTTCCATTGTTCGCAACGTGTTGCATGCCACCATCGACGAAGCTTCCCGAGTCGCCGTAACCATGCTCGGTGAAGATCGTACGATTAATCGCGTTTGGATTCGCCGGGTCGTATGCTGGACCGAAAAGCCCGAGAGAAACTGGGGCGAACGAGTTGTATGCGGCGGCCGCGCCAGCATTATTATTTACATTTCCAATCCTGATCCCCAGCATGGCAATATCCATGCGTCGCGTGCCTGGAGGCGAATGGGAGAGGTACCAGCTATCCGCGCCACCGTAGGTCGTGAGAGTACCGCTACCGACACCGATCACGTGGTTGGTCGCGCCACGAACAACGTGGTCAGCTGTGAGAACGCAGAGCCAGCCATCACCATTAGCATCAACTTTTTTGTCGATGATCGTGCCGCTTCCCAGGCCCCCTGTGTTGGAAATGTTCACGTGCGAGAGCAATCGTGGAATACCACTTATAGAACTATTTTGTTCGATCGGGCCGGTCGCAGTTGCGGCCATAGTTGCAAAAAGCACAAGGCTGCACGCAGAAACACGAATCATTTTGTCTCGGAACATATGACTCTCCTACAAAGCCTCCAGGTGTGACCGGCAACGTACCAGTCCCTTCAATACTCTAACACGAAGAGGCCGACTTTCTGATATAGATTTTGAAGTTTGCGCAGACAATTGCATAGCACCAACGAAATATCATCTTTGTGACGCACGATCCAAACTAAATACTAATCACTTACGGCTGCGCCGAAGTCGTAAGATTCGAGATTGCACGGCCACTTCCTGCTCCTGACTTTTTCCGTTCGTAAGCACGACACCAGCGCACTCAAGAGCTAACAACGGACAGATCGTCAGACAGTCACGCCCATTCCAAAATTGCATGGAGATTTATCGAACGCACTCCGTGACGTCGCACGCGCAATCGAGGCCAGGTCAAAAGCTCAATCCGGTTCGTCATCCACCGCATCATTGCGCAGGGTGAGCAGTTCACGGAGTTGATCAGTGGAAAGCTCGGTCAACCAGCGTTCGCCGGAACCGATGATGTTCTCTGCGAGTTCAACCTTTGACTCGATCATCTGATCGATGCGTTCTTCGAGCGTGCCGCGGACCACGAATTTGTGCACCTGTACACGGCGGGTCTGCCCGATTCGGTATGCACGATCGGTTGCCTGTGTTTCAACCGCGGGATTCCACCACCGATCGAAGTGGAAGACGTGCGTTGCGGCGGTGAGATTGAGACCGACGCCACCGGCCTTGAGTGACAGGATGAGGATTGGGGCCTTGTTGTTCTGGAAGTTTGAAACGAGCATCTGACGCTGGGGCAATGTGTTGCCACCGTGCAGGAAGAGCACTTCACGATCGAAACGCTTGCGGATCATGCCCTGGAGAAGGTTGCCCATCTGGCGGAACTGGCTGAAGACCAGTGCCTGATCGCCTTCTGCTAGAACGGCATCGAGCATTTCCAGCAGGCGGATGCACTTGCCCGAGCGTGCTGGATCAGGAACGGTTCCCTCGGCAACATCTTTGAGCAACTGGCTGGGGTGATTGCAGATTTGCTTGAGCTTGATAAGCGCTGCGAGCACTACGCCGCGGCGCTGGATGCCATCGGAACTCTCGATTTCGCCCATCATGCGGCGGACGCACGACTCGTACAGCGAAGCCTGTTCGCTGGTAAGGTGCGAGAATTCCTTGCTCTCAAGCTTCTCGGGAAGATCGGCGATAACCGCTGGATCACTCTTAAGGCGGCGGAGGACAAACGGGCGAATGAGGCCGCGGAGCTGCTCGCCGCGAGTCTTGTCGCGATAGCGTTCGATCGGCACAGAGAACTTTGTGCGGAAATTCGCCGGCGTTCCCAAATAGCCTGGATTCAAGAGATCCATGATGGACCAGAGTTCGCTGAGACGATTTTCAACTGGCGTACCAGTGAGACACACGCGGCGGTCGGCCTTGATGGCGCGAACGGCAAGTGCCTGCTTGGTCGTTGGGTTCTTGATGTACTGTGCTTCATCAAGCACCAATCGACCCCACGATGCTTTGGCGAAAAGTTCTTTGTCGCGATTCGCCAAGCCGTAAGTTGTAATGACGATGTCGGAAGCTTCAACAGCCTTCAGGAAATCTTCTCCAAGTTTGCGCTCAGGTCCGTGATGCTGCAGCACGTTGAGTTCAGGGCAGAATCGACGCGTTTCATGGATCCAGTTTCCAACCACTGACATTGGCACAATGAGCAGCGTTGCGTTCATCTTGGGCCAATTCGGATCGGCCGCGGCCTGCTGACGCTCCCACGCGAGCAGCGCGAGGAGCTGAATCGTTTTACCAAGGCCCATGTCGTCGGCGAGACAGACGCCAAAGCCCAGGCGTTCCTGGAAGACGAGCCACGACATGCCTCGGAGCTGATACGGACGAAGCGTTCCGTGGAACGCTTCCGGCGGCGTGAGAATTTCGATTTTGCTCGACGCGGATTCAGAATTCAGGAACGCGTTGACCCAACCGCTGGCTTCGATACCAAGCACGCTGATGCCGGTTTCGCGCGCATCAGACCCGTAAGCAATTCGGAGCGCATCGCGAAGCGTCATCTCGCCGCCGGGATTGTCGCGGATGAACTTGATTGCCGCTGCGACATCTTCCGGGCGGATTTCAATCCAGCGGCCCGCAATGCGAACCAGTGGGCTCTTGCGTGCGGCGATCTGTTCAAATTCGTGAAGGGAAAGGACGAGGTCGCCGACTGCGATTTCCCAGCGATACTTCACCAACGCGCCAAGGCCCATCTGCGGATTGCCACCAGCGCCAACCAGACCGGGGCCTGAAATGCCGGGCATCTGATCATCTGAATCGATGCGAAGTCGTGCGCCCACCCGGGCCGCAGGAGAATCCCACCAGTCAGGTGAAATGACGCCGAACCCCTGCTCAAGGACAATCGGGCGCACTTCGCGGAGGAACTCGTATGCCTGCTTGGTATTCAGCACGATCTCGCTTGGCTCAGTATCTTCCAGCGCACGCTCAAGACGGCGATAGAGCTTGGCCGCGCGACCGAGTTCGCCAAGCAGAAGCTCGCGTGGTTGCTGAATGCGCTTTCCCTCAACGGTCACCGAGTCGCCGGGCACCAGCCAGATGTCTGATGCACTGACCACGAGTGTCGGGCGATCGACAGACTGGAGGTGGAACGAGAGCAACCAGTCGGCTTCTTCGAGGATCGGCATGCCGCCAATCTGGGCGGAAGGCACCACTTTGTCCTGTGGCTCAGTGAGTTTGAGGCAGAGTCGCCATGCGCTGGAAGGTCCGCGGTCTTCAAGAGCGCCGATCCACATGCGCACGCGGCGGACAAGTTCCTGCCGAACCGCAGGCGAGCCTTTCACCGCATCAGGAAGAGCGAGCAGACCCGACAACCACGCGACAGGCATGTCGGGAGAAGCTGAAACGCTCGAGATCGCGTCTTCCATGTTCTCTTTGATCATGGTGCGGCGGCACTCTGCATCGCACATGGCGACCATGAAATCTTCGAGAATTGGCCAGCCATCGTTGTTGAGTACATCGCGGGCTGCGCGAGCGACTGGCGGCATTGCTTCGAGCAGTTTGCTGATGCGTTCTGCGGTTGGCTTGTCGGCAAGCCAGGGAGCCCAGAAACCCTGGAGGTCGCCGCCAACTTGCTGGCGAATCATGGGGACGAAGCGTTGTTGAATAAGGAGCGTGCGCACGAGACGCGATGCGGCGGCCCAGAATTCGATTGATGGACCAATCAGGAATTCGCTCTGGCCACTTTCGGCAACATCGAGCAGGCGATCAAGTACGTGTGCGATTGATGTTGGATTGACACCAACGGCAGGCGCCTCGGCCTCGACAATGGTGATCGGATCTTCTGTGAGCAAATCGGTGGAAGCGCCGATCGCGTGAGCAAAACGTGGGCTGGGGAGAGGGCGAGTTGCAAGCGTGGGAAGACGGAGGTATACCGAGGCCTCTTCGGCATTGGCATCGGCAGCAACGCTCTTGATAATCGCAGCTACATCTGCACTTTCGGCGGCAAATGGGTGGCGTGCCACGCCTTCGGGAGAAGTGCTTGCCGGGCTGCGAAAGAGTTGGTCGTGTTCGGCCCAGATCCAAAGTGAGCCAACTGACCATGTTGCGTGTAGTGTGAGCATGTGTGCGGCACGGACTGAAAACAGGAACGAAGATAACGGCCGCAAAGTTGTGAGACTTTGCGGCCGCAAAGTGTGAATGGAAATGAGGGCGATGGGACTCGAACCCATGACCAACGGCTTAAAAGGCCGTTGCTCTACCGACTGAGCTACACCCTCCGTGCGACTCTTTGCGAAGCGGCCCTAGTTTAGGCGCGATCTCTGTGCATCATCGCCACCAGCAAATCCGCATTTCGGGCGGCGGCACCTTGGTTTTTGCGGATACAAGCCAGTCCATTGGCCGCAATGGCGGTTCGGGTATCTTTCGATTGCATGAGACGGTCCAGGGCTGCGGCGAGGGAATCGGAGCTTGCGATGACAATTCCGTCCGCCGCGCGGAATTCGTCGACGATCTGCTTGAAATCGCCGTAAGCCGGACCAATTACGACCGGCTTGCCCAGCGCGATGGCCTCAATCGGATCACTGCCAAACTGATTTCCAAATGAGCGCCCGATGACAACAAGGTCGGCGAGTGCGTATGCGTTTCGCAGTTCGCCGATGCTGTCGAGCAGGAAGCGGTTGCCAGTTTGAGCGGTCTTCTGGCTTCTCCTTACGCAGCCCGGAAGTGCGGCGGCGGCTTCGTCAAAACGTTCGGGCTTGCGCGGGGCGCACAAGAGCTGTACATCTTGAGGTACCGAACTGTGGAGGAGTGATTCTTCTCCGGGCCCCGTGGATCCAGCGACGATCAGCGGCCGGGATCGGTCGATCCCCATGTCTGCCGCGAGTTTGTCTGCGGCGGCTTGTAGTTCGGCTGTGCCGCCGAATGAAATGGCATCCCATTTCATGCTGCCGGTGATGTGGCAACGGGCGGGATCGACGCCCATATATTGAAATCTCGCGGCGTAGTCGGAATCTTGTATTGCCGCGAATTCAAGCGAGCGGAACATCTTTGACAGCAGCGGGCGAAAGAACTTGTAGCCGCGAAAACTGCGTTCGCTGAGGCGGCCGTTGATGATGCAGATCGGGATTGATCGCTCGCGACAGAAGCGGATGAACTGGGGCCAGACTTCAAGTTCGCAGAGTGCAACCGCATCGGGCTTGACTGCGTCGAGAAATCTCTTGACGGCCCAGGATGCATCGAGCGGAAAGCGGACGACGGTGCAAGAGCTCGAGTAAAGCGACTGAGCGCGAGCGAGGCCAGTGTCGGTTGTCGTGCTGATGACGACATCAAGATGAGGTGTAAGCAGAGGAACCAGGGCCCGCAGTGCGTTGATCTCGCCGACCGAGACGCCGTGCAGGAGAATGCGTTTCTTCGTTGGTGCAGGGAGCGGCTGCGTCTTGCCGAATCGCTGGGCCCAGCCGCCCCGCTTCTTCCGCAGAAAGCTGGGGAGAAAGATCAGGAGTGCGGGGATGAGCAGGAGATCAAGGAGTGTCATCGATGGGACGCAACGCGATCAAAACGCACGAACTGAAATTCATGCGCCCAATCAAAATAGGCAGGCAGGGGCTCGAACCCTGGACCTTTCCCGTGTAAAGGGAACGCTCTGGCCAACTGAGCTACCCGCCCGTGGGAGAGCAAGTGTAAGCCGCGAAAGTGCGGCGGGGAAACAGTGACTGATCACTGATCAGGCCATCAATTTGCACAGCACATCGAGGCCTTTTTCAAGGGTCTCGATTTTCGTGGCGTAGCTCAGCCGCAAATGCGTGTCGTGCTTGCTGAATGTGTGGCCAGGAACAACGAGTACATTGTGGTCCTTGGCGTGATGGAAAAACTGCTCAGCGGTCATGTTGAGTTTGGCGGGGACTTTGAAGAATCCATAGAACGCGCCGCCGGGTTTGCCAAGTTCGGTCACGCGGCTGAGACGCTCAAAGACCATGTTGCGGCGGCGTTCATACTCCGCAAGTTCTTTGCTCATGTCGATGTCGAAGCACTCAATCGCACCTACCTGAAGCGGTGTGGGCGGACAGACGTAGAGATACTGCTGCAACTTGGCCATCTGCTCGATCAAAGGTGCAGGACCTGCGGCATAACCCAATCGCCAGCCAGTCACGCCGTAGGTTTTTCCAAAGCCACGGATGACGAGCACGTTACCTTCTGCGCCGGGGATTCGCGCCGGACTTGGGCAGCGGAGCGAGCCGGCGGGAGATTTCTCCGTGCGTGCATCGCTATACGTGAACTCATCGTAAATTTCATCAGACAACAGCAAAATCCCCTTGGATTTGCAGATATTCACGAGGTCGCGATTGTCCTGCTCGGTCATCACCACGCCACTTGGATTGCCCGGTGAACACGTCAAGATCATTTTGGTCTTGGGCGTAATGACCTTGGCGACGCGTTCGGCGGTGAGGCGAAAGTCGGGATAGGTATCACAGCGAACCGCTTTGGCCTGACAGATGTGCGCAAGATATGGATAGAGCACAAACCACGGATCCGGGATAATGATCTCATCACCGGGGTTGAGCATTGCCATGCATGCGAGCACCAAGCCGCCTGAAGTGCCGACCGTGCTGATGACCCGCGTGCCGGTAAGTCCCGACACCTTTGCATCCCAACCGATATCGCTCTTGATGTGCTGGGAAATACGAGCCAGCAATTTGGGAATACCATACGTCGGCGTGTATCCGTTCTGATCCTGCTCGATCGCATTGATGGCCGCACGCTTGATAGGCTCAGGAACCGGGAAATCCGGTTGACCGATCGAAAGATCAATCGGCTCCTTCATCAGCGCTTTCATATCAAACACGCGGCGGATGCCCGAACCGTTGATGGTCTTGGCGCGATCGGCGATGAGGAGGTCGAAGTTCATGGTTGGATCGAATACGTGAGATTGCCAAAAGGCAAATGTGCTGCGAAATCAGCAAAGCCCAAAAGCAACAAAGCCAGCGCAACTGCGCTGGCTCTGTGAATGTTCAATTCAAGCAACGCCGAGCACAACTGGGACTTAGGTCTTGCCGACGAGCGTCTTGGGGATACCCAGGGCACCCTTCTTCTCTTCAAACTTCTTATCGAGGATCATCTTGCTGATCCGTTCATCACGCTTCATGACGCTGCGTTTACCCGTCAACTTGGCCGAAATCTTCAAGCTTCTATTGAGACTCATCGAAAACTCACTTTCTGACCGGTTGCCCGGGGGTTTGCTCAGGGCTGATACTTCATCCAGTTCGACCGGGTGAAATTGGTAGTCCCTTTGTATTCTCGCTGCCAGATCGTCCCAAGCCGCACCACTTCGGACTCAAGCCCGGAACGGGCTTTGTCTTTCTGGCGATACTGCTCCCCGGTGATTCCCCGAAGGGCGACCACTGAGTAGAGGGGGACATTGTTCGCAGCCTTCTTGCTCGATTCAACTGGGACCCCAATTGTCTCTACGCCGCTGCGGGTCAGAAACGCGATCACTTTCTCTGCATCCCCCGCCGGAAGCCGCTCAATATGCAGGTAATTCAGCCCAGGCTCACGCGGATCAGATGCTAACAAACCTTTAACCGAAATAATTGCCTTTGGATCATTTATCGTCGTGACCGCACTGCCCGGAGCTGCCTTCAGATTGAGCGATGCCTCGTATGACGGATTGGTGGATGTTCCAAGACCTGCCGGCGGCGACGACGTCGTGTTGTTTGCCAGCGGATCGCCGCCGCTGGGAATCACCGACTGACGCAACACAGGCTCGAGTTCTTTCTGCTTCGAACGCATGCCGTAGAAATATCCACCGACCCAGACCAGTAATGCGACCACAACAAGAGCCGCGCCCGCCAGGTAAAGCGAGTTGATGGAAACGGTGAGTCCGCCGCTATTTCGGGCTGTGGATGCATAGCGATCAAAAGATGCGACCTCATCGCCGGGCGCGTGCGAAGAGAGTTTTCCCTTGGAAACTGGGCTTGTCGGCGTCGACTCAATCATCGAACCCGCGCTTGGCGTGTGCGTGGGCACACTGCCACTGCTGGGCTGTGCGCCCGTGGGAATCTGGCCGATGAGATCGAACAAAGGTCTTTGGTTGCGGCGAAGCGGAGGCATAACCAATTCTATCGGCAAAGTTGCGCCAAACCCGCAAATCTCCGAGTGTTTGAAGAAATGTCGGAAATATTGCCACGTTGCCGAAACGCAGCCGCACAACTTCCCCAGAAGCAAGGTGAAGCCCAATTGGAGAAATGCGTTATGAGCGAAGCCTACTACATCTGTCGTGATTTCAAATCTCAAGAAGGTCCGTTTTCGCTTGAAGAACTCAAGGGAATAGTTGCGACCGGTGCCTTTAAGCGCGAGCATCTGGTCTGGACCAGCGGCATGCCCGACTGGTCTAAAGCTGCCCAATCTACCGGTCTTTTCAATGAACTTCCGCCGCCAATTCCGGGCTCTGAGCCCGAGGCCGCCCCCACCGTTCGCCAGGACAATTCCAGCCCAACCGGTCCAGGTGTGCCCCCGGCCGATGCAAATAAGCCCTTCTTTGTCAGCGGTGTGGCCGCGGCAGGCGCACCCACTTTCGCGGGCTTCTGGAGGCGAGTCCTGGCGGCACTGCTCGATCTAGCCTTGATCCTGGTAGCTACCGCGATTCTTCCGGTGTTTGCGTTCGGCGGATTGGTATTCGTCATTATCGGCTGGCTGTATTATTCGTTGATGGAAAGCTCCGCCAAGCAAGCCACGCTGGGCAAACTTGCCATGGGAATTCGCGTCACCGACATGGACAACAAACGGCTCGACTTCGGCCGCGCCACCGGGCGGTTCTTTGGAAAGTTCGTGTCGCTGATCACCCTCTGCATCGGCTTCATCATGGCCGCGTTTACCGATCGCAAGCAAGCACTGCATGACCAGATCGCAAAAACGCTTGTGCTTAAGACTCAGTAATCCAGGCAGAAACTCCAGACCCTTTTGGCCCCCGGATCCAATTGTTGGAACGGGGGCTTTTCTGTTGCCGAACTGATGGTGAGTGGGCATATCCTCTGGCCGCATGGCAATTCGAGAAGAAGACATTCTGCACGTCAGCACCGCACCGCTCAACGCACTTGAGGCGTCCTACCTGCCTGAAGTGATAAAAGGTTTTGGGACCACGATGCGTCACTTTTTCACAAGCTTCGGACAGAGCAAGCTGCCCATCCTTGGTGATTCAAAGACGACGCGGGCAATGCAATACCCCGAAGAACGCCGCGAACACCTGGCAGTGGTTGAAGGTGGTCAAAACGCCAGCAATTTCCGCGGCGTTCACCGACTGAACAAAGACGAACTGGGTCGCGTGAAATGCGTCGCCTGCATGATGTGCCCCACTATCTGCCCCGCACGCTGTATTCACATCGAAGCATCTGAATCGCCCTGGGACGATCGTGAGAAATACCCCAAGAAGTTCGAAATCGATGAGCTTCGCTGCATCTTCTGCGGCATGTGCGAGGAAGCCTGCCCGGTCGATGCGATTGAGTTGACCACCGAATATGACATCGTCGGACTCTCGCGCCAGGAAATGGTCTTTGACAAGCAGAAGCTGCTGCATGTCTATGACGTGACGATCGCCAAGAAGCCCATGTAAATTTGTGGTTTGACCGCTTCGCGCCGTTGGCTGCGTTTGCACACAAAATTGTGCCTATAAAAACAACGGACCCGGCCGCGTGAGCGACCGGGTTCGCCGTTACTCGTTTTTTAGCGGGGTTAAGCCCGCTGAATGCAATTACCGACGACGACGGACCATCGCCAAGCCACCGAGACCGAGCAGCGCCATCGCGCCGGGGGTGGGGACAATGTTGAGACCGATGATCATCTTGTAGTTGAAGTTCGGTGCGTTTGAGCCGATCGGAGTGGTGACGCGAATGAAGAAGTCACCAGCTGAGGTCGTGTTGTACTCAAGTGAGGAGAACAGGTTGATGCCGCTGTTGTCATCTGAAGCGAGCACCACGCCGTTGACATCCATCAGTTCGACGAAGCTGTCGCCGAGTGAGCTGTTGGGACGACCGAAGACGGACAGAACAATCTGTGCCGGAGCATCGATTGTGAGGCGGAAGAAATCTTCATCGACGCGAAGAATGCTGTCGATTGAACCATCAACCACGATGCCATCGCCCGGTGCTGTGTATGCACCGATGAAGTTCGCGGCTGTGCGGTTATTATTTCCTTCGGCCTCGACGTAAAATGCTGCCTGGGCAGCTGACGCGAGCGCAAGGCTCGACGCCGCAACTAACAAAGCTCTCATAAACCCTCCGAGCGAGTAACGACTCGCAGTTGACCAACAAAAACCTCACACATTGATTACGATTCCGTGGATGCCGGCTAATGTGTGCGCCTGCACCCGGTTCAAATATGCACGACAAAACCGACTGTGCCAACAAATCGCGCAACTTTTTGACACAAACAAGTTTGATTTTGACAAGGTCCGAGAAAATCTGCTTGGTTTCTGACCAACCGTTTATCCCGATTGGTCCGCCTGAGATATCAGACCCGAAAACAAGCCCGCTTTCGCATTGCCATCCAGTCGAATCTTGGACTTTGCTGGCAAAAGCTCGAGCGTGATACATACTTAAACAGGCAAACTTTGCGCGTCTGAAACCACCTTAATCGGTGGTTGTTCACAGCTCGCCAGACGCGGGACAACGTATTTATTTTACCAATTTGTTAGGGTGCATTGCGCCCGGAACTGAGGTCTGTACGCATGCTTTCAAAGCCCATGGCAATCACGCTTATTTGTGCTGTCGCGGCCTCGGCACATGCCGACTTATTCAGTTTTGCATCAGATGGCAACTCCGATGGCTCCACCTTCCTGGGCGGCCGCCAGGTCTTGAGCAGGTTTCGAGATGCCGCCCCGGTCGATCCCACAGGGGTCACGGTCGGCTTCCTCTGGGATGCAGATGAAAATGGTCCCGGCGCCTCTGTACTCATTCCCAGCATGTTCAGGTTTCAGGCAGACTTCACCAATCACGATGTGCAGAACGTTCTTGGGGTCTTCATCAATAGCTACTCCGCCACAGGCTTCTACGAATACCGGACCTTGAATCCAGTTTCCGAATTGATCCTGCGGGTTGAATTCACCTCAGCGATCTTCAGCAGCGTCTCTGGATCGGCAAATACGTGGGGAGCAACCGCAACTATGCAGGCCCAATCCCGGACCGATGCAGGTCTGAGATTCATCGCTGGCAGCGCACTTCCTGGTGCGAACTTCTCGAACGCCGTTGGAGACTTTGCTTTCACCCTGACGAACCTCCGCAGCACTGCTGGCGGAGCCGTCACGCTGAACGATGCAGGCAATCCGACAGCGGAATGGCGATCTGAGGGCTCGTGGTCCGCACACGTGACCCCAACACCGGGCTCGCTAACATTGCTCGGCCTGGGCGCGATCGCCGCGGTTCGGCGCCGGCGCTAGGAATCATGCAGGTCTTTCGATGTGGGTGCGCCGGGTTGGGCGCACCCATATCTTTTTTACACAATTGCCCTGATTTCCGCAGCGAATTGCCGCGCAGCCTTCGCGATCGACTCTGTCCATGAATCGCCTTGCTCTGCGTTTGGATAGATCACCGATCGACTGGCAGTCACCAGCACGCCGCGAGAACCAGCAGATGTGGCATTGGGCCGAACCATGTGGCGAATATCGTCAACAGTTCCCCCTTGAGCTCCATAGCCTGGAATCAGGAACATCTGCCGCGGCATGAGCTTTCGCAGCATCTGTGCATCCGCGGCTTTGGTCGCGCCAACTACTGCGCCCGCGGCGGATAACCCCGCTTTTCCGGTGATTTTTGACAATCCGGCAACCATTCGCGCCATCATCTCCGCGACAGTTTCCCCACCGACTAACTTCTGACTCTGCACGACATCGCTATCAGGGTTGCTGGTTCGAACAAGCACAAACACGGCAAGGCCGGTCTTTAGATACGGTTCAACCGTACTGGGGCCGAGATAGCCGCTCAGCGTGATCGCGTCGACGCCCATGTTTTTCGCGGCGGCAGCGTAGTGCTCAGCGCTGATTCCAATGTCGCCCCGCTTGGCATCAAGAAGCACCACAAGACCTTTGGTGCGGGCATGCGCAACGGTGCGTTCGAGCGCTGCGAACCCCGCCGATCCATATCTTTCAAAGCAGGCACTCTGCGGCTTGACGACCGGAACAACTCCTGCAACCGCGTCGATTACGCCCTTGCTGAAACGCTCGATTGCAGCCACCGCCGAACCAGCTGTCGAAAGCTCAGACGGGAGTTTTTCGATGACAGGATCCAGACCGACACACGCGGGAGAGCCAATCGCATCTATCGCCGCCGGAATCTGGTCCGCAAGTTCCGCTGTCATTGGTATGTCCTCTTATTATGGTGCACTCAGCGAGCGAACTATAACTGAGAAATGAGACATACACCGTGGATGCGCCAACCAGAATCGACATTCAGAAACAAAAAGGGCTGGTCCTTCAATGGTCCGACGGTCGCTCAACGTTCTATTCGGTCACCTATCTTCGCAAGATGTCTCCCAGTGCCGACATGCGGCACCTGCGTCAGGAGATTGTCAAGAATCCGCTTACCGTCCTGCCCAGCGGCATGATGCAGCGACCGACGAAAGATCTCGCTATCACCGATGCACAGCTCGCAGGTCATTACGCCCTCAAAATTGAGTTTTCCGATGGCCACACCACTGGCATCTACTCGTGGGACTATCTTCGCGAGATCGATCCGCACATCGAACCTCCGGCGGACTTTGCTGCCCCCCACACCCCATGAGCGCACCGCTTTCGAATCCTGATCCGCCGCCGGCGTCTATTGAGTCGCTTGATCTCTCGACACACCTCGCAACATTGACAGGCGTGATACCTGGCCTGCGTCCGCAAATCTGTAAATCCCTCGAAGGCATGGGACTTTCAACCATTGGCAAGCTGATCGCCCACCTTCCCATCCGCCATGAACGCATCGAAGCGGAAACGACGATAGACCAGCTCACAGTCGGCCATGTCGTGTGCACTCGGGGAGAGATTACCAACACTCGCGAGTTGAAGAAACCACGAACAGCCAAGCCGCGATTTCAGGCCGCTCTTGAAGATGACACTGGCCGCGTAGATCTGCTCTGGTTCAACCAGCCCTGGCTCAATGATCGGATCATTCCTGGGATGCGCATTCGCGTGCAAGGGCTCTGCGGCGAATACATGGGTGCAAAGCAGATTGTCGGTGGCGACTTTCAGGTGCTCGCCGCCGGAGATGAACCGGCGACGCTCGATCACGATGAGCTTCGCCCGGTGTACCCGGCGACCCAGAAAATCTCCAGTGCTCAAATTGAGAGAGTCATTTCCGCGATCATCAAACCGGCAAGCAAACAGATTGAAGATCATTTGCCTGCAGCCTTCTGCAAAGCGCGCGAAATGCCCTCGCTTTCTCAGGCCTATCTCGACATTCACAGCCCGCCCGATGAACCCGCCGCTCGACATGCACTTCGGCGTCTTTCCTATGACGAACTGCTCATGCTGCAACTCGGTGTTCATATGAAGCGAGCTCACCTGCGCGGGCTGCTCACGGCCCCTGCGCTTCGATGGAGTCCACAGATTGATTCCCACATTCGCAAGCTCTTCCCATTCACTTTCACCAACTCGCAGGACGAAGTCCTGAAGGATGTCATCTCCGAGCTTTCGGCTGGCATTCCCGCAAATAGACTGGTGCAAGGCGATGTTGGCGCTGGAAAAACCGTCATCGCCGTCTACGCAATGCTCATGGCCGCAGCTTCAGGCCACCAGGCCGCGCTGATGGCGCCAACCGAAATCCTCGCCGAGCAGCACATGCGTTCAATCACGAAACTGCTCGCGCATTCAAAGCTGAAGGTCGCGCTGCTGCTGGGAGGCACGCCGCCAAAAGAGAAAAAAGCGATCCTCAAGGGCCTTTCTTCTGATGTGCCCGGCGAACGCGTAGACCTGCTCATTGGCACTCACGCCTTGTTGACTGAGAGCGTGAAGTTCCGGTCGCTTGCGGTTGCAGTCATCGACGAGCAGCATCGTTTTGGTGTTGCCCAGCGTGCCCGCCTCCGCGCTTCTTCAACCGTCGAATCAGACAGCGGCGAAACCGTCACACCACATGTCCTGGTCATGACCGCAACGCCCATCCCGCGCACTCTTGCCATCACACTCTTTGGCGATCTGGATATCTCCACGATCAAGAGCCTCCCTCCGGGCCGCAAATCCATCATTACTCGCGTAGTTGGGCACGACAAACGGCCCACCGTCTATCAGTTCGTGCGTGAACGTCTCGAAGCCGGCGATCAGGCCTACATCATTTCGCCCTCGATCGAAGACTCCGATGAGCCGACTCGCGCAGAGCTCTCCAGCGTGAAGTCGCTGATGGAAGAATTGAGCAAAGGTCCGCTCGCTGGTCTGGAAATCGCCGCACTTCACGGCCGCCTCAAGCGCGAGACGCAAGAGTCCATTATGCAGCGATTCCGCGCTGGAGAAATTCGCGCCATCGTTTCCACAACCGTCATCGAAGTCGGCGTCGATATCCCCAATGCCACCATTATGGTGATTGAAAACGCTGACCGCTTCGGCCTCGCACAGTTGCACCAGCTCCGCGGTCGCGTCGGTCGCGGCGACAAACAGTCGGTTTGCGCCCTGGTCTCTAACTCTCAAACCGCCGATGCCGAAAAGCGCCTCGGTGTCATGGCCCAGACTACCGATGGCTTTAAAATCGCGGAAGCTGATTTTGATATCCGCGGACCAGGCGAGATTTTCGGGACACGTCAAGCTGGCATTCCACCCTTCAAAGTCGCCGACCTGCACCGCGACAAAGACCTCTTGATGCTCGCCAGGAAAGATGCCGCGGAATGGATTCGCAACTCCCCCACCCTTTCTCGACCAGATGAAGCGCTCCTGCTCCGCCGCCTGCTGATGCGCTATGGCCAGAGCCTGGGCCTGGGTGACGTTGGCTGATTGCTCGCTCTACCCTCTTGCCTGTGGCCAATCTGAAAGATGACGCAATCTGTATCCGCCAATGGGACTGGTCCGAGACCAGCCAGACGGTGTCGCTATTCACACGCGAACATGGCATTCTGCGTGGAATCGCCAAGGGCTCCAAACGCGAGAAATCCCCCTTTTCCGGCGGCATAGAACTTGCAACCCGCGGCGAAATCGTCGCAATCGTGAAAGCACACCACGCCGCAGACAGCCTTGCAAACTTCACGTCTTGGGACCTTCAAGAGACATTTCCCGCAGTCCGCCGCAGTCATCTCGGATTCCGAATTGCGATGGCCATTCTCGATTCACTTGGCCGGGCGATGCGCGAAACCGATCCTCACCCCGCACTCTTTGATGGGACGCTTCAAAGCCTCCGAACTCTCGATGGGTCTGTATCCGATCAGTATGCCGCACTGATTGCGTTTCTCTTCCTTCTCCTCAAGGAGACCGGACACGCCCCAGAACTCTTCGTCGACGTCCGCAATGGCGCACCATTATCTGCGGCAGCAATCATGGGATTCAGCCCGGTTCGGGGCGGTGTTACAAACATCGCGCTGGTCGAAACCGATGCAAGTTCTTTCTGGCGTGTACGCGGCGAAACCATCGAGTTTTTACGTGTGATTTCAAAAGGTCAGCATCAGGTCTCGCTCGTTCCTGAAACAACCTTGAAACGCAGTGTCAGCCTGCTCTCTGCATACCTTCGCCATGTCCTTGAGTCCGATATTCCCGCCCTTTCATCATTACAATCGCGCGATCCCCTCGAACGTGGCACGTGAATTAATGAAGGCCCGCCCAGTTCGAGTCGATTTGATGAAGTCGGAGTTCTCTCCCACTCAGCGCTCATATGGATCAGGGTTGACATGAATATCGAAACACTCGAAAAAATCCTGAAGTGTCCCACACTCCCATCACTTCCTGCCGTGGCAGTTAAGGTGATCGATCTGACATCCAATCCCAGTGTGCGGATGGAAGAACTCGCCCGGACCATTCAGAACGACCAGGGCTTGGCCGCCAAGATCCTTCGAACTGTCAACTCGTCTTTTTATGGTCTGCGCAAGCCGTGCTCAACAATTCATTCTGCGATTGTCATGCTTGGGCTGGGACCAGTGAAAACCCTTGCGCTTGGATTCTCACTCGTTTCTGCTGTAGGCAAAACTGATGACGGCTTTGATTACGTTGCATACTGGCGCCGCGGCCTTTATACGGCGGTCGGCGCGAGAGCCTTCGCTGAAGCTGCGCATTTGAACCACGCCGATGAGGCCTTTCTCGGCGGATTGCTGCAGGATGTTGGCGTGATGGCTATGTATCGCGCACTTGGCGATGACTACCTGAAGGTTCTACTCGAGACCGGCGGCGACCACCGCAAGCTGGTACAGGTTGAACTTGCCACATTTGAAATGCAGCACGCGGATGTTGGCTCCATGCTCGCCGAGCGGTGGAAGCTGCCGCGTGAGCTTGTCCTTCCTGTGAAATATCACGAGCGCCCGACCGCCGCGCCCATGGAATGTGGCGAACTGATTCGCGTCGTCGCAATCGGCAACCTGATACACGATGTGTTGACCGACAAAGACCCGACCCCAGCGATGCGAAAATTGTATGAACGTTCATCGCAGTGGCTCGGCCTCAGCGCATCTCAGGTAGACCAGGCGCTGACACGTGCAAATCAAGGTGTGAAGGAACTATCATCGGTTTTCAATCTCGCAACGGGCCCGCATGCCGATATCGAAGAGATCCTCTCCTGTGCAAAGGACCAGAGCAATCTCGTAATCCGCTCCTCTGCAGGAGGCGGAGATGACGCAAATGTATTCGAAATCAACCCGATGGATGTTGACAAAGCCTCTGGGCTTGTCGGCCGTTCCGGTTTCGACAAGGCTCTGCGTGATGTATACGCAGCGACTATTGATTCCTCACAAGGCATGGGCGTCGCGTACATCGTCATTGATCAGATGAAGCAGAAGTTGATGGAGCATGGTCAGGATAAATGTGACGCCGCTTCAATTGACTTTGCAAGGCGAATGAAGGCCCACTTTGGACAGTTCGGTGGGATCGCCTGCCGCCCGACTCCAGATATCTACTGCGTGATCTTGCCTCGATTGACAAGTGAAATGGTTGTCGCAGTCTGCGAAGGATTCCGCGAACAGATCTCAACGCTCTATGTACCAAACGGCGAAGAAAGCACAGACAGTCCTCTCAGTGTGAGCATCGGCATCTCCGCAACCAATGGCGAAGATTTTGCCGCACCTGATCTTGTTCGCGCTGCCGCTCTCGCCCTTCAGTCCGCTCGAAGCTCTGGCGGAAACTGCTTGCGCACGCAGATCCTTCGACTCGCGGCGTGAATCGCCTCATTCTGTTGCCGGAATCATTCGACCAATCGTCTTGAGCGAGATCGGATACGCCTTGGCAACATCTCTCAGGTCCTGGATCGTCACACTCGCCATCCGCTCCACTTCACTCTCGAGTGTTTCGTACTTGTTGAGATAGGTCCAGTGCCGCCCAAGTCGCTGCATTCGGCCTTCTGGTCGCTCGCCTGCGATCGTCGCGCCCGTGGCTGTCTTGGCAATCAAACGCCGTGTGTCGTCCTCTGTAAGAGAATCGATCAGCTTGGCAATCTGATCCTGAATTTCGTGTTCGACCTTTGCGAGATTCGCCGGGTCACACGATGCGAATACGTAGTAATCGCCGCAGCCTTGGCGGGCATCAAACGATGCCTGACACTCATCGGCGAGTCCACCTTCAACCAGTGCCCAGTGAAGGCGACTGTTGTCAGGCGAGCCCAGAATCTGTGCGAGAATCGCCGCGGCGTATTTACGGTCATCTTCGATCGATGGCCCTTCCGCAATTCCTATGAAGTATCCGCGGCTGATTTTGGGGTCTTTCAGCGTGAAATCGCCGCCTGCAATGGGCGGCCTGGAACTGTCCCGCTTGGGAGTTGTCGTCGCCCAATGGCCGCAGACCTTGTCGAGCAATGCGACCGATGCATCGAAGTCGATCTTTCCCGCCAGAGCAACCACCGTGTTGTCCGCAGAATATCGATTGTCGAAATACCCCTGCATCGCATCGCGCTCAAGGTCCGACACACTCTGATCGGTCCCAAGCACGCGGTGCGCCAGTGGATGTTTTCCGTAATGCGTTTCAATCGCGCGTTCGTAAAGCACCCAGAACGGCGAGTCCTTATACATCGCGATTTCTTCGAGAATCACTTTCTTCTCGGTATCGAAATCCGACTGCCGCAGTGCAGGCCGCATCATCTGTCCGATCAGGTCCGTCGCCTCCGCGGCAAACTCTGGGAGCACGTGGGCATAGAAACACGTCAACTCCGCAGATGTGTACGCGTTATTCCGCGCGCCCATCGCATCAAACTTCTGATTGAGCTGATCGGCCGCAATCGAATTCGTCCCTTTGAACATCATGTGCTCAAGAAAGTGACTCACACCCATGACCTTCGTCGCCTCATCGCGAGCGCCGGTGCGGACAAAGAACCCGACCGCGCTTGAGTGCGCAGCCTGGTCCACCTCCGCGATAATCGTGAGTCCATTCTTCAGTGTGGCTTGGCGGAAAGTAATCGGCATGGACGGAGAATATGCCCACTCATTGCGGCAATCAGACTCCGGCTTCTGCAGTCTCGGCCTCGACCCATCCGCCCCGCAATTCACCGGCCAAATAGGCCTCAAACGCCGCGTACACCATGTCCGCCGAAGTCGATGTCCGCACCGCCTCGCGGAATGGCTTCATGCCAAATCGCGTGCCATCGGGGTTGTACCCCATCTTCTTGGCAAACCACGAAACTCGCCGCGTAATCTGCCACAACGCATACTTCTCATCGCGGTAATGCTTCATCAGGTCAAAGTACCGTCGCAGCATCGCGATCTTCTCTGGCTCGGTCGGCATCGCGGGCACTGCGAGCCCAGCCAACGCCGCCGCACAGTCGCGGAAAATCCACGGCGTCGAGAGCGCACCCCGCCCGATCATCACACCGTTGCACCCAGTCTCTTTGATCATCCTCACCGCGTGCGCGGGTTCCTTGACATCGCCATTGCCAATGATCGGAATCTGCCCCTTGACCATCTCGACAACTTTGGTGATCCCCGCCAGCTGCACTTCGCCCAGAAACCGCATCTCCGTCGTCCGCCCGTGCACAGTCACCGCCGATACACCCACATCCGCAAGCTGCTTCGCCAAATGCGGCGAACACGCAAGTCCATTGTGATAATCATCCGTCGACCAGCACAATCGAATCTTGCATGTCAGCGGCACAGCAACTCGACCGTCCCGTGCCCCATCACGCGCCGTCACCAACTCCGAATCACCCAATCGCTTTGCCCACTCCTCGCGTGACAACGGACAGCGATCCAGTTCCTGCTTCACACGCTCCGCCAGCCGCACCGCCCGCGACACATCGGTCAACAACGCCGAGCCGCCATCTTTCTTGGTCACCTTATCAACCGGGCACCCCATGTTGATATCAACAATCGTCGCCCCATGCTCCACCGCCCACCGCGCCCCCTCGGCCATGATCTCCGGATCGCTCCCATACAACTGCATCCCCACCGGCTTATCGAATTCGTTCGTCCGCGCCAAATCCAGACTCGTCGCCGTCCCGCGCAAAAGCCCCTGCGGCGACAACAAATCCGTGCAAGCTAACCCCACCCCCCCAAATCCGCGGCAAGTCTGCCGGAACGCGAGATCGCAGTACCCCGCAATCGGCGCGAGCAACAAATTGGTCTTCAGCCGAATAGGGCCGATGGTGAGGGGGCGTAACACGCCGAATCATAGGGGAATACAGAGCCAATGCGAAAGTTGATACACTGCGAGCAATCATGAAGATTTTCAGTCCAAAATCAGCACTTGTAACAGGCCTGACTCTATCGGTCTTCCTGCCACTCCTATGGGTAGGCACGAGTTCGAACGAACTGCGTTACGACACCAGCTCATCTGCCTGCTATTTGGTGTGGGGGCAAATTGGATACTGCACCACAGACCCATTTGGTCCAATGCCCAGTTGGCCACGTCCCGCCAATACAGGTTTGACACTACGGGGCACTCCATGGAATACCCGCTACTTCGTACACTATCGATGGCCCACGTATAGCTCGAAGCCAGGCGGATTTCAATTGACGTGTCCGATGTGGCTTCCGGTCTCTCTCACATTCGTGCTCACTGCCCTCGCTTGGCAACGGAATCGGAAAACAAGACCCTCGGGACCGTCCGTTGTCCCCTCTCCGTCACCATAGTTCGCTGCATCATAAGTCTGCACCCATGCAACGTCAGGTTGCATCCCTTCGGTGCCAGATTGCATCCCTTCATTGCAATTCTGCACCCCTTCAACTGGGGAATGCACGGCACTTTTTTCTAGCTGCATCCCATCACTCGCGCATTGCAGCACCGAAAATCCGCGTTGCATCTGAAGTGTGCCGCGCTGCATGCCGATTGCTCAAGATAGTTTCGGGGAATTGTGGGGGATCGATCATGCTGATTGTGCCGCGGACACTTGATGAACTTTTGCTCTGGGGCGACACTCACAGCATTGAGTGGGAAAGTTCGTTCGCGTCGATCGGCCTTTCGCCTGCGCAGATTGCAGCGTTCAAAGATTCGCTCGATGCGGCCAAATCTGCACGCTCGACGGCTGAGCAACTCGAACTGGCCCGGCGTTCGGCGACGCTCGACTGCAAGACCGCTGTCCAGAATTTCCGCGCGACTGCCGCCGAGACACTCGCATCGATCAAAGCCTTCGCCGAGCAGCAGGACAATCCCGACATCGTGTTTTCCGCCGCCCATCTCCCGATACCGCAGCGCCCATCTCCCGCACCACCGCCGGGAAAGCCCGAACAATTCTCATTCTCGATTCTGCCCACCGGCGCGTTTGTGCTGCAATGGAAATGCGCCAACCCCTACGGCACCAGCGGCACGATCTATCAAATCGAACGCAGTATCGCTGACAACGCGTTTGCGATCCTGGGTCACTCTGGCACCAAGAAGTTTTTAGACAAGTCCGTCCCGGCCGGAAGTTCCCGCCTGGTCTACCGAGTCACCGCCATACGCTCGACCGTGCAGGGACCGATGGCCGTGTTTGTCGTGACACTGGGCGTGACAGCGGACGCACACTCACGCAATCGCACCCTCGCAGCGTGAACTGCTCCCGCTAAAAACACAACCGCCCCGGAAGTTTGCTCCCGAGGCGGTTGAGGATTTGTGATTAAACTAAATTCAGTCAGCGAGGACGACAACATCCACGCGGCGGCTGGCTGCGGGGGTTGCCTTGGGCTTGGCTGCGCCGTAACCAACTGCTTCGATGCGGTTGGATGAGACGCCCTTGCTGGCGAGGTAGCTGCGGACGGCTTCAGCGCGAGCCTGGCTCAGGGCTTCGTTGGTGCCGTACTTGGACTTGCGGATCGGGGTCGAATCGGTGTGGCCTTCAACGCGGATGCTGCGACCGGCGTATGTGCCTTTGAGCTTCTTGGCGAGTGTGTCGAGTTCCTTCTTGGCGGCGGAGGTCAGGCTGACCGAGCCGGATGGGAAGGCGACATCGCCTGCGATTTCGAAGACTTCGGAGGGGCGAGAGCGGGTGTTGCCGCCGCTGGTTCTGCCGGTATCTCCGGTGTTGGTGTCGTTGTAAACGGGAGGCTGTGCTGTCACGGTGCGTGCGGAAGCAAGTTCAGACTCAAGAGTCTTCTTTTCAACTTCCGCCTGGGCAGTGCGGGCTTCAAGGTCAGTGACCTTTCCATGAAGGTCAGCGTTCTCCTGCTGAAGCGCTGTGTACTGTTCTTTTGAAGGGCCGCTGCAACCTGTGAGGCCAGCAACAAGCACGCCGCTAACGATAAGTCCCGCCAATGTGTTCAACCGCATGAGCAATCCTTCCATGAATTCCACCACTCGGCCATTTCTGTGCCGAGGCACCCTTTCACCCGCGGGATCCCACCCTGCCGGGTTTTGCGCTCCACTGTATCGACTTGCGCATCCTTTTTGCTCTAATTGACACGCAGAAATCTTTTTGGATTTTTGAAAACCGACAACCAGGCCGATCAGGGCTCCTTTATGGCCCCCTTTATGGCCCCCTTTATGGCAAGTTGATCGGGGTTTGGAACATCCGTGACAGGCCGGTCTCAAGCAGTGGCTTGAACAGAATCACCAGCAAGGTTGCGATCGCGAGGCAGGGTCCAAAAGGCATCGCCCGCTTGAACGCGCCCGACGCCACTCGCCGCAGAATTGCGAGAAATACGCCGACAAAGGCGGAGAGAAAGAAGGCGATGACGGCATCGGCCCAGCCCAGGCATGCCCCCACCGCCGCCAAAAGGTGGACATCGCCCAGCCCGATCGCCTCTTTGCCGAAACCGATTGAGCCCAGAATGCGAAACCCCCAGACCAGGCCGCCTGCGATGAGATATCCCATAAGGACCGCCGCCAGAACCACCAGCCAGAGGGGGGCCTGGGCCGGTCCGGCCAAGCTCCGAGCCAGCATCCCGCCCGCATATGCCAATACCACGCATGGGGTCAGGAAGACGATTTCCTTCCCCATTTCGCGGCGGGCGTGCGGGTACTGAATCCACATTTCGGTGGGTTCGCCTTCGGAGGCGGGAGCTGCGGGAGGAGTGCCTTCGGCAGGGGGAGCTGCGGCAGCGGCGGCCGCAAGTTCAGCTTCTTTCGCTGCTTTTTCAGTTTTGGTCGACTTCTCCCATTCGTCGTAGTCGGCAAAGCTGCGGGCGATCCAACCCTTTTCCAGAATGAAATTGGCGATGGCCAGACCGATGATGCCGCCGATCGAGGCTCCGATCCACCACCAGCCGCGGGCGCCGGGTGTGGCCATGGACCACATGTGATCGCCGGCGATGTAATGCCACTTCTTGCCGGTGAGCTGCATGAAGAGTGCCCAGCCTGGGTGCAGGACCAGCGCGACGATGCAGGGGACCCACGCCAGGACGAGCGGGATGGTGTAGGTTTTGGCGTCGACCAAGGTCATCGCGACCAGGCAGGACATCAGCGTGAGGATGACGATGAACGGAGCCCAAGTCGCGCCGAACCCGTTCAGGGCCCAGTCGGGCTGGACCGCGCCGAAGTGGATGCCCGCGAGCTTGGCGTTCATGGGCAACATATAGAACAGGACATAGAGCGTGACAAAGAGCAGGCCGACGAAGGCTTCGACCAACGGGTATTCAGCCGAGATTTTGGATCCGCAGAAGCGGCATTTGCCCTTGAGGAAAATCCAGCCAAAGACGGGGATGTTCTCGCGCCAAGTTAATTGCGTGCTGCAGCTTGGGCAGCGCGATGGCGGTGTCACCACGCTGATGCCCAGCGGCAGGCGATAGACGAGCACATTCACCAGTGATCCCACGCATGAGCCGAAGGCAAATGCGAAGAAGACCTGGATGATGTTGAAGGCTAAGGCGAAGAGCTCAAGTTGGGACATCAGGCGGCGGCTTTCATAGGTTCAGTTTGGTTTCAGAATGGGACATCAGCACGGGATATCGGCTCATCGCCGCCGCCCTCACCATCATCCTCGGGGTCAGCCTTGGGGTCCGCATCGGCCTGGGCCATTTGCTTGCTCAACTCAGTGACGCGCAACTCCGCCTTTTTCAGGACTTCGCGGCAGCGTTTGAGCAATCCTGCCGCCCGCTCGTACTCGGCGACTGATGCCTCAAGGCCAAGTTCGCCGGACTCGATTTTTTCAACGATCGCTTCGACTTGTGCAACAGCATCCTCATAACTGAGGTTACTTGGGTCGCTGGAGTTGTTTGGTGTCTTTGCCACGGGGGAGGGTAGCCTTATTTTGGAAAGCCAATGTCGGCTTATTTACCTGGGTCGCCAAATAGGCTGGGGCCGGGGGGCGTGTTCTTCGCTGGTTTTCGCGAGGCTGCGGGAGCGGGCTTGCTTTCGGTTTTGAGGGGGCCTGCCGCGGCGTCGCCGGTCACGGTTGATTCGATGATGCCATCGACGACGCGGGTCTTGAGCAATTCGCCGCGACGGGATTGATTGACGGAACGGATGATGGTGCCGCTGGCATCGGTGGTGATTGAGTAGCCGCGTTCGAGGACGGCGATTGGGCTGACTGCGCGAAGTTGGGATTCGAGCGCGTCGACTCGTTCTGTGCTTTGCTTCACGAGAGCTGTGCTGGCGCGCTCGAGAGATCGCGAGAGTTGCGATACATCGGCGGCGTGCAGCACCGACTGCATCGCACGCGGCAGTCGATGTTCGGCGTTGTGCACCCGTGCCATGACTCTCGCCAAGTTTGCCGACGGACTTGCTCGTTCGACTCGCTGCGAGATACCAGCGAGTTTGCGTGCGGTGTTCTGGATGACTGCGACTTGGGAAGATTTCAAATCGCGTGCCAAGTGCCCGACATCAGCGCGGGCTTGAGCGGCGAGCTCTTTCACACTCCCCTGCACGCGTGCGTGCATTGCATCTATGTGACGCAGCAACGAAGCACGATCGGGTGTCAATCGCATCGCGGCCTGTGTGGGAGTTGCTCCGCGTTCATCGGCGACGAGTTCGGCGACCGTGGTATCAGTCTCGTGACCGATCGCGGCGATGACTGGGACGCTGCAGTTGACGATCGCTTCGGCGACGCTTTTGGAATTGAAACACCAGAGGTCTTCCTTTGATCCGCCGCCGCGTGTGACCAGGACTGCATCGATCCCGAGTTTTTTGGCAACTCTGCTCACAGTGCGAATCATCGCGGCAATTTCTTCCGCCGCATCTTCGCCCTGCACGCGTGTATCGGCGACCACAAGTTCAACGCTCGGGCAGCGACGACGGACAGTGTCGATGACATCCTGCAACGCCGCCGCAGTGCGACTGGTAATAACCGCCACTTTCCGCGGGAGCAGCGGCAGCTTTCGCTTTCGCTCCGGATTCATCCAGCCCAGCACACGCAGCTCTTCGATCAACTGTTTCAGTTTCAGATCGAGAGCACCCGCGCCGACGGGTTCGATCTTTTCGACGATGAGCGAAACTTTGCCGCCTTTAGAGTAGAAATCGATGCGACCGGTGATGACGACTTGCAGGCCATCTTTGAGATCAAAGCCGACGCGCTTGGCAACGTTGGCGAATGCAACGCAGGCGATGACTGCCTCTGAATCCTTGAGATCAAAATACCAATGCGTGCGATCGCGAAACCCGGTGACTTCGCCGACGACTCGAATCGCGCCGGGCACGCCGGCCTTCAGCGCGGTCCCGATTTTTTCCGCAAGCTCAGAAACACTGAGCGGACGCACAGCATCTTCCGCGACTTTAGCTTTCGCGGCGGCCATGTTTGCGGGGTTGAAGGGGAGGCGGGACATGGGAGGAAGTGCTGAGTACGGAGTGCTGAGTGCTGAGGGGGAGGGAAGTGACGGAGTGACGGAGTGACGGAGTGACGGAGTGACGGAGCGGAGTATATATAGATAGGGTTGATGTCTGTTGGCGCTGGAGTTTCAAAGGTGATCATCAGAATATTTCAAAGGCGCTCATGATCACCTGAGCGTCTTTTGTTTTTGACTCAATATCGAGGGTATGTTGTGGTGCAGGCATCTTGCCTGCATTCCTGGAGCTTGAAAACACGCAGGCAAGATGCCTGCACCACAATTCAGAGGGAATCATGATCCCCTGATCCCCTTTCGTTTTTAAGTCAAAAACGAGGGTGGCACCAAGGACGAGAGTTTCTAAGGGGGCCACGGGTTTCTAAGGTTGCCATTTGAGATGGCAACCTTAGGTTTTTGATCTGAAAACGCGGGTGCCTGAATCACAATCGGAGTCAGGTTGCCATGAGTTGTGTTCAGATTGCCATGGCAATGTGGCAACCTGGGTTCCCTCCAGAGGCGGGTTCGGGCTCTTTTAGAGGTTGAACGCAGGGCCTTTGCGCGGTTGACCCGAACAGCTGCAG
>CAZAEQ010000008.1:0-53395 GCA_964484185.1 uncultured Phycisphaeraceae bacterium
GGAGCTCCGGCAGGGCGTATCGCAAGGAGGATGGGACTGTTGGGTACCGCTGTCCAGGCGAGCCGGAAGCCGACTACGTGAAGAAGGGCGGCAAGCTTGAGGACACGGTTGGCCGCAAATGCCTGTGTAATTCGCTCCTTTCCAATATCGGGCTTGGTCAGAGAAGAGCGGATGGCTATGAGGAACCGGCACTTTTGACTGCAGGAAATGATCTAGACTGCATCAGGTCTTTTATCAGCCAAGATCACCTCGCGTATCACGCGACCGATGTCATCGATGCACTTTTGTCTCGCGCGTAGCCGGAATAGATCAGCTGAATTGCTGATACGATTGCTCACACTTCAGCGAACTTCGCAGTGAAATGGCGAAGCACTTCGGGCGCTTCGACGATTCGAAGGCCGCGGAGTTCACGCCGCCGTGCAAATGTATCAGCACATGCCTCAGCAACGTAGTCAAAGTGGCTTTGTGTATACACGCGGCGGGGAATTGCAAGTCGGACCAATTCCATTGCGGGGCGGCGATGTGGCCCGGCCATAACGCTTCCGATCTCGCAACTGCGAATGCCAGCTTCACGATAGAGGGCGCAGACCAAGGCCTGGCCTGGGTAATTCTCAGGCGGGATATGGGCTGCGAAATGAGCCGCGTCGATATAAATTGCGTGGCCACCGGGCGGTTCGATGATCTGAATTCCGGCATCGAGAAGCTTGTTACCCAGATATTCGACACTACGAATGCGGTAGCCAAGGTAGTCTTCTTCAACAACTTCCTTGAATCCCTGAGCCATTGCTTCCAGATCTCGCCCGGCGAGGCCGCCATAGGTCACGAAACCTTCGGTGAGGATGAGGAGATTGCAGGCACGCTTGAAGAGCGAAGGATCGCGGATGAGGAGCAGGCCGCCGATGTTGACGAGCCCATCTTTCTTTGCTGAAATGGTTGCGCCATCGGCAAGTTCGAACATGGCACGCACGATTTCAGATACGGGAGTGTTCGCAAATTCCGGCTCGCGGAGGCGGATGAACCAGGCATTCTCCGCGAAGCGGCAGGCGTCCAGGAATAGCGGCAGGCGATAACGGTCACAGACTGCTTTGACAGCTCGGATGTTTTCCATACTGACGGGCTGGCCGCCACTGGTGTTGTTTGTGATGGTGAGCATGACAAGCGGAATGCACTCGCGGCCAACCTTCTTGATGAGAGCTTCGAGTCCCGCGACATCCATGTTGCCCTTAAAAGGGTGGCGGTTTTTGGGATCGCTTGCCTCAGGAATCGGAAGGTTGATGGCTTCAGCGCCAGTGTGCTCGATATTGGCGCGGGTGGTATCGAAGTGGGCGTTGTTGGGGACGACCTTGCCTTTCCCGCCAACGAGTTCAAAGAGGATGCGTTCGCTTGCGCGGCCCTGGTGAGTTGGCACAAAGTGCTCAAATCCGGTGAGATCGAGTAAGACGCTTTTGAGCCGGTAGTACGACTCGCTGCCAGCGTATGACTCATCGCCGCGCATGATGCCCGCCCACTGCTCGCTGCTCATCGCGCTGGCACCCGAATCGGTGAGCAGGTCGATAATGACATCAGAGCCGTGAATGAGGAACGGGTTGAAATGGGCCTCGCGAAGGATCGCATCACGCTGTGCCGCAGTAGTCATGCGGATTGGTTCAACGGATTTGATTCGAAATGGTTCAATGATTGTCTTCATGACTGATTTTTCCACCAAGAGCGCTTATGACCCGCGTAACATGCGCCGCATATAGTCGGGCAGGACCCTTTTTCCTTCGACGGAGCGGATTTGAATTCGCTCTCGCCACAGTTTCTGAGCCTGAACCGATCCTAGGATAACAAGACCTCAATATCCATTATTAACCATGCTTTCCAACACCGCCGAATACGCACTCCGTGCCATAGTACATATTGCCACCAACTCGGGACGCGCTTCCACGGCGGCAGACATTTCCAAGGCAACCAAAGTGCCGCAGAGCTATCTATCCAAGGTACTGCTGGATCTGGTGACCGGCGGGATCGTGGTTTCGCAACGTGGACCCAATGGCGGATTTTCGCTCGCACGTGATCCAGCGGAAGTGTCGGTCCTGGACGTCGTGAATGCGGTGGATCCGATCCGAAGGATTGAAACATGTCCTCTGGGTATTCCATCGCACGGCAAGGACCTGTGCCGCCTCCACCGGCGCCTGGATGAGGCAATTGCCATGGTTGAAGAGAGCTTCAGGGCGTCATCGATTTCAGAAATGTGCAGCGCTACCAAATCGGGTTCAAAGTGCCTCTTCCCGACCCTCACTGTCGGAGGAAAGACTGTCGCGAAAAAGCAACGCGGTGATGAAAAGGAAAGTTGATCGATGTCGCTGCTCGCGCAGGTCATGGCAATGCTTGGTGGCTCAGGTTTACCTGATCAACTTCCAGCAGAGCCTTTTGCCCTCTTGAAACAGTGGTTCGATGAGGCGTGCAGAGCAAAGGCGACAGCGAACCCCAATGCGATGGTGCTTGCTACTTGCACTCCAGATGGCAAGCCCTCGGCCCGCGTGGTCTTGTGCAAAGAGATTCGGCAAAGCGAACGCGCGGTAGTTTTCTATACAAATTCCGGGAGTCGCAAAGGCCGCGAATTGGCGGCGAATCCGCGTGCAGCCGTCGTGTTCCATTTTGATGCGGCCGGCCATCAGGCGCGGGTCGAGGGAACCGTGCACCAGCTATCGGAGGCCGAGTCTGATGCATATTTCGCAAGCCGTGCCCCCCTCTCAAAGATCGGGGCATGGGCAAGTGCGCAGAGCCAGCCGATAGGCTCACGGGCAGAATTTGCTCAGAAGATTATTGATGCAATACACCAACTGGGATTGAATCCCCTGAGCGTGCTGGCAGCAACCATGGGAGCAACCGAACTGAAAGTCCCTCGCCCGCCGCACTGGGGCGGGTTTAAGCTCGTGGCGGCCAGGGTGGAACTGTGGACCAACTCAGATGGCCGACTGCACGATCGGGCTCAATGGGTCTATGACACCGATCAGTGGGTGGTGACGCGGCTTCAGCCGTAGCGAATGTGTGTATATGCGAAAACACCCCGCATGGTAATGCGAGGTGTTTCAAAGAAGTGGGCGATACTGGAAGGGAAAGACTGCGAGTTTCCCGAGGTTTTTGAAGGTTTTTCGGAAGAGGGATACGAATACGACGCACCGGCCCCAAGAGACGACCTTTATGATTCGGAACTCGCGATAGTTGTCTCCGTTTGGTCGAAACTCCCTCCATCCATCAGAGCGGGCATCGTGGCAATGGTTGGGGCGGTAGTGTGCCGAAGCCGCAGATGAACTTCAGGACCCTTCATTGGACATTGAGGTTGAGTCTGGGATTGCATTGGGTCGGGGCACCTCGGAAACTCTGACTCCGCAGGAGTTGACCGAGCTACTCAACTCTGGTGACCAATCCCGTCAAGTTTCAATCTCAGCTTCATGGCGGCAACCTCCGCCTCCTCGGCAGTTCCAAAGTAGCCGTCGAAGTGAGTGCGTCCGCTGCGATACACCCTCGCGTAGTACTTGCGTTTTCGCCGGCTGTAACTTACGTTGAGCAGCTTCAGATGGCTTCTCTTTGAAACCCGCTGGGTGTACGGAGGTTCGACATCGCCCCACTGGTTGTGCTGGACAGTGAAAAGACACTCCTCTGGCTCAATCGACCAGGCATCGCCGAGGAATGGCAGTTCTAGCCGATAACGCTCCAGACATTCCCACATTCGCGGCCAGTTCCGATTGGCATAGTGCTTGTTCATGCCGGCCTCCTGATGGGCAAGGTACATTTCGCTCTCTTCGAGCCCTCCCAGCCGCTTGATGGCATTGGCGCCAGTCTTTCGGAGGAACCGGAACCCCATCCATGGCAGCGGCGCTGCTCGCCTGATGAGTGCTTTCCAGTGCTGGTCCACGGAGTCTCTTCGATGGGTGGCTGTCACCTCGACCAGGGGAAGACCCCGATCAGTCAGGAGCCAGCGCAGATCGGCGTTGGCAGCCGCCTTGTGGCGCCGTAGGAGTGCCGCGGTCTCTGGCCACAGGAGCCAGCGTGCCTCCACACCAGTCTTGCTTCGCTTTTTGTGAATGTACGGCCGCTCGGCATCGAGGTATATCTCGAACTGACGAAGGCTGGACATCTCGCCACTTGTGAACCCGCAATTCAGGCCAAGAAGCATGTAGAGCCGCTCGCGACTGGTCGCTCGCCGGTAGAGGCAGGTGAGACTTTCAACCGTGAACGACTTGACCTCGCCACTCACAAGCTCGCGTGTATCACGCAGGTGTTCCTCAGGAGTCTTCAGCTGACGTTGCTTCAGGCGGAAGATACGGTCGAACCCGCGCGGACGTTCCCACACGAGGTCGTCATGATCCGCGGCCCATGAGAACAGCGCCTTGATCTGAGTTATGAACCCTCTGGCGGTTGCCGCAGATACTCGCTGCCCCTTCGACCTTCGCTGATGGGGCGCGTCCTGGCAGGTTGGTCTGGACGCGAAGAACAAGACTGCTTCGAGGAGCTCGCGCTTTCCCACGCTCGAAATAAGTTGGTCACGTCCGAAGTGGCAGCAAAGCCTCTTCAGGCACATTTGCGTTGTACGGAAGTGGACCCAACTCACTTGTGTAGCTGATGCCCGTCTGAATATCTCATCGAGAAAGAGGTTGGCAAGATCTGATACTGTAATCTGGTCCGCCGCGACTGTTCGAATACGAAAGGAGTTTGTCATGCCTGAATACTCCCGCAAAGCAAAGTACCGAGTCTCGCCAACTCCGGCGGAGTCGGAGATCGAGCTCCTGCTGCGCGATATTGTGAGTCGGCTCAAGCGGCTTGAAAACAAGGTTGATTCCTTCATTCGCCAGCCAGAAGAGCCAATTCAGGGCCGAGATGCTGGTGCGCGTGAAAAGGTCAAGCGTCTTGAGATTCGACAGAGAATCTGAGAGGCTGCTCTTGCAACTCTAATTTGGAGCGAGGCATCTACTACATCACAAAGCGAGGGATCGCCCATGGGTCATCGCCTGCGCAAGCTAATCGCGGATCAATCGTGAGAGCACCAAAATAGCCAAGCGGATGGAGATGCGATTCAAGTCTGCGTGCTGCATCGGGAGTCCAGCAACCATCCGGCCACGCAGTCCACTGAGATTTGCGCAAACGCAATGACGATAACCTTTTCGCCGACCCCAGAACTTCCGCCTCAAATTGGTCCTCTGGCAGATGCGGTAGTAATTGGTGACTAGCGCCGTGAGGCCCGACGAACCAGCCATTCTCCGAAAGTAAGGAAAGCTCGGCAGCGCAAAGATAAGGTGCAATTCGGCTCGCTCCCCATTCGATATCAACCCGGCAATCAAGGGCGGCTCGCAACCTAGCCAACATTTCAGTCTGAATCACCGTGGAAGCAGTTACGAAACGTCGTTTTTCAGGCCCTGACAGCAATCGCTGGCGACACTGCGGATCTTCGAGATCAATGAGCTGGACCCCCTCGCCTAGGTCTAATTTCGTCCGAGGCCGCCGAGCAGCAAGCAGCGTGTCGTACCAACGATCGACCGGCAAGCGGAACCCTGGCTCAAGAACCTGAGTTGTGACAAAAAGTGTCGGCTGAATTCCAAACGCTGCCAATATGGGAGCCGCGACCTCAAGGTTGTCGCGATAACCATCGTCGAAAGTGACCCAACAGGCTGGCCGTGTGCGCCGCGAACCTCGCAATACTGCAACAACTTCCTCTTCGTTCACCCAGTCGTGCGAATCGCTCATTTGCTTCAGCAATGCCTCGAACGCCAGATCGGTTATCGCAGACCCCCGAAGCAACCATGGCCATTGATGGTTCCTTTGTGCTTCTCGCACCACACGATGGAAGCAGATAATCCGAATAGTCATCCTTGAAACTCCCGCGGAGCGGTTCGTGGCTTCCTGGCGAGCACGGAAGCAAGTTCAGCGGCCTCTACAGGCGGCAACGGTCCTTCAATTCGGTCCTCGCGGCGATCATCTATTCGTTGGCCTGCAAGAGTTTCGGTCCAACCTCCAGTGCCTGCCACGGCAATCACAGGGCGACCAAGTGCCCAAGCAAAGGCGATTTCACTCAAAGTACCAGCGCGGCCCCCAATCGCCAAAACGACATCTGCACTTGCTACTACGACGACATTTCGGGCATGGCCGAGGCCCGTTGGAATTATGACATCTACCCACTGATTCGCAGTGCCCACGTTGTACGACGGCAGAATTCCGACAGTAGAGCCAGGGATCCACTGAGCGGAACTACGTGCTCCGCGACATGCAGCCTCCATAACTCCGCCAAGCCCACCGGTCACAATTCGCAACTTTCGATCCATGAGGGCGCGACCAAGCTGTTCCGACAGCATGATCACGTCCTCCGTTGCTCGGGCCGGACCGATTACGGCTGCAGTCATAATTCTGGAGTCGGGATTGGTCATCTATTTCTCTACGGCAGAAGTATCGACGTTAATCGTCTTCAAGTCGCCCAACGAGGGCTTCGATGAAAGGGATCTGAATCTCACTCGCTTGAGGCAAGCTGGCAAGTTGGCTCGCGTTGCGATAGTGCATTTCAAGCTCGGTGGTATTCGCAGCGCGGGCCCTACGCGGCGGTCGATCAAGGAGTTGCCGTGTACAACGTGACATCGCAACTTGAATTACAACAAGTGCCTCACCCTTCTGCGGCTTTGCTACTTCGCTGGGCAAGCCTGTGGCGGCAATGATCGCTCTGCGTGGACTTTGTCGCAGATTCGCACGCATTGATTCAGCGACTCGACCTAGAGCTTGGAGTCCACCAGATCGCGGTGGGCCATCGACAACACCTTCAGATGGCAGTAATCTGGCGAGTTCAACCGTAACGATCTGAGGGTCCGCGATTCGACATGCTGCGAGAAGCGTGGTCTTGCCCGAGCCTGGGGGGCCGATCAGCCAGATCAATGCTGCGGAATTGGAGGCAAGCCAGACTTGCGCGACTTCAACTAGGCCCTGCGGCAGCGGTCTGCCACGAACAGGGCTCGCCAGCGTGATTTGAGCTGGAGGCTGCGTGCAGTCGACTTCTTGTCCGCTCACGCAGTTGAACTGTCTCATGCGCCCTCCGCCGGATCAATACGCCAGATCGCAAGCGCCCGCTCACGAAATCTCTCGCGCTCAATCTCTGACATTATTGGGTGGTAGAGTCGCCAAAACTCGAAAACTCCCTGCAGGATTTCGACACTGTCTGGGCGGGTTATTCGTGCCTGTGAATGAGAACGAAAGATAACGAGTCGCTTTCGGATAGGACGGTATCGAAGCCCCTGAATTCCTGACAGCCTAATTCCGAAATCGAGGTCTGTTAGAGCGCGAAGTGACGTTCGAAATCCACCGATGCTTTGAAATATCTCTCGGCGGATCACAACGTTGCTCCCGCGAAGTCCGGGATTGGTGACTAGAAACCGTCGGGGATGCAAGCACGCCGGCGGCGACTTCTCAGGGACACATGTTCCGTCCTCGCGTTCCTTCATGAATGCCGCGAGACCTAGGTCAAATGACTTATTGTCAAACGCCATCAAGAACTCGGGAAGCCACCGGTCGTCATCGTCCAAGAATGCGAGCTTTTCTGTACTTGAGTATTCTGCACCGAGGTTTCGAGCAGTCGATACGCCGGCACCACCGACCACACCAGTACATCCGAATATATCGACACGGAGACGGGCGGCACCGATGGCCTTCCTTGCTCGCTGCAGTGCCACCTCGTCGCCGTCCACTATGACAATCAACTCGCGCGGCTGGGTTCTCTGCATTCTCACAGATTCAATCGCATCGTTCAGGAATTGCTCTCGTAGTCCACGTGTGGGAATGATGACGCTTACATCCATTGTTCCACCCACCATTCCGCAATGTGTCTCGCGACGGTCGGCCCTCCCGGTGGGCCAAGGGTCTGCAAAAATTCAGTTCTCGCCTGCGCTCGACGATCAAGTTCCTCACACTGTTGAAGTAAGTGCGAGCAGATGCGATTCGAAATTGCTGGGGCTCCCAATTGAGGCAGAGCTTCTATTACCGCGTGAGTAAGTTGCTCCTCTGTCAGCTCAGCAAAATGGGATGGGAAAGTTGAAACTAGCTCAGGTAGATTTAGACCCGGAGCCACTAACCCAGCTTTCTCATATACATCAAGTTGGGCTACCTGTGTGGCGTTTTGAGGGGGAAGAAAAACCAAAGGAATATTTGCCTGGAGACCTTCAAAGACTGCGTTCAGTCCAGGCGACGTGAGGTAAAGAGCCGAGCTTCCCAATCGAGACAAAAAATCAGTGTGTGAGAGTGTCTGAAATTCAATGCTGTCTCGAATTGGGTGGAGTTCCGGAATGCTGGCAAGAGCGTCTCGTCCGCCGGCTAGGGTGATAGGTGGCGGAAGCGTAAGATGCTTGAGCCAATCGGCAACTCTGTACGCATAATCTGAGTTCTTCCCAGGATGAATCCAGCGAGAACGCCCGCCGCCAATTTGAACCAGCGTGCCCCTCCGCGATTTGGATGTTACCTGAAACTGTCGAATCATCGGACCAACCACGGTTGGCGGTATGCGGGCCCTTTCTGCGCGTTGGCACACCCCGGGAAATGCCTGAACAAAAGTTCGTTCTGCGACATCCCAGACCGCCTGGTCCTTGCGATGACCAAACCAATACAGGATGTCAACGAAGAAGACTGGCAGTCCGATTTCGAGATAGAGAGCAATGTTTGATTGATTGCTGAAAACGAGCACTGCATCCGCGTGTCGGTCCTTAAGTGCTCGCCGCACATCATCTGGGTCCTTGACGTCCGCCGACAACGCCAAGTTGATCGCAGGATCGCTGGAGAGTACCTCCGCAGTTACGTTATGGACTAAGGCGGTTACATCGGCGTCTAGATGATCGAGCACAGCGAGAAGAGCCGTGCTAGATCCGTAACACATGGGATTAGAATCGCAGAGCAGAGAGAGCTTTGGAGGTTTCACTTCGCGCTCCAGCCAAAATGTGCCGGTTTAGTACGTGCCCCACTCACATCAGCATCTTTCATGGGAAATGGTCAAGATTCTAACTACTAAGGTACCTCGAGAACTGCAAAGATTTTCGGATGCGATCCGGTTCTATCTAGAGGCAAAACTCCGCAGGGTTTGGCAGTGTGACGGTCGAGAATCAGTAGCCCACTGAATGTTTCGCCCGTCGGGCGGTTGCACCACCGATCGGTTGGCATCCGGACCATTCGAGTGAATCCCACGACTATGTGATCCTTGTCAACATATAGCCCGCGGCACCAGCCGCTTAATCCAGTGAGATCGAATGTATCGCAGAAAAGTACGGGTGAAGTCTGGAGGCCCCACCGAGGGAAATACCAAATTCTTCCGTCTGTCGTGGTCATCCAGATCACGTCTCCTTCCGGTACAAGGTCATGAGGGCAACCCTCGAGATGGACAAACCGCTCACTCTCGGGCTTGAGACACATTGCGGAACGATCGGCAAACCGTGAAATCCAAAGACAGCCATCAATTCGGCGCACGGCATTGGGATGAACTTGGTCCCTGAGTTTGCGCCTGTAAATTGGCAAGTCGTTGGCAGCGTCATCAAAGTAAGGGTCTTCTGGGTTTGCTTGTAGAGCACCAACTGCCGGACGCAGGGCGCGACGCGATATGAGGCTTCCCGTAGTATCGAGATGGTCAACACAGTCGTGCCCCGTATTGGCGACATAGATGGCGCGAATTAGACCGCCATCAAACTCAAGGTCAATATCGTGAAGATCATTGAAGTCATTTCTTACAATCCATGGCGCAACATGGCGATTCTCCAAATTGCAACGGTAAATAGAATTGAATCCGCAAACGATGAGAATGTTGCCGATTAATCTAGCCCCCGTGAAACCCTTTCCGTCTACTTTTCGTTCATCAACTGGGGTGTACTCAAGTAGCGGGTTCGCATCCAATCTTCGACCATTCCATTGAATTTCCATAACGCGACACTGCGCCGTTTCGTAGTCACCCATAGTGATAAGCCATCGCTTCATCTATTCGCACCGACTTTAAATGTATCGATGGTGGCAAGGACTGTGTCTTGAATCTCTGGGGACAAGAGCATCTCGCGAAGCGGACTGCCACAAAGTGCCATGAGAACTCCCTGAGTTCGGTCCAAGTCCAGAGCAAGTGCCGCAGCCGCATCGGCGAGCGAGGGGACTTGGCGCCATGTCGATTGGCAGCGTTCAATCGCTAGTCTCGCGCGGCGGCATGCAACCAGAGCTTCTTCGAGCGCCCCCAAGATTCGTCCAACTCGTTCGTTGGCGACTGATGTCAGCCAGCTGCGCGTGACATTTGTCGATCGAGCATGAGACACTGCCCGCGAAAGTAAGACTCCAGCAAACTCCGGCAGTAATCGCTCTGGTTCGCCGGTGACGCGAGATTGCAACGACCTGTCGTGACGAAGTGTTAGGAAGCCCTCGGCCAAGACCAGCTTTTTGCTTGCTAGTAGGAGGTCGAGCCCCACCATGTCGGCGCGCCGAGAATAAGAATCACCTATTTGAAAGGCGGGGTATTGGTGAGCAAGTAACGGTCCTAATCCACGGAATATCGTGTTTCCCCCGCGGTTCGAGCGAGGTACGCGCATTGGCGGACCAGATGGTGTTCCGAGCAATGGGCGAAAAGGAGTGCAACCCCGCGAGATTGAAGCGGCATCAAACAGCAGCCTTTCGAGCTGGGCCGTAACAGTGTTGGGCACGATTTCACGGGAAAGCCAGGCAACAGGATTTGCATGGTTAATCGCTTCTCTCCCAACGGAGTAATCGTAATAGTCGTCTTGCCATCGTTTTGGAGCGGCATACTCCGGCCAGTACTCCGCATGGTTGAGGTACTCCGCATTTTTCAGTGCGGCCGCTAGGTCTCCGAGCTGACTAGCAAGCACAGCCTCAGGTCGAATTGGCGGGTCACCTGTAAATCCTGAGACGAGAATATCGATATCGGTGTGGTCGCGGAAGATCGCGCGAATTGCTTTGATGCGATCTTCTGAGACATTTCGCACCACGAAACGTTGTCGTTCACATCGAACCTCTTCGAACGTCAGATCATCGTCGAGCATCCATATCAACGGTGGGCAATGACCGTGCGCAGCTAAAGTAGCGACCGCTTCGGAAAGTTCTTGGCGAGCGATGTGGAGTGGTGAACATGGAGTTTTTGATTGGAATGCGCAACGCATCCCTGTCGACTGAAGAGCAGCTTTCGTGAGCCTGTCTCGGATTCGACCGTCGAACGAGTGACCATTGTCAAGGGCCACAATATGGAGATTGCTATCACTTCTTACGGGATCAAGAGATCGGAGCAACCGATCAAACTCGACGAAGCGATCGGTTACAACTACCGCCAATATTATCGAAGAAGAATTCAAGAAAAGCTCACTCAAACGTGACCGTTAGCCACTGCCGATAGAAACCCACGCAGCCCGTTGACGTGGCGAATTGTCCCTGCCACTGCGATGGATTCATTGGGCGCGTGTATTTTCGTCTCACTATCATTTGTGCCAATCCCAAGGTATTGCGCTCCAGTAGGAAGTGCTGCTTGGAATGCGCAACCTCCCGGGACTAGGTGCTTGTTCAGCATCCGAGGTTCTACGCACCGATCCTCCCACCCGTTTTCCAGACTTTTCATTACCGCTAATTCAACGTCGCTCGAAAGCGTAACTGGAATACCACCGGAGAACGTGCACGCCAGAACCCGCTGAACACCATCGGGGCGAGCCCACCCGTTTTCGTCTAAGTACCAGTCAGCCTCGGGAAGGCCGTGCGCCGAAACCCACGATCTGAGAACACTAGAGCCCGACTCCTCTTCCCCCTGAAGTATCAAAGTAATTCGAGGGCAGTGCTCTATGTCGGCGAATGCAACAAGTCTAGCTGCTAGGGCTCCTTTGTTGTCAGCAACTCCAAGTCCGTACCACCTACCATTAATTGTGGTTAGGGTGAGCGGAGGCGTTTGCCATCCCTGCTCGATGTGGTCAACATCATAATGGCCGTAAATCACGACATGTCCCATTGCGCCGTGTGAAGAAGGACGCTGTGCCACCAACAATGGAGTCTTATGATCACCATGTCTCACGGCTGAAAAACCGGTGCGTTGAAGTTGCGACTCAAGCCAGACAACCGTTTGAATATGATCCCCACCGTCCGGACTTGTATCCAAGGCAACAAGTTGAGTCAGTGGTTCCGCGATTAGATTGCGCAGCGTTGTCATCCCGGTGTCTGCAAGCACGTAAACCTCCTACATAATCGCAACTGAACTTCTCGATTCAAATTGCCAAAAGAGCAATTGGAATTGGCCTATTGACCAATCGATCTGGGGATGGACAGTTTAGCGTAATCTAGGAAAGTTTGCAAGTAATAGACACCGGATGCAGGGTCCATCCCGCTGCTGACAATGACCAGAGCACTGAAAATAGGCGACGAGTTGTCCAAATCACGACCGATGCACACCAGAGTGCCGTCTGGGGATGACCCCGCTGCAATCCCAGAACGGAACATACTCAAGGCAGCGTTAGGCTCCTTTCCTATTCCGAGAGACTGCAGTGGCACCTCAGGTCCCTCAGATGCTCCTCAATTACCATTGACTTATGAGAATGTGAGTTTATAATGGCAGTGGAGGTGCAGTATGACGACTCACCAGAACGGCTCGATCGAACTCTTACCAATCCCCACCCACCCCGCGGCCACCACGAACTGGCAAGCTCTGGGCACACTCCCCGAAGGATCGCTCGACATCATCGGTGACATCCACGGCGAGATCGATGCGCTCAGCGAACTCATGACCCACTTGGGCTATTCACAGTGCGGTGCACATCCCCAGGAACGGCACCTTGTCTTCCTTGGCGATCTCATCGACCGCGGCCCCGACAGCCCTGGCGTAGTGCGATGGGTTACCCGCATGATCGAGAAGGGATACGCCGTCGCCGTGATGGGCAACCACGATCTCAACGCGATTTCTAGAAGAGAGAAGCGCGAGAACCCCTGGCTCTTCGGCCATGATGATGTCAGCCCTGCTGAGAAGGCAATCACATGCGACGATGAGCGTGAGGAAATCCTCGGCTTGCTTGCGGCACATCCGGTGGCCCGGGAACGCTCCGACTTGCGTGTGGTGCATGCCTGCTGGAATGATGAAGCACTCCAACTTCTCGCGGGCGCTGCGGGGGCAAATCAGTCGCTCCAGGAACACCGGGTTCGGATCAGGACCACTATCACCCCGGATCAAGACGAAGTTGCCAAGACACTCGCCCACCAGAATGGCAACCCGATGAAACTCATCACTTCGGGGCCAGAGATTCGTGCGGCACAACCCTACCTCGGCGGTGGCAAGATGCGAACCAAGGAACGGGATCCCTGGTGGAAGGAGTACAACGGCGACAAGATTGTTGTATTCGGCCACTACTGGCGGCTTCCAGCCCCCACCCTCAATCAGGATGGACAGCACTTCGCCGCTCATCCCCTGAACAGCATGCTCGGTAAGGGCAAGGCGATCTGCATCGACTTCTCGGTAGGCGCGCGGGCATCTGAACGTGCCGCGGGCAGGGTCAACGGCCCCTTCAGTGGCCGGCTTGGAGCACTCCGGTGGCCGGAGCGAGAACTCGTCTTCGACAATGGCGAGCGGCAGACAGTGGTGATGCCCGCGTCCGCAGCATTCGGAGAGTAATCGTTATGAAGACTTCTCGACATGCCGCGAAGTGGGTCGAATCTGGGCGGTCGCTTGCCCGCTCGCCGGCGGCAACGTACTTGGCGAAGGTGGGCGCCGGTTCACGCCGCACAGTGCAGCAGTCTTTCACCAGCTTGGCATCGATGCTGGCAGGTGAGGGGGCCGACCCGCACAAGGTGAAGTGGGAGCAATTGACCCGCGCCGACACCGTGAAGTTGCGCACCTTGCTCAAAGAGAAGTTCGCACCCGCGACCGCGAACAAAATGCTGTCTGTACTCCGCGGCACGCTGCGAGCTGCTCGCGATATGAGGATGATGAAGGAAGGTGAGTTTCAGACCGCAGCAAGCCTGGAACTCATCAAGGCATCAGCGCCGGCAGAGTGTGTGCCGGTGACGAATCAGATTGTGGCATCGCTGTTCAAAGCCTGTGCCGCGGACGCTGCGGGTCGTCGCGATGCGGCGATGCTGGCGATCTTCCTCAGCTCCGGTCTTCGTCGTGCTGAAGCCGCGGCACTGGATATGGGCGACTACGACCCCAGGTCCGGCCGCCTGCACATCCGCGGCGAGCGACCCGAGTATGACCGCATGGTGACCCTGCCGCGGCCAGCCCGCAAGGCTCTGGCAGATTGGATCCGAATCCGCACGACTGAGCCAGGTCCCCTGCTGCTCCCGATAGACCGCGGCGGCCTGATGCAGTTTCGCCGCATGACCGACCAGGCAATCTATGACATTTTCGGTCGCATCGCGGATCGGGCTGGTGTGAAGAACCTCACGCTTCGAGATGTGCGGCGGTCGTATGTGATCAGTCTCATTCGTTCCGGCAAGGAACCGGACGAAGTGCAATACCTGATTGGGCATGCGAGTTGGTTTACGACAGCAACGTATAAGGAGCTTGCGGAAAATACCGCGATTCGGGGCATCGAAGATGCGGATTGACTGGAAAGCCCGCATCTTCTGTTTGTCATTTCTATACGCTGGGAGCACCGCCTGCGAAGCGATACAAGTAAGGTCCTTGTTGAAAGGCCTTGCGGAAAGGTGCAACTCCAAGCTAATCGCCATGAAACGAATATCGCCTGCAAAATGGCGACTTGCTACACCGACACCGGCGTCCACCTAGTGAGCGGCACGCCAAGCTCAACGCCAACCGTTCAACTCTTGGCGTCGAATTCGAGCATGAGCGGTGACAACCAAGAAGGCGCGAACATCCACCCCCCACCGTTCATTTTGGGATAGGATCCCTTAAGATTCGCTCACTCTGTTGCCGCGGATGGGCCGTGCTCGAATCGCGTTCTGAAATGCCTGGAAAGCTGAAGGTGGCTTGTGCATCGGGATGGCAACAATGTTCTTTGGTTTTCCCCCACCGATCTAACGGTTTTCCTCGACGGCGAGTTCCCGTCATGGATGAATCGCTGGTACGCCGAACAATGTGCATTGGGGCTGCCAGCATCCGGGGGCACACTTCCGCACAAGTTCAAGGCACCGCATGTCGGAGCTGCCACATGCTCTATTGATGTCAACGCTGAACTGAATCTCATCGCCCGCAAGGGCAACGAGCATGAGAAGGCATTTCTCAAGGAACTCAAAGAGCAAGGAAATCAGGTCTTTGAGTGCCCGGTCGACGCGAATGAGCCGGAGATTGCGACTCGCGCGATGTATGCCGGCGCGAAGATCATCTACCAGGCGTGCCTGCAGGCTGACCAATGGCGAGGCTTCGCCGACTTCCTCAACAAACGGGATGGCCCATCGCGGCTCGGCGATTACCACTACGAGGTATGGGACACCAAGCTAGCGCGTTCGGCGAAACCTTATTTCCTAGTTCAGTTGTGCGCGTACGCGGAAATGCTGGAACACATCCAGGGTGTTCGCCCCAAAGAAGTCGAGATCGTGCTGGGAAACGGCAACAGGGTTCGGTTCACCACGGATCACTACTTCTATTACTACCGCGAGTTGAAGAAAACGTTCATCGAATATCAGAACACGCTCGATCTCACCGCACCTCCGTATCCAGGCGATTCAACAGGCTTTGGTCGATGGTCAACGTACGCAGAAGATCTTTTGCAGGCTTCGGATGACCTGGCGTGCGTTGCCTTCATGACCCGTCTTCAGGCACGCAGACTCCGCAATAGCGGCATCAAAAGCATGGGCGACTTGGCTTCAAGCAAGGCAACTGGCGTCCCGGACATGTCGGCGGCAATCTTCCTCCGCCACAAGCAGCAGGCCTCGCTTCAGATTGACTCGCGAGGCGAGCAAAAACCGCATTTCTCAGTGGTTAGGCCGTCGGATACAGATGCACGTCGAGGGCTTGCTGCGCTGCCACCGGCCTCAGCCAGCGATGTGTTTTTCGACATGGAAGGGTATCCGCTCGCAGTTGGTGGACTGGAGTACCTGTTTGGCGTGGTGTATTTGAACGGCGACAAGCCCGAGTTTGTGGACTGGTGGGCACACGATAACATTCAAGAAAAGGTCGCTTTCGAGCAGTTCATCGATTGGGTCTTTGCGCGATGGAAGAACGATCCATCCATGCACATCTACCACTATGCGAGTTACGAAGTATCGGCCGCCCGTAGACTCATGGGCAAGTACGCCACCCGCGAGCATCAGGTGGATGATCTGCTCCGCCACGGTGTTTTCGTAGATCTTTACGCGATTGTCCGCCAGGGATTGCTCGTGGGAACGCCCAGTTACTCGCTCAAAGAAATCGAGAAACTTTACCTCCCAAAACGAGAAGGTGGCGTTACGACTGCTGGCGGATCGGTCGTTGCATACCAGCACTGGCTGGATGAGCCGGACGGCGAAACCTGGCGCACCTCCGAGAAACTCCGCGCCATTCGCGACTACAACCGCGTGGATTGTGAATCGACGCTGCATCTGCGCAATTGGCTTGTGGAACAGCAGAAGCACGAAAAAATTCCATTTCTTCCGACGCCGCCAGTCGAAGTCGAGAACGAAGCGACTGAGACGGCGGAGGGTTCCGCAAATCCGACGGCGGAGCTTGTGAACAAACTTCTCGGGCAGGTTGCTGCACGAGCCGTACAGCCGGCTGAGCGAGCGAGGGTTCAGGAGTTGCTGGCGTGGCTCCTGGAATTTCACTGGCGAGAGGCGAAGCCGGTCTTCTGGAAAATGTTCGACCGTCACGCCAAGAGCGACGATGAATTAGCGGATGATCTGGACTGCCTCGTCGGAATGCAGCGTACAGCAGCGGCGAGACAAGCCGTCAAGAGATCCTGGAGCTATGAGTATCGGTTCGACCCGGACCAGGACACGAAGCTCCACGAAGGCTCTGCGTGTTTTTTCGCCCACGACCTCTCGGTCATGTGCGAGATCATCGCCTTTGATTCAGAACAGGGAATTCTCCAGATCAAGCTCGGTCCTAAGGCCCAGGAACCACCGGGCCGACTGAGCCTTATTCCCAACGAATACGTTCGCGCGAAACCGATTCCCAACGCAATCCTTCGATTTGTCAGTGCGTGGTCTGCGGGCACGTCAACATCGCCTGCAATCGAAGACATTCTATTTCGAAGGCCACCGCGTGTGAACAATCATCCCGGAGGGCCGTTGATTGACGGATCGCCCACGGTCGAACGAATCGTGGATGTCGCGACCCGCCTCAATAACAGCTCGCTATTTATTCAGGGACCGCCGGGGACGGGGAAGACATTCACCGCCGCCGCGATCGTCGTCGATCTCCTGAGCAAGGGAAAGAGCGTCGGGATCACATCGAACAGCCACAAGGCGATTCTTAACACCATGGATGCGGTTGTCCGCGCGGCAGAGAAACTCGGTAAGACCTTCTCGCTCACTAAGGTTGGAGGTGACGATAACGAATCGCTCATACAGAGTGGCAAGGTCATGCACACGAAGAGCAGTCTTGACCCAGAGTCCATCAAGCCCGGCGTCGTAGTAGGCGGAACAGCATGGCTGTTTAGCCGGGACGAACTCGTTAACAAATTCGATTACTTGATAATCGACGAAGCCGGGCAGGTCGCGCTGGCAAACGTTGTGGCGACGGGACAGTGTGCACGGAACCTGATTCTCGTGGGCGATCAGATGCAACTCGCCCAGCCAATTCAAGGGTCTCATCCTGGCGAAAGCGGCAAGTCGGCACTCGATTACCTGCTCCAGGGCAAGGCCACGGTGCCGCCCGAGTTTGGGTTATTTCTCGATGTGACCTGGCGCATGCATCCGCACATCTGCTCCTTCATCTCGGACGCGATCTACGATGGACGCCTCAAACCGCATCCGGACAACCACAGGCAGAAAATTCGCTGCGTCGATCCGGCGGCGACCAGTTTCCGACGGACTTGCGGTCTCGCATTCGTCGAGGTGCCGCACGAATTCAATGCGCAATCAAGCACGGAAGAAGTCGATGCGATCGAGAAGATCGTCGGCGAGCTTCTTGGCCGCATCGTTGTCGGTCGTGAGGGCAATGAGCATCCCCTGACCATTGAAGATATTCTGATTGTCGCTCCGTTCAACATGCAGGTGAGACGCCTTAAGGCTCGTCTTGGCGTCGATGCAAGGGTGGGAAGCGTTGATAAATTCCAGGGCCAGGAGGCGCCAGTGGTAATCGTCTCGATGTGTGCCTCGGCTGCGGAGGATGTGCCCAGAGGCGTCGAGTTCATACTGAACACGAACCGGCTCAACGTAGCTGTCTCGCGCGCGCAGTGTCTGGCGGTCGTTGTCGGATGTCGTGGGCTGATGGCCTCGCGATGCACGACGATTGAACGGATGAAAATGGCGAACCTCTACTGCTGGCTCGCAGCGCATGCGGAAACACAGGTGTAACCAAACCCGAACTTCGATCCCAGCCGAGTGAGTTAAGATCGCGTTTGTTTGGGAAGCTGAAGTACTAAGTGAAGAAAGAACAGGGAAGAGCAGAGCGGCCCACCCCATTCACCAATGCGGCTGTCCCGAACTGGAATTAAACGCACGATGCGTGTCAACTCGTCCCAGAACGGTGTTGGCTTCGTTAGCCCAGACACTGGGCTTGCTTCCTTCACTTCTCCAGCACGTCAGCCCGGCTCTGGGCTGTTGCCATTTCCGCCCTCCTCGAGCTGCGGCAGGTCCATGCCCTCCAGCGTAGGGAGAGTAGAACCAACGATGCCTTGGAAGTCACCATACATTCCATGAAGACAAAGGACTGCTGCCTGAATCTGCTTCTCTCTGCCTGACCAGATTCGCTCCATGGCCCGCCGCTCTTTGTTCAGGCCGTCCTGGAGCTGCAGCAGCGGCTCAAGCATGCCGGTCACCCGCTGGGTGAACTCCGTCCCTGTGACATAGTCGTAGGCTCGCTCGGTCTTGCCGAGCTTCCCATCCGCTGCCAGTCTGCTCTTGGCAACACCGATGAGTCCGGCACGCAGCGCGAGTGCCAGGCCGATCACGCAAGACCGGGTGCAGATCCACACGCCATCGATCTGGGTTAAATTCGCCGTATCCGGCGGCATCACCTCCGTCACAATGACCGCAAGCTCCGCTTTGGCCTTGCGCTGGTCATCTCGCAATTTGGGAAGCCAGCCCGCAGTCCACTTCTTGGAGTTCTTGGTCTCCCACAGAATGCTGCCGCAGTCCAAGCCGGAAGGTTCCAGAACGCGCTGGAGAATGTCCGCCCCGTTCACACCTTTGCTGATGGGTGTGATGTCATCAATCGGGAAGGCACCTGAAAGCACATCTTCGAGGATGAGTTCCAGGGCCTCCCCTTGTGCCTGTTGTGAACCCTGAGCGAGCTTCTGCCGCAGGTCCTCGACTTGGCGGCGAAGCGATGCGTTCTGCTCCTGATTCTCCTTGTCTTTCAGCAGGTGTTCCTCCGCCGCCTGCTTCTTCGCCGCATCGCGAGCGATGTCAGTTTCCGCCTTGATGCGGCGAGCGACTTCCAAGTCAAGACTCTCCGCCTTCTCCTGAAGTTCTCGCTCACGCTTGCGGAGGGCCAGTTCCGTGGTCTGGGCGGTCTTGAGCTTCCCTTCGAGTTCGCTCACCCGCTCGGCATCCGCCCGCCGCTCCAGTGCAACATCTTCCGCCGCCTTCTTTTTCGCATCGGCCACCAGAGCAGCGCGAGCAGCACCCACGCCAGCATCGATGCCGCTCTTGAGCTTCTGCTCCATTTCCGCGGCGGCCTTCTCATTGGCGGCCTTCTGCTCGGCGACCTTCTTGGCTTCCTTCTCAAGCCTTGCCTTCTCGACATCTACCCCGGCCTGCAACTCCAGCCGGATCTGGTCGGAAAGCTGGCTCGTCATCGCCTGGGTGATTTCGATCTTGGTCTGACACTTGGGACAATTGATCATGTTCGTATTCACTGAAATCTCCTACTTTCGTTGCACTAAGTAAACTCGTTTCATTTTGCGGTACGCGCGACGACCTGGCGAATTGATTCGCCCGCCGCTTCGATAGGCACCGAGCGCCTTTACGTCAATATTTCTGACTACCACCAGTTCCGCGTGCGGCACGATCTATTGGGGCAGAGCGGATTCAGCAGCATTGAGAGAAACGGGGAGGTCTTGCTCTGACCACCGAAATCCATTCCAATTCCACTACATCCGCATCGGACGCACGTTTTCGGTCGCAGACACAGGTAGAAAATACCCACCGACACCGCGCCTATCGCCAACCGGGTTGTCAAACCTGTTTGAGCACACCAGAGCAGTACGTTGAGAATCAGGACCACCAATAGTTTTTTCCATATCAACATAGTGCACCTCCATTGATTCAACGGTGTCGAGTTCGATTCCGCACGGAATCCAGGCGGTGATGCTGCAGACCTTCCATTAGCGTTTTCGTGTCACATCGCGGGCATAGTTCGCTTGTCCCAGAGTGCGTTAATTGCATCTGCATCCTCGGGCGACTGAAGGAAGTTTGTACCGTTCTGAAACCGAGCGAATGTGGTTTGTCCCGCGTCATTGTCGGCCTTCAAGTCTGCGATCGAAATGACTTTTGCGCGACCCAGCCATCTGTCAAACTTGATAGGTACCTGTTTTTTGTCGCGGAGTTTTTGAACTTTCTCCGGCGACCAACCGGTTTTGTCGACCACAGGTACTGCCGGCCCGGTGATTTCGCCGCGAGCGATGAACCCGACTTTTGCCAGATAGATGTACACGCGATCGCCTTCGGCTGAATCAAGCAGGGCTTTGTGCGCACTGTTCGTTGTGAGAACAGTCCAGTGCTTCGTGGCAAGCTTGGCGTTCCAATCTGTATCGATTTTGGGATAGTCTTTGATGCTCGTGACGAATATCCAAGTGTTCTTCATAACAAACTCCTGTTGTGTGACCGTGGAATGCGTTCGGGGCTGTTCTGGTTGACTCTAGGGTGACACCCCGTGCCCCCCGTTCTGACCGCCCGACCGAGACAACTCTCAAGAATCGTCGGCCGTATGAGTCCTTATGCAAGTCTCGTGCCAGACTGAAATATTGCCATCGAAGCTGTAACAAGCCACTTGCGGCAGTACTCGTTGAATGCGGCACAACCAGGAATGTGGTCTCAACAAAAATAGTTGTACTAGTAAACCCACAAGTTCCTGGCCCCTATTACTCATGCTTCCACTTCACACCCAGCCGGTCCAGTTGTGCAGACAGGGTCTGATAGTTGGCAAAGCCGAGCAACTCTGCCGCAACCGTCTTTTTTCCGCCAGCTTCCTGCATGGCGCGGGCCAAGAACTGCTTTTGGAGGCTGTCTAGGTGGGTTATGAGCGAGAAACCGTTGCCGAGGGGCACATTCAGGAAGCTCTGGTTAGGTGGAGCGGAACCATCCGATAGCCCGGCCTCAATATTCGCCGGCTGGATTGCGTCGCCATCCACCATTACCGCGGCTTGGAGAAGAACGTTGTAAAGCTGGCGAACGTTTCCAGGCCACAACTGCTGAGACAGAAATTTCTTTGTACCGACAGAAAGGTGTTTGTGCTTGTATCCAGGCTCTGTGCGAGCAAAGTCCTGGTTGATACGGGCAAACAGGTGGTCAGCGATAATGGGAATGTCAGATGCACGATCCCGGAGCGGCGGAATCTTGAGTATGAACGTTGCAAGCCGGTAGTACAGGTCCTCACGGAATCGCCCCGCCGCGACTTCAGCCTGCAAGTCACGATTGGTGGCGGCAATGATGCGGACATCGGCCGTGATCTCTTTAGTATCGCCAACGCGATTGAAGCGACGGAGTGCGGGCGGATCATCGGTGCCGGGCTGAAGGACGCGAAGCAGTTTGGCCTGCATACTAAGGTCACACTCGCCAACCTCGTCCAAGAACAGCGTGCCGCCATCAGCCTGTTCAAACGCACCGATACGGTCTGCGATTGCTCCCGTAAAACCGCCCTTCTTGTGCCCAAAAAGCTCAGATTCAAGCAGTTCTTTCGGCACCGCAGCGCAGTTGATTGCGATGAATGGTTTGCTGGGACGGCAACTTGTCGCGTGCAGAGCGCGTGCAAATACATCCTTCCCCACGCCGCTCTCCCCAAGGAGCAGAACGCCAACATCCCGCAGTGCAATCCGCTTGGCACGACCAATGACGGCGCGAATCTGGGGACTCTTTCCAATGACGGCACCGAAACCCTCTGTCCCATTGTCGGCCGCGATTTCGCCACTGAGCACGCGGTCAGCGGCATGAAGGACACTCGGCAAGTAGTCCACCATGAGATCAAACGGGATGGTGGTTGGATTGACCTTGCCTTGATGGGTCTGGTAGAAAGTCGCGGGATAGCGGCTCTTTCCAAGCAGTACCCAGACGGCCGTCATCGCGGGCGTGCCTGGGCTCAGGTGGATAGAAAGTGAGCATGCGCCGGCTTTGGCGGTGACTTTCCCCAGGACGCCATCGGCTGCTTCAAAAATGTCTGAGTAATCGACCGGGCTTTTGAGCTTCACTACATGAGCCTGAGCAAGAGGACCGACCCACTCTGCGAATTGCTTTGCAAGCGGCGCTGGCAGGTCTCCCAAGAGATGAATTTCGTCAAAAGACATCTGATCCATCAGTGTTTTTACAGGGCCTGAACCCTCAACTTTGCGAGCCGCACCTCGGCCGAGCGCCGTTACGGCTTCGGCAACAGATCCTCCCTTCGCGGTCGCCCAGGCGTTGAGATCGGCATCACCGATCCACGAGAAGACGAGTTTTCGAGTGTCTGAAGCGATGGGACAACTCCATTTGTATTCGGGACAATCAGCATTGTATCCCTGCCAGCCGATCAGCCGTTGGACCGGTATTTTGACAAGTTACGCAATTGGCACGGCCATTGCAATATGGCTCCGTATGACCAACAAACAATCATCCGGATCGCTCCTCGCTCCCGACGACCTCCGAGTCGGAGCGTATGTCGCGCTCCACTCGTTACTCGCAACCCCGCGGCAGCCTCTGGAAGAGCCAGAACTGCGCCCTCATATTCGACCCCGCCGCGATGCTCCGGTCCTTGGTTACGGGATGCCGGTGCAGATTCGTGCTGTTTCCCTTCCGTTTCTGGTGTGTGCAATTCTTCAGCCTGGTGGCGCTCACTCGGGCCCCGCGATTCTTGATTTGCGAGAAGTGCGGCTCATCGGCGTGTCGCGCCAGTTTGTCCGCGCGATCGCTGGCTTCGAGCAAGCTGCCGGCGGTGCACGGAAAGACGCAATACCCCAGGAGCAAAAAGCCGCCGTAGGAGTGGCGGCAATTGGTCGGCCTGCGTGAGTTTGAATTGCTGCATCGCAACGGAATCCCAATTGGCACGCTGGTCGCATTCACGCTAAACAAAACGAAAGGGTCACAGACATGGTCGCTGTCAATCACCGCAATCTCCTCCGCTTTACGACACACGCCTCCGTCCGCTGCCAGCAACGGGGATTCACTGATGAGATCATCGAATCTGTGATTCGCCACGGCCAGGAATACCACGCTGGCGATGGTGCCAAAGCCTACTTCCTCGGCACCCGCGCGGTGACCGAAGCAAAGCAAAAACTTGGAATCAATCTGGATACCAGCCGCAACGTTGCAGTAATCGTCTCGGAAGACGACGCCATTGTCACCGTCCAACGTGTCTCCCGACCAAAACGCTCGTGGCGGGGGCGGCACTAAGGTTAGAACGTGGAGTTATTCCCTTGTTTAAGGAAGACCTTATAACCACCCTGTCGGACTTCACAATTGCCACTCCTCGGCCCTTGCCCGTGATCGTCCTCGCGGATGTCAGTGGCAGCATGAGCGAGAACGGCAAAATTATTCTCTGAACCACGCGCTGGACGAAATGATCAGATCTTTCGCCGCGGAAGCACAGGATCGTGCAGAGAGTCAGGTTTCAGTCATCACTTTTGGCAAAGATGGTTCGTACCTCTAAGCCTGCTCAAACCCCTGACTCTTGAACTTCAGCACGCGGCAGTTCTCCGTCACCGCCCGCACGATTGGCTGTTCGATCCCCTCTGGCACCTCTGCCTGAATCTCAATTGTCACCGTCACATTTGCATCTTTCAGCCCCGTCAAATGTGCTAGCACCTCGGTGGCGATTCGCCCAGCATCGCGTCCAAGACGGGTCGAATCAACCTCGACAACGCCATAGAAGCGGGTTGGGAGTTGTGGTCCAGTCGGCACAACAACGCCGCCCGCCGGCGAATTTCCGAAGCCAAGTAATCCACCTGTTGCGCCGGGACTGCTCGAAGTAACCGCAGTTCCACCCATTCCACCTTGTGACCCTGTTGTCGCAGCTTGTTCCGCTTCGGAGGTGATCTGCTTGCTCGCCACATCAGAGCGAACCACGACACTTCGCCCATCGGCAACCACGCTGTCAATCGACACCGTCTTAAGGCCAACAAAGCGTTTCTTCTTGTCATCGAAGTAGTCCGCATAGGCGAACCCCTCGCTCTGCCACATCAATCGACTGACCCCATCGCGGACCGCATCCAGCAACACCTGCGGCGACTTCAACCGCGGCAAATACAGGTACTGTGCGAAGTCATCCACAAGCTGTTTAACCGAGACACTCTCACCCCGCCACAGCGGCACACGATCAAGTTCCAGCCTGAGCAGCGTTCCAGCGAGCTTCGTCGCAAGGCCGCCATCGTTGATCAGCTTCTTCGACGCTCGCGGCGCTAGCCGATCCGCGCCTTGCAACCTGACCTCTGTGAACTCCACGGGCGCATGCGGGTCTCGCCGTCCATCCGCACCGGCTGCCTGGCCTGGGACCAGTAGCCACTGGAATGTCTCAGGAATGCGCTGTCCCACAGTCTCATCATTCTCCCGCGTCTTGGAATTGGCCTGCTTGCTCTGGAATGGGTCAAGGTTCAGGGTCTCGGCCTCATCCTTAATTGACTTCCACGCCAGGAAATGCCTTACTGCCGACTCCAACTCGGCGAGTCGAGTCTTGTCCGGCGCAAGGAACACAAGGGAATTTCGATTGAGCCGCGGACTCGTTCCGCGTTTCTCAATCATCTCTTTGACGGTTTGCATCGCCGGGCTGTTCATCACTCGCGCCGAATGCGAGTGCTCGGGCCCCAGGATCACCAACCTGGCTTCCTGATCGTCTGGCAAATCGCTGCTCGGCAGACAGACATGCACTCGTGCAAACTCGCCGCGGGAATTGGCCTCATCCCTCAATCGGCGGCAAATCTCTTCATGCACCTCATCAATTCGCCGCTCAAGCTGCGCCACACGGTCTTGAGCCGTTCGTGTCACGCTCGCTTGCGTTGCCAACCAATACCGACTTTGATCTACGTACACATGTGTGGCCTGATCTGACAAACGCCTCAGTGCATCACCAAACGTGGCCGAGGTCTCACCGGGCTGCACGCAACCAAGCTTGATCCGTCGATCATCTATGCCGCGGTTCTGGGCTCCGCTGTGCGGCGCGGTTCCAATGAAAAGCGTCCTGGCCACACGCCGGTGCGCTGAAACTCGCCCAAAGGTCGCATTTTCCCCATCTAGTCGCCGCGGTGTCGAGTTCTCACCATCAACATCTTTCTCTACCACCGACACCCACGGATCATCCAGCACTTTCCGGGCCTCGCCAAATACATTTGGATCGTCCAGCGGAATCGTCGCCGGCATGATCAGCAGATTCCCATCTTGCCGCTCCCAAAGAGTGTGAATGACCGCTGCCATGAGTCGCAGCACGCCACGGGTCTTTTGAAAGCGCTCAAGTGTTCCCCAGTCCTGGAAGAGCCGATCGAACAACTCCGGGTGCATGGGGTACGAATTCTGAATGCGCCGCTCGTAGTCCGATTCTTTGCACTCTGACGGGAATTCCGAGCCCGCTTGACGATACATGTCCGCGAACGCACGTGCCACCGCATCCCGCGCCCCAAAGCGATCCGCCTCAATCGGTTGAAACAACCGCCTGCGCACGATCTCAAAACTCTCATCCACCGTTGCTGCACGCCAGGTACTCTGCACTCGGTCAAACGTGTTCTCGAGCCGTTTCAGTGCCTCGCGGCCGCCTTCGCCGCCGATTTCGATATCACTCGCGGGAAGAGATGCCACCAAAAACGCTCCCGGCGCGGCCTTGAATGCCTCAGTCAGTGACTGAGCAAAAGTCATGTTCGCATCAAACGATCCCGCAGCGAGCCCCGGCGTTCCATACGACTGACGCACAAATGCAACCCACTCGTCAATCAGCACGATGCACGGGCTGTACTTCCGCAGCAGCGTCACCAGCGCTGCCGGACACACACCCTGCTCATCATCAGCTCGCACAAGCTCATATGCCTCTTTGGCCTTGCCGACCGAGTGACCGAGCTGCCAGGCAAGTTCGCCCCAGAGCGTGCGGATCAGTGTGCCATCGGGCTTCTTGAAGCCGGTCAATGACATCTTGTTGCCAACCAGAACCGCTCGGCTCACTTTGGGGAGCGTGCTCACACCCACCTTTTTAAGCAGGGGTTCAACTCCCGCCAGACTCGATGCGTTCACGCCGCTAAAGAGGTGATACAACGCAAGCATCGAGTGGGTCTTGCCGCCGCCGAAGTTGGTCTGCAATTTCACGACCGGGTCAACGGACTGCCCGCTCAGTCGCTGAATGCCGAGCGTGAGCAGATCCGAAAGCCCTTCCGTCAGATATGTGCGGCGAAAGAACTCAACAGGGTTGGTGTATTCAGCCGGGGCTTTATGCTGCGTATCAAACTGATCCTGATACACCTGCCAGAGGTCCGCCGCGAACTCGGCCATCATGTAGTTGCCACCTGCAACATCGGCGTGGGGGGTAATGACATCACGCCAGCACGGAAGCCCAGTGGTGAACTTGCCCTCGACAGATACAGCGGCCGCCTTCTTCGTCTCCTTCTTGGTCATCTCCTCGTATTTCTGACGGAGGACTTCCTGCAATTGCTTGTCCACCTCATCTGCCTCGGGAGCATTCACCGCAACCAGCAACCGCTTGGCACTGTCCAAGGCACGATTGGTGTCATCAAGGCTGAAGGGTCCCTGGTGTGCCCAGCGATTTCGTATGTCCTGTAATTCACCAATCAGTGATCGCTCCGCCTTGCCCAACTTGTATCGAAACACATACTGGTAGTGTCCCACCATGATGGACAGCAACGCCGCGGCGTCCCAATCTCCGGGTGCGGTGCCCGCCTTCACCGCGTGTGATTCTGTGCCAAAAGCGGTGCGGGCCTGCTCGACCCATGTGTCACCGTGCTTGGTCTTGAGTTCTCGCTCGACGAACGGGAATAGACCCGATCGAAGTAGCTCTAATGCTCTGCCAACTCGATCTCTGTTGGAAACAGCCATAACTTATGCTTCCTCTTTCTTGATTACTGCCCCCGCACCTGAATCGCGCGCTGCCGCAGGCATACCGAAACCTCTCAGTACAAGCTCCCTGATCGCCTCTACATTGACTCCGAGGGGAGCTAACACAACCCACGCCCGTGAAGCATGGGACAGCCAAGCCTCCAGGCCCTCATGATGACCGATCTTTACGTCTTCCAATCCTCGATCCACGATGCGCTCAATTTCTCGTCGCGGTACCTTGCAGGTCTTCAGCGCCTCCGTCGCACGATGAATGCGAGCTTCTCGCTCGTTAATGGCTCGCTTTACAACAGGCCCGAGGCCCTGCTCCTCCATCGCCTCTGCGCCGTGTTCCTTGAGAAGCTTGAGCACCGTCGATGTGGGAGCATTTACCGCCAAGTCGATGCGCTTGGGTGGTTCCGACATGAAGCGGGGCTTGAGTGTGACATCCCCGATCTTCATCGATGCTCCATCGGCTGTCAAGCTCATCGACGATGCGCCGGAGTTAACACCGGTCATGGCCAGTTTCAAGGCTGCCATCGGTACAAGCGCCGCACCCGGCCAGTGACCCACCGCTGGACCACATCGCTCTTGCCCATGACTTCGCAAGATAATGTGCCCATCGCGATACAAAATAACCACGAGTCTCGGTGCCGTCTCCGACTGCTTCGATTCCCTGAAAAACACCTTTGCCAACCCATTCATTGACTCGATGCTCACCGTGAGATGCCAGTTACTGGGGCTGCAATGTGTTGAATTCGGCTCCATTAGACATCACCTTCCAAAAAGCGATGAATCTGGTGTAGCTGGCGCACGGTTCACTAGCTTCAATATCTCGGGCCATGCGACAACCAGCGCGTTGTACGCGATCGCCTCGCTCGCCCACTTCTTTCGCTCGCACAAAACGTACAACCGGTACGCCAAGTCGCGCGCGACTTCCGTTGAACCCGCATAGGCCGCGTTGATCCGACGGTGTAAATCCGCCGCGGCCTGCTCGCCGCCGGTTTCCAGCGCCCAGCACAGGTACTGGCATACTTCCCAGTGCAGAATGTCATCATCCTCCGCCGGGTCCCACGTCTCGGGCTTACCGCCCATGAACTCGGTCCGCTTGAAAAGCCGCACTTTCCCGCTCTTGGAAACTACGACGCCGGTCTTCTCCAACCCGTTCACACCGACACCCATGGCGCGCGCAAGGACATCGGCCTCGCCGAAGGGGGCCTCCTTGTGGGCGTACTGCTCGAACCACTTGATGCACCATCGTGTGTCGGCGTCGTATTCGCCCTCCTGCTCGGCGAGCACCTCGTCGAGGACCTGGTTGATGAGGGCCAGGGCGGTGCGGACGCCCATGCGGTCGCCGCTGGTCTCCAGCACCTTGGCGTAGCGGCTGAAGACGGCCATGCCGGGCCCGATGGCGGCCTGGGCGAGGTCCACGGGCGCGATGTTGCCGGATTGCAGGTCGCGGAGCGCGGCGGGGAGTTCGCGTTTGAGCGCGGTGACGAACTCGCGCCGCGAGGCCATCGGGGCCGCATCGCCACGCGGGTGGCAGACGAGGACGATGGAACTGGCGAGGGCGTTGCTGCCAAGCGATCGCATTCGATTACCAAGCTCACTGCGTGATGGCCAAGTGCCAGTGATCGAGAGGCCAGCACCAATGAGACCCTCCAACATTGTCTCCCAGCCTGTAGAGGCAGTAGATTCCTCGCGCCCGCCGTCCTCGTCAACTTCCCCTTCTTCGCTCTCGGCTTGTTTGAAGGCATAGAAGACAGTCAACGGGTAGTCGGGATGCTCGGACTCTCGCATTCGCTGGAACGCACGACCAAGTCCAGTCTCAAAGAATGACATCGCTTTATCGCGGCTACCGTCATGCCGGAATGGTGCTGCGATAAGTTCTTCCGATTTCGGGGTGAGCAGCGTTCGGAAGAGCACAGGATCGACTGTGACCAAGCAGCGACGAAGCCACACATAAAAAAAGTCCGAGAGATCGGCGTAGCCGATGTTGTCGTAGTACGGTGGGTCTGTCGAGAACATCAATGGACGCGGGAGGCTCGCGGCCGGCCCCGAAGACGCCTCTGCTTGAACAACCAATCCCGGGCCTCCCGTGGCCAAGTCACCAAGAGTACGGGCCATCGTCGAAATCGTTGTCTGGTAGTCCCCCGCATAGCCGTTGAATGGATTCGACTCGGCGTGATCCCAGACCATCGAGAGCGTCTGCCGACCAAACGTGGCGATCGCCTGGTCCATGCTGGGCTTCCACCTAGTCAACACAGTCGTCGCGTCGGCAAGCTTGCTAACGGCCATCGCCAAGTAGATCGCCACAGCGTCCGCATAACGCTCAGCCCCGTCTGGGGCCTCAGAAACGCCGATTTCCGTCACCGCCGTGCCCTCGGAGGCTCCGTTCGTGCCCGCGGAAGGAGTTTTTGTGCCCGCGGAGGGAGCGTTCGTGCCCGCAAAAACAGTTTTTGTGCCAGCGGAGATCGTCTCCGTGCCCGCTGAAGGAGTTTTCGTGCCCGCGAAAACTCCCTTCGTGCCCGCGGAGATGATCTCCGTGCCCGTTATCCCGGCCTTCGAGACTCCTTCGGAGAGCGCAAGACCTGCGCTCCGGGCATCCGCCAGCACCCGCGCCCGAGCCTCCATCACCAAGTCGCTGAACGTCGTCAGGGCGACCAGTTGGCGGTGGGTGAAGAGTTTGTAGTGCTTGTCCATCCCGTAGTTCTGCACGCTGAAGCCCAGCGCCTGCTCAGGGATTGGCGTGTCAGGGATGTTCTTCGGCAGTGCGACCTCGGCGGCCTTCTCGTGCTCGGCAGTGGGAGACAAGTACACTCGCCCGCGCGTCCCTTCGGCCACGATCGCAATCAGCCGGGAGCCCATGTTCCCCGCCTTCGCTTGCGCGCGGAGATACTCAAACTGCATCGGGGTGTTGCTCAGCAGGCACGTTCCGCCCTTGTGGCTGATCATCGTGCCCTTGCTTGGGTCGAAGTCTTTCGGCGTGCCCGCGTGCACCTCAAACTTGTACGACTTCCCATCCGGAGCGATCACCGGCTCGACCCACGCCTTCTTCCCCTCTTTGGTCGAGAGCCAGAACGACCGCACCAGCGGCACGTGCGCCCCGCCCGCGGCCGGGTTCGGGCTCGGCACCGTCCGCGCCCACAGCCACGCGATCACCGTCAACTCCTGCCCGATGTAGTCCTTCAGGTCCTTCCGGTCGCGGGCCATCGCCTCGGTGACCGTGATCTTCGGGTACAGGTGCCCGATCCGCTTCTGCGCCTCATCCCGCATCCACTGGCCGTAGTACCGCACGTCCTCAGCCAACCCCGCTGCGCCCTTCCAGGACTGCGTGCCGAGTTGACCCTGTGTTTCCTTCTTCTTTCCCTTGGTCACCGGAGCATTGGTGCCAGCTACGCCGCGTGACTCGGGGTTGATCGGCGGCATGTTCGCGAACTTGGGCGGGATCTCGATGAGCGCTTTGGTGATGAGCACAGGTACAGGATTTAGATCCGAACCAAACGCGCGCAGGCCGAGGCGTTGAGCTTCAAGAGGGATGGAACCGCCGCCGCAGAACGGGTCGAGAACGGGAGGAGCGAACTCAGCCAGGAAACTGTTGACCGCATCAGGCTTGCCCTGCCGCAGAACCATTTGATACGCCGTCGTGCCGCCATCTCGCGATCCCATCTGCGGAACTGCGCCCTCAGGATGCAGTTCGCCCTTGTCCTTGCCGAAGATGATCAGGGCCTTGTCGAGTTCACCGAGTTCAATCCGGCGGGATGCAACACAGCGCGCAATCTCCGCTCTTGCGGCATCGATCACCTTGGGGTTATTGGAGTTCTCCCACTTGACCAACTCTTCGATGAGATTGAAGAGTTCCGCACGCTTCTTCCCCGCACGGTCTTCATCGACAGTGCCATCGGGTTTGCGAAACTGTGGATCGCTGGATGGGTCGTCAACCAGACTCGAAAACAGAACCGCCCGGCACGCAGCCAGCGGCCGCCGCGCCCACCAAAGGTGAAGAGTGGAGGGGTGCCCATGCCGAATGGACTTTTCACGCGCGGATTCGCGATTGATCGCTTCCAGGGGGAGAGCGACTTCGATCATCTTCTTGCGGGGAGGGAGTGTCATGATGGGCGGCTGGACCTCTTGAGACGGTCAGTGATGGAATCTAACAGGGACCACAGAGTATCAGCGTCCTCGTCAGGGACGGAGCGGATCCAGGATTCAACAAGCTCGACCGTGAGGTCCTCTGCCTCGGGCGGACGTGGAAGCGGCCTCATGACCCAGCCCGACGAAAAGCTGAACGCCAGCCGCTCAGGATTGACCGCAATCGGCCGCGGCAGGAGCGAGAGCAAATGGGAAACGGTCGGATGACCCAACCCCGAACGATCAATATCCCAGACGATGGCGAGCTCATTCCACTGCGGCTGGTCGATGGTCCCGGCGTCCGCATCAAACTCTGAAAGCCATCCTCGCTCTTCCCACACCCGGACATCTTCTTCAGAGATACCAAGCCCGCGCAGCGCCCCGCCCCGCGGAAGCGGAAAAAGCGTCGGCTGCGGATCTGGCGTTACCTGATCCCAGCCATCTGGCAAGATCCGCCCCGTATCTGCTCCCATACCTCGACTCCCTTGCTTAATCGCTCCAGTTGCGATTCATTTGCGACAGCTCGAAAACATCCTCAGCGATCCGGGTGCATCTCCGCAGTGAACTTCGCGATCAGTTCGTCGATCCTTTGCATTCTTTCCAGGAACTTCAGGATTCCGGGCTCGGCATCATTTCCGTCGCGAGCGTGCATTAGTTGATTTCTTAGATCAGAGATGCCGCCCAGATCGTTTGCTTCGGCCCCGCGTTTTAACGTACGGCGGAGGATCTCCACTTTGTCCGAGAAAGACGTACTCTCAAGGGCATCCAGGAGCTCGTTGCGCTCGCGGGCCCGATCGATCACCTGCCGAAGTTTGTGGCGGCGCTCCTCATTGAACGCGTCCATCCACGAATCGTCAGGGACGTGCAGCGCGATGATCTGATGCATGAGCCGCTCGAGATGAACGACTCGGCAAATCGCGAGCAATCGCACAGGGAGTTTCCATAGGTCGCTTCGGGTGACGATGGCATCAATTTCTGTCCCGTCCAGCACAAGCCAGAAATGCTGGTTGGTTGACCGCATCTGGTGAATCAGACTTGACAGTGGCTCCGTCGCCGCCACCATGGGGACCAGATGCAATGGCCGCATAATGGCCTCGGCACAATGTGCACCGATCTCGGGTGGCACATCCGACATATAGACCATTCCGATGATCCGACCGTTCTTCCTCACCGGAGCACAGTCGAATCCATCACTCTTGTGCTGCGCGAAGAAGGTCGCAACATCCTCCTCTGGTCCGACGGTCTGGAGTGGCGAAGACATGATGCAGCGAACAAGCAGCCCTTGCTCGAGCGCGTTCAGCGTGCGGTCAAACTCGCCGGTCAAGAGCGTGGTTGTTGTCATCTCAGTTGCCTCAACAAAGTGGGTTCTCGGTGCTCGGATCAAGGGTTGGAGACGTGTACGCAGCCTCCAGCAGAAGCAGTACCTCAGCCATGCCCCTGGCGCTTGCCGACAACTCTTCTGGCGTGCGTCGCAAGAGGACAACTTCGAGGTTGTTCGCCTCGGTCCTCGCATAACGGTTCACACTTGAATGAGCGGTCCGCACTTGACTCCTCAAGATGCCGTTCACTTCGGCGACCCTCTCATCCAGATCGCGTGCGAGTGCCGGAAGTAGCTGCGGTGCGACCTGCTCCAGGTGCTTCTTTATTGTGTCCACCATTCGCTGTTTCATTCCCTTTCCACTCTCGCTCGCGGCGGCGGAAAACGCTGGACGAAGACGATCTCGCAGATTTACCACAAGGTCTCGCTGAAAACTCATCCTCGCCACCTGAAGGCGTTCAACGATCCCCGCACAAATGACTTCGAGCTCAAAATCGAGCGGCCGCATCGGCTCCTTGAGCCGGCCGACTTCCGGGACCTGGTCACCTACCGCTTCTTCCAACATACGGACCAGGAGCACGCAATATTCTGCGAGCAGATCAGAGCTCCGCAATGTCACGCCGTCCAGGAACCGCTTTGCCTCTGTCTCAAAGAGCTCGGCCCAACGGAAGACGATTCGCTGCGCGACGACTCCCGCAATCTCAGCGGGTAGATCCCAGTGTTGCGTGGAGCCGTTGAACACCCCGTCCCGCTTCACGATCGCTCGAAGGGTTGACCAGTGAATTCCCTTGAGACGTTCCGGAATGTGTGAGCGAATCTCGGAGCCAGCAGCAGTAACTCCAGCCTGAATCGCCAATCTTATTTTCTGCGCTTGCGCTTCGATTTCTTGGTCGGCGCGGGCTTGATGGGCTTCGAGCCGCCCTTCAAGAAAGGTCATGGCCTTCTGTTTCAGCCTATTCACCCCTCCTTTCTCACCGGATCGCAGGTTTGAAAATTTATCTATGATCTCCTTCCGGTGAGTGAGTCTCGCCCGAATTGAAGCGATGAGTCCGCGCGTCTCACGTTCAACCTGTGCGTGATGGGATGCTTGTTCTCGCCGCACAAAGTCAAGCGTGATCCATTCGCCTAACTCCGGAATGCCTGTCTGTTCGTTTGTCTCGAAGGCAGCCGCACCTCGAGCCTTGACGATCCCCTGCCAATGAAGTGACTCGGTCGATGAAACAGAAAAGAAAGGCACCTTTTGCAATACCGCCCGACCACGCTCAACGGTCTCAGCGTTTACATGCCCTTCAGCTTGGACAACAGTCTCATTCCACGCCTTTGCGAGGGCAGCTTGCACATCAGTCAACACGCGCTTTCGATGATGAGTTAGTATTTCATCGAGGGATACATCCTCGGAGAGCTTGTTGGCGTGGATGAGCCCCTGACCGTCATACTGATCCGCATGCGTTGCAACTACCACAAGCGAGGTCAGGCGACCTTCCATTTCGAGCCTTGTAAGGAGTCGTTGCCCGATCAAGAACCGCATGATTGTCGCCGTCATTGCCCGCTTTGCGCTCAGTACCAGCCAGACCAATGTGGCCTTCTGAATCGCGTCTTCAGCAACCTGACTCCTGATCGGGTCCGGGTCGTTTAGGCCGGGGACGTCCACGAATCGAACTCCTGATTCAAGCAGCGGAAACGGGCCCCTAATCATCACCCTTCGCACCAACGGCCACAGCGAGTGACGTGCACTCAGACACTCGCGACACTTTTGCCTCAGCGCTGCTTCTTCGCCGGCGGGGAATACCCACGTCCGACGAGTCCCCGCGTCCAAGCACTCCCTGACCTCTGGAAGCAGACACTCGATCTCTCGCCCCCCCTCGGAAGATACAAGGAGGTCGCGAATGTCCTTCCCTGTGACAGAAGTCGCGAGCGACAGATCCGACTCGTCATTTCCCAACCCGGCGTGATGCTCATCTGCTTTGGCGGCATCACGCAATCGCCCGCACACCGCGATGAATTTCGCATAGAAACTCTCACGCGATTCCAGATCAACAACCAAATGAAAATTAGGTCCGCCCGCAACAAGTTCGGTCACAACTGCCGTGACTGCGCTCCCTGCGTCATGTGGAAGCAGATCCATGCCTACCAGTGCGTTGAGCAGGCTGCTCTTTCCGGCACCACTCTCGCCGAGCAGTGCCACAGTACTAGATGGCTGTGAATGTTCCCTTTTCTCGAGGTTCCGAAGTTGATCCATCCACCGCGCAAACTCGATCTGATCATCATTGCTTGAAAGCTCGGCACTAATCCGTTCAAGTCCCTTGCGAATTGTCGCGGAAGGGAACATTGGAATTTTTGGATCTGGTTCCACAAATTGGCTCATTCCGGCTCCTCCGAGACTTGCACCTGGACCCTGTCGAGGTTCTTGTTAACCGCCGCACAATCCGGCGCAGTTGTGAAGGGGCGCCGACGTCCACGCTCCACGGCAACAGCCTTTTCTGTAGCCAAACGATCGTTAGGTTTGCAAACAACAACCGTAGCACCCGCGGGTTGATCGCCCCCAGTGCAGTATTCGAGAGCACGAGTCGGTGCTACGAACCCACCGCCCATGACCATTGGCGTTGCGGTATTGCTGAGCAGTATCGCATCGATCGTGGCATAGCTGCGGAACTGAACCATGAGCTTGATGACTTCGCGAAATGTATCCGTGCAGCGATACGCCGCGGTCTCCAGGTTCCAAGCGGCGGCCGGGCATTCTTGAAATAGTCCCGTCAAGGCACCATGATCGATATTAATGCCTAGCCCCTGCCAATTCTCGTCGGCAGCGAGTAACCGGTCTGTTAATGGGTCCGGCTCTGCCCAGTCCATCAACCGCAACACGCGATAACTCCGAGTCATTCAGCGCCTGCAATTCTCCGAAGTCGGTATTTTGCCGCAACCACTTCAACTGCCTTGTCGTTGACCATTCGAGCGAGTTCAGAGCCTCGAAGACATAGAGGCCGATCTTCCTCCCCAATCACTACAATCGCAGTAGTCTCCGGTGACTTGCGAAGAAGTTCCCAGACATCCGCCCCGACTTCGACGCCCGCCTTCATCAAGCACTGCTCTGACAGCCAATATCGACAAAGAGTGCGTTCGCCGCGACGATGTTCCCATGAAAACAGTCCCTCTGATTTCGCTATTCGCGTGCCGTCGGGATGCCCATATGCCTCGGCGCTCCCCTCCCACCGAAACCCGGACTGCTGGGCAAATCTCGCGATGAGTGTTGGAGCCTGGTCAAGTTCCCGCTGCTTGCGTTCGCGTGTCTGGCGGGTGGGTTCTGGCGATTCAGGTACCGATTCGGCTTGTGATTCGACAGTTGGTGCTGGCGTTGGCAGCGCATCAATCGGCTGTGGTGAATCAACGACCAGGGCGTCTTGAGTGCGCTCAGCCGAACTAACTAATTCCTGTCGTTCTGATGACAACAGAGGCTTGTCCGGCACCACTGGAACCTCGAGAACCCTGGATGGCTGCGTTGGTTGTGTAGATTCATTTGGCGACTCGACAACACTGTCGGGCTCAGAACGCGATGCTGGCGATTTCGCATTTTGCGACAATTCCGGCACAGCCGTCGACGTGGGAAAACTGTCCGTAATGGCGGCAGGAGAAGTCTCGTCACCCTGCTTGAACTGGATTGCGAGATACTCATTGACGAATGCCGCATCACGTTCAAAGCATGATCGAATAGCCTTCTGCATGGCCTCGCCTGGAAAATGCCGGCCGAGTTCTGCTACGACGGCATCGAGTATGGTCGCCATTGGCGCCTCTCGCGCGTACAGGACATCGTCTTTCAACAGAACTTCTGGCTCATCATCCTGTCCCGCCGGCGTGCCGTCCAGATAAGGCGTGACACTCAGAGAGAAGAACGGCTGCCAACGCAACGTGGAGAGTCGCCGCCCTACATCGTTCATATTTGACTGTTCTTGCTGGTCCGCACAAGTAATACGTCCAAGTGCCTCGCCGAGTACTCGCATCCACGGCCTATCGACCACAGGAGCAAGGTCCGTTTGCTTTCGATTCAATCGGAACTCAATCGACTGTCCCAAATCACGGAGTTTCCCAAAGATCCTCAGCTTTCTGTCTTCTTCGCCAAGCTCACGGCAATCGGCCGTCCGCCGCTTTACGCCGGGAAACAACTCGCGTACACGAATAGAGGAGTCGTCGAACATGACCATATCGAAGTCAGTCGTCGGAACCCATGAGCCGTCCAAGCTCAACCAATGCCCGCAATCCTGCCAGACTCTGTTGGGCCAATGGGGCAGGATTGAGCGAACACATCTGAGCTCGGTCCCGTCGAGTTTTTTTCCCGATTCCAAACTACACAGATGCGCGATGAGTAGGTCAGCCGATGGCCTATCTGCTACACCGATTAATGTCCACATTGCGAGCGTTGCGAAATCGTCGTGTAGAACTGGAAGTCCTGGCGGATCATCGTCGGTCAAACGCTGAAAAACTTCAGGAGCGCAGACCCATTCCGCATCTGAGGTGAAAATAAGCCGTTCACTGGCGAAAGCTAATTTGATTGCCGCGAGGTCTTCTGGCCGTCGTCGTGCCAGCACTCGATCAAGCGTGTCATACCACTTTGCAAGCTCTCGAATAGGTGGAGAAGAGCCTGCTGCAAGGTCTTTGATGCGACCGAGGACAGATCCAGCACCTGCCGGTGTATCGCGAGCACCAAGCAAGCGAAGAAGAGGCTTGGTCTCTTCACGATCAAGATCAGAACCCACAAAGGGCTCGATACTCAACAACGGTTCCGTATCCGGTGTCCGGATGAGTAGTGCCGCCGGCGCATGGGCCATTCCGTACTGGTCGAACAAACATGATACCGATCGGAGGCGATGTACCCACATTGCGGGAATCAAATCCGCCTTGAGAATCCGCGTGTTCGTCGTACAATCTTCCTGAATAGTCGCGTAAACTCTGTTGGCCCATTCATTTACCGGCGCGCGCAATACACGAGCCATAGCTTTGGCCCAGATGTTCGTATCGACCTCTCCAACTTTGGTCCAATAGTCCCACACTTCCTCGTCAAAGTCGAAGTCTTCAACTATGTATTTGAATTTGGAATCTGAGATGCGAGCGGGCAACTTGACACCGCGCACACGAATCTCTCTGCTAACTGTTCGCCCTTGTTTGGGTGAAGATGGGATTGCACGCACCCACGGGCACGATCTGAATCGGGCCCGTCCGCCACTGATCCATTGTTGCCACTGAGCCCGCGAACAGGATTCCCCTGTTTTGAAATAGTCGGAGTGCAATACATGTCTGCTTGCCCATGCTTCGGGGACAAGCATCTCTAGACCTCCATCGTCAAGCACAATGCCATCAGCTGCGGGCCGGATAACTTCGTCTCGCGTTACAAATCGCATGGCAAGTGGAGCTTCAACGTCTAGCGCGGCAAATATGTGCGTGAGTCTTACACAGTCTTCAAGCCGCGGTGACCTGTTACCGAAAAAGGCCTGGGCAGCATACTCAGCAATGCTGGCGATTGGAGTGGGCTCGATTAGACCCAGATCTTTTAGAAGACTACGGCACGAATCTAACTGGTAAGCGTTCCCTTGCGCGGCGCCCGGATCTTGCTTCAAATTCAAATTCTGTAGCCAATCATCATCCGCTACACGAAGGTTGCCAGCCAAGAAATCCCAATCCTCAGTCTTGACGTTTCTGCGAGAGCTTGCGAGTCTGACAACTCTATTTGCAGGAAACAATCGACTTTGCCCCGCGACCGGTACTATCGCAAGTTTGCGACGGCGTTGCCCGCCATGGTCCGAATGAACAGTCTGGACGACAAAACTCCAAAGTGCAAATACCGCTGCATCAGACTCTGGTCGCGGCGGACCATTCTCTCTCTCAAGGACCTCGACAATCTGAGCAGGATTTGTTGGCGATAGCCAGTTCCAATGAGCGAGTCTCGATCTTTGAAACTCATTTATGGTTCGAGCGAGTAATGGCTCGTCTTTCTTTGCGAAGACCTTGAGCAGAACGTCCGGTTCCCACACGTCGTAAAGAGCAACCGGAGGGGCAAAGCACGCAAGCGGTAAAGTCACATCGCCGGCGGCCGTGAGTAGCACCGCTTTGTGTGCCATCGTGTCGGCGAACGATCTGGCAACTGCGGAGGTAGAGTTCGCCGAAACACTGTCGCCTGACGTCGGTAGAGCGGGAAGCATGTCATACGCCAAGGCACGGTCAGTGAGGCTAAGAGTCTTGTTCGCGAGCCAGCCCTGCATGACTGTCGCGGCGAGCCTTCCCAAGCGGCTAAGAAGCCATCGATTCGTTGGTGAAACCGATGGATCCTTGATCGCCATGCGAGCGGGGTCTTGCACAAACGGAGCATTGCAAGAGAACGGCAGGTTTGGCTTCACCCCAGTTGGCAAAACAACGAACAAGCGTTGCTCGGTCGAGAGGCCCAGGACGATTTCAACCCGGCACGGGGGTAGCGTAACGTCCTTGGAATGTCGCTCATGACGAAGTTCTTCCATCAGGTCCGCGGGGAAAGCCTCTTCTTCCGATCGGGCGACCAGAATTCGATGCGACTTAGTGCCAGTCAACCCAATCCATTTCGAGTTTGGAACGGGTCCATGTCCGAGTTCCTTGCATTCAATGACGACCCCGTCAATTTCGAGGCTCCGGATGTTGCTGAAGAACAACAATGATGCGGGACTACCCATCCATTCAAGTAAGTTCTTGCGGAGTTCTTTCTCTCTATGCTCATCCTGGATTCGTACTCGCACGGTTGTCTGTGTTACCGCAGCACTATCCACTATCCAATTAGGTTGGGTGAATCGAGATTCGTTGAATCGCACCGCCAATGTGGGTGTGTGGACTTCTACTGAGTTGCCCAAACTAAAAGTAGATTTAAACCCAATTCCGCGAAATCCAATTGTGTGCAAATTTCTCTTGTTCGAGAATCCGAAGCGGCAGAGAGACTCGAACTGATCTGCGGTGAAATCGGCACCGTCATGCTCAAAGACTAGAGACCCGTTGTTGATTCTAACCTTCGCCATCGATGCACCGGCGTCGTCTGCATTTTGCAGAAGCTCTGATACAACGTGTCGCGGACTTTGGACCTGAGAAAACAGTTGCCGCCACGGGCCAGCGAGAACCGGATCGGCCTCAAGTTTGTCCCACAAGGACTGCGCCCCCAAAAGAACGCGAGTGAAGTAGGCTGGCGGAGTTCGCATCATCCCGAAAGACTGCGATCCAAAAGAGCTCATGCCGGCTCCTCCGACCGCTCAAACAACTGCTTGAGGTCCAGGTTCTTACTCACTTCAGCAAAGTCCGGTGCCACGGTGAATGGCTGGCGAACATACCGCGGTCCATGGGCTATCTCACCCTCAACGGGAACAATCGCAAGTATCCAGTTGTGGGGCTGGTTCAGGCAGCATCGGATCTGACTTGCTGAGACCGTCACAGTCTCACGTCCAACAGCCTTCCCCTTCACTTCTAGGAACCTCAACCTCCCTGGCTCGCGTGGATCAGCCGACTCGATGTCATAGCCCGGATTGGAGTGGTTCATCACTTTTGGCACCCTGCCAAGACCACGCTCCGCGGCAACTACCGCTTCTATGGCCAACCGATCGATGCGTTCACGATCGATGAGCGGAGCACCCACAGGCTGACTGCCACCCTTGAGACGTTCGAGAACGTGAGCTGGCACAACAAAGGCCCCGCCCATGACCATCGGTGGCGCTGCCGAAAGATGCCGCTCTTGTTCAAGCAGTGCAAGTCGGCGTTCAAGTCGTCCTTCCAGGTCATCAGCTCGTTGCCGGGCCATCGTGCTGTTGATCTTGGGAGTCTTTCCTGCCTGTTCCTTTGCGAGAAGCTCCTGGGCGCGATGATCCCAATAGGCTATTTCCTTTGTGAGCCGCTGCTTCACAGCGCGACACGTCTTTTCGATACGTTCATCGCCGTTCTTTCTGATGCGATCAAGGTGCCGCGGAACCAGATGCTGCACGGCGTAGGTGAGAGCTCGCTGTTCCAGTCCGTCGGCCAACCACGGCTTGCCCAGTTCTCCCGCGAGCAACTTGCATTCCTCGTCTGTTGCGGGTCTGTAGTCAAGATACGGCGCGTAGCCCGGTGTCAGCGAACGCCCCGATTCCTCAATCTCCACGAACTCCATGTCTCTCGAAATCAATCTGGCCTCGCCCGAGCCTTGTCGGACGGCATCGCGGATGTTGTGTTCCAGGTAGAACAAGGCGCGTGGGGAATCTGTTCGATCAGTAGGGTCAACGAGGACCGCCCCCCTTCGCAACATCGACCGATTTTGCTCAAGCACAATGTCAATCACAGCATCCAGGAGTGGATGCCCAGGGCAGATGAACGCCGCGATGGGCTTGCCCTGCTGATGAATGAGTTCTTTCTCAAATGTTGCCCGTTCATAGCGTGTGAGGACGGGTGGACCGCTTCCAATCTGGCGATCGCGATCCCGAAGCAACCCAGGCACTCGCGTGATCTCAAACCGGCCTTTTTCCCGCTCGCTGATCTGCCCGCCTAGGCGGCGGAACGCTTCCATAAAGAAGGCTTGGATGTAATGCGGTTGTAGGCGGCGAGCCTCAGCTCGCTCCATGTCCTCGCGCAGTGCCTGCACCTTGCGTGCATCCAGCGAGTCGCGTGCAAGTGCATCTTTATCCAGCAGTTCACGAACGTGGTTCTGGTCGGTAGCGTTGTCGATCGCGTGATCGAGCTTTGCACGAACCTCCGACTGATCTCCGTATCTAATCGCTTCGATCATCAGGGAACGAAGTGTGAGCGGTGGCTTTCCGTCCGCTTCCCCAGGCTGCATATCGAATAGCCTGCCCAGCACATCAAAGACCCTGCCGCCAAGCGACTGACGCTGAGCTTCAAGTTTCAGAAGCAACTTGAGGTACACATCGCCCTCGCGTGTTTCCGCGGCGACCATATTCCAGAGATGACACACTTCGGTCTGACCGATTCGATGGATACGGCCAAATCTCTGCTCGATTCGATTGGGATTCCACGGCAGGTCATAATTTACCATCAGATGAGCACGCTGCAAGTTAATGCCTTCGCCAGCCGCATCCGTGGCGAGCAGGATCTGAATCTCTTTGTCGTGCTTGAAAGCCTCTTCTGCTGCCTTGCGCTGGTCTCGGCCCATCCCGCCCTGGATCGTGACGATTGCCTCCGGTTTACCCAGAAGCGTTGCAATTCGCTCCTTCAGGTAGGTGAGCGTGTCGCGATGTTCAGTAAAAATGATCAACTTCCGGCGATGGCCCTGCGGATCAAACATCTCCGGAGTGTCCTGAAGGATCTTCGACAATTCATCCCATTTGCGATCGACTCCGCCGCGACGAACGGCCAGGGCTTCGACCTCAAGGCCCTTGAGTATGTCGATTTCAAGTTGGAGTTCCTCGATCGTCTGCGCGGCGGTGGCGTCATTGACAATCTGATCTTCCGCGACCTCCAACTCCCCTCCCGGAGTCTCATCGCGGTCTTCAAGGTCTTCCAGTTCCTCGTTCGACCTGGCCCGTTCTCTCAACTGTTCAAGAAGGACAGACTTACCGCCGCGGCTCAGGAGTTTGGCTTCGCGCAGGTCAGATTCAAGTCGTTCCCGCCGCCGGCGGAGACTCTGATAGATCGCTTCTGGCGATGAAGCCAGGCGTCGCTGGAGCACTGTCAAGGCGAAACCGACGGTTCCCTTACGCCCGTCGTTTTCGAGCTTCTCCACCCTGTTGAACTCCTCGCGAACATATTCCGTCACGTCCTTGTAGAGCTGAGCTTCAGGCTGAGACAGCTTGTACGCGGTCGTGTATGCGCGGCGTTCAGGAAAGAGCGGAGTGCCATCAAACTTCAGAAGTTGTTCTTTGACCAACCGCCTCATCATGTCTGAGCAATCAACGGTGTGAGCCGCATCGCGTTGTCTACCCTCGAACCGATCCCCATCAAGGAGGGCCATAAACAGCTGGAAATCCTCATCTTTGCCATTGTGCGGCGTCGCCGTCATCAGCAAAAAGTGGCGACAAAGCCCTGACAGGAAACGCCCCAAGTGATACCGCTTGGTGTATTTGGCTTCCCCTCCGAAGAACGTCGCCGACATCTTGTGAGCTTCATCAACCACCACAAGATCCCACTGCGTCAGCGCGAGCTTCTTTTGAACATCGTCATTACGACTCAACTTATCCAGACGCGCAATGGCCAGCGGGTGCTCCAGGAACCAATTACCCCCGCGAGAGGCTTCCAGGTTGTCATTGGTGGCAATCTCGAACGGCAGTTGGAACTTCTGATCCAGCTCGTCCTGCCATTGTTCAACAAGGCTTCCTGGTGCCACGATAAGGCAGCGTTCAAGGTCGCCGCGGGCAATCAATTCCTTGATCAGCAGCCCTGCCATAATGGTTTTGCCGGCGCCCGGATCGTCCGCAAGCAGGAACCGAAGGGGCTGCCGCGAGAGCATACCGATCTGCTCGTCATAGACCGCAAGTATCTGGTGCGGAAGGGGTTGCACCAGAGACGTATGCACCGCCAGGAGGGGGTCGAAAAGCGATGCCAAATTGATCCGGTGAGCCTCTGAGACAAGCCGAAACAAGTCGCCAGGGGCGTCAAAAGCCCAAGGGCGGGTCTTCGCCGAGACCACAAGCCTGGGTTCATCCGTGCGATACAGCATGGATTCTTCCACCCGACCGCTCAGCATCCGGAAGGTGACCTGCAGGACGGTGGTCCCATGCCATTGCGTACTGACGACAGTTACCGACTCATTTGGGACCAAGCCTTGGACAGACGCACCGACGATGATCTCTTCAAGTCTTGCCATTAGCAGCTTTGCTCGCTTCTTCGGATGACCGCTGGCAAGCCCGCCGATTGACTCGGTCACAGGAGGCACGACATTGGACGACCCGGCCCCCAGTGTACCAAATCGCTATCAATATTGCTAGGGCATTGAAATCCGAAAACTGCGGCCCACATGACCCAGTTTTTCTACGACCTCGGCCTGCGCCTTCTGGATCGTGATCGAGCACGTTCCGTCCGGGCGAATCCGGCAACTTGGTTTGGCCACCAGACCAAGCCAGATCGGTCATAGGTAGAGTGATTTAAAGTCCAAGTTTGCTTTGAAACCGATTCGATGAATTGCCCTCGACGGATTAGAAAAAGCAGGGGCTGCTGGACAGAAACCAACAGACTTGACGCTTTGGGGCACGGGTGAATGACCCATGTCCCTGAGTAATTTCATGGACCTGCTCAGAGCCGGGGTTTCTCATTTCTCGCTCCAGACCTCATCACCACCAATTGCCCGCCAAAATTGCCGCTTTGGCCCCCCACCATTCTTTGAATCCCGTCCCCGAAATCCAGCGCGGCAGCCCGTGCGCTTCACGTTGTCCCAGCGTTGCGCACTCGGGTACGTGACGTTCAGGCACGTGCCACAAAGGAATTGGGCGCCAACGTGAGCGGCATAAATCCGTGAACGTCGATAGCCACAGCCGCCACAGGCGAAGAACCAGCGCGGAGCCCGCGTGTACATCTTGTTCTCTACCGCGACAAGGGTGACCTGACCAACGTATCCAGGCGTGGATAGGAGTTCCTTTGTCGGCGGAGAATCAACTGACGCCTCACGAAAGACTGGCTGTCCGTTTGTCCAAGTCACATCCAAAACTGGCGGTCTGGTTCTGCCTATCTTGAGAAATTCCGCCCGAAAAATGTCCACAGACAGCCGGACCGCGCAGTCGCTCACGCTGAGTCGAACCCGTTCGCCATTATGGCTCCTGAACCGGCCCATTTGGACCTCCGGGCACTACGTAAAACATCAAAAACGACGGGGCTTCGTCCTCACTCCAAAGTGTTGGAGATGTCGGCACAGAAGCGAGCTTTCAGTTCAAAGGGGTACCTGAACTCGCCCAAAGATGGTGATTCTACCTGCAATCTATGCGGATTTCAATTGGTAATCCGGCGTTCGCGTCGGCGGACACACAAAGCAAATACTCACACTCCATGTCATTTTCAAGTCGATGTCACGCCTTGTCACACCTCGTCACGCCTCGTCACGCCTCCAAGCTCTACCCTAAATAATTCTCAGGATGCCGCAATCGGAAGCGACTCACTGGGTGATCACGAGGAGATTCACATGGCATTGCCGGACAGCAACAAAGCTCCAAGCTCGAAGAAGAAGCACCAATCCACCTTGGATCTCATCGACTTGCTGGGAGACCTCACCTCGGCATGTTCATGGCTCCTCCAATCTCGAACGATCTACTCGACCAGCGCGATCTGCCCTCAATGTCGGTCTCGACAAAGCGGAACTCCTGAAACGCTGCATGATGACTGCGAAGCTGCAAACAGGGAAGTCGAACTCCTGTGCGAAAAGACGATAAGTGCCGTCTTGCGCGGCGGATGCAAGCCGCTCGACAACGCACGCGAAGAAGAAGCAAAGGTGCTACTTCTCCAAGCCATTGATTACGTCCGAGGAGTCGCTCGGTCCACGCCAAGTGAAGTAGAGGTGCTGCCTCCAAACTTGTGGGTACTGAAGTCTGTTCCGCACTATTTTTCGCGGATACAAGGAAAACTCGAAATCGCTGTGGGAATGCCGATGAAGAAGCTCGATGTAGGTGACGACCCTCCGAATCCCGCTGTATGGGCGCCCGCTACATGGTTCTTGCAAGATATTTCCGGAAAGCTTCGTCAGGCTGCAGGCCGTGGGACGATTGACTCGACTACGGCGGAAGATGACACAAAGTACTATCGAATCTTCCAGGTTGCAGCGCGTTATCCTGACCTCATGCCACCTCCCGAACAAGTAGCGGCGAGAACTGCAACGGTTCCAAACGATGGAATACGTGGCAAGGTGTGACAGGGTGTGACAGTGGCCGTTGACAGCTTTACTTGAGTCGAGGACGTGCAAATGGTCTCTGCATATGCAAGAGAAACCATTTGTCCCCTCAACTCGCACAGGACGCTCGAGCGGCAGCACCTTGATCGCTGCCGCAAAAACCGCACAGCTTGATCCTCAACTTGAGAATGACAGCAAACTGAAGCTGAGGCCGCCAGATGATGCGATGCCGTTGGCCTATCGGCCTCGTGAAGCTGCAAAGCAGCTCGGCATCGGCACAACAACATTGTGGGAACAAACGCAACCTCGCGGCCCAATTCCCTGCGTTCGCATCGGAACCGCAGTGCGATATCCGGCGGCACTCCTTGAGTCTTGGTTGAACAGCCAGGCTGCAAAGGAGCTGAAATGAGCCAAGCCCCAACTCCCAAAAAAGGCATTTCCGCACTGACAAGCGGGGCAAGCGCAAAGAGCGATCCAGGCTTCTGGAGTGGTACACCAGGAGCATCGACAACAGCAGCGAAGTTACACGGTGTCGATCCTACAAAACGAGCTGGTCTCCGCTTTCACGTTCCCGCACATTGGTTGCAGGGGGAATGCAAATCGGGAATAGACAAACGCAATCCCAAGGATGTGTTTGCACATGCGCCGCTGGCCAAACCAGTTCCCAGTGGACTGACCATTGCAGACTCGGAGCGTCCAAATGCGCATTAATCCTCCATCACTGGGCAACCTCGCCACCGTCACAGTGCCAGTGCTTTCGCCGTTGAACCTCGACCGCTACGACGCCGGCCTGTATCTCGGCATCAGTGTCCGCACCCTTGCAAATCTTCGCACCGATGGCAAATTGATTCCGATCACGATCAACGGTCGTGTGCTCTACCCCAAATCGACCCTGGACGCATTTCAGGCCGAGCGCATCGCTGCCTCCAAATCAGAAGGTGCAGCATGAAGCGCTTAGCAATCAAAGGTCCCGCCGAGATGCTCTGGACCGAAGCGGAGACTGCTCGCGTCATTAAGAAGACTGCAGTCGAATTGTCTGAATTAAGGGAGTCAGGGAAGATCAAGTTCGTGATCATCGCCGGCACACCTCTGTATTCCGCGGCACACATTTATGACTACCTCAAGTTAGCGCGAGCGAGGGAAACTTGAACGCGCCAGAAGCCAGTACAAAGCAGCTGCGCGCCAAGGTTGACAACAACACGCTCGTCGGTCTCATTCACCGATCCGGCCTCCCACGCCCACTCAAGACCTTCATGAACACTCTTACATCGTTCAGAAACCACAAAAACTACCTTTGTAACCCGGCTGTCAGCACCATCGCGCAACGCATGGGATGCGATGAGAGCACTGTCTGGCGCGCGTTGAGGGCCGCCAAGGTAGCCGGGGTCGTTTCTGTCTCCACCACCGGAGGCGGCCACTGGCGAAGCAATGTCTCGAACTCCTACACGATTCATCCCGAAGCTGTCATCAACTACAAGAGGGATGGCAATCTGCCACCCCATGTTCGGAAGCAGGGGTCGCAAATTGCCAGTGATGGTCTGGCAAATTGCGACGAGAGGGATGGCAAATTGCCATTTAAACCTAGTAAGGAAGAACCAAAGAGAGAACCAAAGAAGGCGAAGACTGCGTCAGCGTCACGTTCAAATCGCCGTTCTGGGTCTCATCCGCTTCCCCCACTGCCCGAATCGCTTTCGCATGGCAACCTCCCCGAGCGATGGGACGCATGGGTGCATTATCGCGCAACAGAGTACCAGGCCGGAAAACATCCGCTTACCGCAACGGCATGTGACATCCTGTTCAAGAAGATGGCCAAGTGGGGTACAGAGAGATCCTGCGAAGCGATCGACACCGCGATCTCTTCTGGCTATCGCGCGTTCTTTGAGCCCAACAGCTCTCAACCAAACTCGAATCAAACAACAATATCGCTTGTGAGAACCACAGATGCCGAACTGAACGCCATCCTCGCACAGGCACCCAGTACGAACCGGAGTCGCTCATGAATGATCCCAAACAAGTACTCTCGATGCTTATCGAAATCTGGCCCAAGGCGAAGGACTGGATGCCAGCGTCGATTCTTGGGGAACTCGCCAACCGCATAGCTCGGTTCGGACTCGATGCAGGACAGATCAAGGCTGTCCTGATCGATCACGCACTCACTGACGACGCGAGCGGCAAGCCGCGATCAGAGAAGCTCCTCGCACGGTTGAAGGTGATTCACGAGGGTGAAACAAATGCACGCAATCCAACCCCCGTTAACACAGACGGGGACACCTTTATCGAAATGCAGCGCCGGATTCAGGGCAAGCAAAATCGAGCTGCACTTGATCAACCAGGCTGGAAGATCCTGGCAGCGTGGTTCGACCATGAGTTTACCAATCGTCAGGCAACGCCTGATCAGCGCCTTCAAGCAGCCAAGTACGTCGCTTCGATGTTGAGAGCTTACGGAGCGCCATACAACGATTCGGTCTATGCCGCGGCAGCAATCTACGAACTCGACCCGTTTGCACTTAACCGACACATTGCAGAGTCCTTGGTGCTCGCGATGAAAGCAAGACTTCGATCCCCTCGCGTGATGACCGGACATGCACTCCCCTCCGGAAAGTCCCATGTAAAACCGCCGGCAATGTCTGGCGTCAGCCCAATTTCTGCTATCCTTGCACGCTCCACGGAGGTAAAGTGACCCATGGCATCCATTAGCACCAAAACGTCCGGATCGCGCCGCATCCTTTTCGGCAGTGGCAAGAACCGCCAGGGCCTGTACTTGGGCAAGGTAAACCAGCGGCAGGCCGAGACCATCCTCGGCTACGTCGAGAACCTAATCGCCGCCCACACCACTCAGACGGCCTGCGGCGACGCCGCCACTAATGCATGGGTGGCGTCGCTGGGGGATGATTATTACAACAAGCTCGCGGCTCTCGAACTTGTACCCGATCGTGCAAAGAGCAAATTGACACTGGCTCACCTCATTGAGCAGTTTGAGGCGTCGAAGGCGGTGAAGCCGAGCACCGTGGCTGCAATCAAGCAGGGCACGCAGTCTCTCTGTGATTACTTCACGCCGGAGCGGATTCTCTTGACCATCACCCCCCTCGACGCCGAGAAGTGGAGAAAGGATCTGGGAGAGAAGAAAATCGCCATGGCGACGCAGAGTAAACGGACACAGATTGCCAAGCAGCTCTTCGGCCGGGCCGTCAAGTGGGGAATGATCCCTTCGAACCCATTTGAAGATGTGCGGGCCGGTTCGCAGACTAACTCGCGCCGTCAGTACTTCGTTGAGCGGGAAGACATCTTCAAAGTCATTGACAAGTGCCCCGACATTGAATGGAAGCTGATCATCGCGCTTTGTCGATTCGCTGGCCTGAGATGCCCATCTGAAGTTCTCGCCCTTCGCTGGTCCGATGTTCACTTCGACACTTCCCGCTTGGTCGTGACAAGTGAGAAGACCAAGCACCACGCTGGCAAGGAACAACGGGATGTTCCGATCGTCCCCGCCCTACTGCCGCTGCTCCTAGAGGCACAAGAGTTGGCTCCACCCGGCGCCGAATTCGTCATCACTCGCTATCGCCGACAAAAGGTAAATCTCCGCACTCAGTTCGGGAAGATCCTGAATCGAGCTGGCGTTAACCCCTGGCCTCGGTTATTTCAGAATCTGCGAGCAACATGTGAAACCGAACTTGCTGCAGCTGGCCACCCCCTTCAGAGCATCGCCAAATGGCTGGGGCACAGCCCGGCGGTGGCGGCAAAGCATTATTTGCAGGTCCGCGAGGCCGATTATGCTGCTGCTTCTGGGGTTGCACATCGTTCCCCTGTCGAGGGATACGAATACGACGCACATGGGGGCAAAATTGCGACGCTGCACCCGGTTGCACGCCGGGGTACACACTGGCATCAGCCGCCCCAGAAAGCTCAAAACAGCCCAGAAAACACGGGTGTTTGTAACCCTGTGCCCAAAACAACAACACCTTGCACGGATGTGCAAGGTGATGGTGAATGGGCGATACTGGGCTCGAACCAGTGACCTCATGCGTGTCATGCATGCGCGCTAGCCAACTGCGCCAATCGCCCCTTTAGGTGGCATAAGTATACCCACTATCGGCCGATTTGCCAGTGGCCTGAAAAACCCCTTTAGAAGCGGCTGAAGATCACCAGGAAGTCCAGATAATCGAAGAAATCGATGACTCCGTCGTTATTGAAGTCTGCCCCGCCGGTCTGGTTCGAGAAATCCTGCACAAAGTCGAGGTAGTCGAACAGGTCGACGATTGTGTCGCTGTTGTAATCGGCCAGGGATGAGAAGGCGAAGATGATGTGGCGGTTGTCGTTGAACATGAAGTTCTTGCCATCGACACCTGGGGGTGGCATCACGGTTGATGAGAAGCCACCGATGATCGTTCGGTTCGTCAGGGTGACAGTGAGAATATTGAAAGTGCTCACGATCGGCGGCTGATAGTTTCCAACGAATGAGATGTTGAGCACACCATCGAGAGTGGCATTGAAGGCTGTCACGTTGATTCGACCGTACTGGCTTGTGGTCGTGCCAGCGATAGTAGCGTTGACAACACTCGTGCTGGAAGCGACAAATCCAGCCGAAGCGCTCACTGTGAGAAGGCCGCCCGGGCCAACATTGATGATGCCGGAATTTGTGAACGCGCCATTCCCTCCAACGGTCATTTCGCCAGTTTGGATATCCAGCGTTCCAGGATTAGACCATGCCGCGATGTTGTTTGTTACGCGGCCGCCGTTCAGCGTGCGAATAGTGCCATTATTTGTGAACGCTGTCGGGCTGATCGAAATCGTTTGACCATTCGATTCGCTGCTTATGAGTCCATTGTTGATCACGGTCGCAGCAGAGCTATTGGCAATGTTCACTCCGCCACCCGCACCAGTGACTACGCGAACCACCGCGAGCGGTCCGTATGTTACTGTTCCAGCGCCGCCGACTGCATGCGAGATAACGCGTGCGCCAGTCGCCGCCCCTTCAACAAGAACTGTCGAGTTCAGGAGATATCCCGGCGTGAGGTTAAGGGTTGCGTTGTTTGCGGCCAGGTGTGCAACAGTAAAGTTTGTGGAACCTAGCAAAGTCATTGACGAGCTTGTCACGTCGAGTGTCAAATCGCCGTTCACGGCGACGTTGTTAAGCGTGCCGCCGGAGGTTGTTCCACGCAGGAAGCCGGTGGTCACATTGACCGTGCCGCCGAGAATGGTCCCGCCCAGGAGTCGCCATGAACCCGCCGCGGCGTTGATCGTCTGGGTTGCTCCGGTGTTGTCCAGATTGCCTGAAATGTGGAGATTTCCGGTGACACCGGCGAGCAGGCCTGTGTTTGTAAAGTTGTTTGAGATGTTTAGCGTGCCGGCAACAGCCTGAATGGTTCCAGCATTGGCCATGGTGCTGTTATTAATTATCAGTGTCTGACCGGTCGCTTCCGCACTGATAAGGCCGTTGTTCACGAGATTGGCGACGGAGCTGTTATTGAGGTTCAGCCCCCCGCCGGATCCTGCCGCCAATCGAATGATTCCCGTAGCGCCGATGGTAACCGTTCCCGCTCCGCCGAACGCAAATGTGACGTTGCGAGTGCCGGTAGCAACACCCTCGGCTACGACGAGTGAATTCAGAATGTACCCGGGGGCCATGTTCAGAGTCGTGTTATTCGCAGAGAGTCGCGCCGCGTTAAACGTAGTAACGCCGGTCAATCCCATGTTGGACGATGTGACATTCAGCAAGATATCGCCATTGATTGCTACGCCATTGAGCAGACCACCGCTTGTAGTTCCGCGGAGCGTCGTCCCATCTGCAAGGTTAACGGTGCCATTGGCAATGGTGCCCCCGAGCATGTTCCATGAGCCAGTGGTCGCGTTAAGCTGAATGGCGCTTCCTGTGTTCGTGATGGTTCCGGCGATGTTGACGGTGCCACCGGCTGTAGTCATTGCGCCGATCCCGGCAGTTGCGTTTAGATTTCCATCGATTTGGAACACGCCACCGGTCGAATCGAGAATTCCCGTATTTGTCCAGTTGGTGTTATTCACCCGGATGGTTCCGGCTGTCACACGCAAGGTACCGTTGTTGGCGAGCGTTGAATTGTTCAGAATCAGGGTCTGCCCCGTTGCCTCAGCAGAGATCAATCCGTTGTTCACGAGCGTTGCGACCGAACTGTTGTTAACGGACAATCCACCGGCCGCGCCAGCCGCCAGTCGCACAATTGCCGATGCGCCGAACGTGACCGTACCGACACCGCCAACCGCCATGGTGATGTTGCGAGTCCCAGTTGTTGCCCCTTCTGCCACTACCAGCGAGTTCAGGGTGTAGCCGGGAGCCATCCCCAATGTCACGTTGTTGCCGGTGAGACGGGCCGCTGTGAAGGAGGTGTTTCCTGCGAGTGTGATGCTTGAAGATGTAACGTTGAGCAGCAGTTCACCGTTCAGGGCAACACTGCTGAGGGTCCCACCACTAGTCGTGGTACGGAGCGATGTGCCATCTGCAAAGTTCATCGTTCCGCCGACAATCGATCCGCCCAATATATTCCAGGAACCCGTAGTTGCATTGAGTTGAATGGTGTTGCCCGTGTTCGTGATCGCACCAGCGATATTGACCGTGCCAGCGGCAGTGGTCATGGTTCCAATCCCGGCAGCAGCGTTCAGGGTCCCATCGAATTGGAACGTGCCGCCGGTCGCATCCAGAGTTCCAGCGTTCGTCCAATTGGTGTTATTCACCCGGATGGTTCCGGCTGTCACACGCAGAGTACCGTTGTTGGTAAGTGTTGAATTGTTCACCAGCAGAGTCTGCCCCGTGGCTTCCGCAGAGATCAATCCACTGCTCACAAGTGTTGCAACTGAACTGTTGCTCAAGGATAATCCACCGCCCGAGCCAGCCGCCAGTCGCACAATTGCCGATGCGCCGAACGTGACCGTACCGACGCCACCCGAAGCCAAGCTGATATTGCGAGTTCCGGCCGTTGCCCCTTCTGCCACTACCAGGGAGTTCAGGGTGTAGCCGGGAGCCATGCCCAAAGTCACGTTGTTGCCAGTGAGACGGGCCGCTGTGAAGGAGGTTGTTCCGGCCAGCGTAATGCTTGAAGAAGTAGCATTAAGAACAAGCTCTCCATTGAGAGTTACGCTGCTCAAAGTTCCACCACTGGTTGTAGTGCGAAGAGTAGTGCCATCGGCGAAATTGATTGTTCCGCCAACGATTGTCCCACCTGCCATGTTCCATGAACCAGTCGTTGAATTCAACTGGATCGTGTTTCCGGTGTTGGTAATTGTTCCTGCGATATTGACTGTGCCAGCGGCAGTAGTCATGGTTCCGATCCCGGCAGCAGCGTTCAGGGTCCCATCGAATTGGAACGTGCCGCCGGTCGCATCCAGAGTTCCAGCGTTCGTCCAATTGGTGTTATTCACCCGGATGGTTCCGGCTGTCACACGCAGAGTACCGTTGTTGGTGAGCGTTGAGTTGTTCACCAGCAGAGTCTGCCCAGTTGCTTCCGCAGAGATCAATCCGTTGTTCACTAGGGTTGCGACTGAACTGTTGCTCAACGTTAACCCGCCGCCTGTTCCAGCTGCCAGACGAACAACTGCCGACGCCCCGAAGGTGACCGTGCCGGAACCGCCGACGGCCATGGTGATGCTGCGAGTTCCGGCTGTTGCCCCTTCTGCCACTACCAGGGAGTTCAGGGTGTAGCCGGGAGCCATGCCTAATGTCACGTTGTTGCCAGTAAGACGCGCCGCAGTAAATGTGGTTGTTCCGGCCAGCGTAATGCTTGAAGAAGTGGCATTAAGAACAAGCTCTCCATTGAGAGTTACGCTGTTCAATGTTCCACCACTGGTCGTGGTACGAAGTGATGTACCATCTGCAAAGTTCATCGTTCCGCCGACAATCGATCCGCCCAATATATTCCAGG
>CAZAEQ010000008.1:53495-139314 GCA_964484185.1 uncultured Phycisphaeraceae bacterium
TACCGTTGTTGGTGAGCGTTGAGTTGTTCACCAGCAGAGTCTGCCCAGTTGCTTCGGCAGAAATCAATCCGCTATTGACGAGTGTGGCAGCAGAGCTGTTGTTCAGACTTAATCCACCGCCAGAGCCAGCTGCCAGCCGAACAACGGCCGATGCCCCGAAGGTGACCGTGCCGGCACCGCCAACCGCCATGGTGATGTTGCGAGTCCCAGCGGTCGCCCCTTCTGCCACAACCAGGGAATTCAGTGTATAACCGGTAGCCATGTTTAAAGTCACGTTGGCTGCGGTGAGACGGGCCGCTGTGAAGGAGGTTGTTCCGGCCAGCGTAATGCTTGAAGAAGTAGCATTAAGAACAAGCTCTCCATTGAGAGTTACGCTGCTCAAAGTTCCACCACTGGTTGTAGTGCGAAGAGTAGTGCCATCGGCGAAATTGATTGTTCCGCCAACGATTGTCCCACCTGCCATGTTCCATGAACCAGTCGTTGAATTCAACTGGATCGTGTTTCCGGTGTTGGTAATTGTTCCTGCGATATTGACTGTGCCAGCGGCAGTAGTCATGGTTCCGATCCCGGCAGCAGCGTTCAGGGTCCCATCGAATTGGAACGTGCCGCCGGTCGCATCCAGAGTTCCAGCGTTCGTCCAATTGGTGTTATTCACCCGGATGGTTCCGGCTGTCACACGCAGAGTACCGTTGTTGGTGAGCGTTGAGTTGTTCACCAGCAGAGTCTGCCCAGTTGCTTCGGCAGAAATCAATCCGCTATTGACGAGTGTGGCAGCAGAGCTGTTGTTCAGACTTAATCCACCGCCAGAGCCAGCTGCCAGCCGAACAACGGCCGATGCCCCGAAGGTGACCGTGCCGGCACCGCCAACCGCCATGGTGATGTTGCGATTTCCGACAGTCGCACCTTCGGCCACTACCAGGGAGTTCAATGTATAGCCGGGAGCCATGTTTAATGTCACGTTGGCCGCAGTGAGCCTAGCGCTGGTGAAACTGGTGGTTCCCGAAACCGTGATGCTTGTCGATGTACCGTCGAGAAGAACTTCGCCCCCGATCGTGACATTGGAAACTGTGCCACCCCCAGCAGCTCGAACGACGTTTCCAGTTCCGGAGAAGTTCCATGTGCCACCTGACAGCGTGCCGCCGTTCATCGTCACAGACGCAGTCATGGTACTGGTGCCTGTGGTGGTAAATGTACCGCCATTAAACTGCAGCGCACGTGAGCTTTCGACCGCTGTCACAGTACGGGACGCACCAATCGTAATGGTCGAACCCGCAGTATTGATAATGGCAGTGTCCGCCGCGGCAGGCAATACATCTCCGACCCAGTTTGCGGCGAGATTGAAATCGGTACCAGTACCAGCGGGGCCGCCGTCCCAGACGATGTTTGCAAGCATCTGGCGATCTTCGAGTTTCTCCATCCCAAATCCAGCGGCCGTTCCGGACCGCCGAGCAGTACTCGCTGATTTTGATGACAAACGTGATGACAAACGACCAAACGAATTCGAATCTGTGAACTGTGTCATAACTCTCCCCGTTGCAACATAGGTACCCACAGTAGTGAGCGAGAAATCTGCTTCCGTTAGCCACAAAATATCAACCGAAAGCGGTCCATTCAACCAAAATAGCGGAATTTCCGGACCAGAATTTCGCCTGGAAGTGGAGCATCCACGCGCTGGCTCCCAAGCCTGAGAATTCCAAAGACTTGCCCGATAACAATGACCTTTGCGGCCCTTTCGAAGCCCCGACACCCCAGTTCCCTATGAAGTTCTGAATCAGAACCGACTGAATATCACCAGGAAATCCAGGTAATCAAAGAAGTCGATAACGCCATCATTGTTGAAGTCGGCACCGCCTGTCTGATTTGCGAAGTCATTCACGAAGTCGAGATAGTCGAAGAGATCGACAATTGTGTCGCTGTTGTAATCGGCGAGGGAAGAGAACGCAAAGATGATATGGCGATCGTCATTGTACATGAAGTTCTTGCCATCTACGCCTGGAGGAGGAAGGGTAGTGGAATCAAAGCCGCTGGTGATGGTACGATTGGAGGGGACCACCGTGAGAATGTTGAAAGTGCTAGCGATAGAGGGCTGGTAATTATCCACTAAGGTAATGTTGAGAGTTCCGCCCAGGTTGGCGTCGCCAACTGTGACCAAGATGCGGCCGAACTGGCTGGTAAAGATACCGGCGATGAATGTGTTGACGACGCTCGGCGAGGTGAAATTGAGGCCGCTACTGGTGGCGACATTGAGGAGGCATCCGGGGCCGAGATTGATAGTTCCGCTGTTGGTGAAGGTGTCGGCGCCGTTGATAAAGATCTCGCCGGTTTGAAGGTCAAGGATGCCCGCGTTTGTCCAAGTCGCCCGCGTGGTGCCGATGCGAGCGCTATTCTGCACCCGCAATGTGCCGTGGTTGGTGATCGTGGTGATGGCGATACTGACCGTCCGAAACCTCGCTTCTGCGGTTATAAGGCCGCTATTGATCAGAGTGGAGGCGCCACTCTCGACGATGTTCAAAGCCCCGCCACTGTCGGCGGCGAGGCGGACAACGGCGGCGGAACCGAAGGTGACTGTTCCCTCTCCTCCAAACGCGAGCGCAATGACGCGCGGGCCGCTGGCGGCACCTTCCGCGACGATGAGCGAGTTGAGCGTGTAGCCGGGGGCCAAGCCTAAATTGACGTTGGGAGCCGTGAGCCGGGCGGCGGCGAATGTGGTGTTGCCGCTGAGCATGAGGGCAGCAGCATTGGTGTCGAGCAGCAGATCGCCGTTCACGTTGACGCCGGCCAGCGTGCCGTTGGAAGTCGTGGCTCGGATGGCGGCACCACCAGGATAGTTGATCGAGCCACCGCTGATCGTGCCGCCGAGCATCGTGAAAGGGGCGCTGGTCGCATTCAATTGAATAGTGTTGTTAGCGTTGTTGATGTTGCCCACGACATGGACTGTGGCTGCTAAGGTGTTAAAAGTGCCAACTCCCGCCGTCGCGTTCAAATTGCCATTCAATCGCAACTCTCCCCCCGTACCACTGAGCGCCCCGGTGGTGGTCCAACTGGCAGAGTTAACGTGAAGGGTACCAGCAGCGACAGCGAGCGTCCCGACGTTGGAGAAAGCGGTGGTATCAATAAGTAGAGTCTGACCGCTGGCCTCGGCAGAGATCAATCCCTGGTTGATCAGCGTTGCTTGCGAACTGCTTCGGATATTCAACTCGCCGCCGCTGCCCGGCAAGTGCCTGACGATTGCAGATGGGCCAAATGTGACAGTACCGGCTACGTCGCCGTACGCCAATAAGATAGTGCGCACCCCCGTCGCCGCTCCCTCAGCCACTACCAGAGAATTCAGGGTGTAGTCCCGCGCCATGCGGAGGCTCACGTACGTGGCGCTGAGGCGGGCGGCAATGAAAGAAGTACTGCCTCTGAGCGTGAGACCGGCGAAGTCGACATCGAAAAGCAATTCGCCGTTGTAGGCCACACTCAAAAGTTCACCGCCGGAAATGCTGGTGCGCAAACGGGCGGCATCACTGCACAAAATCGTGCCTCCCGAGATATAGCCGCCAGACATTGTGAAAGAACCCGTGTTTGAATTCAAGTGGATAGTGCTATCGGTATTAACGATGCTTCCGGACACTAAGACGTTGGCTCCCGCCGTATTCAAGGTTCCGATTCCTGACGTCGCGAAGAGGATGCCACCGAGCTGGAAGGTGCCACCGGTACCGCTAATAGTTCCGGGATTGGTCCAGCCGTTATAAGCGTTGACGTGAAGGGTGCCCGCGGACACAGACAGGGTGCCGTTGTTGGTGAAAAGGCGGGGATTGATGTGAAGTATCCGCCCGGTGGCTTCGGCGGTGATGAGGCCGTTGTTGACGAAGTTGATGGACGAATTCACAGAACCGTTGATGAGATTGAGGCCTCCGACAGTGCCGGAAGCCAGGCGGATTACAGCGGCGGGACCGAAAGTAACAGTACCTGTGCCGACGGAGACCGAACTTATGAAACGGTCGCCGATGGCGGCACCTTCCGCAACCACCAATGAATTCAGGACGTAACCGGGCGCCAATTGCAGGTTGGCTGGGACGGCTAGGCGAGCGGCAGTGAAAGTGGTGTTTCCGCTCAGAATCACGGTGGCGCCGGGAATGTCCAGCAGTAAATCTCCATTCAAGGCGACGTTGGCAAGCGTGCCAGCCGTGGCAGAAATGCGCAACATTGCCCCGCCGGACCAGTTCAACGCCCCACCGCTGATGGTGCCTCCCGACATGGTGAAAGAGCCCGTCATTGCGGTGAGCTGGATGGTGTTTCCTGAATTCGCAATTGTGCCGGTGATTTGAACCGCGGTTCCCGCTGTGTTGAACGTGCCGATCCCCGCACCCGCGTTAAGCGTTCCGCCAAGTTGGAGCACCCCTCCGGTGCCCGCGAGCGTGCCGGCATTCGTCCAAGTCGCTGCGTTGACACGGAGCGTGCCTCTGGCGACGCTGACAACACTGTTGTTGGTGAACGCGTTGGGCTGAATTGTGAGCGTTTGATTGGTCGCTTCTGCGCTAATAAGGCCATCGTTGATCAGTGTTGTGCCACCAAGGTTACTGAGAAAGAGCCCGCCCCCCGCGCCATTCGCGAGACGAACTACACCAGTAGCGGAGATTGTGAGGGTGCCAGGACCGCCCGTTGCCAAGGAAATGTTGCGGATGCCGGTGACGGCCCCTTCAGCAACCACGAGGGAACTCAGCGTGTATCCGGGCTACATCTGCAGGTTGACACTGGCGGCGCTGAGTCGGGCGGCGCTGAAAGTCGTAGAGCCGCTGAGCGTGAGGCTGGCTGAACCGGAGTTGAGAAGAACATCTCCGGAAATCGTGACGCTAGCGAGTGTGCCGCCGCCCGAGGTGCCGATCATGCCAATTCCGGTACCTGAGAAATTCCATGTTCCGCCAGAGATAGTCCCGCCTCCGAGGGTGACGCTGGCGCTCAATGCGTTTACACCGCTGGTGGTAAACGTGCCGCTGTTGACGCGTATGCTGCGTGAACTGTTGAAGCTGTTGACTTCAGTCGTGGCCCCCACGGTGATCGTGGGTCCGGCGGTGTTAATGGTCGCCGTATCGGCGGCGGTGGGAAGGACGTCGCCGATCCAGTTTGCCGCAAGATTGAAGTCGGTGCCCGTGCCGGCGGGGCCGCCGTCCCAGACAATGTTGGCAAGCATCTGGCGTGCTTCGAGCTTTTCCACTCCAAATACGGCGGCCAGTCCCGCCCTTTCAACCTTCAAAGGTGGTTTGGATGCGCATAGCCGCCAGATCCGCAACAGCGTCGACTCGGTTAAACGTCTCACAACTGACCCCCGTGTAAAACAAAGTGCAAACTCATAGCAGTAGCATTTCAAGCGAGAGAATCTCAAACGAAGGCCACAAAATTTCAAACGTAGTTCACCAATTCAATCAAGAATCGCCGAGTTTAGAACCACTCCTTCAAACTCTATTGGATCGCATCGATGTACACAGAGCAATTGTGTATCCCTTTGTCAAGGCTACCCAGTTTCGCAGTTTAAAAGCGGCTGAAAATCACCAGGAAGTCCAGGTAATCAAAGAAGTCGATAACGCCATCGTTATTGAAGTCGGCGCCGCCTGTCTGATTTGCGAAGTCATTCACGAAGTCGAGATAGTCGAAGAGATCGACAATTGTGTCGCTGTTGTAATCGGCGAGGGAAGAGAACGCAAAGATGATGTGGCGGTTGTCGTTGTACATGAAGTTTTTGCCATCCACTCCTGGCGGCGGCATGACCGTCGAACTGAACCCTCCGACAATCGAGCGATTGCCAGGAACAACCGTCACGATGTCAAAAGTGCTCACGATTGGCGGCTGGTAACTTCCGTCCATTGTAATGTTGAGCACGCCTGCGAGATTTGCATTCCCGCTATGCACCACGATCCGACCGTACTGATTCAGCGCGGTGCCGCCGATGGTCACATTGACAATGGAGGTCGAGGCGAGCACGAGGCCATCGCCTGAATACACGTTGAGCAGTCCTCCTGGGCCAAGATTAATGACACCGGGATCCGTGAATGTACCGGCACCATGAACAGCCATTGCTCCATTCTGCAAGTCAAGCACCCCACCGTTGCTCCAGTTTGCATAACTCAATTGAATCGAACCGCCATTTTGAGTCCGCAACGTTCCGTTGTTTGCAAATTCAATAGTCGAAATCGTCAGCAACACGTTACTTGCTTCGCTGCTGATCAATCCGTTGTTGATGAGTGAAACGGCAGAGTTGTAGGAGATATTTAAACCGCCACCAGAACCCGCAAGAACTCTGATTGCTGACCCGGGCTGAATAGTGACGGTTGTCGGTCCCCCGTAGCCAAATATCAGCGATCGCGTGCCCGACTCAGCGCCATCGACAAGCACCTGGCTTCCTACCGAAACTCCCGGCGCCAGATACAACGCGGCAGCACTTGCACCGAGTCTTGCCGTCACAAATGTGGTCGTGCCCTGAAGGACCATGTACGCGCTGGAGCTGTCCATTCGCAGTTCGCCGCTCACCGTCACGTTGAGAAGCGTTCCGCCGCTACTTGAGCCACGAAGCGATGCCCCGCCCGCAAATGTGATAGTGCCACCGGATATGGTTCCCCCAGCCATGTACCACGAGCCTGTCGATGCAGTCAACGGAATTGTCTGCCCGGCGTTTGGAATTGTGCCCGTGACCTGAACTCGGACATTTGCTGTAGCAAAAGTACCAATTCCCCCGGAGATATTGAAAGTCCCTCCCAGCGAAACGGTACCGCCAGTACCAGTAATCGTGCCTGGATTTGTCCAGTTAACTGCACCGAGCGACAGTGTTCCTGCCGTCGCCCGCGCGGTCCCGTTGTTTGTAAAGACAGAATTTTGTATTGACAGTAAGCGACCGGCTCCTTCGCTTGAAATCAATCCGTTGTTCACAAATGTCGAGGCTGAACTATTGCTCATTGCCAGGTCGCCTGCGCTGCCCGCGGCAACTCGAATCACGCCTGTTGCACCCACTGTAAACGTCCCAGTACCGCCGTTCGCCATGACAATGTTGCGCCCACCAGCTGTTGCGCCCTCAACACTGATCAGATTGTTCAACACGAAACCAGGGGCAATATACAGATACGTCGCATTGCCCGTCATGCGGGCTGCAGGGAAGGTTGTCGTTCCCTGAATAATCACGTTTGCCGAGGTTGCTTCCAGAACCAGATCCTGACTCATCGTCACGTTGTTCAGCGTCCCTCCGCTGGACGTTGTGACAAGCGACTGACCATTGGCAAAGTTCACCACGCCGCCCACAATTGTTCCACCCAGCAGATTCCAGCTTCCAGTCGCTGTATTGAGCGTCAGTGTTGTATTAGTCAGCGTTCCTGTCAAATTCACTGTTCCACCTGTGCGGGTGAAACCGGCGAAATTGAATCCAGCAGACGTGAAGGAGCCGCCCATATTAAGTGTCGAGTTCGTGATCGTCAGCGTTCCGCCACTGCTCCAGCTGCCTGCGAAATTCAGAGTTGCATTGCTTGCGGAAATCGTGCCTGAACTCGTCCAGTTGGCTGCCGAAAGCGCGAGAACCCCTGCCGTTGCCTGTGCAGTGCCGTTATTTGTAAACACAGAGTTGCTTAACGTGAGCGTTCGACCAGTTGCTTCACTCGAGATCAATCCGTTGTTCACCAATGTCGCGGCAGAGCTGTTGCTCATCGAAAGGTCGCCGCCGCTGCCCGCAGCAACTCGAATCACGCCCGATGCCCCCACTGTAATCGTTCCGGCGCCGCCGTACGCCATAACGATGTTGCGCCCACCAACAGTTGCACCTTCAATGCTGATCAGCGTGTTTAGCACGAACCCCGGCGCCAAATATAGATACGTCGCATTGCCCGACATACGCGCCGCAGCAAATGTTGTTGTTCCCTGGATAATCACGTTGGCCGATGTAGCTTCCAGGACCAGGTCCTGGTTCATAGTCACGTTGTTCAGCGTCCCTCCGCTGGACGTTGTGACAAGCGACTGACCATTAGCAAAGTTGACCACGCCGCCCACAATAGTCCCACCTAGCAGGTTCCAGCTTCCAGTCGCTGTATTGAGCGTCAGTGTGGTATTAGTCAGCGTTCCCGTCAGGTTCACCGTGCCTCCAGTGCGCGTGAATCCGGCAAAGTTGAATCCAGCTGACGTGAACGTACCGCCCAGATTCAGCGTCGAATTCGTGATTGTCAGCGTACCGCCACTGCTCCAACTGCCTGCGAAATTCAGGATCGCATTGCTTGCGACAATCGTGCCTGGATTCGTCCAATTGGTTGCGGAAAGCGCGAGAGTTCCCGCGGTCGCCTGCGCGGTGCCGTTGTTTGTAAAGACAGAATTATTAATTGTCAGCGCTCGACCAGTTGCTTCACTTGAGATCAAGCCATTGTTCACCAGCGTCGAAACTGAACTGTTGCTCATTGAAAGGTCGCCGCCGCTGCCCGCAGCAACTCGAATCACGCCCGTTGCGCCCACGGTAAACGTCCCAGTTCCGCCGTACGCCATCACAATGTTGCGCCCACCAGTAGTCGCGCCCTCAACACTGATCAGCGTGTTCAGCGTGTAGCCCGGCGCAAAATACAGATACGTCGCATTGCCGGTCATGCGTGCCGCCGCGAACGTCGTCGTTCCCTGGATAATCACGTTTGCCGAGGTTGAATCCAGAACCAGGTCATGGTTCATTGTCACATTGTTCAACGTCCCTCCGCTTGCAGTCATAACAAGCGATTGACCGTTGGCAAAGTTCACCACGCCGCCCACTATTGTCCCACCCACGAAGTTCCAGCTTCCGGTCGCTGTATTGAGCGTCAGTGTCGTATTGGTCAGCGTTCCCGTCAAATTCACCGTGCCGCCGGTCCGCGAGAATCCGGCGAAGTTGAATCCAGCCGACGTGAATGCACCACCCAGGTTAAAGGTCGTATTCGAAATCGTCACCGTTCCTGTGCTGCTCCATGCCCCGCCAAACGTCAGCGTTCCGTTGCTCACGCTGATCGCTGAAGAACTTGCCCAGGTGGTTGCCGCAAACGACACGGTCGCATTTGTACCGCTGATCGTCCCGGAGTTTGTAGCATTTGTTGCCGAGATAGACAGCGTTCCCGCTGTTGCACTAGTTGTTCCGTTGTTTGTAAAAGTAGAATTGTTTATCGTAATCGTCCGACCTGTCGCCTCATTGGTAATCAACCCGTTGTTGACCAGCGTCGATATTGAACTGTTGCTCATGCTCAAGTCGCCGCCACTGCCCGCGGCCAACCTGATCACACCCGACGCCCCCACCGTAAACGTTCCACTGCCGCCGTACGCCATAATAATGTTGCGTCCGCCAGCAGTTGCACCTTCAACACTGATCAACGTGTTCAACACAAACCCCGGCGCAAAATACAAATAAGTCGAATTGCCGGCCAGGCGGGCTGCAGGAAATGTCGTCGTTCCCTGAATGATCACATTCGCCGAAGTTGCAGAAACCACCAGATCCTGGTTGATTGTCACGTTGTTCAAGGTTCCGCCGCTGGATGTCGTAACCAATGACTCCCCATTAGCAACGTTCACCACACCGCCGACAATCGTCCCACCCACCAGATTCCAGGTTCCAGTTGCCGTATTGAGCGCCAGTGTCGTATTAGTCAGCGTTCCCGTCAAATTCACCGTGCCGCCAGTCCGCGAGAATCCTGCGAAATTGAATCCCGCTGTGGTGAACGTGCCCCCCACATTAAAGATCGTACTTGAAATAGTCACGGTTCCCGTACTGCTCCATGCTCCCCCAAACGTCAGCGTTCCGTTGCTCACGCTGATCGCTGAAGAACTTGACCAAGTAGTTGCCGCAAGCGATACGGTTGCATTTGCACCGCTGATCGTCCCGGAGTTTGTAGCATTTGTTGCCGAGATAGACAGTGTTCCTGCTGTTGCACTCGCTGTCCCGTTGTTTGTAAAGGTGGTGTTATTTATTGTCAGTGTTCGACCCGCCGCCTCATTGGTGATCAACCCGCTATTCACCAGAGTCGAAACTGAACTGTTGCTCATCGAAAGGTCGCCGCCGCTGCCGGCTGCAATTCGAACAACGCCCGACGCCCCCATCGTAAACGTCCCGGTCCCGCCATACGCCATAATGATGTTGCGTCCACCGGCTGTCGCGCCCTCAACGCTGATCAGTGTGTTCAGCGTGTACCCCGGAGCAAAATACATATATGTCGCGTTGCCAGCCATGCGCGCTGCGGGGAATGTCGTCGTTCCCTGAACTACCACGTTGGCCGAGGTTACGTCCAACACCAGATCCTGATTCATCGTCACGTTATTCAGTGTCCCGCCGCTCGATGTTGAGACCAGCCTGGTTCCACCTGTGAAATTCCACGTTCCACCAGTAAGCGTGCCCGCAATCAAGCTGACCGATGCAGTCAACTGATTCACTCCCGTCGTTGTCAGGTTCCCACTAGATCCAATCTCCAGCGCGCGACTACTCTGCACCGCGGTCACCGACCGAGCCGCCGTGAGCGTGATCGTGGGGCCCGCAGTGTTGATAACCGCAATATCCGCGGCACCGGGAAGGACATCGCCAACCCAGTTCGCCGCAGCATTGAAATCAGTCCCGGTCCCCGCCACGCCGCCGTCCCAGACGATGTTCGCAGGCATCTGGCGGCATTCAAGTCTCTCCATTCCAAGCGCCATACCCGATTGGACCGACTTGCGGGCTGTCCGCGACATCCGACATCCGAAACGAAGACCTGAAGCCATCTTGGTGAAATCAAACATCTTGTACCCTTTGCGTATCTGGGAAAATCGGCGAGCCCGAGAGAATCAAAGCACCACTGCTTTACAAACTAACATGAATCGCTGGCAATTTCAAAGGAGAAATCGGATTCTGCTGATTTTGAAGCAGGATTGGATAGCCACTCAATGCGCAAATTAAAACCGGAGCCTCAAAGGCTCCGGTTTGTTTTAGAATTACTCGATAAGTCGATGAGTTATTATCGGCGACGGCGCGCGACGGCCAGGCCAGCCAAACCGAGGGTCGCCAACACACCCGGTGTGGGTACGAAGGTGATGCCGCGGACATGGACGTTTGAAGCCAGGGTGGTCAGACCTGTTCCATCCAGGTTGATACGGCTGAGCGACCGTGTGGTGCCCAACTGTGCAAACACGAGGGTGTTTGTGAACGCATCCCATTCGATGGTTTCTGGTGCATCCAGGCCTTGTGCAACAATCGAGGAACCGGTGAAATCACCGTTTGCATCGGTCGTGATCTTGACGATCAGGCCAAAGAACGTGCTGGTGACATAGATGTCATTGTTTCCGTCCATGCAGATGCCGCGGAAGTCGGTGTAGTTGTTGCCTGACCCGGCAATCGTGTTTGGATTGTGGATAAAGCTTGCGGTAGCGGTATCGATGAATTCGGAGAAGTTGGCGGTGGTCGCGGTACCGTTGACATCAACCTTCCAGATTGCGCTGGAGACATTCTGGTTTGGAATGCCCTGATACGCCCCGACATGGCGACCACCTGTGGTGGCCATGACGTAGTAACGACCGGCAACGCCACGAGAGTCAGCGGCGAGGTACGTGCCGCCTTCGTGCCAGGCGCGTCCTTCTGGGGTTGGATTAATGACGCCAGCGATTGCGACGCGTTCCGCCTGCAGAAGGGTCTGTGTGCCTGTTCCGTAGTTGGTGCCGTAGAGCCCGCGCACCATACCCACGGGAGCTCCGCCTGTTCCATTCTCAAGTTCAATCACGCTGTTTGAGCGTGCATCGTAACGAACGCCAATGGGCTCCCAAACCTGTTGGCCTGAGGCGATTGTCGTGGTGATCGGGCCGCCGAAGAGGTTGGCGACATTCAAAATGCTGCCGGTCGGAACCGGACCAAGGGGGTGGGGACCGTTTGCCACAATGAAGTCATTGCCGCCGGTTGGAGCATGATCGATGCCTGCAAGGCGGACGCCCACGCCGTAGGTGGCACGTGTCACGACGCCGTTGGACGAATCCCAAGTCCTGATGGCGCTTCCGGTGGTGGCCTGCCCATCGATTGTGTCTGTAAACACAACGACTTGTGCGTTTGAAACTCCAGCGGCGAACGCAAGGCCAGCCGCTGCCAATAGAAGGCGAATCTTCATCTGCATTCCTCTCTTTCTGTCCTAAGTCTTGCTGGGTGGAAATTCCACGACCAACCAGCAAAATTCCCTGATAAATCACCCGCAATTATGCAAATGACTTTAGGTTGAAGATAGTCAAAACTCTCCCACAATGCTAGGACTAAATAGAAACTTCATGGCTTTCCAATCACTTACTAGAAACACAATTCGAAATTCTTGAATTTTTCGCGCATCAAATACACGATGGTGCCTAACGTATATCTAATATATACGTTACAGCGACTCGTTCGGATTCAAAATGCAAGAAAAGACTTTACGACACGCGCAACGCTCGCCGGGGATCGGTCCGCGAAATGATGTCCGAGACGCCCTGCTGGTTGAAGCCCTTAAATCCGTCGTTGCGTTCCAGATTCTCCAGGTGTGAACCAATTGCACCATGAAGGCGAAATTGTTCTGCCTGGTGCGAGTCGATTCGGCCATCAGACAAAAGTGAATCAATCCGATGAGTTGAAACAACCCAGCGTTCCCCCTCGGTGAACGCCTGCCTCAAATAGCTGAATGTCGTAAACGGGTCCATCGTTCGAATCGACCCCTCATCGGCCATCTGTGTTTTGAGCAAGTGCCAGTCAAAGACACATTCCAGATGGTGCATGCCAGCCTGCAGAACTGCCTCGCCATGCAGCGCGCACCAGATTCCAACTGTTCCCAGCGGCTCGCCTGGACGATCCTCCAGCCCCTGGTGAGCAAAGTCGCCCATCAATTCCTCAGGCGACATATCGACATCGTTGAACGTCGTGATCCCGGTGGCGTGGTGTTCAAGAACCTGAGCACCCCATCCTGCCTCAGCACCCGCATAAAAACGTTCCCGCGCCTTGAATCCGAGTTTCTCCTGCAGCGCGATTAACGACTTGAAATGCTGCCGCGAAGCCCGGTATGTGTGGTGGTCATGGTTCGCCCAGCCGAGCCCAAGCTGATCCTGACGAGTTTTCTGAAACCGAGCAACATGATTACGGCGCTGCCAATAGCGACGTTCGGCCTCAAAGAAGAGATCGCACGTCCAGTCCGATCCCAGATCAAAAATCGCCGCATCAACCAGCGCGTTGAGATGCACGAATCCATCATCATCGTTTGTAAAATCGCGGCGGCGTTTCCGCAGCGCTTCAAGATGGCGTTGGGCTGCCTGCTCTTTCGCTGGATTCGCTGCGGCAACCACAAACCCACGATATCCGTGCCGCTCAATGGCAAAGAGCTTTGCCCCCGTGGGCGATGTAAACGCCGTGGCCCGGCGAAACTGACTGTGAGGCTCGCCCTCAATCACGACATCAGAATTGTGTGCAGAAAGAAAATCTGAAACGCTGTCCACCTTCAGACCAACATGCAACGAAGGGTCGACATCTGAAAGCAGGATCGTCGGAAAAATCGCGCCCTCATGGACAAAGCAATCTTCTGCGCCTGGCTGCGGCCTGCGTGTGAAACCAACCTCTTTCAGGCGAGCTTCTATCACGGCCGTCTTCTGGACCTGTATGTAATCGACCCAGTCTACAAAGCGAGTTCCTGTTTCGTTGAGCATGCGATAGCTCAAGGTCGCCGCGGCGGGACATGCCGCGAGGAAACGCTGAATCAATCCGGCGACAAAGCGGCCGGCCGCGGGCTGCGGGACCCAATTAAATTTCTCTAGTTCCAACTGCACTGCCGACATTTCAATCCTCCGTCAATCAAAAGATGGAGCCGATAGTAGTGGGCAAGCGCTGTTTGTTGCACCAGCTTCGACTGATTTGATCGGCGACAAGTCTGGCACAAAAACAAGAAATCCCGCTGTGAGCCAGCGGGATCTTGAAACTAAACCATGAAACTAAACCATGAAACTAAACCATGAAACTAAACGAGGAGGACGGGACTCGAACCCGCAACCACTGGATCGACAGTCCAGTACTCTAACCAATTGAGCTACCTCCCCAAATTGTCTTTCCCGCCAGGCCTTCGCCCGATAGGGAGTGAAGGTTAGCTTTCCTGCACGCAATGGTCAAGTCAAAACAAGAGATGCTCACGACCTAAAACTACAAGCGGCGGCCCCAAAGGCCGCCGCTTGAATGGATTGTGGATAGTTCCTCGTCCGAATACCGCGAATTTATTTCGCGGGCTTGGCTAGAACAATCTTGCCTTTTTCCTGAATCTCAAGCGGACTGCCGTTCTTGCCAACCTTTTGGGCGGCAAGGAAGACCATCACACATGCCGCCGCGAGGCAGGCAAATGCGACAAACGCAAGCCCTGTATAGACGTTCAGCTCTGCGCCACGCTTGCGCATCTGTCCGCCCTGCATCTGCATTCCCATCTGTGCCATCGGAAATCTCCTTTTGCCAAATTGGGATTAGTTGATGCGGCTGAGAACCATGTCAGAGGTCTGCACGTTGCTCTTATCAGCAAGCAGCGAAACCTTGCCAACTGCGAACTTAAGGTCAGTGCGGACAACCGTAATCGTGCCGATGAACTTGCCATCGCGAACCACGAAGAACTTCATGTTGTCCTTGACCGAGTCGTTCGAGCCAACGTTGATCTTGACCATCGTTGCGCCAGTCAAAGTGTCGGTGCTCAATTCATCAATCCGTCCGGTCACCAGTGGTCCAGCCGAAACAAACGATTCAACTGAATTGCCGCTGGCAATGGTTGAAACGCCTGATTGTGCCTTTTCCATGGCCGTGCGGGCTTCAGCGAGCTGTTCCTGGAGAGCACGAACGCTCTGCTCAAGAACATCGCGCTTCGCATCCAGATCGCTGATGCGATCGTTCATCTCAACTGATTGACGGTTGAACGAAAGTTCGTTCTTGCGAAGAGTGGTAGTCTCATCGCGGTAGCTCTGAATCAGCGAAGCTTGCGTGCTCGCAGTTGTCTGCAGTTCATTGAACTTGCTGAGCATCAGCTTGCTCTCTGTCACAGCAGCGTTCTTCTCAACGGTCAACTTGCTGTTTTCAGCAAGAAGAGAGTTCAAGGTCGACTGAAGCTGCGTCATTTGATTGTTCAACGCCGCAATCTTCGCCTGATTGTTTGCTTCCTGCGTTCCGTGAATCGCTGACTGCGCTGCCATGCTGGCTTCGGTCGCTGTCTTCACAGCTTCCATGTCGTGGTAGCTACCCACAATGCGATCAGCATTGCTGGAGTATGCAATCGTGAGGGCGGCAAGCAGAATCGCCAAAACCGCGGCGGCGACAACTAGAATTTTCGTCACAAAATGCACGCTGAACTCCTTATCGAACCAAAAGAACCCAAGAGTCGATCCAAAGCCGATCCAAGACTATGACGAGCCATGACAGGCCTATCAAGCTTTGTCCCCGCCGCTGCCCGGCCTGGGAACGCCCAGTCTAGACAGCCCGCTCTGCCCACGTTCCTTCTACATAAGGACCGGACTCGCAGTTGCAGGACGCGGAGTGTAATACCTCAAAGCTGGCTTGTCGTCAAACCGACGATAAGTCTCATCGACTTACACCCTATCAAATACTTTACCGATCGCCGCGGAGAAGCCCGCCGCATTTTCGATCAGTTCAATCGAAACCTGTGGACACCACACCCGTGTCCCTTGCAATAACTTCGTGTGACGCCGCACCTTTACCCAATCTTTCTCCGTCAGAATCACCCCATCTGATCCATTCGCCTGATCCAGCACGCGACACAAAGTCGCCTCATCAAAATGGTCATGATCCGCAAGAGCGACTTCCACAATTGGTATCGCTCCCGCATTTTTTACCTGCACAAAAAATGCTGAAGGATTTCCAATCGCACAACATGCCACCACTTTCTTCCCGCGCAAGGCCTCCACAGGTTCCGATCGAACCTTCGCACCCTCAAAAATTTGCACCTGCCTCCACCTATGCGCGGATTTCACGATCAATGCACTGCAAACCTCTTGAATTCGCCTGCAGATTTCTTCGACCTCATGTGCGGCCACAAGATCGACGCGAGTAAGCACGCAAGCATCGGCCCGCTTCAAACTCTCAACCTGTTCCCGCAGATGACCTGCCGGCAGCAAGCGATCTGAAAATGGGCTTCGTGTCGCATCAATCACCACCACATCACACTGGCGGGCAATCTGTCGATGCTGGAAGCCGTCATCAAGCACGACGACATCCACTTTTCTGCCGCGATCTGTCCCAAACAACTCAATCAATCCGCGCGTTCGGTCGGCCTGCACCACTCGCGGCACATCGGGTAGCCAATCCGCGTACTCCTGAGCTTCATCGCTCAAGCCTTCCTTGGATTTGTAACCGCGCATTGCAATACATGGGTCATGGCCCGCGGCAATCAGCTTCTCGATAATCCACTTCACCAGCGGCGTCTTTCCCGTCCCGCCCGTCGACAGGTTCCCCACGCTGATCACCGGGCGATCAAACTCTGTCACCCCTTTGCGAGCATCAAACCTGCGATTGCGATAGTCAATGCACTTTGAATACACCCATGCCGCTGCGCGACCCGCAACCCCTTGAAGTGGCGGCCGCTGCGTCATTGCTCTCCCGCCTTATTCTCTGCTTCCGCGGCACCTTCTGCACGCTTTCGCTCGATTTCCAGCCGCAACCTTGCAACTTCCTCTCGAAGTTCCTTCGCCGTATCCCTCTGAATTCGCAGATTGTTCGCGGCATCAACACAGGCCATCACCACCGCTATGAGCAGGAGAAACGTGACAACCGCAAACGCAAACACGAACTCGTTCCGATCCATTGGCCGCACCATGCAGAACGCCCAGGCAGAGACTGGGGCAAGTACCACCAGTACCCATCCATTCAACATCCTGATCCGTCGACGACTCTCTGGAACATCAGCATCGCGCAGGGAATTCATGTGCGCTGCTGTCGCAATCATCGCGATGACTGCCAGCGAAACCCCTAGCCACATGGGCACAAGCGGGACCGCAGAGTCCCAGCCGCCTGACTTCGCCGCAACTTGTGCAACCGCTATCAACATCGGTTCATTGTTGCCACAAAGTCCGTAGACCGCTTAATTCGTGCTTCAATCTACTTGTCGCAGTTTTCGTGCCGCCAAGCGTGCCTGTAATTTGGCCATTGGCAGTCCCATGACCGTTGTTTCATCGCCGCTTGTCACAATCGGCCATCCCGCTTCAATGCGCTCGGCCAGGTTGTACGCGCCGGCCTTTCCAGCCCAATTGCCCGTCGCAACATACTCATCGATCTGTGACTCTTCCAGATTTCCAAACACGACCGATGCGGTATCAAAGAACAATTCCCGCGATCCCGTTTTGGTATCAACGATCGCCACACCCGTCAACACCTCATGCGAGCGTCCGACGAAATTGCGAATGATCTCGCGTGCTTCCGCGGCATCCCGTGGTGTTCCCACAAGCTTGCCATCAACTACACACGTCGTATCAGCGCCAATCACCAATCGGTGCCGGCCCGGCGCCTGCGATGCCCCGGCCTGTGCTTTGAGATACGCCAGCGACATCACCCAATGCTGCGGCGAAACATCGCCAGGTTCCAGAACCGAATCCTCAACTCCCGGATGTTCTGCCTCATGCGCAATCCCTGCCGCAAGCAAAAATGCACGCCGCCGCGGCGATCTGCTCGCCAGCAAAATACTCGGCTGTTCATTGTCCTTTTCGTTCACGCACGTGCTTCCTTGCACTTTTAGATCGGCGTTCACTGCCGCAAAAAGAGAACCTTTCTCATCTGTTCTTTTGACTTCTGAATCACATACCCAGCCCATACCCGCCGCCTTCCCTGAATCCAACTATCCCCATGCAGGCATCCTGCCCGCACCCACCACCCCCACCACGCCCTCGCTCACTTTGATACCGTTCCTGACGTTTCTTGTCACTCCCGGTTCATTTTTTCAGCATCTTCACACAAACTTTTGCATCGAAAGCCACCCATTGAAAGCACACCTTGTTCAACTCAATATCGCCTGGGAAAACCCTGACGCCAATTTCAGGAAAGTGGACCAACTTGTCCACTCTGCCAACCCGTCACCGAACGACCTGATTCTCTTGCCTGAGATGTTTGATTCGGGATTCTCATTTGCAGTTTCACGGACGGCCGACACCGGCGCAACTCTTACCTACCTGACCGATCTCGCCCGCCGCACGCGATGCACCGTCCACGGCCATCGCACTGTTATTGGTCCTGACAGTAAAGCCCGCAATCGCGCGAGCATCATCTCCCCCGATGGCTTGCTCCTCGCCCAGTACGACAAGATCCACCTCTTTTCCTACGGCGGCGAAACCCAGCATATTTCCGCCGGCACTTCATTAGCCTCCTACACCTGGAACGATGCCACTGTCTGCCCCGCGATCTGCTACGACCTCCGATTCCCCGAACTCTTTCGCGCTGCCGTGCCCGCTGCCTCCATCTTTGCATTGGGCGCTTGCTGGCCCGCCGCTCGCCAACATCATCGCCGCACTCTCAGCCTGGCCCGCGCCATCGAAAATCAAGCCTTCGTGCTCATGTGCAATCGCTGCGGCACCGATCCCTCCCCAACTTCCACGATCTACGACGGCCACTCGATGATCATCGATCCAAAGGGCGAAATCCTTGCCGAGGCCGACGATTCCGAATGCGTGCTCTCCTCTGAAATAAACGTCGCCGATGCCCATGCCTGGCGCGCAAAGTTTCCTGCTTTGGGCGACTTGAAGTTCGGTATCAACTCTCCCACCTAAGAGCGAGTCTCTACCACTCCTCATTCTGGGTCTTTCCACACTCGACTATCCTCTGCCCATGACCACCGACCCGGCAACGCCCCAGCAAACCCAAACCCTCTCCGTCACCAACCTCAAAAAGGCATACGGGGATTTCATCGCAGTACGCGGCCTTTCCTTCAACCTCTCCCCCGGCGATGTCCTCGCACTGGTCGGCCCAAACGGTGCCGGCAAAACCACCACCATGCGGGCAATCTGCGGTATCCTCACGCCCAGCGAAGGGTCCATCTCCATCTCCGGTCACGATCTGGCCAAAGACCCGATCGCCGCGAAATCACTGCTCGCCTATGTCCCCGATGATCCCAAACTCTTTGACGCCATGACCATCTGGGAACACCTCGAGTTCATAGCGTCAACATACAACGTCGCCGACTGGAAGCCCAAAGCCGAGCGTCTCCTCGAAATGTTTGAATTGGTCCCCAAGAAAAAAACGCTCGCCATGGAGCTCTCACGCGGCATGCGCCAAAAAGTCGCGATCGCCTGCGCCTACCTCCACGATCCGCAATACATCCTCCTCGATGAACCGCTCACCGGCCTCGATCCCATCGGCATCCGCACCATGAAAGACTCCATCGCCGACCGCGCCCGCGCCGGCGCTGCAATCGTCCTCTCGTCTCACCTCCTCAGCCTCGTCGAAGACATCTGCACCGGCGTCCTCATCATGGCCAAGGGTGAACTGCGATTCAGCGGCACGATCGCGCAAGCCCGCGCGGCATTCGGCGAAGGCGATCCAAACGCCTCACTCGAATCAGTGTTCTTCAACGCCACCAGAGAAACACCCGCTCCAGTCGCGGAGACTCCTCTGTGAGCGATCCAGTCTCCGCACCAGCAGTCCCCGCCTTCAGCCGCGCATTTCTCCCGCGCGGCCTGATCACGCTCATCTTCCTGCGCTACAAAGCCGTCCTCCGCCGCCTCGTTTTCGGCAGCGCGAAACGCCGACTCTTCACATTCCTGGGCCTGGGGCTCATGGCCGTCTACATCCTTCCCAATCTATTCCTCAACCGAAAGTCTTTCTTCACAGAAGAGGGCGTAAAAACCTGGCTTCCCGTCTTTGTGGTCTTCTTCATCATCTCGCAGATCTTCGTCAAATCTCGCCGCGACCCCATGGTCTTCCAGCCCGCAGAGATCGATCTCGTCGTCCCCGGTCCATTCTCCCGCCGCCAGCTCGTCCTCTATCAGGTCCTCTACCAGATCGGACCGCTCGTCGCCATGGGTTTCTGGATGGCACTTTTCATCAAGTCCGGCGGCAGCTACCTCTCCGCCGCACTTGGCATCATGCTCCTCTTCTTCGCAATCAACCTCGTCGCCGGCATCATCAACACCTCCCTCGGCATCCTCCAGAACATCTCGCGCTTCATCGTTCCAACCCTCTTTCTCATCCTCGGCATCGCTCTCTACTTCGCCGTTCGCTCAGCGCCGCCATTTCCGGATATCACCAGTCTCCCGCAGCTCCTGGATTGGGTGACCAAGCTCCGTCAAACCCCGATCATCGAAGCGATGTGTATCCCCGTAAAGCCCTTCGCCAATGTGCTTGCTGGCTCGAGCCTGATCAAATCGCTCCCCTGGGCCGCCTTCGCGTTCATCATCGACATCGCACTCATCATCCTCTTTATCGCAGTCGACCGCGGCGAAGTTGAATCCATGGTCCTCCACAGTCAGAAGCAACTCGCTAGGGCCCAGGTTGCACGCCGCTCAGGAATTTCAAACCCAGAGGCCGCCGCACAACGCCAGCTCCCCATGCTCCCCAGCTTTGGCGGCATCGGCCCGCTCATCTGGCGACAACTCACAATCATGTACCGCAGTACCGGCGCGATTGTGCTGTCCGCAATTCTCATCATTGTGGTCGTCAGCTGCGCGGTTCTCGCCCAATCCGCGCCCGAAAAAGCAACGCTCGGAATCATGGTACTTGTCTCGGTGCTTTCATGTTTCGCCCTGTCGCAGGTCATCAGGTGTGACTTCCGGTCCGACCTCGACAACATGCCGTTGTTCAAGACACTCCCGATTCCCGCGGGCAGACTTGTCATGGGCCAACTCGCGGCTCCGGTGCTCATCATCGCATGCGTCCAGAGCCTGGCCTGTCTCGGACTTGCAATCGGCTCTTTATCAATCACTAACGCCCTCTACGCCATCCTCATCATTGTTTCCGCACTTCCATTCAGCGCAATGCTCATCGCGATCGACAACACCGTCTTCCTGCTCGCGCCCGTCCGCTCCATGCAAAGCTCGATGCAGGCCGGTGTAGACCCATCGCAGATCGCCCGCATCATGCTCATCACCCTCGCCAAATTCGCCGCCACCTTCGCCGTCCTCGCCCTCATCGGCCTCCCAACCTGGGGAATCTATGTCCTCGCAGGTCCAATCGTCGCCTTCCTCCTCGCCCTCGTTCTCTCATCAGTCATGATCTTCGCGCTCGTCATCGCCTGCGCCAAGGCCTTTGAAGCATTCAACGTTGCCGATGATCAACCTGCGTGATCAAACCGGCTCAACCCGCGTGCTCGAAGCGATCCACCCGCCGCCAATCACCCAGTCCGGCTCATCAAAGTCATACAGCACAACCGCCTGGCCGGGCGCGACCGCCTGCTGCGGCGCATCAAACTCTACAACAAACTTCCCGCGCCGACCCGATGGCCCCGCCTCCGCCTCTTCCGCATTAATCACACGCACCTGCGCTGCCACCGGCTGCGAGTTATACCGATACCGAGCCCACACCCGCCGCGTTCCCACCGGCTCATCAATCAACCAGTTCGCTTCCGCGCCAACGCATCCAATCGAAGCCAATTCCTCGCGTGTCCCCACCACCACCGTATTCGTCTTCGCATCCTTCCCGACCACATAAATCGGATACCCCAGCGACACGCTCACGCCCCGCCGCTGTCCGATCGTGAACTTATGTTGCCCGCCGTGCTCACCCAGGACCTTACCGCTGGTGTCAACGACATTGCCGCTATGCAGCGTCCCCGGCCGCTTGCGCTCTACCAGCCCCGCATAGTCATTATCCGGTACAAAACAAATTTCCTGACTGTCCGGCTTGTCAAACACCGGCAATCCAAATTCCTTCGCCAAGTCCCGCACCTGGCTCTTGGGCAATTCACCAATCGGAAACATCATGTGTGCCAGTTGCTCACGCTTCGCGCCAAACAACACATACGACTGATCTTTTGTCCCATCGATCCCGCGCCGCAACTGCAACCCGCCCTCGCCCTTAACAATCCGCGCGTAATGCCCGCTCGCTACAAAGTCCGCGCCGATCTGCTTCGCATATTCGTGCAGCTTTCCAAACTTCAACCAGTCGTTACAGCGCACGCACGGATTCGGCGTCCTTCCATCCACATACTCATCCACAAAGTAATCAATGATCCGCGAAAAGTCTTTCTTGAAATTGCACACATAAAACGGCACACCAATTTCCGCTGCCACCAGCCGCGCATCCGCCGCATCATTGATCGAACAACACCCCTGGTGCCCAATCTTGATCCGGCTCATCGCCCCCGGCTTCTCCAGATCACACGCCTCCGCCGGAACCATCTCATCCAGAGTTTCCCCCGGCGACCCCAATCGCATGAAACACCCAACCACCTCATACCCCTGCCGCGCAAGCATCGCCGCGGCAACGGATGAATCCACCCCGCCTGACATCGCCACCAGAACCTTGCCTTTTGAAGCCGCTTTCACCCCAAAGGATAGGAGCGGATTTCCCGCGAACTTTCAACCCAAAATCACTGCTCCCGCACCTCATATCCCTCAACCTGAGCCGGCCGCTCCAGATACACACCCTGCGGCTTCACCGCCTTCGTCGCCTCTCCACTTGGCCTCAGATCAACCGGCGGCGGCGCGGCATAGTTACGCGACTGCGCTTCCGCACGCTCCGCATGCAGCTTCTGCATCATCCGCGAATCGCGATCCGATTCCGCTGCTGCACTCTCCACTGCCCACACGCTCAACATCGCAAGTTGCCCAAGCCCGATCAGAAACATCACCCAGCCGCATCCCACCGCAAAAAACATCAACAGGAAAATTCCAAACGACACAAAACCCACAAAGTTGGGCAGCTCACGAAACTGAAAACTGATAATCAATGCGGGCACACTGACACACAGCACATACGCGCACGTCCGCAGCCTCATCTCCAGTGCCTCATCCCGCGCCCAATACGCCAGACTCGCAAGGTGGAAACACAAAAATCCGATCCCGGTCAATCCCACCAGAAAACAAACACCAATACCTGCCGCGATATATCCCACACTCGGCGGCACAACACTCCACCCAGGAACCACTTGTATGCCCGGATTCGCCGCAAGCAAAATCGACAATTGCCACGCAGACAATCCCGCCGCAATCACCCACGCAAACTGTGACAACCGCGCAACCCACCGACTCTTCGCCCATTCCTTCTTAAGTTCATCTGCATCAACCACCAGACTCCTTCGGTCAGCAGTCAACAAAAATACTGCCCCGGTCCAACACAGACAGCACACAAGCCAGATCAATCGCGGCGCGATCTCGTCCCTCATTCCCATTGAAACCAGAAAAGTCCCGATCGATGTCACGCTCGTCGCCAGCCCGATCCAGCACGCCGATGCCAGAAAATTCAAATAGCTCGCCGGCGCATCCGTGATGGTGTCCCCGAGCCTCCGCGTGCTCCGGTCCGCTCGAATCGCAACACCACACTCCGGACAGGCCCCGCCTGGATCAATCCCCTTCAGGTCATACCCGCACTTGCGACACTGAATTGATCCCTCAATCCGCGGCAAGCTCCGCCCACGAAGTATCTCATTTCCTACCGGCATACCACACTATACAAAATTCCAGCGATGTCGGCTGCATCAAAAGTCCGAACAACTTGCCAACACCACTCAATTTCAGCAACTTTTGCGTCTGATGGCTATCTCAGGCCCGCGTCACCCTTCGATACTTCATCCGGTGCGGCTGATCAGCCTGTGTCCCGAGCCGCTTATGACGCTCCTCCTCATAGCTCGACCAGTTCCCATGATGGAAGTGCAGTGTCGCATCCCCCTCAAACGCCAGAATGTGCGTCGCCAGTCGATCCAAAAACCATCGATCGTGGCTGATGATCACGGCTGTGCCCGCAAAATTCTCGAGCGCCTCTTCCAGCGCCCGCATCACGTTCACATCGATGTCGTTCGTCGGCTCGTCAAGCAGCAGCACATTGGCCCCCGCCTTCAGCAACCGCGCCAGATGCACGCGATTTCTCTCGCCGCCCGACAAATTCTCCACCATCTTCTGCTGATCAGTCCCCGAAAATCCAAACTTCGACACATACGCGCGGCTGTTCATCTTCACTTTGCCAAGCCGCACTTCCTCATTGCCATCCGAAATCGCCGCCCACACGTTCTTGCCATCGGGCAGCGAATCGCGCGACTGCTCAACATACGAAAGCGACACCGACTCGCCCACGCGCAGCACTCCGCTATCCGGTTGCTCCATCCCCATGATCATCCTGAACAACGTCGTCTTACCCGCGCCGTTGGGCCCCACCACTCCGACGATCGCGCCAGGCGGAATCGAGAAATTCACATTGTCCAACAGCAGCGTGTCGCCATACGCCTTCGACACATTCTTCGCCTCGATCACCAGATCACCAAGTCGCGGCCCCGGCGGAATATAAATCTCAAGCTCCGCCGCCCGTTTCTCCTGATCCTCATTGAGCATCCGCTCATACGCCCCCACACGCGCTTTCGACTTTGCCTGTCTTCCCTTAGGGTTCTGCCGCACCCATTCCAGTTCTTTCGCCAGCGTTTTCTGCCGCGTAGATTCCTGCTTCTCTTCCAAACGCAACCGCGTCTGCTTCTGCTCAAGCCACCCGGTGTAATTCCCCTTGTACGGAATTCCATTGCCGCGATCAAGCTCCAAAATCCATCCCGCCACATTGTCCAAAAAGTACCGATCGTGCGTCACCGCAATCACTGTGCCCGCATACCGCTGCAAGTGCTGCTCGAGCCACTGCACACTCTCCGCGTCCAAGTGGTTCGTCGGCTCATCAAGCAACAGCACATCCGGGTTCGACAACAGCAACTGACACAGCGCCACACGCCGCCGCTCTCCACCCGAAAGCGTCTCGCACGTCGACTCCTTGGGCGGACACCGCAGCGCATCCATCGCCATCTCAATCTGGCTGTCCAGCGACCACGCATCGATCGCTTCCAGTTTCTCCTGCAAATCCCCCGACCGCGCCAGCACCTTCTCCATCTCATCCGGTTTCAAATTCGGATCACACAGCTTCTCATTCAGCCGGTCATACTCATCCATCAACTTCGTCACCTGGCTCGCGCCCTCGCGCACCACTTCTTCCACCGTCCGCTTCTCATGCTTCAGCGGCTCCTGCTCAAGGAACCCAACCCGAAACCCCGGCGCCATATCGATCTTGCCTTCAAACTGCTTGTCCTGCCCGGCCAGAATCTTCAAGAGCGTCGACTTCCCCGCCCCGTTCAACCCCAGCACACCAATCTTGGCCCCATAGAAATAGGACAGATAAATGTCCTTCAAAATCTGCTTCTGATTAATCGTCTTCGTCACGCCCAGCATCGAGTAGATGATGCGTTGCGTTTCCCCGTTTGTGTTACTCGCCATATGCATCCTTGCGGCCAGTTCCTGAGTCCCAGCGGCCGTACCACATCGTAGTGCGCGAGTTTCTACAGCAACCGATCCCGATAGCCATCACGCCGCCCATTCCAACGCCCGCTCCAACTCCTATTCAATAACCACCGCCATCGCAAACCCATCCCATCCCTTCGCTCCCACCGTCTGAATCGCTGTCGCTTCTACGCGCTTCTCCCTTCCCATCATCTCAAGCACTCTTCTCGCCCCCTTCACCCCCTCATCCTCACTCCCCGCTTCCGTCACCTTTCCATCACGCACCACATTGTCCACAACAATGATCGTTCCCCTTCGCGACAACTTCATCGCCCATTCAAAATAATCCGCGTTGCTCGGCTTGTCCGCATCAATAAACACAAAGTCAAACGGCTCGCGATTCTCCGCCGCAATCTTGGGCAAACTCTCACTCGCTTTCCCCACACGCACCTCAACAACCTTCTCCAACCCCGCCATCGCAATGTTCTTTTCCGCCACTTTCGCAAACTCCGGATTCAATTCCAGTGTCGTCACTCGTCCACCCACAGGCAACCCTCTCCCCATCCAGATCGAGCTATACCCGCCCAGCGTCCCCACCTCTAGCACATTCCTGCTTCCATTGCTCCGCACCAGAAGCTGCAACAACTTCCCCTGCGCAGCAGTCACGCTGATCTCCGGCAATCCTGCCACAGAGCTCGCTTTGAGCACTCGCTCCATCACGTCATCCCGCAAGTTGAGTACTGAATCAAAATACGAATCAACCTTCGTCCACGCTGCTTCGCTCATCGCTCATCTCCATCAACATTTCAGATTCACTTCTCGCACCGAATCGCAATCAACGTCTGATCATCCATCAACGCCCCGTTCTTCGTAAACTTCCCGACTTCCTCGCAAATCTTTTCAATGCACCCCTTCGCATCCAGCTCGCAGCAACCCATCAAAACTTCATCCAGCCGCTCCAGCCCAAAAAGCTCTCTTGCCCCGCCTGCTTGCGCCGGCGCCATCGCCTCGGTAATTCCATCCGTATACAGCAACAACAAGTCGCCCCGCTCCAGCGTGATGCTCGACTCCGCAAACTTCTCACCCTCAAAAATCCCCAGCGGCAATCCTCCTGTCGTATCCAGCGATCGAATCTCTTTCCCCCTCAAAAGTCTGGGCGGATTATGCCCCGCGCTCGCATATTCCATTTTCCGCGTCTTGGTATGCAACCCCGCATAAAACGCAGTCACAAACGACCCCGATGTCGTATACGACTTCACCAGATGATGATTCAAATACGCCAGCAACTCCCCCGGCGGATACGGCTTCCCCGGTCGCGTGTGTGCAATCGCATGCGTAATCGCCATCAGCACCGCCGCCGGTGTCCCATGCCCCGACACATCCGCGATAATGATCCCGATCTCATTCTCCGCGACCGGGAAAAAATCATAATAATCCCCACCAGACCTCGCGCTCGTCTTGTAAAACGCCGCAATATCAAATCCCTCAATCTTGGGCATCTCTCTTGGCAGCAGACTCCGCTGAATCTCCCCCACCACCTGCAACTCACGATCCAGATCCGCCATCGCCGCCTTCAGTTGATTGCTCAACACCAGCGCGAGAACGCCGCGTCCAAACAGTCCCGCCTGCCAGTGCATCATCGGCATCATCGATGTATCGAACTCAACCCCCGGACCATACAGCGAAATCCCGACGTTCATGCCCTTCTCGCGCTCGTACTGCGGAAACGCTGCCAGCGTTTGAAACCCTTCCAGATAAAATTTCGCCGGATCGTCCGCCTTCAATCGCTCCGGCAGATTCTCGATAATCACCGGCTTGTCCGCATACGCAATTTCACCAAGCAATCCGCCCGACATCCGCGGCAGTCTCTCCCGATTTTTCCACGGATTGATATCCTCTGCAAACTTCGATGATCGCGTAATCAGATATTCCGGAGGCTCCACCCCGCGCCGCGACAACGCCAGAAAATCGTGCATCGGCACCAGTTCACCAATCCCCGACCAGTACTTACCGACCATCTCCTCCGGATCAGTAACATCCGAAATCGCCAGCATCACGCGATCGATAATCTCGAGTTCTTCCTGCCAGGAGCGTTTTTTGATAGTCATGGGGCCGATTGTACGTTGCCCTTTCACAGGATAATTCCGCAGTCGTCCGGTCGGTCCTGCCCGCTATACCATTTTTCAACCGACCCACCGTGGTGGGTGGCGATCATGTCCTTAAAAGGAGATTTAATATGCAATGCAAGTGTCTTACCGGAATCTTCGCAGTCGTTGGCATCGCCGGCATCGTCGGATCAATCGCTCTGACACAGCCCGCGAAAGATAAGAAAGATAAACAACCTGCTCCCGCTGGTCAGCCCGAACATCAATTGCCGCCAGGCATGACCGAAGAAGACATGAAGAATTTCATGGAAGCTGCCACACCCGGCCCCATGCACGCCCACCTCAATAAGGGCATCGGCACCTGGTCTGGCAAGTCCTCTATGTGGATGACCCCCGGTGGCGAACCCACCAAGAGCGAAACTACATCGGTCGTCACCGGCCTCATGGATGGCAAGTTCGTCCAGGTCAATGTCTCCGGCGACATGCCCGGGATGGGCCCCTTCCATGGCATGGGGATCAACGGCTACGACAATGTCGCCAGGAAATTCGTCTCCACCTGGATCGACAACATGGGTACCACCATGATGATCGGCACCGGTGAACTCTCAGCCAATGGCAAGACTCTCACCTGGAACTACACCTACAGCTGCCCGATCACCAAAAAGGCGACTGTGATGCGCCAAGTCGAAACCAGCACCGGCCCCAACTCCATGACCCTCGAAATGTTCGGCCCCGATCCCAAGACCGGCGTTGAATACAAGATGGGGCTCATCGAAATGACCAAGCGCTAAACATCCAATCCGTCTCTCCGCGGCAACCAAACTCGCTTACGCCCGCCAGTTCAATACTGGCGGGCGTTTCTATTTGATTCGCCCGCGCAACTGTGCCGATACCTCTATTTCCCGCAATTCTTTCGAACATCACATTCCTTCCACTACTATGACACTGCTTGATGCCAGCTCCAGACGCCCTTGACTCTACCTCATTCTGCCCCGGCTGCGGCTACACGCTGGCTGGCCTCTCTGTCCCTGGAACCTGCCCCGAGTGTTCCCGCCGCTACTTCGGTGCTAATCGCTGGGTCGCCCCCGCGCCCCCATCAACCCTCGACAACCTGCACTCCTTCTGTGCCCCGCTCCTCTGGTTCTTCGCCGGCTTCATCGCGATCCATGTGGCGGCTCACACTTCAAAAACTTTGACGCTCGTTCTCTACCTCTTCGCTATGCCCAGCATCGTTTTCGGAGTCTTTGCCTCTCTAGTCTGGCCCTTCTTCGCCTCATCAAAATGGCTCCGCCGCAACGCTCCACCCGGACTCTCAAACATCGGGACCTTCCACGCCATCAGCGCTGTAAACCGCACTGCATGGGTCTTCTTCGTGATCTCTGTCATTGGAATGCCAGTGCCGCTGGTGGTGACAATTGCTTATTTTTACTTCGGGCTGTAAATCACAACGCTCGCGGATTGGCACCCTGAGAAGAGAGTCCTAAGTGCTGAGTACTGAGTGCTGAGGAGGAGTCGGTGGCACCCTGAGATTTCGTGTGTTTATCTGCCTGTTTGCGTTGTGAGTTGGTCTGACGCAGGAGCTCGGTCTCGTATTTCAGGGCGGCGATCTTTTCTTGGCGTATGAGGTGGTCTTCGCGCTGGTTGAAGAGGCGTTCATCGCGGGCTTGCTTGGCGGCCTGAGCTTGTTCTCGCTTGGCTTCGCGTTCGATACGGCGTTGATCTCTTTCTTTGGCCGCCTTTTCGCGCTGGGCGCGAGCGAGGGCGCGGTCCTGGATGGAGAGGACTTTGGTCAGTTCGCGGGTGAGGGGTTCGCGCTTGTAGCCGGCGCCGACCTGGTCGAGAGATTCGGAGATGCGTTCGACTGCGCTTGAGTTTTGAAGTTGGGCGTAGACGACCATGAGGGCGGAGAGTTGGGCGACATCGTTTGGATTGAGATAGTCGAAGTCGTGATTGTCGAGGATGTGCTGTAGTTTGTGCATGGCTTTGGTGGCGGGTTTTGATGCGATCAGATCGCGTGCGGCGGCGATTTCAGTTGGGGAGAGTGGTGAGTTGTGAGTGCTGGGTGCTGAGGCAGGGGTTGAATCGGAAGGCGATTTGAGATTTGAGATTTCAGAGGGGGAATCAGGAGATAGGACTGATAGGTCGGATAGGACCAATGGGACTGATATAGGACAAGGCACTGCCGAAGCGATTTTGGATCTGATACTTGAGGTTTCAGAAGGGGAGGCCGGAGCGGTGGTGTTCTGTGCGAGGGGCGCGGAGTGGTTGGGGAGTTTGCTGCGGTACTCGCGGTCCATGGCGGCAATTGCCTCGGCTTCGAAGGGGCTGTTGCGTTGGGCGCGGTGCTTTTGGATGGACTGGCCGATGCGGTTGGACTTTTTGCTGTTGCGGTGAGACATGGGAAGGCTCCTGGGTAGGTCGGGGAAGTGCGATGCGACGAGCACTCACGTCCCCTACCTATGGCTGGGCGGGACAAAACGGGAGGCGCTTTTTGTCCGGTACGAGGGGGTCAAAAGACGTAAGTCCTTGTGGCATAAGGCTGAAAATTATTTTCAACCGCGCGAAAAATCCTCGTGTTAGGGGGCGCGCATCGCGGGCGCAAAGCGTCCGGTGCGCCAGGGTAAACACTGGGTTTTGACCCGAAAAACCTTATAAGTTTATAAGGTAATGTTTTGTGTTTGGAACGTGTTATCGGGCTTGGTATCGGACATTTCGAGGGCGCATCATGTCCGGTATCGGAAAAAGAACCGCTCACGCAAAGAAGCTGGAGAGCAAAAGAGGGGGAGAGAAATGCAAGAGCACTTGAAGTTCAAGGACGCAGTTTTGAAAGGGAACGGAGTACTTAGCAGCCGGCGCTGAATGTCTGGACGAAGTCGAGGTAATCGAAGAAGTCGATTGTTCCATCTCGATTAAAATCGGCGAACTGGGAAGCGCTCGAGAATTCGTTGAGGAAGTCAAGATAATCAAAGAAGTCGACGGTGTCATCGCAATTGAAGTCTGCAGCACAGACGGTCCAGAGAACAATGTCGCTGGGTTCGCTGCCGCAGAGGTTGGAGGCGATTGCGCGGATTTCGCGTTGGGCCCCGGTGACAGCAGCGGCATTGCCGACGGAGTTGGTGACGGTGATGCTGGCAAGATTTGCATCGGCGGCATTGAATGCGGGGAGGCCGGAGGCGGGGTCGTTGTTTGTGCCATTCACGATGGTGAGCCAATCTGCGGAGCCTTGCGGACGCCATTGCCACAGGAAGGACGGGCTCGCGCCGGAAGCGGATATCGAGAATGTCGCGGCGTGTGCGGGACAGAAAATTGTGTTTTCGGGTTGGTCGGTGATGTCTGGTGGGGAGCCGCCAAATGTGTAGCGAGCGAACGATCTGGAGAGAAAACCTCCTGCGGTGGAGAAGTCGCCGCCCGCGATCAAGTCGCCACCGGGGAGGAGCGCGAGAGTTCTGACGCGACTGATGTTCATTCCCAAGCCGAGTGAGGACCATGTGTTAGCAGTTGGGTTGTAGTGAGCGATGTTGATAATGGACTGGCCATCGGCTCGAATGAAATTTCCGCCGACTACTAAGTTGCCGTCGGGCAATACGGCGAAGGCAAAGATCTTGCTGTTCATACCGGCGCCGATTGGCGACCATGTGTTGGTTGCCGGGGTGTAGCGGGCGATATAACTTGCAGGTGAGCCGCCGGCGGTGGTGAATTCGCCGCCACAGATTAGATCGCCGCCTGGCAAGACTGCGAGTGCGCAGACGAGGCCGTTTGTTCCTGAGCCGAGCGCCGACCACGTGTTTGTCGCAGGGCTGTAGCGAGCGATGTTGCTTGCGGGGGTTTCTCCAGCAGTTGTGAAGTTGCCGCCGACCACCATATCGCCATTCGGGAGGACGGCGAGGGAGACAACGCTGTTGTTCAATCCTGTGCCGAGGGCTGACCATTCGCCGCTGACTGGGTTGTAACGAGCGATGTTGCTGGCTGCGACCCCACCGGCGCTGGTGAACAGGCCGCCGACTATTACATCGCCATCAGGCAAGACCAGGAGCGCGTTGACGAGGGAACTCGTTCCTAGTCCGAGCGCAGACCAGATGTTGGAAGTCGGGTTGTAGCGAGCGATGTTGTTTGCGGATAAGTCTCCGGCAGATGTGAACGCACCGGCCACAATTACATCTCCACCAGGAATGGTCGCGAGGGCATTGACATCGCCGTTAGTTCCCTGGCCGATCGCGGACCAGGTCTGGGAGGTCTGGTTGTAGAAAGCGATGTGATGGGCCGGGCCATTGCCTGCAGTGTTGAATTGGCCACCGGCAATTGCGTTTCCATCAGGCAGGACCGTGAGAGCAAGGACTTTGTTGTCCATTCCGGATCCGGCGGGGGACCAGATCTGTGTTGACAGATTGCAGCTTGCGATGGAGATTGCGGTGACTTCGCCAGCCGAAGTGAATGAGCCGCCAGCAATTGCATTTCCGTCCGGAAGAATTCCCAGGGCGTAGACGGTCCCGTTTGCGCCTGTTCCCAAGGCAGACCACGAGTTGGAGGACTGGTGGTAGTATGCGATGTTGCTGGTCGCGACGCCGCCTGCAGTGGTGAAGTCGCCGCCCACGATGAGATCGCCATTGGGAAGAACGCTTATTGCAAAAACACTTGTGCTGCCAATTGGACCGATCCCTGTGCCAACGGCGGACCAGACACTTGTGGTCGGGTTATAGCGAGCGATGCTGCCTGCGGTTATTCCGCCAACAGAACTGAAAATGCCGCCAACAACGATGTTACCATCGGGCAGGACGGCGAGCGATCTGACGGTCAAGCTAGTTGACTGTGTGCCCAATCCCGACCAGGTGTTGGACTCAGGATCGCAGATAGCAATGTTTCGGAAGTTTGAATCGCCGCCAGCGCTGAAGAAAGTGCCACCCACAACTAGACGACCGTCCGGAAGGACAGTTATTGCATAGACGAATCCGCTAACGCCCAGTCCTAGCGTAGACCATGTGTTTGTAGTCGGGTTGTAGCGAGCGATGTTGCTGGCTGGCTGGCCGCCGGCGGTGGAGAACGCACCTCCCACAATGAGATCGCCATCGGGCAAAACTGCAAGGGCTCTGATTGCGAAGCCTGGACTTCCGAATCCGATGTCGGACCAGACACCTGTGGCCGGGTGATATCGCGCGATGTTGTTTGCAGGCACAGTTGCGTCGGCCACGAATGTTCCTGCAGCGATGATGTCCCCATCTGGGAGGACTGCGAGGGCGTGGACATCGTTGCCGGTTCTTGAACCCAGCCCAGAGCCCATGGAGGACCATGTGTTGGTACTGGAACTGTAGAAAGCAATGCGATTGCGGAAGGCAACGCCGCCAGCGGTGACGAACGAGCCACCGACGACGGTGTCACCGTTGGGCAAGACCGCGATGGATCTGACCACGCCGCCGGTAGCGCCCGGTGAGCCGAGCCCGGGCAGCCATGTGGCAGGACACTGGGCGAGGGAGATGGCTGGCAGAACGAGCGCAAGAGTCAGTGCGACGAAGCACCGACTCGTGTTGACACGTGATGCGAGTATGTCGAACATGTCGCGGATGGTTCTTGTGATCATCGAGAATGTCTCAAAAAAGATGGGATGATGAGCGTCAGAACGGACGCCGAGCCGAATGGATGAGTTAGTGGTACTGGCGAAAGTGCAAATGGTTTCAGGCTCATGGGTTGTTGGACCGGTAAATCAGCGAGCCACTCGAATCAAGTTTGATTCGGCCTGCCGTGATGCGGATTGGCAGCCTTACACCAAGGCCGGAGCAGGAGCCCGACTTTTCAGAGGCAATTCTTAGACACCAAGCGGATCCACCTTTTTTCCCCCTTGAGCCCCCTCTTAGTCGATACACCCCCAATATGGCCACAACCAAAAAAGCTGGAGGTTCCGAATCCTCCACCAGCACCATTCTGCTCCGCAAAGCACCCCTTATCCTAATTCTGTTAGGGTGGCTCTTTGTGTTCCTCTCTCTCGTCGGCTTTGACCCGGCAGATCCGCCGACCCATTCGGTCTGGCCGACCAACGAAACCGCCAGCAATTGGTGCGGCGCGGTCGGTGCCTGGACATCTCACCAGTTCTTCCGCATGTTCGGCGCTGGGGCCTGGCTCGGAGTTTTCGTCTCCGGTCTCATCATTCTCGCCGCCGCCAGTGGCCAGATTGTCCGCCACGTGGTCGTCCGCGGCTTTGGCCTCATCATGATGGTCGCCGCCGTCGGTGGCTTGCAGCACCTGCTCTTCCCCCACTCTTCAGTTGCCTTCCCCGACTTGGCCGGCGGTGTGCTCGGCACCGTTGGCTGCGAAACGCTCACTCGCTACTTCGGTCCCATCGGCGCGGGTCTCTGGCTGGGCGCCACAATGCTCATCGGAACCGTCGTCTGCATGGATGACTGGCTCGCGATCTCCTGGCTCTGGTCGCGCAAGTATGTTGCCCCAGTTGCCAAGCCTGTAGCAGTTGCCGCCGGAAGTGCGGCGGTCGCCATGGGTGGCGTCGCCGCCCGCGGTGCAACCCGGGCCGGCGGTTCATTGATGGATGCACTCAGCGAAATGGTCAAGTCCCGCCAGCCCGTCAAAGTGCTGCCACGGGATAACGACCTTGATGATGACAAGCCCAACCTCGCGGGCATTCGCGAAGGGCAGGACAAAGACATTGCCAAACTGGCGAAGTTGCCCAAGCCACGCGTGCGCCTGAAGGTAAACAGCGATGGCGAGGCGCAGGGGTTGGAAGACCCATCGACCGCCGCGATTCCGCTGGATATCGCTGATCCAGATGACCCGAAGAACAATCCAGATGCAAAGCCGAACATGAAGCCTGTTGCGAAAGCCGCAAAGGCCAAAGTCGAAGATGTAGAAGAGGATGAAGAAGTTGAACTCAGCGAGGAAGAGGAAAGCGCACTCGACGAGGCCGCCCTGCGTGAGAAGATCGCCAAGCTGCCCATGATCTTCGGTCAGCAGAACAAGCAGATTGCAAACGATGCCGACCTGGCCAACGTCCAGAACGTCAGCAACGAAGAGAATTATCGATTCCCGGGTTTGGACTTGCTCGAAAACCCAGAAGAGAACTTCACTGAAACGCTCAAGGGCTACGTGCAGGAACAGGCGGTCATTCTCGAAGCCGCGCTGCAGCAGTACAAGATCTCCGGCGAAGTCGTCGGCATCGAATCTGGTCCCGTGGTCACGCTCTATGACGTTCGTCTCGCGGCGGGCACCAAGGGTGCAGTCTTGCAGGCTGTTGCCACCGATATCGCTCGCGCCCTCAAGGCTCCCAACATTCGCATCGTGCCGGTACAGGCTGGCCGCGACACAGTCGGAATTGAAGTCCCCAATGCCACCAAGGAAAAGGTGCGCATGAAGGAACTCATGGGCCGCACAGAAGCGTTCTCAACCATGAAACTCCCCATGTTCCTGGGCAAGGATGCCTCAGGCGCACCGCTCATCGCCGACCTTGCAAGCATGCCACACATGCTCATCGCCGGCACTACCGGTTCAGGTAAGTCAGTGTGTATGAACACGATTTTGACCGGCTTCCTCTACACCAAGAAGCCCAGCGAACTCAAACTCATTCTCGTCGACCCCAAAATGGTCGAACTCAGCCAGTTCAAAGACATTCCGCACCTCATGTGCCCTGTCGTCACCGACATGAACAAGGCCGCGGCGATTCTTGAATGGGCCGTGCAGAAAATGGATGAACGCTACGAGTTGCTCGCCGAAGCCGGCTGCCAAAACATCGCGGCGTACAACACACTCACCTGGGATGAACTCAAGGATCGCTTCGGAGCAGTAACCCCCGAAGAAGAATCACGTCTGCCCCGCAAGCTCCCCTACATGGTGTTCATGATCGACGAACTCGCCGATCTCATGCTCACCAATAAGGAAGTGGAAACATCAATCATCCGTATTGCTCAGAAAGCACGTGCAGTCGGCATCCACCTGATTCTCGCAACACAGCGGCCGCAAGCCAACGTCGTCACCGGTCTCATCAAGGGCAACATGCCCTGCCGCATGTGCTTCAAAGTAGCTTCCGGCCTCGACTCCCGCATCGTTCTCGACCAGAAGGGCGGCGAGTTGCTGCTCGGCTACGGCGACATGTTGTTCCTGAATCCCAAGACCAGCAAGGTCAGCCGTGCACAGGGCACACTTGTTGATGATGGAGAAATCCGCCGCGTCGTAAGGTTTATGAAGGATGTTGCCCGCCCCAACTTCGACCGCGCTCTTCTCACCATGAAGAAGCCAGGCGATGATGGCAACGGAACCCAAGCCCTGATCAGCGAAAACAATTCCTCCGCCGCGCTCTCAGCTGCTCAGGAAGATCCGATGTTCGAAAAGGCAGTTGAAATCGTCCTCGAAACCAAACGCGGCAGCGTCTCGCTCCTGCAGCGTCGACTCGGCATCGGCTACACACGTTCCAGCCGCCTGATCGACCTCATGGGAATTTCAGGAATCATCGGCGAGCACAAGGGATCAATGGCTCGCGATGTCGCGATCACGCCCGATGACTGGGCTCGCATGAAAGAGCTCGCCCAGACCGAGGCCAAGAGCAAGGGCGTTTCGTGGCCGGTGGCAGATGGAGCGCCACAGCCCGAACTGTTTGTTGAACCCAGCAAAGAAGACACCGAGCCACCACCGTGGGAAGACAACGCAACCGTGCCCCCCACTCCATTCACCGACGATGCCGAGTCAGTAAAAGATGCGCGAATGGCAAAGGAAGCACGCCGCCAGGCAAACAAGCCAAAGGATGCACTGGCGGCAGGCAAGGGCTTTGACCCTGATAATGATTTTGACCTTGATGAAGAGGATTGAAATTGGTCAGAATTTCAGTCGAATCGCGGCCCGTGAAGCAATTCGCGGGCCGCTTCTTTTTTGGACAAATCGGTTCTGGCGTGCTGTGGACCATACGATGAGCCATGCCCCGCCCTCCCAAGCACAACGCCCGAACTTTCCGCGCCCCAACTGGCCGCGCTATTCGCAATTCTCAAGGTCTGAACATCATCTTTGAAGATGACCATGTATTAGTAGTAGATAAGCCCGCCGGCCTGCTCACCGCCGATGCCACCAAAGCCGGTCTCGAAGATCTCTTCGGCATGGTGAAATCCCACGTCCGCGAAAACGCCCGCCGCCGCGGCACGCAGGTCTGGATCATCCACCGCCTCGACCGCGAAGCCTCCGGTCTTCTGGTCTTTGCCAAAACCGATGATGCATTCAAAAGCCTCAAAGACCAGTTCCGTTCCAAAGTCGCCGGCAGAATCTACCTCGCAGTCTGCCGCGGTGCGTGGGCCAAACCCGATGGCTCAGCGATCATCGGCACCGTCCGCTCCATGCTGACCGAAGATGCAATGGGCAACATGCACTCTGCCCCCGAAGTCATCAGCCAGAAGAAGCGCGGAGATTGGGATGAAGATTTCGAAGATGAACGCGACGAACGCGATGAGAGAGATGAGCGCGACGAGGACGATGATCGCAAGGAACGCGGCCCGCGCGGACATCGCAGAGATCGCGATGATGGCGAACGCGGTCAGAATGCAAAGCTCGCAATCACCCACTATCGCGTGATGGCATCAGGCAAGGGGCGTTCTCTGGTACAGGTGCGCCTCGAGACCGGCCGCAAGCATCAGATTCGCGTGCATCTTGGATCGCTTGGTCACGGAATTGTCGGCGATCACAAGTACGGCCAAGATCCGGCGGCGATGCCAGAACATCCAAATCAGCGCCTCTGCCTGCACGGCGTCGAATTGCAGTTCATTCATCCAGCAACTGGCCAGAAGGCAAAGTTTCATAGCCCAGCCCCGCACCACTTCCATGAACTCGTCGGCATGTACCACGCGCCGGAAGTGAAGTCGATGGACGACATCGCAAGCGAAGTCGCGGCAACTGCAACGAAGCCCGCAAAGGTCGACAAAGTCGCGGCGAAAGCAGCCGCCGTTGCCAAGGTCGCAGCATCGAAAGATGCAGCGTTTCAGGCGGCCAAGAGCGCGGAAAGCAAGTTTGCGGCGGCGAAGAGTGCCGCCAATCCAGCAGATGCGCCACAGCAGGACAGTTCATGGAATCACGTTGCAGAGTGGTATGACGAGCTGTTGACGGATCGCGTGAGCGATCATCACGAGAACGTGGTGATGCCAGCGACAATTGATTTGCTGGGGCGGATTGATGGAAAGCGAATTCTGGATGTAGCATGCGGACAGGGAATTCTGTGCCGCCGATTGTCGCGACTGGGCGCGGAAGTCGTGGGAGTGGATCTTGCTCGCGGATTGATCGACCACGCCAAAAAGGCCGGCGGCCCGATTGAGTATCACGTGGGAGATGCGCGAGATCTGGAATCGCTGAAGCTTGGAGAGTTTGATGCGGCAACGTGTGTGCTGGCTCTGATGAACATCAACCCGCTGGTGCCGGCGCTCAAGAGCGTGTCGAATTGTCTGAAGAAGGGCGGGACGTTTGTAAGCATCATCTTGCATCCGGCGTTTCGCAATCCGGGGAACACATCCTGGGGCTGGGCAGCTGCAACGCCGAAGCGGACAACGCAGACGCGCACACCAGTGTCGCGCCAAGAAGTGCAGTACCGGCGCGTGGATGCGTACTTATCACAAACGCACAAAGACATCGTGATGAATCCGGGCGCAGTGTCGAGCGGGGCGAAAGAAGTAACGACGACTACGTATCACCGGCCGATCTCGGCATATGTCGCCGACTTCGCACGATCAGGCTTTGCGATTACGGCCCTGGAAGAACTGACAAGCTCACGGGTAAGTCAGCCAGGACCGCGGGCATCAGAGGAGAACCGAGCCCGCAGGGAATTCCCGATGTTTTTGGCGATTCGGGCGATCAAGCTCTGAGGGTGGATGAAGACTTCATTCTCCAACTTCGCAAGGTTCCGGACCTGCCGCGTAGTGCTGGCGTGCGCCCTGTCGTTGCTGCCGCTGGGGTGTGCGGCGGCGATTCCTCTGACGATTACGAAGCGTTCAACGATGAACTTTCCAACGCAGGCGATTGATCAGGGCAATCAGTCGTTCACCGTTGCGGGAGTCAGCAGTATTACATTCCTGGATCCCCGGCGTGGATTTGCAGCGCCGGGAGCGGGTCACAGTTTTCTTGCCGCGCTCGACAATTCCAACAAGCTGATCGAATTGAACCTGACGTTTGCAGCGAATGGGAGCATCACGAATGTCACGCTTACACGTGGCATCTCGCTTTCAGAATCGCACGATAACGAAGGGATTGCGTGCACCACCGGCGTGAGGAATTCGGTGCTTGTTTCTGATGAGGACCAGCCGGGTATCACCGAGTACAGCTTGAGCAGTTTTCAGGTGCTTACCCGATTGCCGGTGCCGACTGTGTTTTCATCGCGACGGGCGAACTTTGGTTTTGAATCGCTTTCACTGCAGCAAAACGTGCGGACGCTCTATGTTGCGAACGAGGAGGCGCTGAGTGTTGATGGATCGGTGTCTACGCCGCAGCTTGGGACGTTGGTGCGATTGCAGAAGTTTGCGGTACAACTTGGAACAGACTCGAGTCCGAGTCAGTCGATTCCCGTTGCCCAGTACGCGTATCGCACGCAGCCGATTCATGGAGCTGTGATCAATGGCGCTCGCAGCGGGTTGTGTGATCTGGTGGCGTTGCCGGATGGGCGAGTTCTGGCGCTGGAGCGTTCGTTTGCTTTGGCTTCCCAATTTTTTCAAACACGAATTTATGAGCTTGATTTTCGGAACGCAAGCGACACCACCAATACCCCTTCGCTTGTGGCAGCGACGTTTACACCGATTTCAAAACGGTTGATTTATCAGGGATCGCTGAACAACCTTGAGGGGCTGTGCCTTGGGCCGCGGATTGGAGCAAATTCGTGGGTTTTAGTGGGCATTGTGGATGACGGGGATCCGGTGTCGGTGAATCAGATCGTGTCGTTTGAGTTGATAGGGATGGCGGCGACACCGCTGAATCCGCCGCTGTCAGAGCCGATTCCTTGAATTACACTTTGGTCCAAAGAGTGCGTACTATTGGGAGCTACACCACGCGGGCGTAACTCAGTGGTAGAGTGTCAGCCTTCCAAGCTGAACGTCGAGGGTTCGAATCCCTTCGCCCGCTTTGCTAGAAAGTCCCTAGGAATCCGCAGAAAACGGATACCCGTCGGTGTTCGACGGTGCCATTCAGGTTGGCGATTTGCGCGGTGTTACACCGCGCTCCGCAATCCAGTGAGCGCCGATCCATGCCTAAGACTCCCCAATATCGGATACGAAAAGGCTACTCCCAAGCTCTGGTTACGCTTACAGATTCTCGCACCAAGAAGCGACGCGATTACTGGCTTGGTGAAGCAAACACCATTGAATCCCGAGAGAAATACCACATTCTGATTGCCGCGTGGGAGAAGTGCGGGCGTTGCTTCCCAGATACCGCAGGCGCGCTTGCCATGGGACCAATTCGCTCGCGTCCGCTGAGGACTCGAACGAACGACCTTGTGGAAGAACTCGATGGAACGATCATCCACCTGATCCGCGCGTATTGGTCCTGGGCAAAGAACTATTACCAGCCCGGAGAGTTCTTGACGGCCAAGGTCGCGCTTCGCATCTTGAAGAAGTTCTATGGAAGCACGCCGGTGGAGGATTTTGGTCCGCTCAAACTTCGCATCATCCGCGATTCCATGATCCAAGGCGATCCAGAGGGGCCCTATCCGCGCGAACCGTGGTCACGCAAATACATCAACCAACAGTGCCGTCGCATTCGCAGCGTGTTCAAGTGGGCGGCGTCGCATGAGTTGGCGGATGTATCGGTCTACCAGTCGCTGTGTACCGTCGAGCCGCTCAAACTTGGTCGCACCACGGCCCCCGAGGGAAAGCCCGTGGGACCGGTGGCGATCGAAGCCGTCGATGCGATTCGTCCCTTCATCGGGCGTCAAGTCACGGCGTTGATAGACCTCCAGCTACTGACGGGCGCGCGCGGCGGGGAATTGCTCAAGATTCGTGCGATGGATATCGATACGACCAATTCAAGCGGAGTCTGGTCGTACCGCCCGGTCGAACACAAGACTGCCCATCGCGGAAAGAGTCGAGAGATTCTCTTTGGTCCCGAAGCCCAGAAGGTGCTGGCACCGTTCATGAAGGACCGGCCGCGGAATGCATACCTCTTCAGTCCCAACGAGGCCGTGACGGAGCGCATTGCCAAGCTTCACGGGCAACGTAAGACGCCCTTGTCGTGCGGGAATAGCCCAGGAACGAACAGGGTGGCCGCGCCGCAATGGGGCGCTGGAGACTACTACACGTCCAATACGTACGCCAGGGCGATCGTCCGGGGTTGTGATTTGGCGTTCCCACCTCCGCCGCCCTTGCGGCCAATAAAGCTTGAGAATGGGAAGTTGGAGACACATGCTCAATTCATGGAGCGGCTGAAACCGGCTCAAAAGGCTGCTTTGCTCGCATGGCAGCGAGAACACCGCTGGCATCCCCACCAGTTGCGCCATACGGCCGCGACCAATATCCGCAAGAAGTTTGGGCTGGAGGCGGCACAGTTGTTGCTGGGGCATTCGTCGGCCCACGTTACGGATGCGATCTATGCCGAGCGGGATAGTGGGAAGTTGGAGGCGATTGCACGGCAGGTGGGATAAGCCTTGTAATGATGTCGAACCCGTAGCCCATAGGGTGAGTGAAAATGGGTGGACGAGAGAAGGTCGAGTGACCTACGAACACAGTCATGGACGGGGGTGGAGCCCATCCTGCTTTGCGCTTGGGAGGATTCATGCCTTTGCGGCGGCATCCTCCACATGACACCCTGATCTTCGATCGCTCGGGTTGTTTGGCCAAGCTTGGCATCACATGGCAGAATGATCGCTGGGTGTTTTAGCGTAGTACCCAACACTTCCTAGAAGGCCATTAACCCCCACCAGACCCCCTCGACCACCCCATGTCCGGGCCGCAGACCAGAACTTACCAAGACGGATTTCATACTTAAACAGCGTCTGCAATCTCGATAAATCACCAAAAAACAAGGTGTTTTCGATACTTCTCGAAACAGGAGTCTGAAGCCCGCTTTGGCAAGTCCTTGCCATCCGTTGGAACTCGCTGGCACCACCTGTCGGACTTGGCAGAGGTTGTGGACATGTGACGGAAACGCGCCTAGCGTTTGCTGAACATATTTCGGGGATATACCAATGAGTCAGGATTTCGCCTCAGCAATCGCAGCGGTTCGAGTACAGCTTTCAAAGAAAGAGCAGGAAGTTCGCCACGCAAAGAAGCTAATCAACGATCTTTGCAGGTTGGCTGGCGAGGACGCGCCGTATCCGGATGCAGAACAAGATGCGGAATCTACGGGGAATATCGGCAATCTTCGCCGTGACGAGTTCTATGGAAAGCCGCTCGCGGGAGCAATACGTGATTACCTCCGAATGCGTCGCAACGCAGGCATCGGACCGGCGACGGTCAGCGAGATACACGCGACGCTTACGCAGGGCGGCTTCATATTTGAAACCAAGAACGCCGAGAACGCAAAACGTGCTCTCTATATCTCACTCGGAAAGAATGCCACAGTGTTCCACAAACTACCCGGAGGAGACGGAGATTCGGCGGCGGTGTTCGGTTTGAAAGAGTGGTATCCAAACGCGAGATCGGATGCGGACACGAAGCCGAAGGGGAAGCCGAAGAAACGAGTTCACGCCAAGAACAAGGCAGTAGGAAGCAAATCGCCCACTCCACCCAAAGTAATGAATAGCAAGGAAAGTAATTCCCCAAAACCAGACCAGGCGCAGTGAGCGATGATCAGAAAGAGGTGCCAATGACCACAACAAGTAAAGGGCTGGCTCAGCAGCCCCAAAAAAGCACAACCCTACCCCCGTCAACTTGAACGGCGATGAGGATGGGATTGTGGCCTGAGACACGCCGAAAGGCGGTAACTCAAATGCGCCTCACGTGGCGAAACCGGTAAACGCATCCGCTTTGAAAGCGGATTCCTGCCCAGGATTGCGGGTTCAATTCCCGCCGTGAGGAATATCAATTGTAGACAGTATCCCTGCGAAAAAGAAACGCCCCGCTTTGCAGCAGGGCGTCGGTCCGGAGATGCTATCTCCGGGGATGTACAGATTGTTCTGCCGGGAATAATACACTATGAATGTCGGCCAATCAACCCAAGCTGCTCCAAAGAACGCAACTCCTTTGCGAGTAATTGCATACATCGACGGGTATAACCTGTATTACGGCATCCGGGAAGCCGATCTTCGCCACCTTTTGTGGCTTGATATAACCAAAATGGTCACTTCCGTGTTGAAGGACCATCAAGAGTTAGTAGCTACTAAATACTTTACTTCTCGCGCTTCACGCCCTCCTGAAACGGTCAAAAGGCAGACGACCTATCTAGAGGCTCTTCAGACTCTTTCGGATGTCGTGGTTATCGAGGGGCGACACGACGGGGAACAAGAACTCTGCGATCACTGTGGCACGCCCTCAATCTACAACAACGAGAAAATGACAGACGTAAACATCGCGGTTGAAATCCTCAAAGATGCCTACGCAGACAGATTTGATACCGCGCTACTGGTGACCGCCGACAGCGACCAGGTTCCAACGATTCGCGCAATTAGGCAGCTGTGGGGAAAAACCAAGAAAGTCATTTGCGTGTTTCCACCAAACCGAATTTCCAATCAGTTGAAGTCGGAATCGAACGGTTACACATACATCACTGAAAATACTTTGAGGCAGTGCCAACTGCCGGAGATTGTGAAGAAGTCCTCCAGCATTTTGCTCGCTCGTCCTGAGAAATGGCAACCCAAGGAGGCAGATCCTCTCAAGCTCCCGCCCGGTATTCCTCCACCGCCAACAGTTTCCCCTCATTCAGCTTGATAAGGCGAAAGGTGTTGAGCATGTCTGATGTCCTCGACTCCCACAACCCAGAGCGACCCGACTACGCCGCGACAGTCGATAAAATCAAACAGGCAATTTTGGATCGGCTGATCAACGCGCACAAGACCTTTTCAGAGCCAATTCGTGCGCTGTCGGGAAACGAGTTACGAGTCGCGTTGAGGCTTCACAATGATCTGACGACAGTTTTGGAGCGGGTAATCGAATTGCAGGCGATAGCCGATGTGATAGATCGCATGCTCGAACGCGATCCGAAAGATGCGGACGCCAAGCAGTTGCAGGATGAAAAAACTCTTCTCTCAAGCATGCTCTTTCTGTCAGAAGCTAGCTTCATGCCGTTCTTGAAATTGACCGCACATGAACGTGGACTTGACCCAAGCCCCTATGTGCGTTGCTACGAGAACCTGAATGTGACAACACGGGCAGACGCCGTTGCTCTTACCGAACGATTGAAATTGATGTCGTACTCGGACAAGGAGCTGAGCATTGCAGAAACAAGTTCGCCGTCCGCGCCCAGTTCCAGTGCGGTAGATGCACTTGACGTGAGAGACCTGGCGATTCTCAAGTTCCTGAATCAGACCCCATCAATTCGCCGACTGATTTCCGAGATTATTCCCAAGGATGGACCCCAAAATCGTGGAGCGATTACTAATCGACTAAAGAGACTCTCCAAGCGAACTCCGCCATTGGTGGACTACCCAAAGATGCAAGCCGAAGGTGTGGCGATCCTTCCCGCTGGTATCGCGATCCTGAAACGAGCACAGGCAGAGGCCACCGCTCAGCATACAAAGACCGCGCACAGCTAGCGCACTAGGTATACACGCTATTTCGAGACTTGCCCTTTTGTTTGGGCATGTTTCACGAAGAGAAAAAAACACTCATCCTCGGGGCTATGGCCCGTCGCCTGCGCGTTACCAGTACCTGGCTGCGAGCAGAGGCCGAGGCCGGTCGAATCCCGCATCTTCGTGCGGGAAGCACGCTTCTGTTTGACCCGCAAGCCGTTGAACGAATCGTTCTAGAGCGCCTCCGCGCTGCCGAAGCGGAGGTGGCTCGTGGCTGATTTGCCCACCACTTTTGTCAATCCTTCCGACTACATTGGGCTCGGCCAAGCAGCTCGACTCATTCCCGGCAACCCGTCCGCAAACTGCGTCTGGCGTTGGTGCCGTAAAGGTGTGAAGTCCCGCGATGGCACACGTATTCACCTGCAGCACGCTCGATGGGGCGCGAAGGTAATGACCCGGCCAGAGTGGGTGATGGCGTTCGGCGCAGCGCTTGCCGCCGCCGACCAAAAGTTTTTTACGGCCCGCGATTCGGCAGGCGAGAACCTCCCAGCACGCGATCCATCGTTTGCAACCAACGGGCGGAAAGCACAGCGGGCTGCACGCATTGCCGCGCGCCGCTCAGCTGCTTCCAAATCTGTCAATGACGCTTACCGCGACCTCGAAGTGGAGGGCATCTGATGAGTTCCTACGCCAAACGCATTCAGGCGCTCGGTGCTCAGGAGCTTCCGTTTTGCATCGAATCCGAAAAGCAACTCATCGGATGCGCTCTGCTTGGGCCGGAGAACATCCCGACGATTCTCCAGTTCGTCACTGCCGACGATTTCTACGACACAAACAACCAGCAGGCCTTTCGCGCTCTCTGCACCGTTCACGCCAACGTTGGAACCGTTGACTCCGTTTTGTTGTATGAAGAACTGTCGAGGGACGCTCAGTTTGACAGGCAGATGTACAGCGTCGGTTACTTTGATGATCTAAAGGGCGTGGCGGCGAGCGCAGTGGTTTTCAGGTTCCACGCCCGGAATATCGCAGAAGCCGCGCGACTTCGGAGGATCATCGACTCGTGCTGCGACACCGCATTTCGAGCCCTTGGCCGTCAAACAGACTCAACGACACTCCTCTCGGAGCATCAAGGTCAAGTAAACTCGATCTTGGCACAGAAGTGCGAGCGTGCGGGTGCGGCCCACGGCGACCCGGTACTCATTCGCATGTCAGACGTAACGCCACGAAAGACACAATGGCTGTGGCCGGGACGTATCTCACAGAACTCAATCAGCCTCATATCCGGTCGCCCAGGCGACGGGAAGTCCATGGTCACCATGGATGCAGCGGCAACGGTTTCGACCGGAAGGAACTGGCCGGACGGTTCTCCATGCCCTCAGGGTTCCGTAATTCTGCTCGCGGGCGAAGACCATCCGGAAGAGACGATTTGCCCGCGACTCATTGCGCACGGTGCCGACCTCACCAAAATCCATCTCTTGGTAGGTTCGGTGCGAATCGATTCAAAGGGCGAACAGTCTGAGGTCCTGTTCAATCTCGGTGATGTCAAACTGCTAGAGGCGACGCTTGAAAAGCACCCCGATGTCAAGTTCATCATCATCGACCCCATTGGCAGTTTCATCGGCGGCGCGGTAGACACCGACAAGGACAACAAAGTCCGCGCTGTCTTGGCCCCCCTCGCCAAACTTGCGAGAGAGAAAGGTGTCGCGATCCTCATGGTTGCGCACACGCGGAAGGGCTCTGCGACCTACGCCGACGACATGGTGATGGGTTCACGAGCCTTCACCGGCATCGCTCGCTCCGTTCTGCATCTGATGGTTCATCCCGCTGACAAAGAACGCCGTGTCCTCTTACCGGGCAAGTGCAACTTGGGCAAGCCCGCGCCGGGAATGGGATTCTCCATCAAAGGCGATCCCGCGAGAATCGAATGGGAGCCTGATCCCGTCGTTTTGAATGCCGATGACGTGCTTGCATCCCAGAGCGGGAGCGATCCAAAGTCGCCCACCGAATTGGACAGGGCAACTGACTGGTTGGCGGACCTTCTGGCATCTGGCAGCCTCTCCGCGAAGGCGATCGAAGAAGCGGCTAAGACAGCCGGATTTTCATGGCCCACCATCAAACGCGCCAAGGAAGCACTCGAGATCAAGCCCAAGAAGAGCGGGTTGAATGGGCCATGGATGTGGTCGCTTCCGGGACTCTCTGAAGATGTTCAACTGCCAGAAAGCCTCATCGAAGATGCTCATGCATTGGAATTTGAGCACCTTCGGGAGAAACAAGCGGAAAACACCGAGAATCCCTCGAAGATGCTCAATTGCGCAGGCATGAGCACCTTCGAAGGCGATGAGCCCCTTGGAGTGCCCGGTCCTTACGACGAGGAGGGGCCCTCAGGCTCATGACTCACCTCCAAACCCAGCTCCAACGCATTCCCGCAATCACCCCCTGCGCCGTCGTGGCGCGCACACAGAAAGGTCCACATGAACGTTGAATTCCGCTCCATTGAATCGATTTTTCCTTACCCCAATAACCCCCGCAGTAATGACAGCGCCGTGGATGCCGTCGCCAAGTCCATCGCCGAGTTTGGCTGGCGGCAACCCATTGTCGTTGACGGCGACAGCGTCATCATCTGTGGTCACACGCGATTGAAAGCTGCCCAGAAGCTTGGCGAGACGCAGGTCCCGGTGCATGTCGCCGAGGGACTGACACCAACGCAGGTGCAGGCTCTGCGAATTGCAGACAACCAAATCGCCTCAATCTCAACCTTCGACAATGACCTTCTTAGTGTCGAACTCCTCGCACTCCAAGCAGCGGATTTTGACCTGAGCATCTTGGGCTGGGATACGGAAGACCTCAACGCCCTATTGGCCCCAGAAGGCACCGAGGGGTTGGTAGACGAGGACTCCGTTCCTGGCGCGCCTGACGCCGCCACGACGCGTCCGGGCGACCTTTGGGTATTGGGGAACCACCGGCTTCTCTGTGGCGACTCGGCCAATCCTCGGGATGTGGATCGGTTGCTTGGTCGCGAGAAAATACACCTAATAAACACAGACCCGCCCTACGGCGTAAAAGTAGAGCCGCGTTCAAACAATGCGATCGTCGCCGGTCTGTCATCGTTCCCATTGGCGGACAAGGCCAATGCAGATCAGCACGACCAGCAGCGCGCGGACATCGGTCGCTATCCAGAGAAAGGCAAAGCGACGCACAAGCAGTTGCGAGCCAAGGACCGGCCTCTTGTCAACGACTTCCTCAGCGATGAGGCGTTCGACATCCTCCTCGAAGGCTGGTTCGGCAACATCGCTCGCGTACTCATGCCGGGCGGGACATTTTATATTTGGGGCGGCTATGCGAACTGCGGCAACTACCCACCGGTCTTGAAGAAGCACGGCTTGTATTTTGCGCAGGCGATCATCTGGAATAAATGTCATCCCGTCCTCACCCGCAAGGACTTCATGGGCGCCCACGAGTGGTGCTTCTACGGCTGGCGCGAGGGCGCTGGCCATCGTTACTTTGGTCCCAACAACGCGACTGACCTGTGGGAAGTGAAGAAAGTAAATCCGCAAAGTATGGTCCACCTCACGGAGAAACCGGTGGAGTTGGCCCGCCTCGCCATCGAGTACTCATCTCGCCCCGGTGAAAACGTCCTGGACCTCTTTGGCGGCAGCGGCTCAACGCTCATCGCGTGTGAGACCACTGGCCGCAATGCGTTCTTGATGGAGATCGACGAGCTGTATTGCGATGTCATCGTTAAGCGCTGGGAGCAGTTCACCGGCAAGAAAGCAATCTGCACCCACGCGGACACACCTGCGACCTAACTCGTGCCGACGATCGAACTTCCAAAGCTGCATCCAGGTCAAGTTTCTGTCTACCAAAGGCAGAAGCGGTTCAACGTCGTCCAATGTGGCAGGCGATTCGGCAAAACTTTGATGGGGGAAGTCATCGCCGCTGAAGCAGCGACGATGGGCCAGCACGTTGGATGGGTATCGCCGATTTATCGGTATCTCCAAGATGCGTGGCGCGATTGTCGGCGCGATCTACGCCCTGTGATTACTCGCGCGAACGAGCAAGAAAAGCGTCTTGAATTACTCGGTGGCGGCACGATCGACTTCTGGTCCGCTGACTCTCCCGATCCCTGTCGAGGGAGAAAATACCACGTTGTCGTCCTCGACGAATGCGGCATCATGCCCGACCTCATCTCGATCTGGCGCGAGGCAATTCGCCCCACTCTCACTGACTACCGGGGGAAGGGATGGTTCTTTGGCACGCCAAAGGGCAGGCGTGAGTTTCATCGGCTGTTTGAGAAGGGGAGTCATGGCGATGAAGGCTGGGCGTCGTTCCGGATGCCCACGTCGAGTAACCCGGCGATCAGCAAGGAGGAACTTGCAGCAGCGAAGCGTGAACTCCCAGAACATATTTACCTCCAAGAGTTCGAGGGTGTCCCCTGCGATGATTCTGGTAACCCCTTCGGTCTCAAGGCCATTCACGATTGCTTCACGCTGGAACCAGAGAAAGACACCAAGATCGTTGCGCTGGGCGTGGACCTTGCTCGCGCGCAAGACTACTGCGTGGTCATTGGGTTGAACGAATCAGGTGGTGTCTGTTACTTTGATCGCTGGAACAACATCCCTTGGGGCGAATCTATCGATCGCATTCTCAAGATAGCGACCGTTCCGACCTTCGTCGATTCAACTGGCATCGGCGATGTGATTTTGGAAGACCTGCAGCGCAAGAGTCCTGGGTACATCGAGGGGTATCACTTCTCTTCTCGCAGCAAACAGAATCTGTGCGAGGGACTCGCGTCCGGCATTCAAACCCGCAGCCTGCGATTCTCGCAGGATGTTCTGCGCAGCGAACTTGAAGTTTTCGAGTACGAATACCATCGCACTGGTGTGCGCTACTCCGCGCCTTCAGGTTGCCACGACGATTGCGTTGTCGCACTGGGCTTGGCGTGGCACAGGTTGATTACCGATCGCAACGCGCCCAAGCCCTTCATATACGTCTGCAAGGGCCCGATCATCATGGGCGGTGGACCTGACGGCGACGACGACACGATCTGGACGCCAGTGACACAGAGGAATGGCTGGTGAAGATCATCCCAGCCATCTTCGCCTTATGCACCTGCTCATCTCGACTTCACGATGGTCACTTGGAACTTGCCGCCGCCTTCCATCCCGATCACCAAGCCCATGTCGCGCGTGGCGAGACCGGCCTCCTCGAACGTTTGGACGCTGGCGATGCTCTGAATGTCATCCACCATGTCGCGGGCTATGTCGGCCAGCGCGATGTCATCGTTGTCGCCTTCGACTTCGTCGCGGGCGTTGAGCAGATACTCGATGATGTCTTTCAGGCGGGTTTCAAGATGGGCTTCGGTCATTGGTGTGGTCCTTTTGTTGGTGCGTTGCGTTCAGTTCCCGAAGACCGTCTCGGCCAATCCCGCTGCGAGCAGGTCGGTGATCTTCTTGGCGGCGTCGGTGGTTGGTTGAACTTCCCAGCCCCGGTCAAACGCGGCGACCGCTACGTGCGTGAAGTTCTCTTGCAAGAAATACTTCGAGATTCTGCTGGTGCCCAATTCGTACGCCTCGTCGGTCGCGTGTTCGGGGAAGACCAGCGCTTCAAACGAGTGGCCTGCGATCGTTCCCTCAACCCATACGCCCCCGGTCTTGCGTCCGCTGGTCTTGTTGATCTTCAGCGTGGCCAGCATCTCTTCTGGTTCAGTTGGTTGCGCTGGCGTGGTATTGGCGGCGGCCAACCCGGCGTCGAAGGCCATGTCGATGATCGCGCGAATGCTGGCGACCGATACGTCGTGGAAGTCGAGGCTGTCGCGCTTGCGAGTCTCGAGCGTTTCCCATCCGAGGTGTTGGCGGATGGTTTCCATCGCGGCGTTCCGCGCTGCGTCGTTGGTGTTGGTGGTTTTGTTCTTGCGAGCCATGTTCTTCTCCGTTCGTTCTTGCGGTTCGCGACATGCGTCCCGTTGACACATGAGGGCGTAACCAGCGCGACATTGCAAGGCGTCGTGATTCATTCCAGAGCACATCTAGGGGATGTCCTTGGTGGGTCGATCTGGAACCAAGGGATTCCCCTGGGTCGCCCAATTGGCCCCACGGTTGGCCCCACGGCCCGTCCAGAAGAGAACGCCCCGGAGCGGTCCGGAGCGTTTTGGGTGGCCCAAACGCCCCCCAGTTTGCCCACGTCGCAACCCACGTTGTCACCCCAGAAGTTGGGGGCCAAATTTGGCAGTAAGGGGGGGTCAAAATGGGGTCGTTTTTGTGGCCTCGTTAGGTCGTTAATAGGTTGGCAGTGCCTCGGGGAAAACTGCCATCGTTTTTTAGGGGTTTTTGGTCGCCAAAAAGAGTCCCCGGTCGGCCTTTTTGAAGCGCGATTCTTTGCCCTTGGCGGCGATCTCCCTGATGAGCGCGGCGTACAAAGTGGCCTCCGGAGTTTTCCCACCGGGGCTTTTCCAGAGACCATCTTTTTCCATCTCGGCGATGAGGTCTACGGCCCGCATCGGCTCCTTCGACGCGCTCAACACCTTGTATGCGGCGTCGAGCGCGCTGACCTTTTTCGTTTTCGGTGGAGCCTTTGCGATTGGTGTCTTGGGTACGCGCGGTGGCCGCACTTTGCGATTTGCTGGTGGCATCACGCCATCCAGTTCTGCCTCGAACGAATCGGGCTTTTCAATTTTGCCAATGCGAACTTCGATCTCTGCGATCGCGGCCTTGCGCGCCTTGTCCCCTTTCTTGTTGGATGCCTTGGGGGTCTTGGTGCCGGTCTTCTTCGTAGCCATAACAACGTCTCCTTGAAACATGCGATTGCCTTCGCGAACGTTCGCGCTGGCGTCACACATGAGGGGCTTGCACATTGCCCAGTTCAAGGCGAGTCAACAGGAATTAATCAGATCAAGGGAATCCCCTGGGTTTGTACTTGGAGGTATATATGAAGGGCAAGCCGGTCATGAAAGTCGATGAACTTACCCCACTTCAACAGAAGGCGATTCTCGCGCTGGTGTCGCAGCCAACGATCGGGCGTGCATCGCAAGAGACGGGGATCGCGGAACGCACCATCTACAACTGGATGAAGCAGCCTGCGTTCCAGCGCGGGTATCGGGAAGCGCGGCGCAATTCGTTCTCGCAGGCGATTGGGTTGTGTCAACGCGCAACGCCCGTGGCGATCAATGTCCTGGCGAAGATCATGTCAGATGGTTCTGCGCCGTTCAACTCGCGCGTGGCGGCGGCAATTGCTGTGCTCAAGTTTGGGCGCGAGTCACTTGAAATAGATGACCTCGCAGCTCGCGTGGAAGCGCTCGAAGAACAGGTTGGTCAAGACATCACCGACGAGGTTCCACCGGGAGCCAAGCATGTGGTCAACGTTGATGCCAAGGGGATCAACGAGACTCCCGATGATGAAATAACCCCTGAAAACAAGGGTGAAACGGATGTTGAGCTGAACCCCGAAGATGACGACTTCCCGGACATCAAGGTGGTTGGCGGCTCTGGCGGCGACCCGAATAGCGATGCATAAGCATCGTGATTGATCTTCGCATCGACTTGCGATCTTGCCTTCTTCTTCATAGAAGTGCGCTACGAGTTTACGCTTGTCCGTAGCGGACACGATGTGGACTCGGCGAAGGAGAACGAAGATGTGTCCACAGAAGCGAAGAACCGGGCGGAGATTCCCGGCGGAAGTCCTGACGCAGGACGAGGTGGAACGGTTGATGGCAGCGTGCCCGCGCTACGACGTTGGTGTACGGAACAAGGCGATGATTGCGTTGCTCTATCGAACGGGGTTGAGGTTGAGCGAAGCGCTGATGCTCCATCCCAAAGACGTTGATCTGGAGGCCGGGACGATCCGCGTTCTCTTTGGGAAACGCGGGTATGCACGGACGGTTGGCATCGACTCGTCGGCCACGTTGTACATCGCGCGGTGGATAGAGGTACGAGATAGATGGGGGTCGCTTGTTGGTGCCCCACTGCTTTGTTCGCGGACGGGCGGGGTCGTTACAACCGCCTACGTGCGTAGGTTGATGCCGGTGCTAGCGAGGAAGGCCAAGATTGCCAAGCGCGTGCATGCTCACGGACTGAGGCACACACACGCGAGTGAGTTGCGGAGCGAGGGCGTGGATATTGGGATCATCTCAAAGCAACTCGGGCATCGGTGCATCACGACCACCGCGCGGTACCTGGATCACATCGCGCCGACGGCGGTGATCGAGGTGATCAGGAAACGGACGTGGACGAAGTAAGTCAGTCTGGTTGCGGCAGGCGATCGACGTAGTTGATGGTGATCTGGCTGCGCTGGCGGTTGCACGAAGGACAACGCGATAGTGTGGGCTTGAAGCCCGGAGCGACGACGCTTGGGTGGTCAGTCGGGTAATGCGTGGCACCGATTCGCGCGACCGTCACCGATGCCGCATCGTTGCATTGGCACTGGCCACCGGGCAAAGCGATCTTGCGTTCGAGGTTTTCGAGGCGGGTGAGGAAGCGCATGGGGGCTCCGAGGGAGGTCGGTGAGGGGTTTTGCCGCCGGACAGGGGATTCTACGGGGCAAGTTTAATAGCGAATTGGGAGGGGGTCCGGATGGGGGTGTTTGGAATTGAGTTTGCCCTCCAGACTGTGCAATGTTCAGTCCCCAAGGCCGAAGCGGAAAAAGCAAGCGATTGCTGTTGGCCCAAATCTGATATACTCGGCATCGCTCAACTTGGATCACGCACCGATTGCGTTATTGGAAATTTGTGTTATTGGGAGGGATCGTGCAGAGACTGACGTTTGCGAACAGAGCCGAGCTCAAGCGTATTGTCGAGTCAATTCGCGTTTCTGCCCCCACGGTATCAGACGAAGCCCTTATCCTTTCAGTGTCCGATTACATTTCCCAGCGTGCAATAGATCTGGGATTTGAGCGCCCGTTAGCTCGCGATGCGATATCGCTGAGTTACCACCTAATCGCTGGAGAATCCATTGAGACACGGTCTCTAGCGAGAGCGGCGCTCCAATACTTGCTGAAACAGAATGACTTGGTTGACGATGCTCGCCCTCGGATTGGTCTCCAGGACGACTACTGCGTCTTGGCAACCACAGTGAGGGAAATTGCGACACTGACTGGGCAGGGCATTGGGTTTAACGGTCTAAACCTAACTGACACACATCGGGCTGCAATCGAGACGAGAGTTCGAGAGTTCCGAGACTCGCCAATCGACTCGGACGACAGCGTGATAGCCGAACGCAGCAACGCCATTTGCGACAGGCTCTCGCAACAAGATCCGGCTGGCATATTTAGTCACTTGTCACGCAACGTCCAGCAACTAATAAACATGCTCTCAGGAGGCACCGGTGAGTCGACATGGGCGCGTGGTGGATTACGCTATCTGTTGCAGATCGATGACGTTGTACCTGATGATCGTGGACTCGTAGGGCTGCTCGATGATGATTATGCCGTTAATTTTGCTCTGCAGCAATGCAATGGTGCCACAGCAAGTGTGCGTCAAGCGCTTGATGCGGTCATTAATCGATGGCCATTCGTCAACTGGCTTGTGATTGATGACAACGGAACACTAATCACACTTTCGGAGTTCGCGCTGATAAACGCGGGACTACTTCAAGACACGATTTCTGCCGCACAGAGCGCGAGATCTCTCCTGGTTGTCGTGCCACAAAGAGGTCCCACTGCATTTCTTGTTGGGTTTCTAGCGGCACTCGCGGGAGTTGCTGACTCAGTTAATTCAAACAGCCAAGGTGGTGGGTTCAAGGCAGGAGACAAAGTATTCGTCGATAGTCGAGAAACAACTCGCCTCTTTGGTGAAATCAAACACTTTGACGGGAGAGGCCCGTACTTCAGTCTAATTCGCCATCGCGTTCAACGAGGTCTTCCTTCAGAGGAAAAACTCTGGTGGCCAGCAACGCCAGAGTTCTTCGCTCGGTTGACCGCCGCACCGTCTTCCGTTGCTACGCGTGGTGACATTCGGACTGACCTTTCCCACAACGAGAATTCGATTCGCGCCATCGATCGAATCGTCGCGTCATCGGTTCCAGTGCATTTCAGCGACAACCAGCCTCAAGTATTGTTGATTGGACAGTCAGGTGATATTCGTCACTGGGCGGAACACCTCTCTTTGTTCGGCGAGAAGCTTCGCGACGTTATTCCGATGAGCCACCTCGACCAGTTTGGTGAACAGCATCCCTGGTCGTCACAATGGAAAGACGCTCGTCCTCTGATGCTCATCGCGCCACATCCATCGCTTGCAGTAGAAGAACTCGACAAACTGACTTCCAAATCGCCCCAGCCGATTATTGTTGTTGACGGGGCGTCAAACCTCTTGCGCCAAGCGGCGATCAGACGATTGGTATCGTCGCCAAACCGGGCACTTGTGGTTGCTGATGAATCGAATGATGAAAGCGATTCGCTAGGAGCGTTTGGAGTAGGCCTCGCTAGATGGGGCAGACGAGATATTTCGCAATTGATCTGGCGCACTACCGAGAACAAAGACACGAGCGTGCGGAGTTACGAAAACAAGATAGCGATGTCGTGTCGAGCAGAGGTTACACCTGAGCGAGTCGAGTGCCAGGATTCTGTCGAGCTATTCGGTGCCGTCCACGAGCTACAGGAGGCGTCAGATCGTCGCAAGGATTCCACCGAACTGGGCGAAATGGTTGGAAACAGTTGGTCCGCGATGGTAACACTGTTTGAGACGGTGACTCCACTTGTTGGCCTGACCGATCGCACGAAACGTTGCAACGACGCGGCCGGCAAAATCCGGTTCATGGCACAAGCCAGTCTATTTCTTACAGACACCGAGAGAGAACTGGCGACGCGCGTTTCTGATCGGCTTATACAGTTCATCGGCAGCCTTCAACGCCAGAATCCAAAATGGCTCGCGCTGCAAACTCACATTAGAACGGGAAAATCATTCGATGTCGTGATAAGACCAGGGGCACTAACCGATGAGTACATGAGTCAGTTTGCCGCTAGCGTCGTCACAGCGTCGAACCAGACAATTCGACTTGTTACAGTGGACACAGCGCAACGAAGTGGGGCTAGCAGTCTTGTCATGAGCGGATGGATGAACGCGCGACACATCACCCGACTGATCTATCCGCCAGCCTCACAGAATATGACTTTACTGCTATATCCCCCAGAACTACGTAGTTATCAAGCATTCTCCGAAAGACGCACCGCCCGCGACAGGTATACCAACGTTCAGTCCCCGCTATCTATCGTAACGGGCTCGCAAGAGACTTCCGATCTTTCCAATCACGAACTACCTGTCATCCCGCCCGTTGTCTCTTTCGATCTGGAGGGCATTCGGGCCAAGCTTGCCTTGCAACGTCGTGTGCTCTTGACCGAGGTGGGGCGACCCTCCGCTTCCGAAACGCAGGCCCAGGCAAAGCTTGCATTCTTTACCAATTCATCATTTGCGTATCTCACACAGGGTTATCGCGCCAAAGTAGTCTCGCACCTGGTCGGCACCATCGAGTCCGAACAGAATGAGGCTGCCGAAGAAATCGCTATTGTTGATCGCGACGACCTGTGTGCCGGTGACTACCTTTTGTTTCAGAAAGGGTCCGAAGCGGATACAATTCGGCTTGAGGCCGATCGGCTACTCGGAACTTCAAAGGCACGAGTCGTCGCTCGATCGTGGCACGATGCATTGATGTCGGCGCAGCGATCGATTGGACTAAGCGATCAAGGTTTTGTGTCATACTTACGCAAGGCTGGGATAAACAAACAGCCGGACACCGTCCTGGCGTGGCTTCGCGACGAGGAGCTCATCGCGCCGCGGGCCTACGAGGATGTGGAACATATCGCTCGAATAACCAATAGCAGCATATTGCAGCGCGGGATGCAGCAGTGCAAGTCGGCAATCTCTGAGGTACGCAGCGCACATTTGCGGGCATCTCGTCAACTCGCCACCCAAGTCATTCGCGCGTTTGCTCAATTGATTGGCGAAGGCCAGTCTTGGGAATCTGCTCAGGTTTCCATCAGTGATTCAGCGATAGTACTTCAGCTGGCGGATATTGATACTGCGGACATTCCGGTTCGACGCAGCCTTTGCAATAGAGTGTTAGAGGTGAAACACGATGACATCGATGTTGCCTGACACAATTCACCCCGACGTAAAGAGCCGCGCAGAACGTCGCCTTTTTGAGCTAATAAGGAATCTCGAAAACAGGAATCGCTGGGTGTGCCTTCACTCACTCGGACTTGGCCGCCACGTCTCACAACGAGCTGGGGAAATTGATTTTTTCCTATTGACGGATAAAGCTCTAATTGTCTTGGAAGTAAAAGGGGGTGGTGTCAGACGGCAAGCAGGCGTGTGGACGTTTACGGATCGCCATGACGTAGTTCGTACTGACCGTCGTGGGCCATTTGAGCAGGCCAGATCCGCGATGCACTCGCTCGAACGGAGACTTCGCGATCACTTTGGTCCAGACTCCCCCGTTTCACACTTGTTGATCTGCTATGGTGTAGTCGCTCCCGACTGTCGATTGAGAACAGAAGTCCGGGATCACGAAGGATCGGAACTCGCCGACCTAGTCTACGACTTCGATGACCGTGCGAAGGGGTTTGGCTCATATATAGATCGCGTAGTTCAAACCACACAGCAGCGATACAAGGGACTTGGTCGCCGAAGTGAATCCCCCACGCCACAGGTTATTGAAACGATCGTAGATTTCGTTCGAGGGGATTTTGACGCAGTTGTACCAGCAAGTGTACAGGCCGACGATAGCTTGCGAACGCTCGTGTCGTTACAAAGGGGGCAGTATGCGGTCCTTGATACCATGCGGGACACGAGCCGATGTATTATCGATGGCGCGGCTGGCACCGGCAAGACCTTGCTGGCTGCAGAGATTGCAAGGCGGGCAGTTCGACAAAGCAAGCGAGTTCTGTTCCTGTGTTTCAATCGACTCCTGGGATGTCAACTGCAGGCGTCCGTCGAAATCACAAGTTCACAGGGATTTGTCGGAACTGTTCATGGTTTCTGTCACGGATTGATCCGATCTTCCGTTTATGCGGCGGAGTTTGAGGCACGGAGGAGAGAGGCTGATCAAACTACAATCTATCCTCGTCTAATCCCCGAGTACGCGACAATGGCGCTTTTGGAAGGGGAGCATCGACCATTCGATATCATTGTGCTCGACGAAGCGCAGGATTACATGCAGAGCGCTTTCCTTGATGTATTCGATCTCGCGATTGTCGGGGGGATCGAAGCGGGTACATGGCGAGCGTTTCTGGACTCAAACAATCAAGCCGCTGTGTTTGGCACCTACGAAGCCCAAGCCCTCGACCGTCTTGCTCACTTTGGCAAAACCTTAATGCTCTCGCTAAATTATCGCAACACGCGGCAAATAGTGCACGAGACCAACCTCCTCACCACACCGGATCACATCGCGCCTTCAATGATCGAAGGTGCTCCAGTCGAATATCTGTGGATGGAGCCCGCCCAAGAAGGCGTCGAACAACTGCAATCTGTGTTGGACAGACTGACAAACGTTGAAGGTGTCGCACCAGGTAGAATCACAGTTCTTAGTGCGCGACATCTCGCTGGCAGCAATGCCACTGCGGCCAGTTGCGGTGGCAATCCGTTGGCACTGTTGACTGCCGACAACGTCTTGGAGGCGATATCTGGGCGTTACGCGGCCGCCACGCTTTCAACCATTTCCGCCTTCAAAGGACTTGAAAATGACTTCATTATTTTGATAGATTTAGATGACATCGATAAGCCGTGGTGGAAGTCCGTGGCCTATGTCGGCATGACCCGAGCTCGCGCCAAGCTCTATATCTTGCTTCCACAGAGGCTTCGGGAAGCACATGACCGGAAGTTGGAGGCGTGGATGGACAAGCATGCTCAAAGCTAAATAGATTCAAAGTGAGGCGAACAATGACGGCACAAGAAGATTTTAGAGAACGACTCGCTGAGTTTCTTCATGAAGAACTCGTTGGTCCAAGTACCGACGATGAAACAATTGAGGATTCACCGCGACAACGATATTCGGCGGGAGTGCTATTCCCACGAAATCAGGAAATCGATGAAACCGCCGATGAAGATGCAAGGAAAGAAGAATCAACCGGAGACACAGGGACGGCCACGGTCGTAGACACGGGTGAATCACCCAGGCATGCTGAGCAGAAGCCCCGCTCTGGTGGACACGAGGACTCTCCCGATGCCTCATACGACATGACAATAAGGCTTGCAAATGCCTATTACCCAGCCGCGATGGGATTATCGTTTGTGGTCGAACATGGAGCGGAACTCATATTCGAGCCAAGAGCCGCCACCTATCGCGTCATTGAACAAACGGCAGCAACGCAGATGCCCCCCTTGGGAGTCGGAGAGACATCGCCTCCCAACACATCACAGTCAAAGGCCCCTTGGGTGGCACGCCGCTGGAAACGTGTCGCGTGCAATATCGCTCCAGTTCCACTTTTGAATATTAATCGTGGCGATCCACTGCGTCCCTTAGATCATGACCTAGGTAATGATCTAAAGCTCCGAGTGGTAGTTCGTCATCGGCAAAACGATTCGCTGATTACGGCGGTGGTCTATAACTCGAAACCAGCTAGCCGCACCGGACCTCCCCCCGCCACAGACTGCTTCTTTCAGGTTGGACTTCGTGTCCGGGACCAACACGGGAGAGCAGTATTTTCCGAATATCGATCGAAGGCCAGTATTTCGGAAGATCCAGAGGAGCGATCTCTCTCTCTGCTCTATCGAAATCGCCGATCGTTTGCTGTCGGACATGGTTGCGCCACAGACTGGAACAGGTGTGATGGGCCAAGGACAACTCTCGTTGAAACCGCATCACTTCCGAGAGTGAAAGTTCCCCCAATCGAACCAACAGATGGCAGTGGCGACGAATACAGCATGCATGTGTTGTCTGGACTCGCGGGGGCTCTAAGCGGAGAAGAACTTGGGAGTCTCCTGCAACCCGTCGCGCGAGAATACGGTGGGTGGATCGCCGCGAGGCGAGCGGAAAGGTCAGACATAACTGACGATCTCCTGTCGACGGCGGACGCGCACCTTGCTTTATGCGATGCGTGCCAGAATCGAATTCAGGACGGCATTGACTTGTTAATGACCAATGAAACGGTCCGCGAAGCGTTCACGCTAACGAATCGGGTCATGTTAATGCAGCAATTGCATTATCGTCGAAAGCGCCGAGCGGTCAATGACGCTTGGGAGCCACTCCCAACAAACTACGCGCCCTTGAACAGTCGAACGGGCCGCTGGCGCAAGTTTCAGCTAGCATTCCTGCTAATGAATCTCAGGAGCATGTTGCCAGGTGCTACTGATGTGCCTTCCAGTAATCGCAACGTCGTCGATCTAATTTGGTTTCCAACGGGCGGCGGAAAAACTGAAGCATACCTCGGGCTGTCAGCCTACACCATACTAATTCGCCGACTTATTGATCCCACAAGCGACGGCTGCACAGTATTGATGCGATACACGCTTCGCCTACTCACTTCGCAGCAATTCCAGCGTGCAAGTTCAATGATTTCGGCATGCGAATTACTCCGACGCGCGGAGCCTGAGCGATTAGGGCAGTCGCCAGTTAGTATTGGTCTCTGGGTCGGGCAGTCCCTCACGCCAAACAATCGCGAAGATGCGAACAAAGATCTCAGTGCATGGGTGCTCGGGAGAGGCGAGAACAAGTTCCAGATTCTAAACTGCCCATGGTGCGGAACAGAGATGGACAATAAGACCCTTCCAGGGTACCGGTATGTGAGATCTGAACGCACGGTTCGCTTTGTGTGTCCTTGTAACCAATGTCCATTTGGCACCACGCCGACCTGTTTGCCAATTAGTGTGATCGATGACGATATTTACGAGTCGCCGCCATCATTGATAATTGGAACCGTCGATAAATTCGCGATGCTAGCCTGGAGGGAGAAGGCAGGCGCTATTTTTGGATTAGGTAGTGTCCCGCGATCTCCTCCAGATCTCATTATTCAAGATGAACTTCATTTGATAGCTGGCCCCCTCGGATCGATGACTGGTCTATACGAGGCAATTATCGACAGGCTCTGCATGCGCACGTCCGGTCGCCCCAAAATTGTGGCATCAACTGCGACGATCAGGCGAGCAGAGGAGCAATGCAAGCGGCTGTACTGTCGCCGCACCACCGTGTTTCCACCTGCTGGCCTAAGTGCGGACGACAACTATTTTTCGCTTCTACAGCAGTCTTCTGCGGGTCGCCTGTATGTCGGCGCCTTTGGAAGTGCCGCTCCTTCGTTTGTCACTCTTCAGATTCGAGCGGTGGCAGCACTGTTGTTTGGTTCAAAGTGGTTGGATTCGGAACCAGGTCAGGGAGAGTCGATTCGAGACCCTTATTGGACCACCATTTGGTACTTCAACACCCTCCGAGAGCTAGGAAACTCCTGCACGCTGATTGAAGCCGATATTCCAGAGTATTTGAAGGTGCTTGCGCGACGATACTCGGTCGACTGGAGGAACATGCGTCACTTGGGTCCACCCATAGAAATGACAAGTCGAAGGTCCGCAGAGGAAATACCGGTGATACTGCAGCAACTCGCGGTGTCGTATCCAGATCCGCGCTGCCTAGACACGCTGCTTGCCACAAACATGATTTCCGTGGGCGTGGACGTTGACCGTCTCGGTCTCATGGCAATCACGGCTCAGCCCAAGACAACATCTGAGTACATTCAAGCATCCAGCCGCGTTGGGCGCTCCTCAAACGCGCCCGGTCTTATCGCCGTCATGTATGCACATGGAAATCCACGAGATCGCTCCCACTACGAACATTTTCGCTCATACCACGAAGCGTTCTATCGCTTTGTCGAGCCAACCAGTGTCACGCCATTCTCTCTTCCAGCGCAAGAGAGGGCGATACACGCTCTGCTGGTCATTGCTGTTCGTCATATTTGCGGCATCCACAGCCCCGATCTGCTCAATGTCGACTCGTCGGTGTTGGTAGACACAATCAACTGGTTGGTGGATCGCTGTCGCCAGATTGATCCCGATCACGTAACCACGCTTCAATCCAACATCGCTCGACTGCTCGAACACTGGAGATTGGTGAATCCTTCGGAATGGGGAAACTTCAATGAAGCCCCTGATGACGTGCGAAGATTGATGTACCCAGCTGGCTCCCTCCCTTCTGATCACGAGCGGGATATCGCGTGGTCAACTCCCTCTTCGCTCCGAAGTGTCGACTCCGACTGTGCGTGCAAAGTGCTGTCCCGATATCCAAGCCCCACGGAAGGAGGCCAACTTTGAACAATCTCCCGCTTAGACGCTCCCAAGCAATCGTGCCTTTCGGCGTTGGCGCGATGGTGGACTTTCCTCAGCAGTCCCTGATGGCGGGTGGACTAGACGCGTGGCCGGACCTGCCAGAGATGGAGTTACGCGATGATCGCCTCGCGCGGCGACTATTAGTCGATGGCTTTCGGGAACCTCCGCGCGCGCCCGAGAAAGGACACGACGGTGGAGGCTACCTCCCGTTCGTTCGCTTTCCACTCTGGCATAGCTGCCCAAGATGTGATGGTCTACACGAGGCTCAATGGAATGACCCAGGTTCCCCGCTGTGCCGAAATCCGCGTTCTCCGTCTCCGAAGATGTCAGCGTGTTCAAGTCTCCCCGATCGCGGACCAAGATCGAAGTGTCGCATGATACCGCTTCGCTTCGTGGTGGCGTGCTCCGCTGGCCATATCACCGACTTTCCATGGCTGCTTTGGGCCCACAGAAAGAGCGGAGAAGAGCTGGATTCGGTTCAGGTCTGTTCGCAAAGTAGTCTTCGACTTAGACACTCGGGCCGTGCTGGTCTTGAGGGCATCATCGTGGAATGCGTTGGATGTGGAGCGAAGAAGTCGATGATGGGATGCGCGGGCCCAAATGGGTTGTTCGGATTCAAATGCCGCGGGGAGCGACCCTGGCTGGGTCCGGAAGGTAGAGAGGCAACATGCTCGAGTATGTCTCCTCCGGTCGTGGTTCAACGCGGCGGATCAAATGTGTACTTCGCAAAGGTCGCGAGTTCAATATTGATTCCTCCCCTAACTAGTCCAGTTCGACGAATAATTGATGAACCAACTATCTGGGATCTTTTAACGTGCGGAGTAGCAATTGGCGGAATGCCGGACGATCAGCGCATAAAAATGGTGGCGAAGAACAAGCGTCTCGATTTCGACACTCTTCGAGCTGCAGTTCAGTACAAACTGTCTGGAGCTGGTCTGGGTAACGCGAGTCAGAGCGAATCCGAGTACCGCCACGCTGAATATGTCGCATTAAATGGCCCCAAAGGCGGAGAAGGGGACTTTGTCATAAGGCCCCTAGATGGGTCTGCCTTTCAACGCCCTGTGGGCCAGTATGTCGAACGAGTTGTACTTGTCGAAAAACTGGCCGAAACGCGTGCACTCACTGGATTCTCGCGAGTGTCTCCGCCAGTCCGCGGAGTCTACGACCAACAGGATATCTTGCAATTAAGCCTCACTCGAAAGGCGTGGTTGCCCGCAGTAAGAGTTTTCGGAGAAGGCATCTTTATCAACATGAAGCGAGATGTGATGGACACCTGGAGTCTACTTCCCGCAGTAATCGCTCGTTCTGCGCAGCTGGCCAAGACCGCCGCTCGTATTGCGGCGGAGAGATCTCAACCCCCTCGTCGATTGACCCCTCATTTTTTCCTCCTCCATACTCTGTCCCATTTATTGATTCGTCGCCTCGCGTTCGAGTGTGGATATGGAAGCTCTTCACTTAGAGAACGAATCTACTGCGACGAGGGGACAGGAAACCGAATGTGCGGGATACTCATATATACTGCCGCCGGTGACTGCGAAGGCACGATGGGGGGACTCACACAGCAGGGTCTTCCTGAGCGATTTGAAAAAATGGTTGAACTCGCGGTTCGTGCGGCACATTGGTGTTCATCCGACCCGTTGTGCATCGAGAGCAACGGCCAGGGCACCGATTCGCTTAATCTAGGGGCATGTCATGCATGCTCACTGCTTCCAGAAACCTGTTGTGAGGAAGGAAATCGTCTACTCGACCGCGCGTTCATTGTGGGAACCACGAAGAATCCAGAGCTAGGGTATTTTCAGTCCATTATCCGCGAGTCATTTGACATGTGATTTCGCGCAGGTTCGCTTCCAATCACCGCACCTTGGTTGTACCTTGTTGAACAACAAAGTACTTGTCACCATCGCGCGATTGAAATCCGGATGCCTGCATCCGCGCGTCTTCTTCAAATCGCCAACCGCGTTCAAGTTTGTCATTTTGATAAAAGATATTGCCTTTGGCGTCGACCACCACCCAAAGGTCCGCCGCTGAAGGAATTGTGGCGGATACGGTGGACCTCGGAGTATCAGCACTTAGCGCGTCATCATCGTCGAACTGGAAGATGCCATCAGAGGTATAGAGAACGATTGAACCATCTTCCTCTTCATTGACACTTACTACCCACCCACCATCCCTTTCCCAGGCCTCTCCGTCAAGAAGTTCAGCTAGCTCTCTTGCAGTCTTTTCGTCCATTGGAGCGTCTCCTTCTATCACACACTATCCAACAGGCGGGGACAGGCAAGCTGATGAGCGTGAAATAGTTGATGCTGTCATGTCTTTGGACTGAATCCGCCGCATTCGGTCGCTTCTCTGTCTTTTGGTCAATGTATCCAAGTTCGTACCTGTTGGACTTTGATCCGGAGCCACTCCACTATACCGGCATGGCCAAGTCTTCAGTCGCACACTTCGACTTCAACCTACCCAAAGCTGTGCTTGAGCAGTTGGTGGACGCTTTTAAGATTCTCCCGATTGGACCGCTCACCCTTGAGGCTCTGGAGGACGTTGAAGACATACAAGGTGTCTATCAGCTTTATCTGTCAGGCAAGCTCATGTATCTTGGCAAAGCTGATACCGACCTTCGTGGCCGATTAGTTCGCCATTTCTATACGTTAAAAGGACGCAAGGCAATCAAGATTGAGAATTGCGGTTTCAAGGGACTGTATTTGCATGACAACTGGGCGGCCTCTCTGCATGAAGACAACATGCTCAAGCACTACAAAGGTGAATCAGCTTGGAATAATTCAGGGTTCGGAAGCAACGATCCCGGCAAGCAAAGAGATACGACTGTGTATCCAGATGATGCCTTTGACGTTCTCTTTCCGATCGACCTTGACTTCCGCACCAATTTGCAAGCTGGAGATTTCGACCTTTGGAACCTGCTTGGAGAGTTGAAGGAAGCTACGCCTTATACCTTCCGCTTTGAAACTGCTGAGACCAGAGGCAAGCCGCATGCCGATTACAAAGGGAAAGTTGTTAAGCTGAAAAAGGCAGACATGAGTTTCAGAGACATACTCGCCTGTATCTGCCAACAGTTACCCACCGGTTGGCAAGCAACGGAAATTCCTTCCCGGGTCATTCTCTACAAAGAATCGAAATCTTACCCGAGAGGCAACGTACTTTGGCCCAAAGGTTGAGCGGACTCCTTCAGCGTTGCTTTGAGTTTCTTCGCCACGGTCGCAATCAACTTGACGGGAACAGCATTGCCAAGTTGCCGCATTGTTTCTGTCCAAGAGCCTTCAAAATACCACTCATCGGGGAAGGTTTGAAGTCTGGCGCACTCTCTAACTGAGAAGTAGCGGACTGAGCCATCTTCAAATCGAAGCGTATTTTCCCCACCCGGAACGCCGTGGTCGCCAGCTTTCAAAGTTTTTGCTGGTTCATCCCATGGGCTTCCATTGTGCCCGGCGTAGCTTCTTGCGCCCGGATTTAGGAAGTGGTTTGCGATCTTGGAGGAAGTTTGCCCCGGTCCGATTTTCGGCAAGTCTGAAATTGTATCGCGAACCGTGAGCCAAGGAAGCAACATCAAGTCGGGCGAGTAGTTGCGGAGCTTACTAGCACGATTTTGCTCGGCTGGCGTAGGCAAAGGTCTGCGACCCTTTGATATGCCGTGTAGGTCCCAATAGTCGCCAGATACCCACTTGGAATAAATGAGAGCATTCTCTTCATGCGTGGGTTCGGGGTAAGAAAATTCCGCACCAAGGTCTGATCGAATACCAACGATTATTACGCGTTCTCGACGTTGCGGTACTCCATAATCTGCGGCGTTCAGGAGTTGCCGAACCACGTTGTACTTAAGACCACCAAATTTTCCTGACGTATGAACACGATCCAGTTCCGCTAGATGGTCCATCCAATCCTGATCGCCGACCCGGCGCATTGTGGGATAGCGAAGCCGCTGAATGATGTAGTTGAAATAATTGCTGAAGCTGCTTCGCAACAGTCCTTTAACGTTCTCAAAGATAAATGCCTTGGGCCGAATATCTCTCACCGCCCTAATAGCTTCCGGGAACATATCACGATCGTCTTCATGTGCTCCGTGCTTGCCGCCCAACGAGAAAGGCTGGCAGGGTGGCCCGCCGGTTACTACGTCGATCTTATCTTTGAATGGCCGAAAGTCGAAGTGTCGAATATCGCCGTGAAATAGATCCCAGTGCTTTGCAGGGCCGAATCCATTTGCTTTATTGCGGAGAATGGTTGCAGCAGCGTTGTCATCCCATTCCACCAATTTTTCGTGCTTAAAGCCCGCTGCAGCAGTGCCAAGTGCTAGACCCCCTGCACCGACGAAAAGCTCAATTGAAGTCAGTCCAGCCATCCTTAGCCCCTTGTCATAAACAATACCGATCCGTGGTGTGGCCACTTGAGCAATGCACAGTTTCAAGCCGCGAATTGTCCACTTGCCAAGCGCATCGTACCAGACGTGTTCCAAACGTCAAGGTGGGTAACTGGACGAAAGCGATTATTAGTTGCTGCGTTTTCGCGGTGTGCATCCACTCTGTCACATTACAAAGCGACCGATATTCTCCCGTCTTGCAATTCAACATTGCCACATCCTGGCTTGCCCGACTCTGGGGTGGTCGCCACGCGTGCCGCCTACTTGAAGTCTCGTTCGATGACGCCTCGATCCGCGCCGTGAGCGCGAACACCTCAATCGTCATTCCGCTCGCCAAAGTCGCGATCCTGCAACAGATTCCAAATATGGTTTGGAACAGTTTGCAATTCACGTTGAGGGACGGATCGGAAGTGAGATTTGGTGGGTTTAGCGATAGAGCGGCTCGTCGCTTTGTTTTTGCGGCCACTTTGGCGTCCTTGGGCTCGGAGGCTGCAGAACTCCAGAGACAATTTGAGGCTCCCGGCGGAAGGGAGCAGTATCTCACCCACCGCCTGTTTGAAAAGTGGATGTCTTTCGGTGGGCCGATCACGGGTCAGCTCACAGGAGAGTGGTATGAACCTGATCTCCCGACTCCGCCTTCAAAGCGTTTGCTTATTCTACAGGACATTGTCGCAAACGGAGAAGCCGCTCGTTCGTCTAGAAACCGCGCGTACGTTGCTAAGCAGGTAACCAAGCACAAAGACCTCTTTGAACGACTTCTGGGCTACCCGCTCAATGCCGACCAGATCGATGCGATTTTGCATGATGAGGATCGCGCCCTAGTTGTTGCAGGGGCGGGAACTGGCAAGACAAGCACGATCGTCGGGAAGACGATGCACATCTTGAACGAAGGGCTCGCCAAGCCCGAGGAGATACTGCTGTTGGCATTCACGCGCAAGGCCGCTCAGGAAATGCAAGAGCGCCTCGAAGCACTATCGGCCAAGGGAATCAACGTGAAGACGTTTCACGCTTTGGGTTCGCAGACGATCGCCAATGCCACCGGCAAAGCGCCGACGCTCTCGAAGCTGGCGGAGGATGAGAAGGCGCTCAGTGCGACCTTGCGCCGATTCGTGGATGAACTGCTGAACGAGCCGGGGCAGCAAGACTCGCTCATTGAATTCATTTCCTACTTCCGTTATCCGTATCACCCACCTGAGTCATTCCCGAGTCAACACCATTATCTCCAGCACATCGCTGGCCATTCGATGCGGACGCTGCGCGATGAGCGGGTCAAGAGCCTTGAAGAATCTGTCATCGCCAACTGGCTCACGTTGCATGGGATCAGGTACCAATATGAGCGGCCCTATGAACACGACACTGCGTCGGTGCAGTATCGCCAGTATCTCCCCGACTTCTACCTGCCTGACTATGGGGTCTACATCGAGCACTTTGGCATCAACAAGGAGGGAAGGCCCCCACCGTGGTTCGAGAACCCTGAGAAATACCTTGAGGGAATGAAATGGAAACGTCAACTCCATCGGGAGAAGAAGACCAAGCTGGTTGAGACATTCTCGTATTTCCATCGTGAAGGTCGGCTGCTCAAAGAACTCGAGAAGGCACTCGTCGCCATGGGAGTCGTGATTGGAACGATCTCGCCTGCTGAGCTTGGCCCACTCCTGCAGCAGAAGCCCATCATGGACCCGTTTGTCCAGTTGCTGAGTTCGTTCCTAAGTCTTTACAAAGGTAATGCGTGGACTCAGGCGGAGGTGGACGCTCGCGTGGCGGCCGCCAACGACGAGCGTGCAACGCGGTTCCTGGCTGTGTTTGTCGCCGTTCTGAGTAAGTACCAGAGGTCGCTCAACGACGAAAAGGCGATCGATTTCAGTGACATGATTACGGAGGCAGCAGGCCACATCGGAGCCGGCCGACATGCTCCGGGCTATCGCTACATACTGGTGGATGAGTTTCAGGATATCTCCCGCGGGCGAGCGAGGCTGCTCACAGCGCTGCTCGACCAAGTTCCCGGCTCGAAACTCTTCGCTGTCGGTGATGACTGGCAATCCATTTACCGATTCACCGGCAGCGATATCGATCTCATGACCCGGTTCTCTGACCACTTTGGATTCACTCGGCGCACTGACCTGAAAGAAACGCACCGGTTCAACGACAAGCTGCTGAAGGCAAGCTCCAAGTTCATCATGTCCAATCCGCAGCAGCTCAAGAAAGACCTCGTTGCCCGTCGGACTTCCGATCTGCCCGCCATAGAGATTGTTTCTGTGGGACAGGCAACCAAGAAAGATGACAAGGAAAGTGATGTCAACACAGACGTTCTCGCCTTCACACGGGCGCTTCGCACGATTGCGCAAGAGTGCCGAGAGCCGAGCATCGATGTGCTTGTCCTTGGCCGCTATCACTTCGTGCTCGATGAGTACAAGCTCGCCAAGTCCCCAGATCCAAGACTGAGGCTCAGGTACAACTCGGTGCATCAGGCAAAAGGACTTGAGGCCGACTACGTCGTCGTCCTGGATGTCGTGGGCGGTCGGTATGGCTTCCCCACTGAAATTGTGGACGATCCGCTTCTGGACCTCGTACTGGCAGGTCGCGGGCCCTATCCCAACGCCGAAGAACGACGACTCTTCTATGTTGCCATCACGCGCGCCAAGCAGAAAACCTTCATCCTAACGAAAGACGCTGAACGCTCGGTGTTCGTGGACGAACTCGAACAACCTTCATTCAAGGGACTAGTCGTCGCCTCGGGTGCAGCAACTCGCATGGCGTCATGCCCTACTTGCAAGGGTGGCAGGTTCGTGAAGCGCGAAGGCGAATGGGGTGCGTTTTGGAGCTGCTCGAATTTCCCGCTTTGCACGTCGAAGGCACGCGCGTGTCCTTGGTGCGGTGTCGGCGCGTTTGTGGCGGGGCGAAACGAATATCAGTGTGCAAACAGTGAATGCAAGAGAACAACACCAGTTTGCTCTCAGTGCAAGATTGGTGCGATGGTGCCGCGACAGGGTAAGTTTGGAAGATTCTTCGGATGCACAGAATGGCGATCGGAAGGTGCGAGGTGTGACTATACCCGCGACCGAATTTGATACCACTGTCAGATCCTCTCCCGCCGCTATCTTGATTTGCGCTTCCGCTTTGTGAACTTGGGATTGCTCGCAACTGGCGTAATAGACACTGGCTTTGTCGGCCCGAATCGTTGCTTTAGGTTCACACGGGTGTTACCAGCGAATGTTGGTATTTGTGCCTCCTGATCCGAGTTCAGCAAGGCCTGTTCCAAAGTCGCGGCCGGACCAAAAGCAATGACAGGATGCTCAGCGATCTTCCACTCGCCAGCGGACCGATTAAGTCCTGCTGCGGGGACTAGGGCAAGCGGCGATGTTAATAGTCGAAGTAGCTTCGAGTCTCCCGTTGGCCGTTCGCACTTTTCCCACCCTTCTCCGGGCAAGTGCGTGACGGGTATCGAGGTCTCTAACGAACCTTCTACATATTCGTCAGTCTGGTTGGACGAGGCGGTAGTTTCAAACACTTCCCGCAATCCGCGATACCACGACCAATCCAACGATACTGCAATTTTGAAAGGGGGCAAAGAGGGCGACGCACCAATGGAAAGTGTGACTCCCCGAGGTTGCTCTGTCAACTTGGCGGTACTGAATAGGTCGTCATCAAGGCCATGTTCGCGGAATCTAATGGAGATTTGTTCCAACAGGTCCGCGACGCTGGGGTTACCCAGGTCGATCGTGCGAACTGCGAGCAAATCGCCCCACTTCGTGCCAACTGGAAACTCCAACTGATTCTCGATTCCAATTCTGAATGTCGAGTACGCAATAAAGATCTCGCAAAAAATATCTGGCGGCACCTCGGGCGAACCATCCGAAAGGAGGCTGCAACATCTGATTTTCTTGATGCGAGCCTTCTTGAGGGCAGGCTTAGTGAAGCCAGAACTGCTGTAGAGGATTCCATAGTTCGCACCGTACGACTCAACCTGTGCGATCATCGTTTCAATCGCGATTGATCCCTGGCGTTTTTTGTGATCCTTGCAACTCACTAAGATTTTGAACGGTCCCACTCCGGGCACTGACATTTCGATCCACAGGTCTGCTTGCCTCGGCTCACCAGAGTGTATATCTGGAACGTTGTGATCAAACATCACCCTTGCGTTGGGGTCCATTTTCAGTATGTGTTTGTACACAGCTTCTTCAAACAGCTTTCCTGGCGTTGGCATGCTCCGTCCCCCACTATTTCCAAAGTCTGTTCAGCCGTCCTCAACTTCAAACCCGACCATCTTCGCCAGCAATAGGACCGCCCCCTCGTACTCCGGGTGCTTGGCAATCCACCGCTCACCTGAGTTGGTCACGGCGTCGATCATCCACATTTCTGCCCCATCGGGCATGATGAATTGCACCTCCCCGATGTGGAGCCGTAGGCTGGCGCGGAGGGTGTCGAGGATTGTAATAAGTAGATGGGTGCGCACGGGTTACCCATTAACCTTCCGCAAGAACGCAGAGATCGCCTTCTTCGCGGTCCGTTCTTGAGCGGCGGTTGGCTTGTCCGACCACGCGAAATTATCCACGAAAGCGCCCTCATCGATTTCAACAGCCAACTTGCTGGGGCGCTTCGCGTCCATCTCCGTGAACAGCTCCGCAACGAACCGCGGATTCTTGGTATGCACCACATAGCTTCGACCGGACGCGCCATTACCGACGATGAAGTTTTCGTGCTTTGCCATCGCGGAATATAGGGCAGCGGACACGATCGATGCAGTCGCCAACGGACCCCACCCACGCGGTCATGCGAATTATTTGCAACTTTATTGGCGGAACTCCGTACAAGTGGGTGAGGCATTAGATCGGTGTGGGCCTTTTTGGGTTGCTGATTCATTGCCGCAGTGATCGTTGTTCGTGTGCGTTACTTTCTGTACATAGACGAATCATCGAAAGGACAGCCATGAATTGTTTCCATTTTCGGAACTGGTTGGGGATTGGTATTTTGGTTCTTTTGCCATCGACTGCGTGGGCGCAGTGGACGGTCACAAGTTTGAATCCACCTGGGGCGACAGTGTCAGGCATTTATGGCGGCTCAGGCACCTTTCAAGCTGGGTACGCCGAAGTGAACGGTGTTGGACGTGCAAGTCTTTGGAACGACACCGCTGGATCATGGGTCGATCTGAATCCACTGGGTTGTTGGTTCTCGATCGCGACCGGCAATTCCGTGGACCAGCAGGTGGGGTACGTCAACGGCGGATCGGGTGGACACGGGGTGACGTTTACGGCCAGTCTGTGGAGAGGTACGGCGAACTCTTGGGTGGATCTCCATCCCCTTGGGCGCACAGATTCCCAAGCGTTTGCAACGTCAGGCGGGCAGCAGGTGGGATGGACGGATGGCCGCGCCAGCCTCTGGAGTGGAACTGCGGAGTCTTGGGTAGATCTCAGTCCGTTTGGCTCGTCATATTCTGACGCTCACGGCGTTGGCGACGGCCAACAAGTGGGCCGTGCCGTGTTCGACGATGTTTACCATGCGTCTCTCTGGACGGGAACAGCCGCTTCATGGGTGGACCTGCATCCAGCAGGAGCGTCTTATTCCTTCGCGGTCGGTGTTTCAGGCCTTCAGCAGGTCGGCCACGCCCGCATTGGCGAGTCGCAGCACGCCAGTCTTTGGCATGGAACCGCAGAGTCTTGGATTGATCTTCACCCATTAGGCGCGACGGCCTCCTTTGCAAGCGGCATATTTTGTGGCCTGCAAGTCGGAAGCGTCGAAATTGGAGGCTCGAGGCACGCGAGCCTTTGGAGCGGGACTGCAGAATCCTGGGTAGATCTCCAGGCTTTGCTGCCTGCATATGAGAACACGTCGGCATATTCAATTTGGTGTGAGGAAGGCGCGACGTACGTTGCTGGATCCGGAATAAATGTAACTACGGGCCGAGCTGAGGCTCTGCTGTGGAGGCTTGCGAGCGCTCTACCTTGTCGCGCAGATTTCAACGCGGACGGCGCTCTCGATTTCTTCGACTATCTCGATTTCGTGGATGCGTTTAGCAACGATCAGGCCTCTGCCGACTTCAACGGTGACGGCACCATCGACTTTTTCGACTATCTTGATTTTGTAGATGCTTTCAGTATCGGTTGCTGACGAGTTCGTTCGATCAGCGGACAGAGTCCATGAAGTCGCCGGTGGACCCGCCCAAGTGCGGCAACGCCGAGGGACCAAGGTTTCGCACCAGTTTGGCCTCCCCACTCTTGCCATTCCAAGGGGCCGTTAGTTCGTACTCCCATCGTGTCCAGACCTGCGTCTCGCGGTCGGCCATCAGGGTCACGAAGCGAAGCGATCAGGGAACAACGCTGTACGCGGCGATCAACGTCAGTCCAGGGATTGGACCGTCGAGGAGGGTGATCCAACGGATTAGGCGGCGACGGGACATGGAAACAATATAGGTTTGTCTCAGATTGGTGATTACTGTTGTCCATGCGAATCTCGGATCAGCTTGACCAAATGAGCCCTGTCGAACTTAGCGCGATGTTAGATCGTGCACGAGTTGAGGGCTGGACGCAGCTGGCTCTCTTCGACGAGGAATCATGGGAAGGTCTAAGCCACAACGGTCAGTTGGATTACCTTGATCACTGGCCAATTTCGCGGATTGCGATTACCCCTGCGTTGACCGAATCCCAATTAGCACAGATTTCTCGGATGAAGTCTCTTACATATCTCGTAATTGGAGGCATACGAGTGGGTCCCGATGGAGCCCAACTTCTTGCGAATACCCTGTCCTTGACCCAGTTGGACTTGCACTTGTGTAGCGTTGGAAATGATGGGGCGAAAGCTCTTGCCACATTGCCGTTGCTGACCACGCTCACCCTGGCAGGTGATTCGATCGGCGGGGATGGGCTTCGACAACTCGCGTTATTACCAGGGCTAATCAATCTCTCCCTGAAGTACACGCCAATTGACGCGGATAGTGGACAGATCTTCTCTCTATTCCGTAACTTGAGAACCCTTGACCTCTCAATGCAGTTCGGGCTGCGCAAATCAGGAATTGAATTTCTTACGCACCTTCCGTCTTTACGACGGCTCGCACTAAAGGAAAACGGCCTCGACGACGAACACGCTCGTCTGATATCGACTCTATCGGATCTGCAAGAACTCGATCTCTGCGAAAACAGGATTGGTCTCGAAGGGATCCGGCATCTCTCCAAACTTACTGCTCTTGAACGCCTTGATCTCGGTGCGATTGGACTCAGCGATAGGGAAGCAGTAGCACTATCCGAATTCGCTCGACTTCAATCTTTGGCGCTTGGCGGGACTAGACTGAGCGTGGAGGGCATGCGGTCGATCTCTCGAATGTCATCGCTCAAGGAATTAGATCTCAGGTCCTGCGGAGTTGACGACGAAACCGCCCAAGTACTCGCCTCTCACTCTGGGCTCACAAATCTCAATCTTTCCTTCAACAGAATCGGAGATAGCGGGGCGGCGGCACTTGGTCAGATCAAGGGATTGAAGGACCTCCGACTACGCGACAATCGAATAGGCGATGATGGCGCACACGGCTTGGCTGGACTCGAACATTTAGAAGTACTGAATCTCAACTCAAATCGCCTTGGACCGAGTGGTGCAACGGCGCTAGCACAATTGAGGCGACTAACGAGACTCAACCTCGGCGGCAATCGCATTGGCGATGATGGGGCAACATCGCTTTCGAGTCTTCGGCGCCTTTCATTTCTAGATATCAGCGGGAACAGCGTGGGAAGTGCAGGATTTCGGGCCATTTGCGACCTTTCCAACTTAGTCTCATTGGATGCTCACACGAACAACATTTCAGATGACGGGATTCCAAGCGTTCCGCAACTTGCAAACCTTGTGCGAATCAACCTAAGTGACAATCAGATTGGCGATGTCGGTGTGCGAGGGTTAGGCAAGCTTCCAAACCTCAAACGCATTCATCTGGCAGGCAACATCATTAGCGAAGTCGGAGTCGTCGAACTGAGGAATCTTCAAAAGCTTACTTGTCTAGACCTATCGAATAACCTGATCAAACTTACGCCCAAGCTGATAGGGACCCTTGAAACTCTGAAACGACTCACAGAACTTCACCTCACAAAGAACCCAGACTTTGAGGTTGGGGGAGATTTGCCTGCTAAGAACCCACTCGTTGTGCTGGACCGCTTGCGATCAAAATTGGCGGGAACGAGCAGGCCTTGGCGGGAAGTAAAGATTGCACTTCTCGGCGATGGGGAAGTCGGTAAATCAATGATCCGCTGGCGGCTTAGCGGGTTGCCGGATGAATTACCACCTCGAGCGCAAGATCGCACGCGCGCCTGGGAGCGACGATCGATGACGTTCGCGGTCGAGGCTGGTGGTTCGGTCAGCGAAGCGAACGCGGAAGATCGCGAAATCACGGCTCATTTATTTGATTTTGGCGGGCAGTCGTTTCTTTGGGGTTCGCATCGCCTCTTTCTTGGGATCAAACGTTCGCTGTATACCGTAGTTGCTCGCGCCGATATTCCACTCGAAGGCAGCGGTAATAGGGTCGTTCATTGGATTCGCATGGTGGCTGCGATGCGAGAAGAAACCATTTGTGCGATGGCTGAAGATGAGTTTCAGAGGAGACTGGAGCGTGACGATCCTGACCTGGATCGGAAAAAATCAGCATATGTCGAACGGAGAATTAAGGACCTCAACTTGATCTTGCCGTGGCCTCCCGTGGCAGTAGTTATTACACATTCACGTACACGCGTCCGCGCCGAATTCGACGCCGAGTTGAACCTCCTGAAGGTCTCGCTTCATGAATTCGCACGGACATTTGGCGAGATTCCACTTCAGATAGTGGATATCGGGGACAAAGTTCAGGGCTCGGAGTCAGACGTTGAAGAAATTCGGTCCTTATTGCATGATATCTTGGTCGAAAGCAAGGCCATCTCGGAGCTATGGACCTCAACAGCCACCCCTGCATTCTTCTCTCTCCGAAACGCGTTGGCCGAAAGGTTCCCACTCAAACATGCGGCCAATCGCATTGACGAACAACTAGTACCTTGGATTACGGTTCAAGAGTACTTGGACGATATTTCCCGCGACATGGGAGATCCCGAACTAGCTCTCGCATACCTACCAGAATTGCGTGATGTTGGAATCATACATTGGGTTGGCGATGTAGGCGAACATCTTGTTGGTGCTGGGGATCGTGTACGCGACCTTATCTTTAACCCCGCTTGGGCGGCGGGCCCCATGTGTGAGATTCTTTGGCACACGGGTACCCAAGAAATCGTCGGGGTCTTTCCGCGATCTGATCTTATACGTGCGCTCAGAAAGCACATGGGAGTTCCAGCCGCGCGAAGCGCGTTTGCACACTCTGACCAGCGACTTCTTGAACTGATGATTGCGTCCAAACTGTTGTTTCTTGCGGACCAACGGGAAGAACCAGACCCCCTGTACATCATTCCAGATCATCTACCACTGGACCGCACGGTCATTGATGTTGGGTCGTACTCATGGCGCTGGTCTCCGGCGTTTCTTGCGGATTCTGCAATGCCAAAATTGATTGGAAAACTCTGGGAATTTCGAGACGGCGATCAACAGAATCGGAACCGATTTCGCCTCCGATACCCTGCTCTGAGTACTGGCGTTGCACAGACAGCAAGGGCCGATCTTGTGCAGGTAGGAAGACATCTGCTATTTCGACAATTGACTGGCGAGCGAAAAGCTTGCGAAGTGCTTTCGCACGAGGTTCATAGAGCTGTTCTTAAGGAGACTCTTCTCGGTCAGCCTGAACAAGGCGGAGAAGTAAATTTGATAGCGACGAGGGAGTCCGGGACACCTCCATTGGAGTTAGTGTCCGGGAATGCCGCAACCGTCGATTCCGCCCTTCCCCTAAACACGTCACAGCGGGCTCCGGAAGCGTGGGCGTCGAAGATGTGCGCTGCGATAGCAATCATCTATCCAAGACTGGGTACAGAGGCTGATCCTATTGATCAGCGCAGGAAAATTGCAATTCTAAAGGAGGTAGCAATTGCGCTAGAAGCCGGAATTAGCGCTCCCCAGCCGAGACACGTGGGCCTCGTAATCACACTCTGGTGGTTCACGTCGGGACATGAGAGCATTCCAAAGGTGAATGGCAAGGGGGCGGCCCGTCGAAGGATGCAGGCAATTAAGTGGTATCTCGATTGGCTTCGGACCGTCTATAAGGGCGGCAAGTGGCCGGAAGATGCTATTCGCGAACTTACGACTATCGGTGGCCCGGTCGTTGATAAACAGCTTGAAGAAGCATCTGTCGACACCGCCTGGACGGCGGCAAACAAGGTAATTTCTCGAATCCTTGGGGAGGATTAAGGAAATCTAGCGGAAGTTCCGGAAGAACACAGTTCCGGGTTGGAATGTGTGGAGGTGGGCCGATGTCCGGACATTCCGTCCTGGCCGGTTGCCCAAGCCACATGTCTGACGACCGTTTCGAGAATGACCATACCAATCCATCTGAGAAACCCACAAACAAAGATCATGAAGGCGGGCTTGAGCCACAACAGCTCGGACTCGACGCAAATGTTCGACGCCTTCTCGGCGTGTTGGGGCTGACTCAATGTCGTGCCGAAACCAGTGTCGTGATCGCCGAATACGCCCGTGTGGTTAGTCGCGAGTTCTTTGAAGCGACGCTGGTGCACTTGGCGGACCTTCGACCAATCTGGACCGAACTGGTCAAGCGCAGACGCATGCGTGTGATGGACACCCTTCTGGACGAATTCATCTGGTTTACTAAGAATCAACGGTGCCAGCACGCTGCACCGGCCGAGATCGCCCGACATATGAGGCTAATCACGGTTTTCGATTTAGGTGCCGAACTGGCGAAGCGACTTTGAAGGCTGGTTCTGGCACGAAGGCTCTTTTGCTTGCCATCCTGAGCGCGGTGCATCACACCGCGCTCAGATTCGCTTGAGTCCCGGCGTCACACCTCGATGAACTCGCGCAAACCAGCGAGGTGCATCACCGCGCACAAATGTGGCCGCGAAATTCGCGCGGTGCATTCACCGCGCTCCTCTCGATAAGAACTCCCCCACCCTTGCTCCCACCAATGCGCGCGGTGTACACCGCGCTCCGCTGCGCAATGGGGTGCATACAGATACAACGATTGCATTGTTTGCAATCGAGAACCCCCCGTAATAACGTAGTACAGCCTACTCGTATGGTTTCTGTAAGGGCTTCCAAGCTGAACGTCGAGGGTTCGAATCCCTTCGCCCGCTTTGCTGAATTTGCGGCAGAATCTTGTGAAAACCCCGGCGAATGCTGGGGTTTTTCGTTGGCAGAGCGAGTTGTGTCAATCGCGCGTTGCTCGCCTGACTTCGCTTGAGTTCGCACCGATTCGCGCTCCAACTGCTGGCAGAATAGCTGGGGGTTGGCATCCGCGGTTCCTGTTGCCACTTGTGTATCGCGCTCGGGAGCGACACCCGGTAGCCGGTCCATTGCCGCTGAGGTGTCAGTCAACCCCAGCACGGTGTAATGCTTCAATGTGGTTCGATAGTCCGAGTGCCGCATGATTCGCTGGGCAACTTGGGGGGTAACGCCGGCGCGTGCTAATTGTGTCCCCAGCGTGGTGCGCAGTGCGTGCAAGTCGATTACTCGCCCTTCGCCGTCTTCCATTGCGATCCGTGTTTTGTGCTTCGCCTTGTCGCCTTCGCCAATCATTACCGGCTTGCCGTCGTCGTCAAGCACATTCACCCGCCGGGCGATGCCAGCCCGCAGGAAGTCTTTCAGCCGCGTTAGATCGCCGACGGTGTCAGACCACACCAGGGCGCCAGGAAGTGCTGGGTTCGCCTCCAGCCGCCGCCGCAGGGCATCGGCAAGTTGTGGGTGCATCGGCAATGTGTCTACCCGCTTGGCCTTGCCTTGCCGAATTGTGATTGTGGATTCGGCGAAGTTCACATCGCCCCACTTCAACCGTTGCATATCGCCCTTGCGAAGTCCCGCCAGTGCCGCTGCCAGGTACCACGCATCGCGTCCACGTTCGCGGGCGACAGTCAGCAGCCGGGACATTTCATCATCCGTCAGCGGGCGACGGACCCTCCGGCGATCGCGAGATTCGTCTTGCTTGCAAACTACCCGCAGTGGATTCGATTCAGCGCGTCCAGTCTTGACGCACCAACTGTAAAACGCGACCGCAATCTGCCGGGCGAAGTTGACCGACCGCGCCGCCAGCCCGCGATCTTTCAGCGCGGATAAGTGAAGTTCTAACGCATCGGCAGTCAATTCCGCCAGCCGCGTTGCTTTGCTTCCGGCGATCATCGCTTTGAGTTGTGTTTCTTTTTGCCCGACGTGGTGCGCCGCGTGTCCGGCGTGCTGGCAGTGGGCAATATACGCCACCGCGTGGTCGGCAAGTGGCTTGCGCCCTTCCATTGCGAAACGATCGTCGCGGGGGTCAATTACCAGATCGCGCCGCAAGGCACAATCCGCAACCAATTTGGTTAGGATTCTTTCAGCCGATGCCCGATCGGTGGTGCGGGTCGAATGTTCGCGCCGCTTGCCGGCGTGGTCCCAGTAGGACGCAATCCAGGGGCCTTTGCCAGTCTTGCGAAATAGTGATCCAGTTCCCTTGCTTCGTTGATTGCGTGCCATTCGTTACCGTCCCTTCGTCTTGGTCTTGGGTTCGATTGTAATCTTCAAACCTAAGTAGTCCGCCAGCCGTTCGATTGTGTCCACAGTCATTCCGCTCTCGCCACTTAGCAGCCGCGATAGTTGGCTACGGGCCACTTTCGCACCCTTGGAGATTGCATACGGGGTCTCATCACTTGCCCTTACCGCTGCCCGAATTGCGTTCGTAAGAGTTGCCATGGTCAGACTATATCCGATCCGTTGCTATGCCGCAACTAAACTTTCTGCCTCGCCAACCACACATATGGAATTCTCAGCCCACCGAGATTGGTGTTCACAGGGTCTCCCGATCGTTACTTGTGGTGCATAGTGCGCCAGAGTCGTCTTTGTGCGCCTTGCTCTTGAGATTGACGTTCTTTGGCTCCGTTGGCGCACTTTGGGGAATTGACCACACCCACCGACCGCCAACTGAGTAGCCCTCCCGATCCGCTACCACTCCCAGCGATTTCTTTGCACGATCCAGCGTGCGGGGCTTTATGCCGTCACTCTCTGCGAGAGCTTTCACTTCCTTCGCCGCTCGAGCACCATCGGAGAGAACATCCCGCAGCCATTCCGTTGCCTCTTCCAACGCTCCTGTCCCAACACTGTCACCGCTATCACTCCCGAGCGCGTCGTCAGCACTCAGGTTCACAGCATCTGCCTCCCAGACGACAATCGGGCTTCCACCTACTCCGGGCTCGATTCGATATGCAAGCCCGCCAGTATCCGGGGCCAAGTTGTTCTTGATTGGCAATAGCAGCCGCCGCCCTTCATCGTCCTTGTCCTTACTGACTGCCCACGCGGCCCGTGCCGCCGCAGCGAACGCAAGGGAACCGATTGCCCTATAGATCGCTGGACCGCCACCGCTCTTGTTGAGATGCGTCACGGCGACTATGGCGACCTTGTGACGCGCTGCGAGTTCGGCGAAGGGAGCAAGCAGCCCACGAATCTCGGCGTTCTTGTGCGAGTCGGTACCTCCCAGGTACGCCGTCAAGGGATCAATCACCACCAGCCGGCAGTCCTCAATGCTAATGATCGCCTGCTCCAGTGCTTGTAAATCCTTCGACAGGTCAAACGTGCGAGCAGCCGTTCGCCCATTTGTCACCGTTCGGATTGCCTCAATTGCGACAATACGACGTAGATCAGCTCCAGCCGCTATCAACCTTGGAACGATCGTGTCAGCAACCCCGTCCTCGGCATTCAGAAGTATGACACCGCCGGGAGACTGTGAAATTTGAGGAGAATCTGGCCAGGGCAACCCCCGCGACACCCTTGCCGCCATGTCCAATGTCAGAAATGACTTGCCTAGGCCAGGATCACCAGCTACCAATGTGAGCTTCCCGACGGCGAAACGCCCAGGCCACAGCCAGTCTACGAGTTCGGGCTTTACTTCCGACAGCTGAATCAGCACTGGCATGCCGTCGATCGGTGCAGCTTCCGGCTTGATCGCAACCGCGTCAAAAGCGAGCGAAAGAAAGGTCGCTGCATCCGCACCTGCAATCACAGCATCGCGTGCATCTTTGGAGCCGTTTGGTGGCGCAATCTTTCGCAGGCTCTCGCACTTGCGAGCCAAGTGCTCGACGATCTTTCTAGTTGTGCTGGCTCCCGCGTCATCCGCATCCTCAACGATGACAATGTGAAGTCCGGGAAGCACCGCCGCAAGCATTTCGATGCACAGGTTTGCAGCCGGAATGCCAATAACGTCCAGTCCGAGCCCCATCAAAGCAGCAGTATCACTTGCGCCCTCCGTAATGAAAATGGGGTTGTCACGACTGGTCCCCGCATAGTTGTCAAGCGGCCAAGATGCAATCAAGCCGCGCCTTGCGCCGCGTTTGAAATCTTTCCGACCGTCGGAATAGCGATAGGCCGTGCCAATGACTTCACCATTGGCATCGCGCTCGTCAATTGCCCAGCGTGGACCGTCAGGACGGGCGATCTTTGCCCATGCTTCAGGAGTCACGCCTTCGGGTACTTGCGGATCGGTTGGGCGACTCATGAGCGCATTCCTTTCCGAACCCGGTCTGCAGCGCCACCTTCGGTCGGGCATCCGCACGCTATCCAGGCAGCGAGTTCCGCGGGCACATACCGCACTGATCTCCCGATTTTTCGAGAGGGAACGGCTTTGCAGTTGGTGAGTACCCACAAGCGGCGCGCGCCCATACACAACAAGATCCTCGCCGCCTTGGCGTCGATAAGCAGTGGCTCCGAACCAGCGCGTGCGCCCAAAGAGGCGGTTGCGGCCGAAATTAAAGTCCGTGCATCACTCACTTGGCACCGCCTTTGGATTGCTGCGCTACCAGCGCCTTCAGCACTGCTTCCAGTTCAAACATTCGACGGCGACCGGCACGAATGCATGGGAGGCGACCAGCGTCGGCCTCGCGCTTCAGCCAGGCCGCCGGCAATCGAGTTGCGCGTGCGAGTGCTTCCAATCTGATGTAGGGGTGTTCCATGCATAGAGCATCGCATGGAATTCAGTGAAGTCACGCATGAAGCCGGAGTAGCCTGCTTTGAAGCCGAAATCGGCTTCCTAATCTGCTTTAAAGCCGATTATCGGCTTTGATTCGTGGCAGGTAACGCTTCCAGATTACCGCTACTTCTGGACCGCACCGCCAAGATCCACTTTCAAGAGTTGAAATAAGGGCTGGCAAGGAAGGACCGTAATTGAATTTAGCGGCGGCACTCCCAAATAGGCCATGATCGATGCCGGCGAGCTTACGAATTTCTCGGAATACGTCCGCGCCCATGAGGCCGCGAGTGATACTCAACAAATAGTCCATGGTGAGGACAGTCGGGTCGAGTGGTGAAGAGATGCTCTGGGTAGTCGGACTCTCGGGGCCGCCAGCAGAATCAGCTCGGACCTTCCGCTGAGGCGCACTGCCCGCCACCTGATCGGCGAGCCATAGTTCGAGGTGAAACAACATCTGTTCCGCTATATCCGGTGGCAGTTTGTCGACACGCAAGGGAGGTTGACCATTTTCGAGATCATTGTCGTCCGCAATAAAACGTCCACGGAACGCCACATACGCAGGAAAGTCGGAAAGATCTGAATACGGAGGTTTCTGCACAATTGGTCGAATGGCTCCCGTATCTGCTAAACCACCGAGCCAATAAAACATAACCGTTTGAAAATCACTCTCGGAAAACAATTCCAATGTTCCCGGTGCGACGTCGTAGGGATGGGGCAGAATTTCCCAGTCAGACGGGTCGGCGACCCAAACCTTCCAGCGAAAGGCAACAAACTCCTCTGAGTCGATAGCAGACTGATATTCGGACGCCATCTGCTCCTTCTGGGAGTCGGGAGTAGTCGGAGACTGGTAGATTTGGTCTCGGTCAAAAGCTGCAATCGCGACCTCGATGGAGCGAGATTTCAGGGGTTCGGGCAAGTTGCTTCCCCACCCGAATGGTTCGAGTTCTTGAGCGAGTGTTGAAGGACATAAACCCTCCACATCTTCAACGAAACAAGGACCCCTGTCGATGATGGCGGGATCTATGAGACTGCTTTGAGCCAACACCGCTCGGGCAAGTGTTTTTCTCCGTTTGCCTTGGGCGTCGCTTTTGGCTTGAAGCCGAGCGGCGAGCGCCAACTGGGCACCGAGAGAATTTTGTATCGCGTGCCTGCATATTGGATTGTTTCTTGCAAGCTCTCGCACCCTTCTCTGGACCAGTTTAAGACGATCCAAATCCCCGTGAGCCACATCTCCACTTTGCATGAGAATCTCCATTTCAAATTGCCGTTCCCTCTCCGCATAGCGGAATTGTTAGCTCGCGACTTTGCACACTGTCGCTAACCGATGCGCCACGTCGCGTGGAGTTGAATCTGGCTCCGATGGACACAAGCTACGTCAATACGGCATAAAGTTGTTCCGAATCCCTCCCGATGGGTCTGAAATCAGAGCGTCACTGAAGTTCGACCTGGTGGGATCGGCATCGTCGTTTTTGATGTTTTATTTGTACCGGAGCACCTTTATGGGCCGGCGAATTGCAAGAGACGGAAGACCTGTTCGACTAAGTGTCAGTGAATGCGCCGTGCAGCTATCAGCGGACACATTTCGGCAAGAGTTCATGAAGATCGGCCGCATCGAACTCATGGTGTTCGACGTTATTTGGTGTGAAGGCGTGCCGAAGTTTTTCGGAGTTCAACCCGATTTGCCGCCTACGCCAGAGTTGCTCGCCAATCCGGGGTACGTTGGTCAGGTGACTTTGATCCCCGAGGAGTGCGGGCTGTATACACGCGCACCACGTTGGTATTTTTCGTGCGGAGGCTGTGGGCGGCGTCGCGGCCGAGTGTACGCCTCGCATGTCGGAGCTCAGTTTCTTTGTGGGCCATGTTTGAATGTGACATATCCGAGCGCCCAGCGTTGGGACAACGAGAAGCGGACTGGCTGGCCCGCTGGATTGAGAGGGCGAGCATCCAAGCGGGGCGGTGGACCAACGCGGCGCTTCTGGCAGGCATTGACCGACGCCGAGTGACTACAAACGGCTGGAATTCAACGCAAGAATCAACGCCGGAATTCTGGAGCGGAATTCGTGCCTTACCCGTGTGGTGGCGTGAGTTTTACACAACAAAGCGCCCCCCAAGACGGTTCCACATAAGGCTTCCCGACCCAGGCCGCGGTCTGTACTTTAGAACCGCCTTGGGAATGTTTCGCTCAAACTGGGTCCGCAGTTTTCACGCCGATACTGGGGCCGCGATCATTCTTCCTTTGCGATCTGTTGCGCCTTCTTCCGCAGCTGTTGTGCCCAGGCGGTGATGTTCCACATATGCTTTCCCTGAATGCCATCCCACATCAAAAACTACAAAGCAAAGAAGAACGGCACCAAGAAGACCATTCGCCAGCGCAGGCCCCAAGCGGTCCTGGAGCTGGTTGAGGACTGGCGAAAAGATCTCACGACGATTACGGCGATGATGGCTCAACTCAAGTTCTGGTCATTCAACCAAACTCTTCCCCTGGAGTTCCGCCTAGCTGCGTCCAGGGAGTACATGGATCGGGTCCTGGGCAAACCCAAGCAGGAGATGGATGTGACGTTTAGTGCCTCTGATGACATTCTGGATCTGTAGAAGAGATCACTGAGGACGGAAAAAGACAGGGATGTGATTGATGTGCAGGCCATTCATGAGGCGATGAAGGCGTTGCCGGCGCGGACGCCACGAAATTCAATATCAACGATGTAGTGCGCGTTCGACTCACTGTTCACGATTTGGGACAATTGGGTTACGAGCCCGCAGAACCAATGGCGTGTTATCGATCGCTCGGTCCAACTCGAAGTCGTATTCAACCGAGAATTCAAGTTCGTATTGGACCCTACCTTCGCACCGTCTTTCCAGTCTGATCACAGAGAGTCCCGGCATGCGCGATTGGAATCCTCGCGCATTCAATGGGTCTATTCAAAGACGGTAATCACTGGGGAATTCAAAACGCTGCAAAGGCCGACCAGGCAACGACATCTGGTCAATTCTCCAGCGAATATGGCTGTTTGATTGGCTTTGTAGTGCGGCGCCCAAACCTCACATTCCTGAATATGCCAGTGTTCCATTCAACTGTGAATTCAAGTTCGTGGTTGTCAACATTTTGGCGGGCTCCGATGCATCCACCACCACGAAAAAGGACCTCCTCGCCGGCGAACTGGGGGGCGCATTCACTGGCGATATTCAAACGGCCTGTCACTGAGTATTTCAACCGTTTTTCGGGTCTAGTCACCAGCGGAATTTAGAGAGTTGGGCGATACCTTTGCGTGATCCGTTCAGGATGGAACGCACCTTACTGAGGGATTCCAGCAGCGTCGAATTCAACGCGAGAATCAACGCGAGAGATACTGGTTTTCCCGAGTAGGGCCACTTGCGATTGCACCTAACAAAATACCCTCAACGTGGTTCGTTTTTCACACTTCACCGCGCCGGTTCGATCGCGGCTGGGTAGGCAGTGGCGAAACATATTCATGTGGCATTTGTCGCTACACAGCGACGCGTAGTTTGTCATGTAGTAAATTACCACGTTGTGGCCGCCGGTTCGAATCGACTGGGGTCTACTTGATGTCTCCGACTCGGTCTCATTCGAATGCCTGCATGAACAACTTCAGCGACAAAGTGTCTTTTATTTGGAGCGTTGCAGACCTCCTCCCGAGATTTGGCGAGGCCACAACTTACCGGACCACAATTGTGACCGTCGAAGTATGGCCGGCGTATACATCGACTCCGATCGAGCCGTGCAATTTGTGGGGACTAGTAGCAATCAGTGTGTAATGGCCGGGCATCACATTTGGGAAGGTGAAGATTCCGTGGCCATCGGTAAATACCTTTCCCGATGAATGATGGTGGTCAATCCAGAGTGTGACGCACGCGCCGGCGACAATGTGTCCGTGTGCATCGGTCACAGTGCCTCGTATCACGCCAGTTCCATGTGGGGGCGGGCCTGCTGATGCGGGGAATGTCGCAATCGCGGCAAAGGCTACCGCGGCGGCGGTGATAGTTAGGAATGAACGCCTGTTGAGATTCGACATGAGGCTCTCCTTTGGAATTTGAGCTGGGACGCCACGCGAGAGATTGTCATCGTACCAGAAATGGGATGGAGCGATACGCCTAAAAAAGGCCGTTTGTAGCCTTTGGTGACACTCCCCGATCTAAATCTTCATGGTTCGAAGCCTCAGGCTATTGAGCACAACACTGACGCTGCTCAGCGCCATCGCTGCGCTTGCGATTATCGGGGAGAGCAGCCAGCCGGTGAATGGGTAAAGGACGCCTGCTGCGATGGGGATGCCAATGAGGTTGTAGATGAAGGCCCAGAATAAGTTTTGTTTGATCGTGCGCATGGTTGCGCGCGAGAGGGCGATGGCATCGGCGACTGAGCGGAGGTCGCCGCGGATAAGCGTGATATCCGAGGCTTCGATGGCGACATCAGTGCCGGTTCCCATTGCGAGCCCCACATCGGCTTGTGCAAGGGCGGGTGCGTCGTTGATGCCGTCACCCACCATCCCGACGATGAGGCCCTTCGATTGGAGGGATTTGACATGTCCGGCTTTGTGCTCGGGCAGTACTTCGGCGAAAACCATTTCGGGCTTGATCCCAACTTCTTTGGCTACCGCCGCGGCGGTGAGAGCGTTGTCACCGGTGATCATGGCCACGCGCAGGCCCATTTGCTGCATTTGCTCAATAGCCGCTTTGGACTCTGGCTTGATAGTGTCGGCGACTGCGATGAGACCCGCGGGGGCTCCATCTATCGCAATGTACATGGGCGTTTTGCCGGAGAGAGCGAAATCACTGGCGAGGGAATCAAGGTCGGATGTATCGATTCTGCGATCTGCGAGGAGAGCACGCTTGCCGACGAGCACGGTGTGCCCATCGACGGTCGCATCAATTCCGTGGCCAACAACTGCTTTGAACGCGCTGGGCTCAGAGAGCGTGTAGCCTCGTGCTTTGGCACCCTCGACGATCGCGGCGGCGAGTGGGTGCTCACTGCGACGCTCGGCAGAAGCAGCCAGTTGAACCATGTCCGTTTCGAGTGTGCCTGGAAGCACTCGTACATCTGTGAGCGCGGGCTTGCCCTGGGTAATGGTGCCGGTTTTGTCGAGAATGATGGCGG
>CAZAEQ010000009.1:0-130167 GCA_964484185.1 uncultured Phycisphaeraceae bacterium
GTTCAAAGACTGGGGCTACGAGCTCGCCGTCAAGAACTTCCGCAACGATGTCGTCACCGAGCGCGAGTCCTGGATTCTGGGCAACAAGGAAGCCAAGAGCGACCTCTCCGCCGAAGCCAACGCCAAGCAGATTGATCCCGGCTACGACATGATGACGCCCGACCAAAAGGCCAAGATCGTCAAGGAAGTCGAAGCCGTCCTCACCTCCATCTGGGCCACACACGGCGGCGGCAAGTGGAAATCCAAGCTCATGATCAAGGACTCCATCGCCGACATCACCTTGCAGCAGGTCCTCACCCGCCCCAAGGATTTCGATGTCATCGCCACACTCAACCTCAACGGCGATTACCTCTCCGATGCCCTCGCAGCCCAGATCGGCGGCATCGGCATCGCCCCGGGGGCGAATATCAACTACGTCACCGGCCACGCGATCTTCGAAGCCACGCACGGCACGGCTCCCAAGTACGCCAATCTCGATCAGGTCAACCCCGGCTCAGTCATCTTGTCGGGCGAAATGATGCTGCGTTACATGGGCTGGGCGGAAGCGGCCGACCTCATCATCAAGGGCATGGACGGCGCGATCGCGGCCAAGACTGTGACGTATGACTTCCATCGCATGATGGAGGGGGCGACGAAGCTGAAGTGTTCAGAGTTTGGTGATGCCATCATCAAACATATGTGATACTTCGCTTCGCGACCCAAGCACGCAAGACCACCGAGTCCCGACCTTCAGGGAGTGGGTTGCCTCTTGCATTGCCCGTACTATCCCCGGCAGCCCGCAAGGCAACGGCCCGGTGAGAGTCCGGGTAGGCATGGCAACATGTCGGGTGCCGGAAAACCGGCAATCTTGCGGCTGTGTTTTTGTCGCGCTCCTCACTACAGGGCCTTCGGCTCTGAGTCTTGGTACCCAGCACCGCAGACGGAAGAGGTTCTTAACATCAGAGGTACACGATTGAAAGGATGATTAGCTCCGACCGCGGGAGAGCGAATCCCTGAGTTACGATGGGCCGCGTATGGTTTGGTGAAGTGAGCACCAAGCACGCTCAGTTCCTTCGCTATATCGTTTAGACGAACTTGACACTTTTCCAAATATGGGCCCGCCTTGGTGCCCGCCTAGATGGGAGCCTCCAATGGTCATCGATCTCGCGGACCAAAGCCTCTTTGGAAACGACAATGCAGAAGATGAAGACAGTCAGGTCCTCGCCTCATACTTCTACAGCCGACCAGAGTTCCTACATCTAAGCGACCCTAGTAGTCCACTTGCCATCGTCAGGGCCTACAAAGGGGAGGGAAAATCCGCGTTACTCCGAATGCTCCGGATTTCGTTAGAGGAGGCCGCCTCAGACGGACAGCTCATTCTCATCGAGTCTCCCGCGCCCGACATCGCTCCGAACGTAGATGGCGACGACCCCACATTGTGGTTTCAAGCATGGAAGCGTGTTCTCTCAAAGCGCATAGTTGCTGAAATTGGCCGAGGTATAGGTTTCGCTGCTACAGATGATGCGAGCCTAATGGTGGAGGAAGCAATCGATCAGGGACACGCGGGTCGCGATTTTGTCGCATTCATCGGCAACCGTCTTAAAACAAAGGGTCAATTACTTACAGAAGTCAAGCCTCGTCTCAATAGCCCTGAAATGCTTCTCAGACGCTGGCAGAGAGATGGCCCTCCGATCTGGCTCCTGCTAGACGATATCGATCTCAACTATCAGAGCAAGCAAAGGGACAGGTGCCGGGTCGGACAGTTCTTTATCGCGTGTCGGTCTCTTGCGCACAGCATCAAGGGGCTTCGAATTAGGTCAAGCATCCGCCCCATGGTCTGGGCTAACGCTCGAATGTATTTTGCGGATTTGAACAAGCTTGAACAATACACTCGCCCCCTAAATTGGAATGAGGATGATCTCCGGGGCCTTATTGCGAAGCGCGTGATCGGCTACCTAAATCGAAGAGGTCAGTTGCCGCCCGCCACAACTGGTGTGCAGACCCTGGACGAACGGCAGCTTGTCGCCCTCTTGTTCGAAGACCCCATGCTTTGGAACCAAATGCCCAGAGCTCCCGAGATTCCGCTCACAACCATGTCGTGGAACCGCCCCCGCTGGCTCGTTGAACTGTGCAAGGAGGCTGCGAGACGCGCCGTTGTAAATAGGCATGAGAGGATTACTCTCAGGGACCTCGAAAATGTACTGCCAGAATTTGGGACCAAGCGCTTCCTCGACACCGTCGGGGAATTCCGCGTTCGAAGTCCTCAGGTAAATCACCTGATGTCAGCCTTTGCGGATGGCCCTGCCCTTCTGACCACGGAGTCGCTCCTCAAGTTTGCTGAGCAGCATCTCGTGCCGATCGCTCCCGTTATCGACGGCGAAAGCGTCAAAGATCCGCTCAAAATCTGTGCCTTTCTCTACGAAATAGGCTTCATAACGGCCAGGGAAGACTCGGGTAACGGCTACCGGCATCTTCGATATGCCGAAAAACCGATGCTGTTGGCAAGTCGTAGCGATATTGACAAAGGCTACCGTTGGGAGCTTCACCTCACATTCCGCAAATACCTGCACTTACGTGGGAGCGAATAGAGCGACCTTATCCTTTTAATGACCCGATGCGCTCGAGAGGGTCAACGACGTTGGTTCCGACCCTGACGAGTTGGTATCTGACGCTCAGCGCCAAAAAAAAACCGCCATGCTATCAATGTGCCGCCGAGTGCGGCGAGAAGCCCCGCAGTCCAAGCCTTCCAGGATGGGTCATAGCCGAAGAACGTTGCACAGGTAAAGCAAAGAAGTGGAAGTGGTAGAGGCACTGATAGCACGCAGCGCAACCACAACGGCATGAGAAACGTTGGTTGTGAGAGTGGCATAGATTACGCCCCCTCCTTGATCCCCAACGACTTAGCTAGGTCATCGTACGCTTGGGCGGCCTGTTTCGCCCTTTGCACAAGGTCGGCCTGAGCCTTCGCCATAGCGGGCAGGACTTGATCGAAGTGCCGCACCGCCCAAAGCTTTTCCTCCAACGTCGCGTCACGCAGGGCTCGTACTTCGCCATAATGGTCGAACCGCGCGTCGTATGTGTAGATAAAGAACGACCACCCCTTTCCGTCCTTGCGGAAAGTCAGATTGGTATACTCGTCCAACTCAGCGTCGGTACAAACCTCAACCGTCGCCTGGACTCGGCCCGGAATGGTGTTGAGCCAAGCCTCAAAAGACTTGATCCTCTCGGCAATCTCAGTGCCTACCGATCGCACGTCAATTGCGCCGACTTCTAATTGTTTTAGGATTTCTGCTTCGCTCTTAGCAACGTCGCTATCTCTGGATGCCATAAGAATCTCCTCGGCGGGAGCCGATTGTGACCCGGTTGCCTTGGCCTTTGAAGCCTGCAACCGCCTCGAAAATCAACACACTGTGCTTTCCGGGAGGACCGCTCCTCGGACCGCAACCGCAATGTGTCTTCGCGATAATCATAGGACGCACCTGGAATTGTCAAGACCTGTCATCTAAAAATCTTGAGCAAAATCCAATATATGGTTCGCAATGATCACGACCCCGACAGTTTTCATCCTTGGAGCTGGCGCATCCATCCCATATGGATTCCCCTCCGGACGCGCCCTCCGAGACAACCTGGTCAACTGGAAGGACATCTCGCTATCAAAGGGCGGTCCCTTCCACGACAGGTCGGCAACCCTGGAGTTCAGCCAGGCGCTCGGGCGATCCAAGATCGATTCCATTGATGCATTCCTGCAGGAGCGTCATGAACGGTTTCTGCAGGTTGGTAAATACTGCGTTGCTGGTGCGCTCACCGCCTTAGAGATTCCGTCTCACTGCAATCCGGCAGACGAGGACTGGATACAGGCTCTGTGGGAAATAATGCGCCGCGGATCGAACCGCGAAATCTCAAAAAATAAGATTGCTTTCATCTCATACAACTACGACCGAAGCCTGGAGCATTGCCTAACTGAGGCTATGACGCATTCCTTCGGAGTCAGTCGTCAGGCCGCATGGCAAGAGTTGCGAAAGATACCCATCGTTCATCCCCACGGCGTGCTCGCACCCTACCTCCCATATCCAGAGGCGTGGGATCAGCTGGACGGAGAGTCAAAGCGCCGACTAGCGACAAATCCAGGTGAGGGGCGATTCTACTTTCCGTCTCATGAATCTAACCTGGCTACCTGCTTGGCCGCCGAGCACCTTAATCTATATTGGGAGAAACGAACAACCGATCCATCGCCTCAAGCTACCATGAAAACGCTGCTTTCCACTGCGACTAGAGTGGTTTTCCTAGGGTTCGGGTTTCTCGACGCGAATATGGAACATCTTCAGGGCATGCTTCCGCCGGTAACCCGCTGCGAGTTTTTCGGCACCCGAAAAGGGCTTAGCGAGATTAGGACTCGCAAGATACGGCAATCGGTTCAAGGTTTGTCGCTCCAAGATCGGTTCGTAGAAAAGAACTGTTACGAACTTCTGCACAATTACGTGGACCTTGAGTCCCCTGCCAAACCCGTGCGGTCATTCCTTGCCCAGACCTAGCACAAAGCGCACCGGCAGCGGCTCACACAGTTCCTCCCGACCACTACCCGGTAAAGCAGATTTACTGCCCAGTAATTGAGTTCTACTAGCCAGTATTCGAGTTCTACTGGCTAGTACAGCCGCATTACTAGCCAGTAGAGTCAATTCACTGGCCAGTAAAATGAATTTACTACGCAGTAAACCAATTCCAACGCGAAGTAGAATCCAAAAAACCAACGTCCAACCCAGTTATTCGAATACCGCGACAGGTTGACCCCAAACCCCGCCGCGCAGCGGCGATCACCCGCTCGGGTAGAACACCCTATTCCCCACTTATTCCGGGCATCCTGCGCAGAAACCGTTTACAACGCCCGTTCGGGCATTTTTGGGTATATTTGAGCTATGTATAGTTTGAACGAAATGTAGCGATTGTTATGTATTTTTGCTGAACCCGCGCAGCGGAGAACCCGATGCCCTACAACAATCGCGGCATCGCCGCAGAAAGAAAAGATTTCTATGGCAAACATTCCTCCACAGCCCAAGATTGACCAGAGCATCTGAACCGCTGTTTATCCCGGAATGTTCAAATCCGCTGCCCCGCACAGCGCACTCGGCATCAATCAAGCTCACATCAAACAAGGCCCCGGATCCACATCCGGGGCCTCTTCTTTCTCGCAAAGGCATGCAAAGCTCTATTTGTTCCCAGGCTTGGGTGCACCGCCACCCTTATCGCCGCCCTCATCACCACCACCGCCCGCAGCCTCAGCAGCGCAGGCGCGGCCGCTATCGCTGCTATTCGCGCCAAGGCTGATGCCAGCGCGGACCCTGATGCTGTGTACTCTCTGGCACAGATTCCGCCCAACCCCAGGGGATCAGGGGATCAAGCATTTTCGTGATTCCCTGACAATCCGTTGATCCCCTGCCCCTTCTGACTCCATCGCCGTGCTCCCCAGCTGGCATTGCATTCATTTCTTCAATTTGTTATACTTGCGCACGCTGCCTTCTTCCAATGGAGATGCCATGGCCACCTCTCGAATCATCTTGTCACTACTCTCTTTGTTGCTCGCCGCTCCCGCCCTCGCCCAGTCTGTCTGCGGCATCAACTTCAGGCCCGGCGCACTCGTCTCCACCCAGACCAATCCCCGCGCTGTCATCGTCGCGGATTTCAATGGCGACGGCTTCAACGATGTGGTCACCACATCCGTCACTTCCAACCAACTCATCTTCGCGCCCGGCACGGGCCTGGGCACATTCGGCCCTCAGGTCATCACCCCGCTCTCCATCTCCGGTCCGGCTGCACTTCTCGCCGCGGATTTTAACGGAGATGGGCTTCTTGATCTCGCGGTCTGCGGCCCGGGAAGCATTCTCGTCTCAATTCTCTTTGGCAACGGAGCGGGTGGTTTCACTCTCAGCCAGAACATCACTGTCGCTGCCGGCCCCGTTTCTCTCTGCTCCGCGGATTTCAACAACGATGGCTTCCGGGATCTCGTCTGCGCCAACTCTGTCAGCAACAGCCTTTCCATGATCCGCGGCACGGCCAGCGGCGTCTTTAACCCCGCTACCAGCATTGCGCTTGAACGCAGCAATCCAAGCGCTGTCGTCGCCGTCGATTTCAGCCTCGATAACATCCCCGATGTCGTGGTCTCTTTCCAGCCCAGCGGCAGCGTCACGCTCATGCTGAGCGCTGGCGGGTCGCTCATCAGTCAGAACACATTGTCTACCGGTGGCAACCAGCCGGTCGCAATGGTCGCCGCGGATGTCAACCACGACAATCGCCTCGATCTCGCCATCGCACATCTGGGCGGCTCGCTCACCGCCATGCTCGCCAGTGGCACTACTTTCAACCCCGCGTTCACAATCGGCAACGGTGCCACCATGCGCGGCGTCGCCGCCGGCGATCTCAATAACGATGGCAATATTGATCTAATCGGCGCTTCCGCCGGCGACAACACGATTCAGTGCTTCATCGGCAACGGCGCTGGCGGCTTCGCTGCTGGTACTCCGTTCACGAGCCCCTCGCCTTATGGCGTTGCCATCGCAAGGCTCGATGGCGATGCCTATCCCGACATCGTCGCGGCATCCTCAGGTGGTAATTCCACCAACGCCTATCTCTTCGACGCCTTTGTCACGCTCCCCGTGATTCAGACGCAGCCGATCCGAACCCATGTCATAACGGGGCAATCAACTGGCTTCAGTGTCGGGGTCACAGGCCAGAATCTCTCGTATCAATGGCGTCGCAACGGTTCAAACATTGTCAATGCCGCGCCGTTCTCCGGCGCCACGTCTGCGAATCTCACGATCAATCCTGCCGCTCTCTCGCAGGATCTCGATATCTTTGATGTCGTTGTGACCAATCCCTGCGGCTCCGTCACCTCGAGTGCCGTCGCCCTTGGCGTCCTGGATTGTCCCGCCGATTTCAATGGTGATGGAGAGGTCGACTTCTTCGACTATCTTGATTTCGTGGATGCGTACAGCATCGGGTGCTGAATGAACCCCTATGCCCATATCAACCCGGCCGGTGTGTTTCCATTGAGTTTGCCTTAAGCACCCCCTGCGGGTGCTAGCTAATAGCCGTGGCGTGGCTCGGCACCCACGGACAAACGCCCCCACCATTGTTGTTCTTCTCTTTCCAGCGCACCCCTCGTGGGTGCTCGTAATCCTCTCACATCGCCGACACCATCATCGTCACGAGATCACGATCACCCGCAAGGGGGTGAGGATCAAAACTCCCATCGCATCCGTGGGTGGCGGCCGCCCCATCAAAGCATGGTCCGCCCTTCACGCCACGGCTACTAACTACCACCCCAAGGGGGTGAAAGGCCGCACCGTCCCGCTGCCCCAAATCTGGGAATGACCACAACACAATCGCAATCTCGCCTTAAGGCATCTTCTCTTTCTCACGGAGCGAAATCATCACCCACTTCACCGCCGACATGATTCCCGCGTAGCGAAATTCCGGATCGCAGTACCGCTCGATCACGTAAAACGCGAAGTAATACGCGCGGCACAAACACCACGCGCCGATACAGAAGACAAGCACGCTAGCCGCCGCATCTTTCAGCGAATTTTGCTTGATCGCCAGCAGTCCGGCCGACATCACTCCCGCAACAACAAACAGCCCCGCCTTCAACGCCATCACACGCGGCGAAGTCAGATCACGCATGAGTTTCATATCAAATGGATACCGCTGAACCTCCGCCGCGGTTGCAGGTGGGTCAGCCGGCTCCCACCGCACTTTTTTCCCCTACCGGAACATCGGCGCCCTATTTTCGTCCGGTACCACATTTTCCCGCAATTTCACTTGATCAATGCCGAACAACCTAATAAGGTGTAACTATGAAAACCAAACCCCATCAACTCCGCGGCAATTCCAGCAACAACCATGCCCCAAGTTCGTCGAAGCTGAATTCCCCAAGTTCACACCCTCGTTTTTACGCCAAAAACCTAAGGGGGCCAACTAAATTGGCCTCCTTAGAAACACTTGGCCACCTTAGAAAACCTCACGCGCTGCCCACCAAATGTGCTTTTTCGCCATAGCGCCCAGGCCGCTCTCTGGTCACCTCAACCCATGCCGCCACCTGGGCGATTCGGATGCTGTTTCGAACCAATCGACCACCACAAAATCGGACCAATAAACGGCAGGAACCAAATCACCAGGCACCACAAGATTTTTGCATCACTGGGCATCGTGCTGCGCGACAGAATCTGGATCAATGACGTGATGAACATCACGAGACTCGCGATCCCGATCGACAGGCCGCAGCACCAGAACATTCCAAATATTCCAGCAATCGCATCACCAGGGCCAGCTTGAGCAAGGATGTGCATCATGTAACAATTCTATCCATGTTTGCTCAGCCATAGGTAGCTGGACCCACCCCCCGCCGCCCCTTCGCAGACACATACCCTTCCACCCTCATGAGACTCGACGCTACCGAATCCTCGTTCAAAGCTGGGCACATTTGTGTTCGAGTCATTTCCTTCGAAGAACCCGAAGTAATAGAAGAAGCTCGCGAACTGGCACACCGGCTCGGCGTCACGCCATGGGCCTGGTCCAGTGTCCGCGGCCTGTACAGCCTCTCGCTCGAGAGCCAGGAAATCATTGAAAATACCGACAATCCCGCGGCGGCCCTGGTGTGGCTGGCCCGCAACCCCGGGCTGCGGTTGGTCATTCTCTGCGATCTGGCGGCGTATTTCACCGATCAGCGCGTAGTTCGAGCATTGCGGGAACTGGTCGAGCAATACCGGATGTCGATGACCGATTCGCAATTGGCATCGCGCGTGCTGATGATCGATCCGACGCCCGATGTGCCGCCAAGCATTGGGTTTATCAGCTCACGCTGCGAACTGACATCGCCAGATGATGAAGAGATCGAATCGATTATTAAGCGCGTGCTTCGGAAGTTGAACAGGCAGAACAAGATCGAAGTCAAGATTTCGCGCGAGGATTTCCAGATTGCGATTGAATCGCTGCGTGGTCTCACTTCGCGGCACGCGGCCCAGTTGATCGCCCAGGTCGTGAACGAAGATCGCACGTTTAATAAAGATGACCTGCCGATATTGCTTAAGGCCAAGCGTTCACTCTTGAGAGATACCGGCGTGCTTGAATACATCGAGGCTCCCGAAAGTCTTGATTCCATCGGCGGCCTGGTGCACCTTAAAGCCTGGCTCAAGAAACGCGATAAATCCTTCGGTCCCGCGGCGAAGGATTTCGGTCTCATCGCCCCCCGCGGTGTGTTACTTCTGGGTGTGCAGGGCGCAGGCAAGAGCTTGTCTGCGAAGGCCATCGCCGCGGCGTGGAAACGGCCGCTGGTGAAGCTTGATCCCGGAACGCTCTACAACAAATTCGTGGGCGAAAGCGAAGGCCTGCTGCGGTCGGCATTGCAACAGGCCCGAGCCATGTCGCCAGTGGTGCTCTGGATCGACGAAATTGAAAAAGGCTTTGCGAGTGCGGCGAGCGAAAGTTCTGATGGTGGCCTGTCGCGCCGCATGTTCGGGACGCTTCTGAGCTGGATGCAGGAACACACCTCGCCAGTTTTTCTGGTGGCGACCGCCAACGACATTAACGCTCTGCCGCCGGAACTGCTGCGCAAGGGTCGGTTTGATGAAATCTTCTTCGTTGATCTTCCGGAGATTGATGCACGAAAGCAAATCTTCGACATTCACCTTCGCAAACGCAAGCAGGACCCGACCAAGTTCGACCTCAACGCCCTGGCAACTGCAAGCGACGGATTCAGCGGCGCGGAAATTGAGCAGGCGATTCTGTCGGCGATGTACAACGTATTCGGCGGCGATGGCTCGGACAGGGAACTGAGCACCTCATTGATCATCAACGAAATCGCGATTTCGCGACCCTTAAGCGTCACCATGGCAGAGAGAATCAACGATCTTCGTGAATGGGCCAAAGATCGCTGCGTCATGGCTGGCTAAGAAAAAAACGCGGCCGCACAAGTGCAGCCGCGTTTTGAGATTTGACTATTCTGTTTTCAGCGACGACGACGAATCGCACAGAGACCGCCCATCGCCATCAGCGACAGCGAACCTGCAGACGGGACGACGCGGAAAAACCCGCGAATCTCTCCGCTGCCAACAACGCTGGTGTGGATGTTGAAATACGCACGGCCGCTGGACATCGCATTAAACAACGCTTGTTCGGCGGAGGCTGGAGTTCCGCCATTTGCGGTGATGTATGCTGCATTGAATGATGACGCTAGGGTCATGTCATACATATTCTCGAACATACCCGATGTCACACCAAGAGGGAAACCGGCGAATGTTGGCGTCTGAGACGCAACGCCCGCTGTCCCTGCAAATGGGTTTGCAGTCGCAGCATGAATATGCGCTGCAGTCGTGTTTCCCACCAGCCCCTCAAACATCGCATGAATGTGCATTGTGTGCGCATTCAGATCCATTGTGACATCTGCAACGCCGGTACCCGGCGAGGCATTTGGTGGGGCTTCGCTGGGACCATCCAGGAATGCCCGGAAGCTCACCACCTGCGCATTGGCAAAACCAGCAGCCAGCACACTACATGCAATAACCGAAAAGCGCATAGCGCACGACGAGGAAACCCGCAAACACATGATAACTCTCCCTGCTGTCTCCTCTGCTCGCTATTGATAAGACTGTACCACGCTTGTCAAGCCCAAACGTTCAGCTGACGAACGGGCATAGAAACACTGGAAACACGCTTAGTATGGTTTGCCCGCAGCTCGGATCCACTCGCCAAAGAGCCCTGCACACTCTTTTGCAAGCACTCCTCGAACTGCGTGCACCTTGCTGTTGCCAATTCGGTACACATCCTCGATTGATAAAGTCAGTTCGGTAAACCCGGCAACCTGTGCATCCGCGATCGTTGCACCGCAATACACAGCATCAAGCTTGCTCCAGTGGATAGCAGAAGCACACATGGGGCAAGGCTCGGTGGTGGTATACATCTCGCATCCGCTGAGATCAATAGTCTTCAGCGCGCGGGCCGCGTTTTGTATACACACCACTTCGGCATGCGCGGTCGGGTCAGTGCGAATCCAGACCTGATTGCGACCCAGGGCTACCACCTCGCCGGCCCGGACAATTACAGCTCCAAAGGGCGACTGCCCCGTGGCAATTCCGGTTCGAGCTTCTTCAATCGCAAGTCGCATGAAATCTTCGTGTGTGCGGGTCATGCGCCAGTATATGTTCAGGACTGCGACAGCTACTATGAATCATGCATCAAGCAAATGTCGAAAAGTTCATTGCCGGCGCAGATTCTCTCAATCGGCTGCTGGTCGGCCTGAGCAGAGAAGACCTGCTTGCACATCCGGTGCCCGGAACCTGGTCGCTGCAAACTCTGATTATTCATGTCATGGACAGCGACCTGATCGCAACGCACCGAATGAAACGCATTATCGCTGAAGATGTGCCGCTGCTCATCAGTTACGATGAGAACGCATTCGCATCCAGCCTGCATTATGAACACCTTGATGCAGCACTCGCGGCAGAGACCTTTCGCATCAACCGGGTACAGATGGGTCAAATCCTGCGCCGTTGCGACGATGCAGCATTCGCGCGTGTCGGAGTGCACAACCAACGCGGCAAGGTCACACTGGGCGAAATGGTTGAGATGTATGTTCGGCACGTTGACAACCACTTCGTGTTTGCAAGAGCAAAGCTGAAAGCTCTGGGGAAACCGATCACCGTCTGACGAATTACTGAGCCGTCTGATCGCTGCCGCATTCCGGGCATTTTGTAGCCAGGAGTCCATCACGGTTGTAGCCGCAGCCTGGACACCCGGTTTTGAAGCGCGGCGTATTGCGATGATGCGATATCCATGCCCGCGTTGTCCATCCTCCGATCGCCAGCAGTGGAATCCAGAGCGGGATGTTCACCATCCAATCCGGTGAATTGAACACGCGGCACTCGGGCAGGAATCGCAGACCTTCGCTGTTGATGGCAATGTAGAATGACTCAGTGGTACCAGCCGACTTTCGCTCAAATTTGAGGCAGCCGTGCTCCAATCGCCAGGCGCACTTCAGAGGAAGTGCAGAACCAGAATAGAAAGGTACACTGAGGACATAGAGGATCACAAGACCAAGTGAAATGCACGCACCGCCCCAGCGGAGGAATTGTGAGAGATTGCGTCTCGTGAACGGGCATTTCAGCATGACGATTACCGGGTTCGACTGCGTGTCGTCAGAGTTCAATGAGATGATACTCGAAATTCATCAGGCAGGCCGTAGCGACAAAGAGCGCTTTCTGGTATTGTGACACCGTTGGTTTACCAGAGATTCGACTACTATGTGAGCTGCGGCATTTTGGCCCGCATGGAGGTTTGTGTGGCAATACGTACTCATACATATCGTGTCAGCTTGAATTCGATCCTCGCGGCAGGGCTGTGCTCGGCTGCCCTTTTTCTAGCTGGATGCGATGACAAGAAAGCTCCGACTGCGGCCGCGGACAAGCCCAATACAGCCGCGAAAACTGCACAGCTCGTGGTGGGTTTCAGCCAGGTCGGGGCAGAGAGCGGATGGCGAACAGCGAACACCAAGTCGATCAAAGAAGAGGCCGAGAAACGCGGCGTAAAACTGCAGTTCTCTGATGCCCAGGGCGATCAGGAGAACCAGATTCGCGCGATCAGATCTTTCATCCAGCAGAAGGTTGACTTCATCGCATTCTCACCGAAGACACAAGATGGATTCCAGCCAGTTCTTGAGGAAGCGAAGAAGGCAGGGATACCGGTCGTGTTGACGGATCGAGTGGTCAAGGTTGATGATCCAAATCTGTATGTCACGTTCATCGGGTCAGACTTCGTGAAAGAAGGAAGGCAGGCCGCAGAATGGCTTGCCAAGAAGACCGGCGGCAAGGCGATGATCGCAGAGTTGCAGGGTTCGGCGGGTGCTGCGCCAGCGATCGATCGCAAGAAAGGGTTTGAGGAAGGGATTGCGAAGTTTCCCGGGATGAAGATTATCAAGAGCCAGTCTGGCAACTTTGAACGCGGCAAGGGGAAAGAAGTTTTCGAGGCATTCCTGAGATCGCCCGAGGGTTCACAGATCACAGCGCTGTATGCACACAATGATGACATGGCGCTCGGCGCGATTCAGGCGATCGAAGCTGCAGGCAAGAAGCCCGGCGTTGACATTATCATTGTTTCGATCGATGGTGTCCGCGATGCGTTCCAAGCCATGTTTGAGGGCAAACTGAATTGTTCAGTTGAATGCAACCCACTGCTTGGGCCCCAGCTCTTTGATGTCTTTGAGAAGCTCAAGAAGGGCGAGAGCGTTCCCAAGCAGATTCAGACTGAGGAGTCCGTGTTTGACCAGACCATGGTTACAGCGGAAGTGCTTAAGAACCGCAAATATTGAGTCACATGGCTGAGCTCCCGGCTAAGCCGACCGATTCGCCTGCGTTGCTGGATGCACGCGGCATCACTATGGACTATCCCGGCGTGCGGGCCTTGGACCGCGCCATTTTTTCGCTGCGTTCAGCCGAGATTCATGCTTTGCTGGGAGAGAATGGGGCTGGCAAGAGCACGCTGGTCAAGATATTCAGTGGCCTGATCTCCCCCACTGCTGGCATCGTGACTTTGGCGGGAAAGTCGTTTGCGCCTGCAAACACGCGCGATGCTCAAGCCGCGGGCGTCTCGACGGTCTTTCAAGAAATTGATGTTCTGCCGCTGATGTCGGTCGCGGACAATATTTGTCTCAATCGCCAGGATACGCGGCTTGGGCTCTTTCGGCGTTCGCAGGTGCGAGAGCGGGCCAAGGCCGCATTGGCTCGACTGGATTTGCATCTTGACCTGTCGCGTTCACTGGGCGAATTTCCAATTGCGATTCAACAGATGGTGTCGATCGCCCGCGCACTTGATATTGAGGCCCGCGTGCTCATTCTCGATGAGCCGACATCATCGCTGGATGCACGCGAAGCCGAAGAATTGTTCCGGGTTATGAGACACCTCAAAGCCTCAGGCATGGGGATTATCTTTATCTCCCATTTCCTTGAGCATGTGTATGGCATCTGCGACCGCATCACGGTGTTGCGAAACGGGGCGACTGTTGGCGACTGGAATTCGGCGGCACTTTCTAAGTCTTCACTCATTCAGGCGATGACCGGACGGACCATCACACATACGGTTCACACAGCGCAGGCCGCGGTCGCGAGCGCTGAACCAATATTGAAAGTCACCGGACTCTCACGCCGCCGTGCGCTTGAACCGACCTCAATTCACGTACATGCTGGGGAATCACTGGGGCTGGCTGGCCTGCTTGGCTCTGGTCGCACTGAGCTGGCACGATCGATTTTTGGCGCAGACCAGCCAGATGGCGGCACAGTAAAGGTCAATACAGAAGATGTGGTGTCCGGGAACATCCCAGATGCAATTTCGCGCGGCATCGCACTCACGCCTGAAGATCGAAAGGCGCAAGGACTGATTCTGGACCTCTCGGTTCGTGAGAACATTGTGCTTGCGGTACAGGCGCAACGCGGCGCGATGAATCCACTTTCGCTTGCCGAACAAGCCGCACTGGCGACTCACTACATTGCCACAATGTCGATCAAGACACCATCGCCAGAGACACCGGTCAAGAGTCTCTCGGGTGGAAACCAGCAGAAAGTTCTGCTTGCGCGCTGGCTTGCGATGAAACCAAAAGTGCTGATTCTCGATGAGCCAACACGCGGGGTAGATGTCGGGGCTCGCGCTGAAATTGAAGCCCTGATCGAGTCGCAGCGGCGGAAAGGGCTCGCGATCATCTTCATCAGCTCTGAGTTTGAAGAACTGGTGAGAATGTGTACACGCGTGACAATCATGCGAGACAAGAGCGCGATTGCAGAGCTTTCAGCAGGTATCAGCGAGTCGGCGATTCTCGCAGTAATTGCACAGGAGAACCACCCATGACTCCTGTGGCGAGTAGTCCGAAACACGTCCCGGCGGCTCTCTGGCCGCTCGTCGGAATCGCACTTCTGCTCCTGACCAATATCGCTTTTGATATCAGTGCCGGGCATGGTTTGTTTGCCGCCGGATCTTTCCTGCACTTGTCATTCCAGAGCGGGGCACCGGCCGGAGCTCTCATTGATATTCTCAATTATGGGGCCACGACCATTATTCTGGCGATGGGCATGGCACCGGTGATCGCCACGCGTGGGGTTGATCTCTCGGTTGGTTCGATCATGGCGATTTCCGGCGCGGTTGCCGCGACGCTGGTCGCGAATGGGACGAATTCGGTGCTTGCCATCGCGGCTGCGTTGGGAGTTTCCGCGTTGTGCGGCTTGTGGAACGCGCTGCTCGTGAGCATACTTGGACTGCAGCCGTTCATTGCAACGCTTGTTCTGATGGTCGCAGGTCGCGGTATTGCTCAGATGATCACTGAAAGTCAGATCACGACCTTTCACGACCCAGTGATCGAATATCTGGGACTCGGTCGGCCGTCATTCCTGCCACTGCCGTTTCCGTTTCTGCTGGCGATGATCTTCTTGACTGGCACAGTTCTCGTCATGCGAAAGACCGCGCTGGGGCTCTTGTTGGAAGCAGTCGGTGGAAATCCTGAGGCTTCGCGGCTTGCTGGCGTGCGATCGAGACTGATCATTTCCAGCACATACATCTATAGCGGCCTGTGCGCTGGGGTTGCGGGCTTGATCGCCGCTGCGAATATCAAGGCCGCGGACCCATTTCATGCTGGTCTGAATCTTGAATTAGCCGCGATCTTCGCGGTTGTTGTTGGCGGCACTTCGCTGGCGGGCGGCCGCATGAACTTGATTGGTGCAGCGGTTGGGGCGTTGTTGATGCAGTGCCTTATTACCACCATGTATGCCCGGAACGTTGGGAGTGATGTTGCCCCATTGCCGCAGGCAGCGGTCATTCTGGCGGTTTGCATTATCGGGGCCCCGACATTTAGAGAGATGTTTCGCAAGAGGCGTATCGCATGAAGATCTCTTCTCGCCACATTCCGATGCTGACGGCTGGAGTGATTCTGCTCGCACTTATCACATTGGGAGCGATTCGTTTTGATCACTTCGCAACGCTACCAAATCTTTCGAACCTCTTGAGCGATTATTCCTACGTTGGAATCGCGGCGGTTGGAGCGACACTGGTAGTTCTCGCTGGCGGTATTGATCTTTCCGTGGGCGCGGTGGTTGCGTTCTCTGCGGTTCTATTGGCAGATCTGGTTTCTCGCGGCATGCATCCGTTGGCGGCCGCACCGATCTGTCTCGCGGCCGGAGCGGGTATGGGATCGGGGATGGGCTGGCTGATTTGTCGCTTTGAACTGCCGCCGTTCCTGGTGACTCTTGCAGGGATGTTCGCGATTCGAGCATCGTGCTTCCTGATTCGCGATCAGAGCGGGAGTATTGACCATCCATTTCTGAAGGAACTGAACGCGTGGAACGTTGAGTGTGCGGGGGCATCGATTCCAATTCGAACATTCCTCCTGCTCGGTGTTGTCACTGCGGGATGCATCGTTGCGCGTTCGACTCGCTTTGGGCGAAATGTCTACGCGATTGGCGGCAATGAACGCTCAGCGCAGATGATGGGAGTGCCAACTGCTTCCACCAAGATCCGGGTGTATGCCCTTGCCGGACTCTGCTCAGCGCTTGCCGGCCTTGTCTTTGCGGCGACTACTCGGGCGGGTGATCCCAGTTCGGCGATTGGGCTTGAACTTTCTGTGATCGCATCTGTGGTTATTGGCGGAACACTGCTTTCCGGCGGCATCGGTTCCATTCAGGGAACACTGCTGGGCATCCTGATTCTGGGTGTTATTCGACTGCTCATCGACTTCCAGGGAAATCTGAATTCCGCCTGGACCAGTATTGCGACGGGAGTTCTGCTGCTCGGCTTTGTGTGCATGCAGAAGCTGGTTGGGAAGCTTGGCGTTCGAGCCACGACATCTTAAGGGCCGGACGCACACGCCCGACATTTGAATGGAAAACGAACATCGCCGCACGAGGGACTCGCACGGCGATGCCTGAGTAGCCAGATGTAAGAAATCAGCTTAACCGCGGCGACGGCTCACCGCAACAAGACCGCCCATTCCCAGCAGCGCGACCGCGCCAGGAGTGGGAATCGTCACGCCGGGCGACCCGGTTTCGATGCCGTTGGACGACAGGAACGCGCCATTGGTGCCAGCAACGCTCAGGGTTGAAATGACGGGGTAAGCCGGTGCACTGCTGCCCAGGCCAGCGGTGTTGTCGAATGAGAACCCGGTGGTGGAGGGACCGAACTGAACGCCAGTGACGACCGTGCCGCCAGCGTTGAAGATGATGACAGCGTCGCTGCCGGTGCTGAGACCAACGCCAGAACCGCCATACGCGCCGATTTCAAAGCCAGCGGGAGCGGTGCCGCCGAACCAGGCATTGATGAACCCAGTCGTGATAGTCGCGTCATTCGATCCAGAGGCGTTACCTTCAAAGAAGATCACAGACTTGCCTGCGGCGATGCTGGTGATGCCACGGAATGCGACGGCTGTGGCGAATGCCGCTGAGCTGTCATCGATCTTCCAGCCGGTGATGTCAACGGCGGTTGCGCCGGTGTTTGTCAATTCGAACCAGTCGGCGGCGTAGGTGCCGTTGCCGCTGCCTGCGGCGTAGACCTCGGTGATGACGATGCCGGCATTGGCGGAACCGATTGCGACTACTGAAAACGCTGCCGCGATTGCGGCATGAAACTTGGAACGAAACATATCTCTCTCCTTGGACCTGTGAGGGCCCAGAAACACATACACCCGAAGCGCCCTCTCCCAGATGGCGGTTCGAATGTGGAACAGAAGATCGTCTGTTTGGAAGTGCAAACCATCAAGAGTGAGGGGTTGAATCGAGGCGAGATTGGCGCGAAGATTGCATTAACAATCTAAACACAATCGTAACAATACAGGTGTTTTGACTGCGTGGAATTTCGCTCACTGGTGTCTGCCAGAGACACTTTCGGATAAAAACAAACAAACCCCTCGACGTGGTCGAGAGGTTTGAGTTTTGAGCAATCGGGGTGACAGGATTCGAACCTGCGACCTTGTGGACCCGAACCACACGCGCTACCAAGCTGCGCTACACCCCGGACTAGACTGCAAGTGTCCGCATGCTGGGCGCAAGAGTCAAACTTTGAGGCTTGGAAACAGCCTTATGGGCCGTCAATAAACGAGGGTTTTCCGTTTTCGGCGTAGATATTGTCTTCGCGGGTTTCGGGTTTGCCATCGTCGCCGACTGAATAGAAGTATGGGCGGTTGCCGGTACTTTGCCCGCCATCGGAATTGGGAGCAGTGCCAGTCTGGCTGCGTGTGAGTGAGCTCGGACGATATGTTGTGCCCGTCGGCGCTGGCCCATAGGTATCCGCCGGATTTCTGTTCGAATACACACCTTGCAGTGTGGGGTGCACATATCGAATCGGGAATCCAAAGGCATCGTTGATGACACGGAAGCCCGGAGCGTCCGTAAATGTGGAATCTGTCACAATGAACTTGGGATTGATCTGCTCCAGGACCTTTTTTGCTTCATCTGATTTTGAGGCTTGATAGACAAACCAGGCGCATGAGCTCCCGCGGAGTTCGGATTGAATGTACTCGTTGCCATTTCCAGGCGGGCCAAGATCGTCCACGATTACCTGTATGAAGTTCGCCGCAGGCGAGAGGTTCACCAGCGGTTTTGGCAGTTCGTTCTTTTCGCTCATGAGAGCTGTGAGAGCGTTATCGAGAAGAGCGATCGTCTGGATGGTCGCGCTTGTTCTCGCTCCAGCGCGAGCCCTTGCCCCGATGACCAAACCGATTGTCATAAGGACCGCGATGATGATCAACACCACCAGCAGTTCGACAAGCGTGAATGCAGCGCGAGTGTTTGGATGAGTCGCTTTACGCATCGATTGACCCTTTGCCAAAATATCAGGACAATACAAAGACACAGCTACCGACCGGTTATCCGGCCTGTCCTAGATGGTACGCGAGCAGGGGCGTTGCTGATCCAACAAAACCCTGATCTTCTGCCAAACGGGATTTCCGCTGCCAAATCACAGCATTCCGTCGTCGGGACGCTGTGCTGGCGGCTCACCAAGGCCGCCATTGCCGTCAAGGCTGGCCTGGGCTGAAACTGGCCGAGCCATGGGTGGGCGCTGCATTGGAGCGGGCCTTCTGGGTCCGGCACCAAAGTTGAGCTTGGTCTTGAAGACCAAGTCGGTGATTTTGTCCCGGACGCTGTCGAGCATGGCCCGGAACATGTGCGAGCCTTCGCGCTTGTACTCGATGCGAGGGTCCTGCTGGCTGAATGCGCGGAAGCCGATCGAGTCGCGCAACTGGTCCATTGCGTAGAGGTGGTCGCGCCAGGAGTTACCCAGAACATCGAGGAATATCTGGCGCTCTTTGGCGAGGAGTTCAGCACGGAGGATGTTCTCGACGCGGGCCTGAATTGCGTTTGGACGCTCATCGGGCCGGAGGTGCCGCATGTTGTCAGGAAGGCCCACTTCGAATCGCTTGATCAGATAGGCATCCAGATCGTCATCGGTCTTGCACGCCTGAGCTGCGGCGATTTCCTTTTCCATGACCCGGTCATTGACAAACCTGGTGTTCGCTTCCAGAAGCTGCGTCCTCACCTTTGCGGGCGTTGACTTGCGCAGTTCATCGGTTGACCAGCCGAGCTGATACTTGCGATTGGCCCAGGTGACCAATTGTGCGGCGGCCTCATCGCGGGACTGCTGCGCGATCATCATGGTCATCTGCAAGGCGAATTCGACGGGTTCTTCGATCTCGCGCTTGCGGAAGAGTTCGCGGGCCTTGGACATGAGCAGGCCCAGCGGCGTCTTATCTTCTTCGCCGGGTCTGGGTTTCTCGACGTTGATGGCCGCGAGAATTTCCTGGGGACTTGCGACGATTCCGTACTTGCGGTTGGCCCATTCGGACAACTGGGTCGCGCCGTAGTCCTTGTGGGTGAAGATTTCGATGCCGGAAAGATCGGCGTTTTGAATCCGTTCTTCCGCAGCATGGATCAACATCTCCATGACCTTGCGGCGTTCATCAGCGCCACCTACGCGAAGTTCGAGGGGATCGATTTCGACGCCGAACTTGGTTCTAGCCCAGTTGATAAGGCCGACTGAATCGAAATCGACGGCGACTTCTGATCCTTCGATGGGCATGAATTCGCCCAGTGTGAGCGTGACGTTCTGGCGTGCATCGTACTTGGCTTCGATCTTCATGAACTCGAGGAGTTCATCAGCTTCGAGGCCGCGGAGTTTTTCGGGCTGAATTGCGACGTCGAGCTTCTGACGGGCGTATTCGACTGCGCAGACTGAGGCGTAGTCGGGATCAAGATATTCCTTGATCGCGGTACGCACGGAGGATTCGACGAAGTCGAGAAGGAGACCATTGACATCGCGGCCTTCAAGGACACGCTGGCGCAGGCCGTAGAAGGTCTGACGCTGATGCTCCATGACTTCATCGTATTCGAGAAGATTTTTGCGGATCTGGAAGTTGTGCTCTTCGACCTTGCGCTGAGCGCGTTCCACGCTCTTGGAGAGCCAGGGGTGTTCGATCGCGACGCCTTCTTTCATGCCCAGCTTGGCGAGCACGCTGTTCATGGTGTCGCCGGAGAAGTGCTTCATGAGGCCTTCATCCATGGCGACGTAGAAGCGGGATGAACCCTGGTCACCCTGGCGGCCGGAGCGGCCGCGGAGCTGATTGTCGATACGGCGGGATTCGTGGCGTTCGGTACCGATGACGTGGAGGCCGCCCATGTCGCCGATGCTGTTGAACCAGCGCATGCGGTGAAGCAGGCAGCGGCCGCCGGAATCGAGGGCTTCGCGCAATTGATCGACTGAGGCTTTCGCAATTTCGCTGGGGTCAAGAAGTGAGAATTTGGCGGCCCAGGTGCGGAGCAGCGCAAGTTCAAGCCCCTTGGCATCCATCGCATCGGCCTCGCGGCGATTGATGTTCAATTCAGCGGTTGCAATCTTGCGATAGACCGCTTCGTGAAGCGTTGCGTCATCGGCATCGAGAGCAACACCAGCGGGCGCGACGCTGCGGCGGAGCCAGTGGTCCATCACCTGTTCGCGATTGAAATTACCGAGCTTAATATCTGTGCCGCGGCCGGCCATGTTGGTGGCGATCATGACTGCGCCGAGCTGACCAGCGGCCTCGATGATGTGAGCTTCGCGATCGTGCTGCTTGGCGTTGAGAACCTCGTGCGCAATGCCGTACTTTTCTTTGAGCAGATTGCCGAGCATTTCGCTGTTTTCGACGCTTGTGGTGCCGACGAGGATGGGGCGACCGACATCGTGGAACGCTTTGATTTCGTCCACGATGCCGTTCCACTTGTCTTTTTCACGCAGGTAGACCAGATCATCAAAGTCGTTGCGGATCATGGGGCGATTGGTGGGAATGCTCACGACGTCGAGCTTGTAGATATCGTGGAATTCCTGAGCTTCGGTATCGGCGGTGCCGGTCATACCCGCGAGCTTCTTGTACATCTTGAAGTAGTTCTGAATGGTGATAGTCGCGATCGTCTGAGTCTCGGGCTTGATCGGGACGCGTTCCTTGCATTCGACTGCCTGGTGGAGACCATCGCTCCACTGGCGGCCAACCATGGGACGGCCGGTGTTGACATCGACGATGACGATGGTGGGTGTGGGCTGACCGGTCTGCTGATCAGGCTGTTCGGCCACAACGTAGTCGCGGTCGAGCTGATAGACTGAGTGGGCGCGGATGGACTGCTCGAGCAAGTGAGGCATGTCGATATTTTCACCGACGAAGAAGCTGCCGATGCCGGCGACTCGCTGGGCTTCAGCGATGCCATCGTGGGTGACATGGGCCTGCTTGCGCTCCATCTTTACTTCGTAGTACTGAGTGTGTGTGGCGCGAGCAGCTTCAAGACCTGGAAGAGCTTTCTTTGCTTCTTCGAGTTGCTTCTGCAGGCCCCCCACTCCACCGACCTTGGAGCGGTCGGCGACCTGGCGGATATCGCCTTCAAGACCTTTGATTCTGGAGATGCACGCCTGGACCTGTTCGTCGGCCTGTGCCCAGGGGCGGTGCCGTTCCATCAGGTGACGCGCGAGTCGATCGGCGAGTTCGTAGCGAGGCTCATCTTCGTGGGCGAGACCGGAAATGATGAGCGGCGTGCGAGCTTCATCGATGAGCGTTGAGTCAACTTCGTCGACGATGGCGAAGTGACGCTTGCGCTGAACCTGTTGCTCGAGAATCGGCTTCATGTTGTCGCGGAGGTAGTCAAATCCGAATTCCGCGGTCGTTCCGTAGACCACATCGCACTTGTACATCACGCGCTTCATTTCCTCGGACTGAATGTGTTGAGGATGAATCGCGCCGACGCGGAGGCCCAGACCGTGGAAGAACGGGAAGGTCCAATCGCGGTCGCGCTGCACGAGGTAGTCGTTGACGGTGACGACGTGGACCTGCATGCGTTCTGCACACGCAAGGTAACAGGCCAGCGGGCCGACGATGGTTTTACCTTCACCGGTTCGCATTTCCGCGATCTTGCCCTGGTAGAGCACCATGGCACCGATGAGCTGCACATCGAATGGACGAGCCCGGAACGGCGGCTTGGAATCCGGGTACAACTCGCGGACCGCATCGTAAAGCTCGTGCGGGATATCGACAAATACATAGGACGGGATTGGCTCTGTGCCGCCCTGGAACTCGCCGACTGGGTCTGCTGGCGGCGTGGCATTCACCACGTCCATGGTCCTCCGGTAGGCATCCTGGTGAGCCGCGGAGAGGCGTGAGGGATCGAAGTTGAACTTGGCATTGAAGATATTGCGAATGCCGACATTGCGGTCCATGCCTTCGCGGGCAACGGCGAACGCCTCGACGAGCAGTTCATCGGAGGTCGCGCCGTTATCGTGACGCTTGCGGAATTCATCGAGCTTGGCAGTGATCTGTGCGTCCGTCAGTTTGCGCATCTGCGGTTCGAGCGAATTGATCGCCGCAACCTTCTGCATGTACTTCTTGACCCAGCGCTCGTTGCGGGTACCGATGATCTTGTTCAAAATTGGGCCGACGATGGGGATGTCATAACCTGGCATAGGAGTCTCTGATTTTCTGTTTTATGCCGCCGTATAAGGCGGGATGTGCAGCGCGGAAGTCCGCGTGCTTAACGTATTGAATGGACAAGCGGGCAGATTGAAGGGGAAGCGGTCGCCGCGAACATTGGCGGCGAATTGCGACAGGTGCTCAGCAAGCTGGAGGAGGCAAGGCAATGAGTCCAGCTTTACAGCACGTGGCCAGATCGATCACAACGCCTGATTCAACGGTGGGACCTGCAACTTGCACCGCCCGCACCGGTGCGACGGAATTATTCAGTTCAATTTCAGTGGAACCAGATTCAGAGGTAGAAGCGGCCTGACGCGAAGAATCGCTCACAGAGAAGACTGCGGCGTTCATCGCGGAATGGGCGGCAAGCCTGGTGAAGCCTGCCTGCCATGCCGCGGCGATCGCAAGCGTGAGAGCGACCACCGCCGCCAAGCCATGGCGGACGTGTTGCTCAGAAGATTTGGTGCGGCCTGATTGCATTCGGTCTAGAACAATATCGGTGGAATATGGGGACGGGCTGACCAAACAAGGATAGGTCTTGTTATTGGGTGGATTCCTGAGATCTGGTAAATAACAGGACCCGGCAAAATGCCGGGTCCTGGGTATTACAAGTAGTTATCGAGGTCGTATCAGCAGTTATCAGAGAATGCTGCCACGAAGTCGAGGTAGTCAAAGAAGTCGATCACCGAGTCGCCGTTAAAGTCGGCAGTCGGGGCATTGGCCGAGAAGGCACTCACGAAATCGAGGTAGTCGAAGAAGTCGATGATGCCATCGCGGTTGAAGTCGGCAGTCGTGCTGACGAAGAGGTTGAAGTTTCCGGAGAGGCCGGAGAAACCAGAGACGCGCACAAGGTAGGTGCGACCAGAGACAACACTCCATGTCACGCGTGAAGCGCGATTGAGAGGCAGGCATCCAGTCTCGTTGTAGTCGTCATTGCAGGCCAATTCGTTAGTCAAGGCGCAATTGTTGGAGAAAATGGTAAGGGAGGTGTCGTAAGAGCTGCCGCATGTATCGGCTTGCGCGGTTCCAGTGCAAGGAGAAATCCAGCGATACCAGATGTCCAAGGTATCACCACTGGTGCAACTGCTGACATCGGTGCCGGTTGCCAATGTTGTCGAGCCGGCAATGGTGCCACTGGGAATGGTGATCGCATCGGAGCAGAAATTGTTGGCCGGGCGCACCGTGAGCTGCGCCGGGCGTTGAATGGAGTTGCCGCCGTTGGCGCAATCGGAGAACGTGATGTTGGCGTTATAGACACCAACCGCAAGGTTGTTTGCGGAAGCAGCGAGAGAGACTGTCACCAGATCGGTATCTGGATTGTAGAGTTCGCTTGCGGCGACATTTGATGTCAACCACGATGCGCCATCTGTCACAGTGTAACGAAGGCCGGTTTCACCGTTGTTGGTGAGGGTGAAAACTTCATTCGTCGGCGAGAACGGACCGCCTCGAGAGCCCTCAGCGGTAAGTCCACCTGCAGCGACAACCAGATTGCCCTGTGTGAACGTGCTAGTCGAGCCAATGTGGGTATCCCATCCGCCAGCGAGTCCTCGCATGGCGTTCATCCAGATGCGACTCTTGCTGTTGGTGTTGGCGTTGTAATCATCCCAGTCGAGAGACGCGCCGAAGTAATCGCCCCAGCGGAAGCCTGAATAGCTTCCTGTGCCAGCTTCCAGCTGTGTTGAAGAATTCACAAACGCTCCGGCTTCCCACCCTACGTACCGAGCCTCTGGGAATTGACCTGCGGCCGGACCACAGCGGGTGAATACCCAGAATGCCGTATCCTGATAATCGGCCGCGACACTGGGGAACCAGTAGTAATAGCCAACCGCACCGAAGTTGCGGTCAAGCAGGACGGTATTGGTTCCGAAGTTGATGTGATAGAGGCGGGCAACTGATCGAGCAACGGTATCGCCAGCCCAGAGATTGGATGCATTCAGGCCGGTCGAGAGCATGGTGCCGGTGCCGTTGCGATTGTCATTGACGATCGTTGCAGTCATGAGACGGCAATCGATCGTGTCAAGCGTGCCGCCACTTGGCTGAATTGCATCAGGCGGAACCGCGTAATCTGCAACTGCGATATCAGTTCCAACGCGAGTGTTGGCGCCGAAAGGATCAGAGATGACCCACTTGGTGAGCTTATTACCGCCTGTTCGGCGTGAATTCACGAATATAGCAGTTCCGGAATAGGCGTTCTGCTGCTTCACTGCACGAGGTAGACGCATCGGCGAGCCGTCAGGGTTGTTGAAGTTGAAGTGATCGCGCCGGAACGCGGGGGCTTCGGCATACACCTCAGCCTTGTCCCAGATGACCATTCGACTCCAGCGGAAAGATGTGCTGGTGAATTGATCACCACCGACATAGAGCATGGTGTTGCTGTAGCCAAGGTCGTAGTAGTCGGGAAAGCTCTCGTTTGCTGTTCCGGCATCCTGAACCATTTCGAAGGAATAGGAATACCAACCATCAGTGCCAACACCGATTGGACTATTTGATCGACTGATGGCGACAACGAGTTTGCCGTAAGAAGTGAGTGTCGAGTTCTTGAGGTGCCAGAGCATAACCCACCGGCTGTTCCAGGGGTCGTAGATGATCTTGGGATCGAAGTAGAAATACGTAGTATCGCGGCCAAACAGATCGTTCGCGTCGCGCGTGAAAATGACGTTTCCGCACTTGTCGTAGACCGTGTAGTCATCGTTCACAACCTGGCAGACATAGCCGCCGCCAACGGCGATGTCAGGATCGGCGGGGTTCCAGCCATTTGCGCCCATACCGGAAAAATCCTGGAAGAGTGCGGGCGCGGCCGGGTTAATGTCGCCAGCTTCGTCAACTGTTGAAATCGGTTCGTTCTTGCCGCTTGGAACAAAGAGAATCTCGCCGGGGTCCGGCGTCTTGCGGAACTTCTGCTTCACTTTGCGGTCACCCATATCGCCGTAGCGAATAGGCGGCTGCGCAACGTGCGATTCTGGAAGCGTTGGCGCTGAGCCAAGTTCAGGACGCGGACCCATGTATGGCGGGGCCGGTGGCGCGGTGCCGCCAGTTGGCGGTGACAGCGGAGCTGTCCCCTGAGCAATACACACGGAGGCAGCGGCAACTGCACATAGCGGCACTGCGGAAACGAACTTGTGAATCAACGATCTCATTTTTGGCCTCCTTCAAACAAAACTTTGACCACGTGGCAAAGTGGCGCATTGGCACTTCCTAAATATACAAGCGAGACGATCGATAACACAAGCCAAATTTTGATAAAGACCTGTGAAGAGTTGCCCGTCGCTGAAAACAAGCGGTAATCGCAGCAGTGCCCCGCAAAGAGGCAGTTCCTGCGCAGCAACGCTGTTCAGATCAAAAATGACGTCTTAGTTGCTCGATTCGACCGGCGCCGAGTGTTTCGGGGCAACGAAGCGCTGTGCGTGCCAGGCACACTAAAGTTGTTGGAGCAGCAGCACATTTTGGTTGGCGAGCGCCTTCGTTACCCCCAACAAGCCGGACTGGGAAAAGTCCGCCAGCTTCGAATTCGATCCGAGCTTTGAATAATTTACTAGGAATATATTTGCCTTTTGTTAGCATTTGAACCACCACAGAGGATGGAGCCAAAGAAATTCGCGATTGCACTTGCGATTTCAAGTACATGTCGCATGATCTACGCTTCTCAAAGCTGGCATCTTGGCCCTGTACGATGGCGAAAAACCTGCTTGCCAGCCAACCCCTCACCATCTTCAAGTTCCAATGCGACCCCTTCAGTCACGTCTTTGAAATTGCAGTTTCATGAACACAAGCGACGCGGGAAAATTCGCAGTACCTACAGTGAGCAAACCGGGGAGCAATTCATGGATGGACGCCGCGTGCCCTTGACAGTTTTGCAGTCCCACGCTCGGGACCCACATGAGTCCTATGAGAAAAAGGAAAAATGCGCAGTGCTGGGCATCTGGGGAGCCAAGCATCCAGCAAGACAATCGTACTTGGGGCTCTTCGCACAGCAGCATCGTGGCCAGGAATCGAGCGGAATGTGCGTCAGCGATGGGAAGGTGCTCTCGGCCCACACCGGAATGGGTTTGGTAACTGACGCATTCAGCGAACAGACGATCAACAAGTTAGAAGCGCTAGGCGGTTCAGGCGCGATCGGACACAATCGATACTCCACAACCGGCGGCAGCCTTTCCTGCAACGCCCAGCCATTTCTCGAGCAGTACATTGGCGGTCAGATTTCGATCGCCCACAACGGCAACTTGATTAATGCCGATCTCTGGCGCACACACTTTGAAGAACGCGGCCACCTCTTTCACACCACCAGCGACACCGAAGTAGTCGTCCATCTCTTTGCGTCGCCCGAACAACAAAAATCAGTTGATCCGCTGGCGGCAACTCTGCGTCGGTTGCAGGGCGCGTTTTCACTTGTATTCCTGTTTCCAGATCGCATCGAGGCTGCTCGCGATCCCTGGGGCTGGCGGCCGCTGGTGCTGGGGAAATTCCCGGATTCGATGGGCGGCGGGCACATCATCGCCAGCGAAACAGTGGCTCTTGATGTCTCGGGCGCAGACTTTGTCCGTGAGATTGAACCTGGCGAAATTGTGACGCTTTCAGATGCGGGCGTCACTTCGCGTCGATTCGCTGCCCCGGCGGAACGACTGGCCATGTGCGTTTTTGAGCACGTGTATTTTGCGAATCCGGCAAGCAATGTGTTCGGGCAGAATGTTCAAGCCGCGCGAGAGATGCTTGGTGAAGTGCTGTCGCGCGAAGCGCCGGTTCGCGCGGATTGCGTCATGCCGATGCCCGATTCGGGTCGCTCTGCCGCCGCGGGATATGCGCGGGCCTCGGGCATTCCGTATCGCGAAGGAATCGTTCCCAATCGCTATGTGGGCCGGACATTTATCAAGCCGACGCAGGATCAGCGGATTTCGGCGGTGCGGCTCAAACTCAATGTCGTCGGCGATCTTGTGCGAGACCGAAAGCTCGTCATTGTCGATGATTCGATCGTGCGTGGAACAACAACCAAGGCAAAGATGGAACAGATTCGGCGCGCAGGCGCCAAGGAAATCCACCTTCGTATTTCCTGTCCACCAATTCGCCATCCGTGTTTCTTCGGCGTTGATTTTGCCACGCGTGACCAATTGATCGCACATGGACGGACCATCGAAGAGATCAGGCAGTTCCTGGGCGTTGACACGCTGCATTTCCTTTCGCTTGATGGTCTGCTCAGCGTCATGCGGCGGCCCGGAAATCACTATTGCACCGCGTGCTTTTCCGGCGAGTACCGACTCGATCCAGATCGGCCGGAAATCGGGTTCGAGGCGGCGGCAGATCAGCTCACCATGTTTCCGCCAATCTCAATTCGTAAGTCCTAAGAAGGAGATGACGTGGGGTTTACATTTCGAAAGTCGATAGGCGTCGGTCCGTTTCGCGTGAACCTAAGCAAATCAGGTGTCGGCTATTCGGTGGGCACCCGCGGCATACGCACCGGTGTTTCAGCACGCGGTCGCAAATATACAAGCTTTGGAATTCCTGGCACCGGTATCGGTTACCGCACAAGCAAGGGTCCGGCAGATGCTTTGCCCAGCCTTGGTCGTGCGACAGGCGGACTACTTGGAAAACGCGGCTGCGCTGGCATGATCATCATGGTTGTGGGATTTGGACTGGCCATCGGCGCGACCGCGTGGATCGCAATAACAAACATTGTGTGAGGAGTACGAAATGAATGTTCACTGGAAACGAACCTTGAGGACCAGCAACTCAGAGCGGTTTCTCGGGATAGAAAACGGAACTGAAATTGCCGCCGCCGACATTCACTACCTGAGTAATGGTCAGGTCGCCGGGACCATGATCCTGCTCGAACAGGCTGCCCCGGGCGGAACCTGGACAGAAAAACTGATCATGGAAGTAATGCGTTCTCTTGACGATGGCTATCTGCCGGAAGTCGATGTGGATGCCGGAAATCTGAACTACACCGTAGTTGTTGGCAATGTCCTGGGAAACTATGAAGGTGCAAGCGATGCTACCAGAGCGTGAGCTATCTGGGGGCTGACACCGGCTCGATGGTGCTCCTGTTTTCATCATCACCTTGACCAGCCCGTTGCTTCAAATGCAGCGTGTGGTCGCCCGCGAGTTCATGATGAAGGACAACTGAGTTTGCAACTGCGTCGATCGAAATGAGAGTCCATCCTTTTTTGACCGTATCGCCAATGTGGCGCGGCCGACCAGAGATCACGGCGAGAACCTCGCGACCGGAAAGTATCGATGTAAATTCGAGTGACTTGACCAGTTTAAGAGCATCGACAATGTGCTGATCTGGTGTCAGAGTCTCTGCGATCGGAACCTCAGGCACTTTGAGCGGCAGCGCCCTTGGCGGCGGCGAAAGCGGAGTTCTTGAAAACTGCTTCTGACGCGAAGCGCGGTAGATCTGTGCGATCGACTTCTGAGCCGTCTCCTGATCAAACGCCTTTGGAATCTCAAATGCAAGATCGGCTGCCTCTGTCACAGGCTCGTTCGTCGCGGTTCCCGCTGCGATCGCGCTGGCGGGCGTCTTCCCAAAGGGAAGCACGCGTCCGCCCGCCACGCCAATGAGCGGAATCGCCACCGCGGCGATCATGAAGAGCTGGTGTCTGGAGATAGTTGTCATTCTGCAACTCCTGGTGGCAATGTGGCAGACGCGGCAGCCTTCTCTTTTTGCACAGGAAGCCTGAAGTGCATTGTTCCAACGGTGGCACGCACCTGCTTTGGTGCAGACCCAGGCTGCACCCAGGGCTCGCATAACAACGATCCCACGTAACTTACTCCGGTCTCAGAGTTGATTGCATCAACAAACTTCGCAATGTTCTCGTAGCTGCCGATTACTTCAATCTGATATCCGTAGCTTTCAAGGGGCACCCCGCCAATGTGGTTCGCGGCGGAACCTGGTGCTGCCTGCGGGGCGTCCACACGCACAGGGTCGATTCGATCGGTCCGCACGCCGCAGCGCTGCCCAAGCTTGCCGATTTTGTCATAAAGCGTTGAAGCATCGCCCGAGTCTTTCAAACGGGCCTTAAGCTGGTCGCGACGCTGAGTCATCTGCACGATCGCCGCGGGAATATCGTCGACAACGTGCGGCAGATTTTTCATTTCATCAAGCTCATTCTGCTGAGAAGCAAGCGAGAGTTTCGCCACCGCAAGTCTCTGACGTTCCGGACCTATCAACATTTGATAGCACGCAACCGTGATCGCACAGGCAATCACGCTGCGAATGAGAAATCGCTTTTCCAAAGACAGTTTCCGAAATCCAATAACATGTGGTTGTGGCGAACTCAATATTTCTCTCCTGAAGCCGAACGTTTGGCGCGAACCAGGCGTGCATTAAGCGAGAACTCCTTGTTTCGTGCACCATTTGCGTCAAACATGCGAGTGGAACCAAGTTCCACCGCTTCCACCATTGGATTGTCCCGAAGCGCCGCCAGGAACTCAGAAAGGGGGTCGGCGACCGCCGCATCGTTGGTCGCAACCGTGCCACGCAACGAAAGCAGTACATTCTCTTCGCTGTGCGAAATTCCCATCTCTTCGAGATACACGTTCTCCGGAGTAATGCGAGAGAGTTCGGAGAACACTGCATATGAATCTACGCGGTTTCGTTCCGCCAAAGCTACACCAGTCTGAAGTCCACTCAGTTCTGTTGCCAGTTTCGCCGCTTCGCGCCGGACTCGAAGTTCCGAAGATGCAGTTGTAACCTGGGGAGCCTGGCCCGTGATCTTGTTCTCTACTGCAACTCGTGCGTTGCGAAGAACAACGTATTCGCCGCCAAGCAGGATAACTGCCAACCCAAGCCCAACTCCAAGTCCTTTGCTCAGTGATTTCAGTCGCCCTTCATCACGTTCATAGTCCGCAAGGAATCCATGTGTGGAAAGCACTTCACGCGCCATTGCGAAATCAACTTCGCCCTGACCGCCATTGGCGTTGACATCACAGTCGAGCTGAGCGGAAAGAGCCGCGGCGAGACCCTGAATTTCTCCCCCCGGTCCGACCAGTTCAACAGTCACGTGTGACTGGTCCGCTCCAAATCCGAACCGAAGTGTTTGACGACACTCAACTACATATCGCTGCACGACCGGATACATGAACGGCATGGCGCGATCCCCCCGAACGGGTCCGCCTGCCCAGTTGTCCCGGGTGGGCAGCCCATTGGCAAGGAAATACTCCCGTGCCGCGGCATAGGAGATTGAAACCGCAGTCTCGGCGGATGCCTGAACCAGCGCCTTGATGAATTGCGAGAATCCCATGTCAGCAGAACGCACAAACACAACCTGTCCGTTGCGACTGCCGGCAAGTATGGTCGAGTGTTCACCTAGAAGCACATGACAGACCGGCTTCTCGGTCGGGTTTGACACAAGGTTCCGAACGCCTTGGACGACCTGTGGAACGTTGAGCGGCAGGCAGCTTGCCGGTACCCCGCCGCCCCGCCGTATCCACGCACACAGAATGATGACGTTGTCGGTGCGATCGCTTGCCACAAGCACATGCGACTTTGTTGCGGGAGTAGTTTCAGCCCAGAGTGCACAGCACATTCCCTGACGCGCAGAGGCTATCTCTGCGGACTGCGCCAAACGAGCTGCAGTTACGGCTTCGTGCTGGGCCATCGGGTAGCTTGCGACATCAGATTGAACTTCCCTTCCAATGTACAGAACGCTGACATTGCACTTGTGCGCCCGAAGCGTTCCCAGCAGTTCTGCCAGTGGCGCATCAAGCGGGTGAAGCCCCTGGCTCCAGGTCTCATCCCACCGCGCGGGATCGAGATCTGCACCGGTCGTGGACACGACCTTGTCACCTCGCATCAGTGTCGCTTCAAGTCGCGCCGGTGTAAGAGTAACAATGACATTTTTTTCAACTCTTAGCACGTTGTGTTCCCAGTGAAAATGCGCTGCGATACAGACGACTTTTGAGTTATCGACATGATGCCGCTGCCACTTGTGAAAGGGATGGCACTACGACGTTATTGGACTTGAATTCGAAGGCGACGCGACGCCACACCGCTCGAACCAGTAACATTAACATTGCCCGAAGCGCCGACGGCTGGCATTGCGGTAACCACGAATGACCCGTTTCCAACTGTGTACGTTGTACCAACAGTCGGTCGCGTCGAGTTCAACTGTGTTGTCTTTACGACAGCGATGCCGCCGGATTCTGTTGCATATCCCGCCCTGATCGAATCAACACGGAACGAAGCAATCGACGCGTCTGCGGCGCTTCCAGAAAGCGTACCAATGACAACGATATTCGCGGCGGCAAGAAGCACGACAACAACCAGCACAGCCAAACCGCGACGTGAAGCTAGCGGCGTTTTCATCTTACCATCCAGACTCGCGCGAACGCGGAAGAGCGGAACTCGACGTTTCCAACTACCATGCGAATGTTGAATCTCCGGGTTGTCGTGGGAGCGAAGAGTGTGTCTGTTGTCCCGTTCTCGCCGAGGTATGTAATTTCGAAGGCGGTGACAGATCGACACAGAACGCTTGTACGTGTTCCATCGTTCATCGAAAGATTACCGCTGGAAAGTGAGAGTGATCGCCCATCCACGAAAGTAACGCTGGAACTCGTCGCAGAAGCAATCGCAACTGTCCCAGCGACCGACCCCTTGGGAACATCGCGCAGCAGGCGAACAGTTCTCTCCATTGCATACGCGGCGGAATCGGCCTGTCGACGGGTGAGAACGCTCTGAGAGTGAGAATCGACTGCGCCACTGACCACGGGCAGAACCGATGCAGAAATGACCGCTAGTACAGTGATTGCGCAGACGGTTTCCAGAAGCGTCACCCCTCTTCGCATGTTGTAGCTCAGAGTGGTCATAGTGACGCAACCCTCACAGAGATCGGAACTGAATGTGTTCCGCCGCGGGATGCGGGGAATGAGACGGTGACGGTAACAAGCCGGAAGGCATCGCCCGACCCGCCCCTGGCAACACCATCGAATTCCGTAAGACCACCGATTGTGACCGTGTAAGTGATTCCGAGTGTTGCGTAATACGAAGACAGCGTACTCATACGGGCTACCAGGCCAGTGGTTGGTGTATCGAGGTAGGTGCTTGAACTGGTCAGCGCTGTAGCTCCCTGTCCGGGCGTTGTGCTGGCAACATCTGCGAGTACGTGTTCCATAACCGCAGTGCCGAGCATGGTTGCGCGAGCAGCGTTGATCGCATCAGCGCGATTGCTGGCCGCGTCATCGACCCACGACAATGTTGCGGGAATGGCAAACGCCAGCACGGTGATAACCGCTACGCATTCAAGCAGGGTAAATGCCCGACGACGAGCCAGACGATGAGCCAGCCGCATTACTGCACCTCCACGAGACCAGAGCCAGCGCGAACATAAACTCGTGCCCCACCGCTGAGGACAATGCAGATGTCGGAAGTCTGTACGCCAGACCGTGTTCCGGAAAGTGAGCGAACTTCGGGCGTTCCATCAGTTGCAAACCAGATCGACGTGCCCGCCATAGAGCCGCCCGTGATCGACGTGATAACGATCCCGGGAAACCGAGCGGAGATTGAGTAGGTTCCGGGAGCGGCAAGGGAATCAATGACGCTCGTGGAAATTCGTGCGCTTCCCGTGGTTCCACTTGCCAGCTCGATGGGATACACGCCGTAAGTCGATGGGGTAATCCCCGCAGTTGCAGCGATCGACGCGAGACTTCCGTCAATTGTCGAGCCGGTCACGTACACCCCGACTGGCCTTCCTTCCGCGACTGCACGCGAACGGGCGGCGAGTATTTCTCGTTCCACTTCCGCGGCAGCGGCCGATTGACGCATGTCGATGATCAAGCTCGACGACGGACCGATGAATACGCCGACGAGAATTCCCACAACGGTGATCACCACCGCCAGCTCCAGGAGTGTGAAGCCACCTCTAACGAAGTTGTAGGATTTGCAGTTCATTTTTCAGAGTCGGTTGGCTGCAAGAAATCCTCCCGAGCCGTTTGAAACGGTCGTGGTGTTCGTGCAATTCGCGTAGAAGTACATCACATTCGGCGTGACCGTTGTATCGACGCAGTAGTTCCAGCCATAGGTGGCAGAATTCACCACCGATCGGGCGCGAGCCTGGGTTGAAGTGACAGTCTGTACACCCGACACTGATGTGAACGGGTTTGGTGGGATTGTCATTTGAACAACAGTTCCAACCGTTGTCAGTTCAGTCAGCGTTGGATAGGGTGAAGCTCCACGAAGGAGCGCTGCCGAACGAAAGCTCGCGATCGAAGATCGCACGCCCGCGAGCGTCCCTTGCACGCTTGCAGCTTTCGCATCGTCATTCACACTTCCAAAGTTTGGAATGACAATGGCCGCGAGTATCCCAATGATGACGACCACAATCATCGCTTCAAGAAGCGTAAACGCGCGTCTCGCGTGGTTCATTTGAATATCGAGCGTCATGTGTCTTTCTCCGAGCACATCAGCAGCTACTTCTTAATACTTGCCATTTTCCACATTGGAAGGAACACCGAGAGTGCAATCAGCAGCACAATCCCCGCAAGTGCAAACGTAAGGATCGGTTCAATGATCGTGTTGATGTTCTTGGTGAGGTGATTTGCCTCTCGCTCGTAATGATCCGCAATAATGCGGCACGAACGGGACATTTCCGAGGAGTCCTTTCCTGCCGATAAAATACGCTTTGAGAAATTGGGAAGGTATTTGCTGGAGCGAATGACGCCATCAACAGTCTCGCCCCCGCGAAGACGTTCCGCCATGACATGGCATTCACTGGCGAACAGCGGCCTGCCACTGGCTTTGCCTGAGATTTCAATTGACTCGATGACATCCAGTCCAGAGGAAAGCCCGATGCTCATCACCCGCACAAAGCGTGATGCGGTTACTGCGGTGAGAATTCGCGAGATATATGGAGTCTTCAGGAGCAGCGCCTCGATGACGTTGCGGCCACCCTCAGTTCGCCAGCTGCAGATAAGCCCGATGATCGCGCTTGCCAATCCAGTTGAATATGCCCACCAGTATAACTTGACATTCTCCCCCACTGCCTGAAGCACGCGGGTGGTAATCGGCATCTCGACACCTTGTGCAGCAAACGTCGCACCGAACTTGGGAATCACAAATATGACAATCACGGACACTGCAACAGCCACGGCAATCAGGACAATTGTGGGATATGCCATCGCACGCTTGATCAACTGTTTGGTCTCGCGGGTTTTCTCGAGCAGGTCGGCCAGCAGCTTCATCACGCTGACAAGATCGCCAGACCGTTCTGCAGCCCGCAGAGTTTCAATATACACATCGCCAAAGTGCTGCCGATGCCTTGCGAGCGCTTCGGTCAGTGGCGACCCTGATTCAATCGCGACTGCGACATCGTTCAACATCTCTTTCAACGCTGTATTCGTTTCGCTCTCTGCGATGCTCGCAAGGCCGCGTGCCAGCGGGATCTTCGCCTCTACCAGCACTGCAAGTTCTCGCGTGAGTTCGGTAATGTGGTCGGGCTTGATTGTGTTGCTGCTGAATGCAAACAGTGAACTGCCAGCTCGCTCTGCGACGAGTTTCAGCGGCGTAAGCCCCTTGCCACCCAATCGGCGAAATGCTTCTGCCTGGCTGGGCGCGAGTATTTCCCCATCGTGCTTCTCGCCCGCTGTGTCGATCGCCGAGTATTTGAATCTGGTATCGCTCATGCCGCAATCCTCGCAACTTGAGCGGGTTTAACTTCCGCCTCTTCTAGCTCTGATCGCAGCATCAGCAGTTCCTTTACAGGAATTTTGCCCGCTAGCGCCTTGGCCATTCCATCGACCCACATCGGGCGGTACCCGTCAAGCGCTGCGCCGGCCGCGATTTCCGTGATTGGTCGGTTGGTTTCAATGAGTTTGCGAACACGACCTGTCACGCGGAACATCTCAAATGTGCCGATACGTCCGCGACAACCCGAGCTTCCGCATCGCGGACACCCCGCACCAACTCGCAGCTTGGCAGCATCTGAGGCATTGATTCCAAGTGACTGCAGCAATTCTGGATCCGGCGCATCCGGATGGGCACAATCCTCACACACCTTTCGCGCCAGACGTTGTGCCACAATGCACAACAGTGCATTGCACATCGCGTAGCCGGGAACACCCATAGCAGTCAATCGCGGCAATGAACCAATCGCGTCGTTGGTGTGAAGCGTTGAAAGTACCAGATGTCCCGTAAGTGCAGCCTGCACCGCAATCTTCGCCGTCTCCTCATCGCGGATTTCGCCGACAAGTACAACGTTGGGATCTTGACGGAGAATTGATCGCAGTGCGCCCGAGAATGTCAGGCCAACTTCTGCGTTGACCTGAATCTGCCGGACCAGCGGTAACCGGATTTCCACCGGATCCTCAATTGTCATGATGTTGCGGTGCGGCGCGTTAAGCGCAGCAAGCGCTGTATACAGCGTTGTCGTCTTGCCAGAGCCCGTTGGGCCAGTCACAAGAATCATCCCGTGCGGCTTATTGATGCATTCGTCGTACCACGCTGTCATGTCCGCGGGCATATTCAAGTCTGCAATGCTGCCGACTGTGAGAGCCGATCGCAGCAGTCGCATGACGACGTTTTCCCCGTGAATCGTTGGAAGCGTTGAAAGTCGAATGTCGACGTTGTTTGTGCCGCTGGTGTAGCGGAATTTGCCATCCTGCGGCTTGCGCGTCTGTGTCAGATCGAGTTTGGCCAGCACTTTCAGTCTTTGCACAATTCCAGCGTGCATCGATTTTGGCGGCCCTTGAAGCGGCCGCAACGTCCCATCGACGCGATAGCGAAGGTGAAGCGTCTGTTCATCAGGATTGATGTGAATATCGCTCGCGCCATCTTCCATGGCAGCAAGCAGAATCTGATTGACCGCGGCGACAATCGGCTCGTCACCGGTTGTCAGATCTTTTTCATCAGGGGTCCCCATCGCATCGGAATCACGCCGCTGACTGAGTGAATATGCACGCGCAATCAACGCCTTGAGAGCCTGCGCATCGCACACAACCGGATCAACCTCCCGCTTCAATATCTGGCGGATCTGATCGATCGCCTGTAAATTGAGCGGATCCAGCATCGCAATCGTCGCAATGCTGTCAAACACAAATAGCGGAAACACAACCAGTCGTTCCGCTACATTTCGCGGAATGGACTGAGCGTTTCGATGATCAACTTCATACGCCGCGAGATCAACAAACGGATATTCGCAGATCTTCGCCCGCGCAATCGCAAGTATGCGATGCGTCACCGCGCCGCCAGAAACTAACTGCTCCAGTACATCGCCGCCAGAGCGACCCGCCTTGGTGACATCTGCTTCTGTAACAATGTTGTCAGCGAGAAGCGACCGGAGAAGGAACGAGTTTGTATCCAAGACGTTCCTCCCTTAACGGAATTGCTCAACAATGGTTTGGAGAACCTGACGCTGATCTGGCACCAGGTTCTCAAATGCTCCGCCGATCAGATACGCCGGACGACGATCTGTCATCTGGACTCGCTGAACACGTAGCGTTAACTCCACCAATGGTTGAATTGCTTCGGTCGGTGCAAGCATCCGAACCGCCAATATCGATCTCCGCGGCACAAACAACGTCGACATGAACGCCAGGCCGCCCTCAGAAAGGTCAACAATGTCGGCATCCAGCCAACCACCCGGTCCCGTGGCCGTAAAGCGCACGATCCCTTTATGCTCCGGCGCAACCATGAACTTCCCGCGAAGACTTACATCCAGGCGAGAATGGCGACGTATCGCGAGCGGTTCTTGAGTAGCCAAGTCTTGATCCTTTGAAAACGAACCGAGTGCCGCTGGGTGCACTCGACACCGACACACTCGAATCGGCGAGTGAACAGGCTGGATTAACCCCAAATCCAAGACTCCGGTAACCAACTAGTGTTATCGGACTAAATGGAAGAATGTTTGGTTGTATTCTGAACGGGTTGCGACGAATTGAAAACTCTAACTGCCCCAAGTCCTCAATCTCTGCCGCGCTACTATGGGGTGTCTCGCGGTTCTACCGTTTCGTGAGGCTCGGTGTCCAAGGTAGGTGAACCTTGGTATTCGATTTATTTGTTCATTTTGCAACTTCGGTCACATTTCCCTGTGGCCAAATGAAGCGCCCTTATGCGGCTGGTGTATCCGTCTCGTCTTCAAAAACGAGCCGGAAACAAACGGTGGGCCTGTCGCGGTGTCGCTGATAGAAAGGTTCTGTTTATGGCAAATACTCTTGTTCAAGATCTGATCGAATCAGGCATCCACTTCGGCCAGCGGGCCAGTGCCTGGAATCCGAAAATGCAGCCGTATATCTACGGTAAACGCAACGGAATTCATATCATCGATATCAAGGAAACCGTCAAGGGTCTCCTCCTCGCCAAGCGCCTCATTGGCGCGACCGTCACATCAGGCAAAGATGTCTGCTTTGTCGGCACCAAGCGTCAGGCCAAGGCCGTTCTCGAAGCTCGCGTCAAAGACGTCAAGCAGCACTACGTCACTGAGCGTTGGCTCGGCGGCACGCTCACAAACTTCCGCACCATTCGCTCACGCCTCAAGCGCCTCGAAGAACTCGAAGCAATTGAAGCAAAGGGCGGCAGCGATGCCAAGTACTCCAAGAAGATGGAATCTCAGCTCCGCCGCGAAAAACGCCGCATTCTCCGCAACCTTGAAGGCGTCCGGAGCATGGAAAAGCTCCCGGGCATCATCGTTGTCTTTGATCTCAAGCGCGAACTCACCGCTCTCAAAGAAGCCAAGAAGCTCGGCATCACCACGATCGGCCTGATCGATACCGATGGCGACCCAGACCTCGTTGATATCGCAATTCCCGGAAACGACGATTCGATGCGCGCCATCGACGTGGTCGTCCGCGAACTCTGCCTCGCGGTCGCAGAAGGCCGCCAGGCACGCGATGAAGCCAAGGGAACAGCATCTTCTGGCGGCGAACGCTCTGATCGCCCCGAAGCCCCCAAGGGCGATGGCAAGCCCGATGGCGCACGCCGCGCACGTCGTCCATCGTCCAAGGCAGATGAAGTTGCCGCAAGCAACTGATCTCTGAACGTTGAATCTCGTCGATCGAATTTCTCATTAAACAACCAGCGCCGTGTTACTTCCGTGACACGGATGCTTTTTCACCAGCAAACGCAAGAAGGATTTGAATCATGGCCGAAATTAATGCCAAAGACGTAATGAAACTCCGCGATCGCACCGGACTGCAGATGATGGCCTGCAAAGCCGCATTAAACGAAGCCGGTGGCGACTTCGAGAAGGCCGAAGAGCTTCTCCGTAAGCAGCTCAAAGGCAAGATGGAATCACGCGCAGGTCGTGCCGCCGGCGAAGGCGCTGTCAAGGTCGCCGTCGGCAACGGTGGCGCATCCATTGTCGAAATTCGCGCTGAAACCGACTTTACAGCCAAGGCCGAGAAGTTCCAGGCCATGGCCCAGAAGATCGCAGACCTCGCGCTCGCCGCGGGAGTTGGCAACGTCACCGCTACCACAGCAATGACCGCCGCCCTCGACGAAGTGAAGATCGCTACCAACGAAAACTGCTCGATCGCCCGCATGCAGAAGTACACCGGCGGCAAGTTCGGCACTTACGTTCACCACGACGGTAAGACCGCTGTCGTGATCCAGGCTGAAGGTCCAGTCACTGAAGATGTCCTCAAAGACATCTGCATGCACATCGCCGCGGCCAGCCCTCGCCCCCTCGCTGTCAGCCCCAACGAGCTCCCCGCTGCCGTGGTCGAGAAGGAACGCAAGTTCCGCCTCGAGCAGGCCATGGAATCCGGCAAGCCCAAGGAAATCGCTGAAAAGATGGTCGAAGGCGGCATGCGCAAGTTCTTCGAAGAAATCGCCCTCCTCGAACAGCCCTACATCCGCGACGAAAAGAAGAAGATCAAGGACCTCGTCACCGGCAGCACCATCAAGGCTTTCAGCCGCTGGTCCGTCGGCGAAGAAGTCTGATAGGAACACGTTAGCATATTTATCGCCATTCGACGGCTGCGAACTCCTTCGCAGCCGTTTTTATTTGAACCCCGTTCCCCCTGATGGGCCTGTGCCGAATACGCAAGTCGTTGCAAATATGAGGTTTATGAAAAATGTTGGGAAGTTTCCTTGCGTAACGCCAAACGTGTGGCATATTTAAAGTGTCTTGTCTCTCTCTCCTCCTATTGGAACCAGCTCCGCGCGGAACACGGGGCTGTTTCCTTTTTTAGACTTTATTGGTTTTTGATGAGCGTGATCAGGCGGATACAGCCCCCTAGTGTCGCGCATGATTGAAGCAGCGACAGGGACGTCGACATTCAGCGGCTTAGATTGGGGCGTCCTGGGCGCCTACTTCGTACTGCTCGCAGGAACGGGATGGTGGTTCTCCCGCCGCGAACCCTCGGGTGCTCAAGAGTATTTCTTAGCGGGCCGCCAGATGCCCATGTGGGCCGTCGCAATCAGCGTCCTCGCCACCGCAACCAGCGCAGCAACATTCATTGGCGCTCCCGAAGAAGCATACAAAGGCACGCTCACCTACGCCTCGACAAACATCGGCATGTTCGTCGCCGTCGCAGTCGTCGCCATCTTCTTCATCCCCGCCTTCTATCGCGCCAACGTCACCACCGTCTACGACCTCCTCGAACTTCGCTTCGGCGGCCACGCCAAACAAGCTGCCAGCTGGACCTTCCTCGTCGGCCGCGTCTTCGCCTCTGGCTCGCGCCTCTTCATGGCGAGCATCCCGCTCTCTCTGATTCTCTTTCGCGAGATTCACGATTGGCAACTGCTCATCTCCATCGGCGTCCTCACCACCGTCGCCGTCCTCTACACGCTCGTCGGCGGCATCCGCAGCATCATCTGGACTGATGTCGTGCAGACCGTCGTCTTCGTCGGCGCCGCCGCAGTCGCGCTTGTTGTCCTCCTCAACAGAATTCCGCTCTCCACCGGCCAGATCTTCGATGCACTTAAAGACACGCAGGTCGCCGGACATTCCAAACTCACCGTGATCGATTGGGGCATCCCCTTCGACCCCGGTCAGGCATACACAATCTTCACCGCAGTCATGGGCTTCTCTCTCCTTGGCATCGCCTCATACGGCACCGATCACGACCTCGCCCAGCGCATGCTCACCTGCAAATCCGCCGTCAAAGGAAGCCAGAGCGTCGTGGTCGCAATCCTCATGAATCTCCCCGTCCTCTTCGTGTTCATGTCGATCGGCCTCCTCCTCCACATTTTCTACCAGCGCCCCGACCTCATGGGCGCCTCCGCCCCCGCTTCTCGCCCCGGTGATTCGCGTGAAGTCTTCCTCTCCTTCATCCTCAACGAAATGCCCTCAGGCATGTCCGGCCTCATGATGGCGGGTCTCTTCGCCGCTGGCCTTGGCTCCTGCAACTCAGCAATCAACGCCATGGCCGCCGCCTTCGTGAACGATGTCTACAAAAAAGCCAGCCCGGCAAAAACCGATGTGCAATATCTCAAAGTCGGCCGCTGGGCTGTCGTCGGCTGGGGCATCATCCTCGGAGCCTTCGCCTGCATCTGCGTCTTCTGGCAAAAGGGCTCCGGCGAAACTCTCATCAAATTCGCGCTGGGAGTCATGGGCTTCGCCTACGCCGGTCTCCTGGGCGTCTTCTTCACCGCAATATTCACCAAAACCCGCGGCAATTCCACCAGCGTCGTCGCCGCTCTCCTCAGCGGAGCTCTCGTTGTAACTCTCCTTCAAGCCAAAGTAATCGAATGGTGGACGCCGATGCTCGGGCTCAGCACCTTCAAACTCGCATTCCCATGGGTCCTGCTCGCCGGCACGCTTGTCTCAACCACCATCTGCATGCTGCCACGCAGCAATCGAATCATCCCCACAGCCATCAGCCCTATCGCGGCACAGTAATCCCACCAACATCGCGCACTCGAATGCGATCCAGCTTCAAATCCCACTCCAGACTCTTGCCCCGGATCGGTGTGCCCGACGCCGGATCAAACGCCTGCACCTCACCGCCATCTCTCGCAGTCAGGAATATCAATCCCGCAAGTGCATCGTAATCCATGATGTCCGAATTCACCTCGCGCTTCGTCGCTGATCGTGCCCAGACATGCCCGCTCGCAAGCATGCGCGTGATTTCGCCCTGCATTCCAAGTTCATTCTTCTTCGAAGTTCCATCAACCGGCGCCTGCGTCGGCCGCATCGATGCCGTAATCTGATCACAGTGCATTTCCGTCGGCTCGCTATCGCCCGGCCGCAGGTGAATCACTTCAACCTTCCCGACCATGTCTGCAATCCCAGCCTCCCTTCGCACATTCAGCGAAGTCTGCCAGTTAAACAGTGCATCGCCAGCAAACGTTCCCGATGATTTCCCCTCGGTCGCCCTTCGATCAGATACCAGCAACTTCCCCGCTCCGGGAACATCAAGCGTACCGCGAACATTGTCCGCAACAATCTGTGCCCCTTCAAGATAATTCACGCGCTGCGGCTTTCTGGTCTCAATCGGCGTGACATCTGCTGGATCAAATCTCCGCGATTCAAACGTCGCTCGCTGCGATTCTGTACCCTTGGCAATCGCACTCAAGAATTCCCGCGGCGGTGCAGCCGCGACAACCGGCGCAGTTCCCGAAGCCACAGGTGACCCCACCGCTTCCGCGCCCTCAACCTTCTTCGGCTCTTCCACAAATGGTGTGAACGCCAGATCAAGCGATTTCGACTTCAAAATATCCAGCGACACCGCATCAGGCATCCAGTAGGCAACCACATCGCCGCGAATCTTCGCCGTGCCAAGTCGATCATCAAAGTTCATCGACTCCGTCCAGCTCGCATCGATCTTTGATGCCGCGACGCCTTGCACCTTCGCGACATCCACATGGCTCAACGTTCCACGCCCTGACGCTTCCAGCGTGCGACCAATTCCATCCATCTTTAACGTCTGCCCCGCAATCGTCGTTTGACCGCGTGTTGCCACCGCATGCTTGCTCTCTGATCCAAACAGATCAACCAGCTGCGTCGCAAAATCCGCTTTCAATTCCGCCGCCGATGCCTGCAGATCATCAGAACCTATCCGAACATCATCCCGCGCAACCAGTGTCGCAATTTGCCCTGTTTTCGCGGCATCCGTAATAAACTTCACATCCAGCGAACCCGCATGAATCTCATCCTTCGCCTGATGTGCATACACATTGCCGCGTGCCTGCAGCTTTTCTACAACCGGCTTGAGCGACTTCGACTTTTCTTGAGCCGCATGCACAAATGTCGCATAAAGATGATCCGCCGAAATTTCGCTGCCCGCGCCATCAGAAGCGATCGCCTTATCCTGGACAGTCAGGCGCGACAAAAGCGAAGGCTGATTCTCAACCTGCGTAAATTCGCCGCGAATAAACGAACCCTTGAGTGTCGAGGTCCCGTTCCCCGCAACAACATCCCCAGTAAAGATCGCTTCCTTGATTTTCGCCGCGGTTCCCGACTGGTCGAAAATAAACTGTGCCTGTTGCGTCCAGTTCACCGTCGACTGATTCTCTTTGGCGTTCGCAGTCGAAGCGATCGCCGCCGGTTCAAGCGAAATCGTGTTCGCACCTTCCAGCTTCCCCGCCCCCACCACCGTCGCGCTCCCGCTCGCCATGTCAGCAGTGAGCATCGATCCTCTCACGGTCCCCGATTCACCCGACTTCACAACTACACCTTCAGGGCCAGTTCCTTTCAAAACAATCTGACGGCGTGTCGCAAAGTAATTGGCCTCTTTGCAAACCGCATCCGCACCTATCGCTGTGTCCACCGCCGTCACCGCTCCCGACGTCGGAGAATGGAACCTCATGGCAAGCGAGTCATCTACCAGTTCAGCAAATCCCGCATCGCTGGTGCGCATCTCAAATGGTCCAGACCATGTTAACCGCATCGGTCCAGCTGGTGCTTTCTCCACCGCTGGCGCGGGTGCTGGCGAGCCTGTGATTGCAACCGCAGGCTGCGAACTGCCCGGCACAGCTTCCGTCTTTGGCTTTGCATCAGCCTTTACAACCGGCTTAGTTGCGCCCGATCCCGGCGCAAACTTACCATCCACAAGCTTCGCCCAAAGCTCCAACTGATCTGATGTCAATACTCGCTTGTCCTGCGTAATCCGCACATCAGCGCCAAACTTCCCGTGATAAAAAGTCTGTTCCTGCACTGCCGTTGCGACAGGCGCAACGGGTGCCGCAGCTGGCCCCGACGATTTCACCGGCGCAGTCGCCGGCTCTGAGGTAACAGGCTTCTGCGTCTGCGTACTCGCAACCGTCTCTTCCTTCGCCGATGGATTCATGATCAGCTCTTCGCCCTCATGCACCACCACCGACTCAAGCCGATCTCGCAGCTCGTTATAAACAGCAATCAACCCCTTGCCCGCAAAATACCCCTGCTCCCATTTCACGGTCAATCGATCCACCGTCGAAATCTCGCCGATCGATCCATCAAACGCAAGCGAATCAGTCTGCGCCGTCAAATACGCCGCATCTTTCGCCGGATCAGGCCGGGACCCATCCGGCCGCGCTTTAAACGCCTTGATCACCACATTGCCGCGAAGCGTGCCCGATTCTGGCCGCCGCGTCGTCTGCTCATCGGGAATATACATGCGACCCGTATCGCTCTTGATATAGATCGACCAGCCATCCTTCAAAAACATCCACGCGTGCGGCGAATCCACCAGGTACCGCTTCGCCTCAAGTGGCTCAAGTGATTCATACCCAAACTCGCCCGCCAATCGCGATGGGTCCAACTTGTCCGCCCACTGAACCGTCGTTCCCGCCGAGCGCTCAATGTGCCTGCCCGAGGGCCCCACCGTTGGCCGCGATTTTGGCGGCGTAAGTTCCACCGGAACCGGCGACTGCGCCCGCTTCTCTGCTGGCTTTGGTGCAACTGGCTCAGACTTTTCCGCGACGACTGGCACACCCGGCGCAGTCCCCTTCTTCTCAAAAAACGCTTCCATCGGATTCTGCGCGCTCAAATCCTTCGCACGCGGCGGCTTGCTCGAACTCATCCAGATCACATACCCAAGAATCCCAATCCCAAGAATCATCAGCGGCGTGCGATAACGCGGCGCTCGGCCAGGCCGCACCCAGCTTCTGCGAATAGACACACTGTGTCCTGCAGCGGCGGCAAGCGATTCGGCAGCAGACTCTTTGGGCATCCCCGATTGTAGATGACCTTTTGCACCGCAAGCGTCATTCGCAGGTAACTAGCGGGCGAACAAACTATCGAGCTTCGCGAACTTCATTTGCTCGGCTGCCTCGAATTGCATTTTTCTTCAGCCCGAAGGGCCTGACATTTTTTAGCCGGGGCGTGAAGGCCGTCCTCGGCCGCCACCCCGGTAGCCATCCAATGACTTTGCACCCCGAAGGCGGTGCAAGCAGCTATCGCACCCCACCAATTCACCGCATGGATAAAGGCAAAGCGTACTACTTGCTGAAAAGATCCCTCAGCCACGCCGCATCGGCGCTCGACATCGGCGGATCGGTCGCCGCCCGCAAGTTGCAACTCGCCTGCCGCTGATTCCTGAATCCGGGGATGACCGACAACACATGTGGATGCGAAAGCACCCAGCGCGAAGCGACCGACGACAACGCTTCAATGTCGCTGACCCCAGCCTGCAGGAACTTCGCCTTCACCTTCGAGAGCTTCTCCCGCACGCCGCGAAGTGTCTCGGGCGTAAAGTCCTTGCGGCTGCGCCGGTAATCTCCCTCTTCAAACGCCGGCGGCTTATTGGGATCAAACTTGTCCAGCAAAATCCCCTGATCCAGCGGCCCAAATCCGACATACCCGCACCCGTACTGGCTCATCAATTCCTGCATCTTCGAGCCCGGCCTGATGAAATCGTCATACCGCAGATTGGCCTTGTTCTGCAAAACCTGCGGCTTCACCACGGGTATCGCTCGCTCAAAGTCTTCGATCGTGTACGCAGACTGCCCGATCGCACGCACCTTTCCTTCCTTCACCAGAGCGTGCATGGTGGCGGCAGCTTCGGGCAAGTAGTCATGATCCGCAATAGGCGACCCATCCCGTGCATACCCCGGCCCGACAAACGTCCCATGATGAAAATAATATATATCAATATAGTCTGTACGCAGATTCGACAGCGACTGCTCGCACTGGTGCCGAATGTGCGATGGCGAATACGCATGCGGAGCAGTCCCCTTGGCATGCCCCACCTTAGTTGCAATCACCTGCGTATCTCGCTTCACACCAAGCTTACGAAAACAGTCGGCTAGCAGCCGCTCAGCCTTGCCGTTGCCATAAATATCCGCGTTGTCCCAGTGATTCACGCCGCCATCAACACCAGCCCGAACCCCCTCCACCACCTCAGCCTCATTCACATCAGCCCAGCCAATAGCCTGCCCATTAGAAGTAGACCAGTTCGGCCCACCCATGGTCCAGCAGCCAAACCCAATTTCGGAAATCTGAATGGACGTTCCAGGTATGTTTCGTGTGCGCATATGAACAGGGTAGGATGCACCTGACGCAACACGGTTTCACTCTGGCGACGTAAAGTGCTTGCGTGCCATCTCCAACTTCCCCTGCGCAGCCAGCAACTTCTCAATCACCTCACGAATCGCCCCATTGCCGCCACTTGCCGTTGTGACATAATCAACATGCTCCCGCACACTCTCATCGGCCGCAGGCACCGCCACCGCAAACCCAACCGCTTTAAGTGCCGGAACATCAATCCAATCATCCCCGATATAGCACGTATCCGCCGCGGATATCCCGCACTGCTCGCACAGCGAAGCGATACCCAGCGCCTTGTTCTTTGACCCCTGTATCACCAGCGATATCCCAAGCTGAGTCGCCCGATAGTTCACACACGGAACATCACGCGCTGACAAAATCGCAACCTGATTCCCCGCAAACTGCCAGGCCTTGATCGCCAAACCATCACGCACATCAAACCGCTTGGACTCAAATCCCTGGTCGCTGACATAAATGCCGCCATCGGTCAGCACCCCATCGACATCCAGCGCAAGCAAACGAATATTCTTGGGAAATTGTGATTGCATCAATCTTCCTGCACCAGTTTCAATGTCATCAGGTCCTGCACATCCAGCACGCCCACCGGGCGATTCTGCGCATCCACAACAGGGAATTCATCCGACCGGAACTCTCTAACAAGATGCACGGCATCGCGCACCAGCGCATCATCCCGCAGCGTCCGCGGCGAGCGCGTCATGACCGATGCAATCAACACATCTGTCCCAGTGCCCTTCAGCACCAGTCGACGCAAATCCCCATCGGTGAATATCCCAGACAACTCGCCAAACTCATTCACCAGCACCAAGGCACCGGGGCGTCTCCCCACCGACTCCGCCTGCATCAGCGCCTGCGCAACCGTCAAATTATCCCGAATCAGCGGCAGGTTCTTCCCCGCCACAAACCTCAGCACATCAGTCACCGGCCGAAGCTGACTTCCGAGCGCCCCGCCCGGATGCCGCCGCCGGAAATCTTCATGCGTGAAATTCTGCCGCCGCGCGGTTGCAATCGCCAGTGCATCTCCCAGCGCCATCGTCGCCGTGGTCGAAGCGGTCGGCGCCAAAAACTCCGGCTCGCCGGATTCTCTACCAATTCCTAAATTCAGAAATACTGAGGCCGCCCGAGACAAGCTCGAAGTCCCTTGCGAGTCTGCATCCCGGGCAGTAATCGAAATCACCCGCACGCCATCCTGCCTCAGAATATCGACAAGGGCCACAACTTCCTCGGTTTCACCGGAGGCAGAAATGGCGATCACGACATCCTGCTTGCGAAATTTGCCAAGGTCACCGTGGGCCGCTTCGGAAGGGTGAACGCTGTGAGCTGGAATCCCAAGCGAGGCCATTGTTGCGCTCATTTTCGCGCCCACAAGGCCAGATTTCCCCATTCCCGTAATCAAGACCGTGCCGCCGGTCTGGGCACAATCTACCAGCAGGTCGACCGCCTTATGAAACGACGCCCCGATCCCATCGGCCAGAGCGGCGACGCAGGCGGCCTCATGTCTCAGTGCCGCGGCAACAAAGTCCCTTTCCACCTTCAAATCGAGTATCGCGGGGGGTGATCGCAGCATCTCACTGGCTTTCGGGGATTTCTGTGGAGCCATACGCATAGAGTAGTAGCAAGAAGTCTGAAAGTACGACTCATAGCAATAGTGGCCGGTTCGATCCCCTTGAAGCGGAACGTTTGCCCCACTATCTTAAGAACCCTTACATGAACCCAATCATCCGCAATTCGTTAGCCGTTGCCACCATCGCAGGACTCGCGCTTTCCCTTGGATGTGCCAGATCTGCTGAATTCCACCAGGGCGAGAAGACACTCCGCGATGTCGTGCGCGAATCTACCGCGCGAGAGCTTCGCGCAGCCGAACGCGGCAAAGAACCGCGCCAGCTCACCCGCGAAGATCGCAACAGCGAGCTGGGCATCAAGCCACAGTTCCAGGCCGACCTGGACAAACTTGGCGGCCCCAAGGCCTATGACCCAGCCAAAGCGCCCCTGGGCTTTGACCTCGCAGGCCAGCCAGTTGCAACCGTCCTGATCAGCCTCGAAAAGGTCGTTCGCACCGCCGCGGAAAATAACCTGGCCGTGCAGTTCGCCCGTATCGGCCCGGCCATCAGCCAGGCGCAGATTACCGCCGCCGAAGCTGCTTTTGACTGGACGCTTTTCTCAAACCTCCAGCAGTCCTGGCAGGATTCGCCCCAGCCCTCAAGCTCGATCAACGGCAGCGCGTTCGGTAATTCTATCAATCAACAGAATGTTATGACCACACAGGTTGGCCTGCGCCGCCCCCTCACCACCGGCGGCCGGTTCACCATGCAGCAGGATTTCAGCTACAGCGACAACAAAACCCCCGGATTGTCTGTCCGCCCTGATCCCGCATCACTGCTCGCATTCACGCTGCAGTTCGACCAGCCCCTGCTCCGCGGCTTTGGTTCAGAAGTTTCAACCGCCGAAATCAAGCTCGCCCGCAACGCTGAACGCACTTCAATCTCGCAGCTCAAGCGCGACCTGATGCGTCAGGTCAACGATGCAGAAAAGACATATTGGCAGCTGGTCCAGACCCAGCGCGACCTCATGATTTTCACCAAGCTGCTCGACCAGGGCATCCAGGTCCGCGATCAGCTCAAGGCCCGCGCAGCCCTCGATGCAACGCCAGCTGTCATCGCCGAGGCCGTCGCCCGCGTCGAAGCTCGCCGCTCAGATGTGCTCCGTGCACAGACCGCGTTGCATCAGCTCTCCGACCGGCTCAAGACGCTGATGAACGACCGCGAACTGGTTGTCGGCTCAGAGACTCTGTTGGTCCCATCTGATGACGCCGCGGATCAGCCCATTACGTACAGCCTGTACGATGCCGTCATGGCCGGAATCACCGAGCGTCCCGAAATCGCTCAGGCGATTCTCTCAATCGATGACACTTCCATCCGCCAGCAGGTGGCGCTCAACGCACGCCTGCCGCAGCTTGATGCCCGGTTGCAGACCAAGTTCTCCTCGCTCCAGTCCTCACTGGGCAACGCCTATTCCGATATCGGCAACGGCGACTTCATCGACTACCTCGTCGGCCTCGTCTTTGAACGCCCGATCGGTAACCGCAAGCCCGAAGCAGATATGCGCAGGGCAAAACTGCAGCGCATGCAGGCAGTGATCGCCTATCGCAACACGGTCCAGCAGATCACCCGCGAAGTCAAAGATGCCCTCGATCGCACAACTCTGAACTACCGCCTGATCTCGCAGACTCAGACCGGCCGCCTGGCATCCGCCGAAGCTCTCCGCACATTCCTGGTCGAAAAGGAACTCACCAAGGGCTACACCGTCGACCGCCTGAATATCGAATTCTCGCGTCAGGAATCTCTCGCCCAGGCAGAACGTGCTGAAAACGCGGCACTCTCCGAATACAACTCTTCAATCTGCGATCTCTACCTTTCCATGGGCCGCACACTCGATCGCGCCAACATCTCCTTTAACGTAGAAGATGCCGATTTGAGAATGCTCGAAAAATGAAATGCCCACATGAACTGTGGACCTGAAGAAATTGCTGAAGCAGTTCGACGCCTGCGCGGAGGCGGACTTGTTGCATTTCCCACCGAAACCGTCTATGGCCTGGGTGCACTCGCGCTGGACGCTGCGGCAGTCGCACGAGTCTTTGAAGCCAAGGGCAGGCCCAGCACTAATCCACTCATCGTTCACGTCTCATCAATCGCAATGGCCAAGCGACTGACAACGCAGTGGACCTCGCACGCCAACACGCTCGCGGCAACGTTCTGGCCCGGACCGCTCTCGCTTGTGCTCGCAAAAGCCGCAAACATCCCTGACATCGTCACCGCAAGCGGCTCGACACTTGCTATCCGCATGCCCGCCCATCCCTTCACACTCGCCCTCATCGAAGCCCTCGATGAACCGCTGGTCGGCCCTTCCGCCAACATCAGCGGCAGCATTTCCCCCACCTGTGCAGAGCACGTTCGCTCATCATTTAACGAGTCACTCGTCTACGTCCTCGATGGCGGCCCCTGCCAGCGCGGAATCGAATCGACGGTCGTCGATGTTTCAGTCGCTCAGCCCTGCATCCTTCGCCCCGGATTAATAACAGAACATGATATTGTAAATGCCCTGAATACCTCTGTATCGCTCGGTTCGGAAGCTGGCTCTATCGCCCGCTCCCCTGGCCTGTTACAGGTTCACTACGCCCCCCAGGCCCGCACCATCTTGGTCGACACAAGGGACCTCAATACATCACTCGCCGAAGGCGGAGCCCGGATCGTCGCAATCACGCACTCCGCAATAGCCCCGCCATTCCAGGCATTTCGCCTGGGCAGTGACCCCGAGAAATACGCGGCACAGCTCTACGCAACCCTCCGCGATGCCGATGCACTCAAGCCCGACCTCATTGCAATCGAAAACTTGCCCATAGGCAACACGCCTCGTGAACAATCACTCTGGCGTGCCATCAGCGACCGCGTCTCACGCGCCGCCGCGGACCGCGGCAAGCAGTGACTTAAAAATCCCAAGCCCCAGATTTGGATCACTGGTCCGCTCCGGATGCCATTGCACACCCACATAAAACGGATGCCCCGGATTCGCCGCCGCCTCAATCACCCCATCTGGCGCAACCGCAATCACTTCCAAAGTCCCGGTATCTTTCACAGCCTGATGATGGTTGCTGTTCGATGCACCCTGCACCAATGTCGGAAGGACCTTTCGACCCAGCGCTGTTCCTTTTGGTATGACCTCGTGCACCTGACCCCTGTGAATCTCAGCAGTTTCGTGCGTATCCGGCAGATGCTGAATCAATTTCCCACCCGCATGCAGGCACATGAACTGCATCCCAAGACAAATTCCCAGCACCGGCTTGCGATTCAACTTCAATGCATCAAGCAGCGCAAGCTCATATTCCTGCCGCACAGGATGCACAGGCTTTGACTCCTTATGCATCGCTTCACCAAACTTTTCCATCCACACATCGCCGCCGCCAGTAAACACAAACCCATCGCACATCGCCGCATGTTCACCCGCCAACTCAACAATCGGCGGCAGCAACACCGGCAATCCGCCCGCCTCGCTGACGCACTTGGCATACGCCATCGCGCACTGCGCTGCAGGCCGCGGAGATTCGACTAAGTCAGTGGTAATACCAATGAGCGGTAGACTCATGCCAAAAAGATAGTCCGGCAACCTTGGCAATGCCCCGTATACCCTTCAAGGTGAATTTGAAATCAATCGCCATCGTGCTCGCGATCACACTCTGTCTGGCCCTGGCAGCGCTCTATGCATTGCGCGACACTTCGAAAGCGGTAGATCCGAGTGATTCCACATCAGTCGCGGCCATCTTGAACGCAACGACACCCATCCAGAACCTGGAATTCCACACGCCCCAGGGCGATGGCTCTCTGACAACCTCCCCACTTCCGGGCCTGTTTGCCCTGCAACTCCCGGGAGCAACTTCCTCATTCCCCGTAACCTCCCGCGGCGATGCTCTGATCAGAGTTCTTCTCGAAACCAAACTGACTCGACAAAAAGATGCTAAGGCGATCGGCACCACTGCCTCCACGGTCACCTTCGTAACTGGACAAAAAAAACGAAAGATGAGCATCAGTACAGAGTCAAACACCTGCATGGTGCAGCTCGATGATTCTGGTCCAATCTATGTCGCCGAACGTGACTTGCTTGGGCTTCTCACTTCACCATCTCTGCGGCAGCTGGCAGATACGCGCCTCGCCCCAGCAGTCTCTGACCGAGCCTCTGATATTGCTATTGATTCCGGCGGAGTTTCGCTGCGATTGAATCGCACGGCCAACGGCTGGGCAATGACTTCCCCCGCCACCGTTGCCGCCGATCGCAATACCGCTGAAACCACTCGAATAGTCCTTTCTGACATGCCAGTGCAGGCGATCATGTGGGATGCAAAAATGAGCGATGCAGCCCTGGGTTTCGCTGCACCTCGTGCAACCATTCAAATCTCGCTGGCGCTGGGCGATTCAGAATCTGCTCGTAAGACCTTTACAGTTTCAATAGTCATCGGCGCAGATGCCGATGTCGCGGGCGAATCTACATACGCACATATCACCGGCACCATGTCCGGCTTGGACCGGCCGATCTTTGGTCCATACGTGGTCACGATTCCCAAAGCAACATTGAACAGAATCCCGCTCGCCCCGGGCGAGTATCTCTCGCGGATTGCTGCGACTCTTGTGCCCAGCGATATTCGTGTGATCGCGATCGGACCGGGCGGCGAAAATGCCACGCACACCTATCAATTGGAACTCACTGGCTGGACACATAACGGGGCCGCCGTTGAGCCCTCGGTCGCCACCGACCTTGGGAAGTTCGTCAGCTTCATCACATCCACTCGTGCCGACTCGGTTTCGTTCGCACAGCGGCGGATGATGCCGCTTTACACTGTCCGAGTCGGGCCTCGGGAAGTGCCGAACCACACCGTTCTTTCAATTGGTGGCGGCAAGGATCTTTGGTGGATTCAAACTACTCAATCCGAATTGCGATTCAATCACGCCGCGGAATTGGAAGGGATTTTGCAGCGACTTGGGAAGTGATCAGCCGCCGCGGGTTCCGATGTCTTTGCGGTATTGCATGCCTGGGAAACTGATCTTGTCGCACGCGGCATACGCCTTTTGGCGAGCGTCGGCGATGTTGGTTCCCAGAGCAGTAACACCCAAAACGCGGCCGCCGGCAGTGACGATTTCGCCTTGGGCGTTTCGCTTAGTTCCGGCGTGGAAGACTGTAACATCCTTATTGGCGGCGGCCTGCCCCAGGCCCGTAATCACCTGACCATCACGCGGCTTTTCCGGATATCCCTCGCTGGCCATGACCACGCAGCAGCTTGCACGAGCGTCCCACTCGACATCGATTTTGTGCAGGCGGCCTGTAGCAGTGGCTTGCATGAGTTCGAGAAGGTCGCTCTTGAGGCGCGGGATAATGACCTGGCATTCGGGGTCGCCGAATCGGCAGTTGAATTCCAGGACTTTTGGACCAGAGGGCGTCAGCATCAGCCCGACATAGAGCACGCCGCGGTAGATGATGTCATCGCGGCGCATGGCATCGACGATGGGGACCAGGATTTCGCGCTCGACCTGCGAGAGCAATTTGGCATCGACAATGGCCGAGGGACAGAACGCGCCCATGCCGCCGGTGTTGGGGCCTTTGTCGCCATCGAGGAGGCGTTTGTGGTCCTGTGCCGGAGGAAGCAGCAAGATATTTGATCCATCGACAATTGCCAAAATTGAAACTTCTGGGCCTTCAAGGCGTTCTTCGATCAAAACCGTATTACCGGCGTCGCCAAACTCCTTCTTGAGCATGATGCGATCGAGCGCATCGATGGCTTCATCGACAGTGTTGGGAACCAATACGCCCTTCCCTTTGGCCAGGCCCGACGCCTTGATGACCGGAAGGCGGGGCAGGTTGCCGCGGCCTTCGAGGCTGAGGCGAGAGTTGAGGTATTGGCGGGCGTTTTCAAAGTCGGTGAAGGTGCGGGCATCTGCCGTGGGAATCGCGGCGGAACGCATGACTTGTTTGGCATAAACCTTGTCAGCTTCCAGCTGCGCTGCGGCCTGGGTTGGGCCAAAGACCATCCGATCGGGCGAGATCAGTTTGTCTGCATACCCCTGCGCCAGCGGCTCTTCGGGGCCAATGACGACCATGCCGATTTTTTTGGCTTCGCAGAACTGGACCACGCGGTACAGCTCTTTGGCGTTCACCGGAACATCGACCGCCTTGGCGAGCGCGGCAATACCCGGGTTTTCTGGATGCGAAGTCCAGAGCTCGCCGAGCCGTTTGGACTTCTTCAAAGCTGCTGCAAGCGCATGCTCGCGGCCACCGCCGCCGATCAAGAGCACGTTTGTTGGTTCAGAATTGGCCATATGTGCCAGTGTACGGCTGAAAACGCGGGTGGAACTCAAAAAGCTTGACGTTTGGGACCGCGCTCCCTATCTTTGGGCCCAATTGATTGCGGGGTAGAGCAGCCTGGTAGCTCGTCGGGCTCATAACCCGGAGGTCGTAGGTTCAAATCCTACCCCCGCTATTGAAAAACGCCCTGGCTCACGCCGGGGCTTTTTTCGTAAATGGCGAGCAGGGGAACCTACGACCGTGGACATGCGCTTCGCATGGACACCTCGGAGAGTTCACGCCGCTTTGGGCGCCGCGAAGCGAAATCCTACTTTCCAAATCCTCCAGCAACGCCCCAAAGCACACCGGTTTTGCGGCATTGCCTATTACAGTCATTCACTCAAGGTATAACACCGTGTCGCGGCAAGCTTCCGCCGCAGTTCCGCGCGGAAGTCCGGATGTGCGATCGAGATCAGGGCTTCGCCCCGCTGCCGGAGCGTGAGCCCATGCAGATTCACCGCGCCATACTCGGTGACGACCCAGTGGACATGCCCGCGTGTCGTGACGACCCCGGCGCCGGGCGCGAGCTCAGCGGTGATCCGTGAGATCCTGCCGCCCGCCGCCGTTGAAGGTAATGCGATGATCGCCTTGCCCCCTTCCGAAAGTGCCGCCCCGCGGACGAAGTCCAACTGGCCGCCAATGCCCGAATAGATCCGGTGGCCGATCGAATCGGCGCAGACCTGACCGGTCAAATCAATCTCCAGCGCGCTGTTGATTGCGGTGACCTTTGGGTTTCTGCGGATGAGCGCGGTGTCGTTGGTCCGATCGCAGGGGTGAAACTCAACCAGTGGGTTGTCATGGAGGTAGTCGAACAGTTTCTTTGTGCCCAGCGCAAAGCTCGTGACTGTCCGGCCGGGGTGGACGCGCTTGTGCCTGTTGGTAATGACGCCGCCTTCGACCAGTGGGATCAGACCGTCGGAGAACATCTCGGTGTGCACGCCAAGCTCATGCTTGTTGCCCAGCCGCGCCAGCACGGCGTCGGGGATCGCGCCGATTCCCATCTGCAGAGTCGCGCCATTTTCAACTAGTCCCCCGATGATCTCTCCGATATGTGCCTCGACTGGGCCCACCTCCCCGCGGGAGTGTTCGGGAAGTGCGCGATCCAGATGGACCCACGCCGCCAGACGCTTGGAGGCTACAACTGTATTTCCGCTTGTTCGCGGCATCTGCGCGTTGACTTCAGCAATCACTAACCCCGCGCAATCGACCGCAGCCCGCGCTGCGTCGCAGGATGTGCCCAGCGTGTGCAGGCCGTGCCGGTCCGCCGGTGAAAGCTGCACGATCGCGGCATCGAGCTTGATCCGGCCCGAGTAGAAAAGGCCTGGAATATCGGAGAGAAACACGGGCATGAAGTCGGCACGCCCTTCCTGCACCGCAGCTCGCGCGGCCGCGCCGGTGAAAAAGGACACCGATCGGATGCGCCCTTGAACTTCCGGTGCCAGGAAAGATCCGGTACCGTCAGTGTGAAGGTGATAGAGCGTCACATCACGCAGGTCTTCACGCGCGGCGAGCGCATCGAGCAAGGTGATCGGTGTGGCCGCGGCACCGTGCACGAAAATACGCATGCCGCTGCGGATCAGATTCACAGCATCCGCCGGAGAGTTTGCTAAAGCCATGAAGAAAATCTCTCAATTGTTTTCGTTGTTGTACGGGTCGAAACCTTCGCAGCACAATGCTACTCCTGTTTGAAGTCCTTGGACGTGCCCCGAGGATTTTCTGCTGGCCGTACAACTGTCTGAACCTACATCGCGGACACCATTTCGCATCGACACATCCGGGGTTCACACAAGGAGGTGCTGCGGCGGAGCCCGTGAAAGTCAATCTCCGGAAGTTCCGGTTCTTGCAGGTGTTGCGATCACTATTGCCGGGTCTTTCCGATGATGCTGCGGATTCCCTTTTCGGACGGCTGGTCGTAAAGCTCCGGTGACTGATAGGCGCCGAGTTCCTTTGCCTCTTTCGCAAGTTCGACGGGTGCACCGTATCGGCGCAGCCAGCGGTCATTGCGGACCGCCTCGACTCGCCAGGAAACTTTGGCTGCGGGCTGGCCGCCGGCGATGCGGAACGAACAGGTGGGGACAGCTTCAGCGGGCTCCGCGATCTCGCCTGCGGCGAGCGCCTGCTCGTCGATCTCACTGGCGATGTGGAGCATGGGCATTGGTGCACCGATAGCTGTGAGCAAATATCGCGGATCCTTATTGATGCGGCCAAAGTAGGCTGGCATCTCAACGTATGCCTCGCCAGCATCGTCAAGTTTCACTGTTCCTGAATAGGTGTTGAGCACTTCAGCCGATTCCGTGCAGTAGTGCAACAAGTATTTTTTTTCGGGGTCCAAGGGATGATCGATACGGAATGCCTTGGTTCCGGAAGCGCCGAATCGCCCCGCCGCATAAACGGCATAGTCATTTGGGTCGACTGTGTCTCCATAGACACCATAAGTAGTTGCTCCGGGGGCCGGGTACGTCGCTTCTCCTACCACTCCTCGACCGTCAAACGCATCGGATATTCCGTGAACTCCCCAGCCACCAGAGGTGGAGTACGCCCTTGCCACAACCCCGGCTCCATCGGCGCTGAATGTCTCAAATCGTCCGCCGGTGGCAGGACCGGTTGTTGCGGTAGCCATTCCCTGCACGCCGCGACCATTGGGGCTGGCAGTTTCAAATCTACCGCCAAACGTAGATCCGGACGTGGCGATAGCCATACCTTGGACACCGCGGCCGTTCGTGCTGCTGCTTTCGAAGTATCCACCCCAGCTGAGGCCGGTCGCCGCGCTGGCCAGACCGTATACGGCGCGTCCGTCTGGGCTCGCGGCGTCGAAGTATCCACCGTAGGTTGAACCCGATGTTGCGTTAGCGCGGGCATAGAGAGCGCGGCCCTCGGTGCTTTCGGTGCGGAACCAGCCGCCGTAGGTCGTTCCGGTTGTTGCAAAAGTCCAGCCAGAGATGCCTATTCCTGCAGTGCTGTTGTTCCAGAACTCGCCGGAAATAGTTCCACCTGAGCTGGCGCTCGCGGTGGCAAAGAGCCCGCGCCCAGCCGTGCTCGTGCTCTCGAAGACGCCGCCCATGGTTGCGCCTGAGGCAGCGGTTGACATGCCGCGCACGCCAGCGCTGAACAACGCTGTGGAATTGTTCGTGCCTTTGACCACAGCGTCGCTTGTGGTGCCGCTGAGGGCGAGTGGATTGGGGACCTGCTGGAGGAACGCCGATGAGTCAAGTCCGTCGAGCAAATCGGCGTTCAGGTTTGAGACAAGATTGCTACTGGAAACGAGGAATGGCGGTCCGCCAGCTGATGCAAAACTTGGAGCGACCGCAAAAGTTCTGGTGGACGTGAAAGTCTGAGGTAAGTTCAGCTGGGCCACATTGGTTGAAAGCCTGGAATCAGCGAGCACTCCCGTCAAGTTCGCGGCGTTCCTGTAAAAAGTGCCATCCTGCCCGTTCAGATTTGATGCATTGGTCGCACTGGACGACGTCGCCGCGGTCGAAGCGCTTAATGCGAACAGGGAATTTGGAGCGCCCGTCAGTTCCTGCCTTGGCGAGAGAAGAGTGAATCCCAGTGTGTTGGAACATGCAAGTCCGGTGTCATTGCGGACTTCGATTTCCAGGAAACGCTTCTGGCCGGCGAACTGGGGACCAAAGTCAAGAGTTACCGAGAACCTTCCATTCGCGACATTGATATTGTCTGAGCAGAGCATTGTTCCGACTTGATTTCCAGCGGCAGCGGCATCGTAAAGTCGAAATCGAATGTCGTAGATACCAGTTGCCGGCACCCCACCGCTCGCGAGTTCACCCTGATATGTGAAGGACGTGCTTATGGGAGTCTGCGCATGTGCGCTGACAGCCGCGAACATGGTGATACCTGCCGAGAAGATGATCGATGCAATCTTGCCCACTGAAAGCTCCTTTCTGAGCTTGGTGTGCCAGCCCTTTGGCTGGCCACTACGAGCCAGAATACCACGGATTGCAAGGCACACGCAAGTCTTTCCTTGGGGAACCTGACCTCATTGACATCAGAATGTCTCAGGTACTCAGAGTCTTCAATTCGAGGTTTGGGCAGCGGAAGTCAAAGGCCTGTTGCGGAAGTCGCATGCCGGTCGGTTCTGGTTTACTTGCGAAGTTTGATATCCTGATGTGCGATCATCTGCGCGGGAAGTCCGGAGCTGGCACTCAATTTCGCTGCGGGCGACGATGTGCTCGGCTGGAGTGACGCCGCAATTTGGTCAACGGGAATACTGAGTGCGCGATCGATGAAGTCGGTTGGCGCTGGGGCAGGCGGAATCAGATGTTCGAGTTGAGACACCACCTTTGGTCGAGGCGATTTATGTGGCGCGAGTGTTGCCGTGGCGAAGCGGCCGAGCTGGCTGGTGGCCAGGCGGAGGAAGTTTATCGCTTTGGCGTGTTTTGATTCGTCGATTGGGCCGCTGGCGGGAATCGCAGTCTGACTGACGAGGTCGAGACAGACGGTTTTCATCTTTTCAATCGCGAAATCGCGGGCTTTCAGGGCGTTGACGGAGAGGGCTGAACGCACTGATTCATGGAGCGCTTCGAGCATTTCTTTGACCTGGCGGGATGTGAGGAATTCGAGGACTTGCCGCGAAGTGAGGGAGAAATGCTGCTTGAGCGCAGTCATTTCGCAGCGATTTTCGAGGAAGAAGAGGAGGTAGTCGGCGTAGTGGTCGGAGATGGCGGTTGGGGTTGGAAGGGAAATAACGGCTGATTGATGCGGTGTGTTTTTCATGTCCTGAAGATAGAAGATTTTTCAGGGCTTGGCAAGTCGATTTTTTTTGGAAGTTCAGATTTTGGCCTCAGACTGACACCAGGTGTCAGTCTGACCGCGTTTTTGATACAAATAAATCTGAAAAATGGCATATTGCTTTTGGGTGTTTTGGCGAGCCGAGAGGCAAATTCCGGGTGATTCGGAGCTAGGACGCACGGAACGCCACTTTGGTACACTGCTGAGCATGAACACCCCGTCTCCCTTAGACCGTCGGTCGTTTCTAGCCACGATCAGTGCCTTGTCTGCGGCACAGATTTGCAGCGCGGGGCTGAGGCAGAACTCCGGGCACACCACTCGACCAGAATTGCACTCGGATGTAAGCCGCGGACTGGCGAGTGCCACGGATGTGCTCCTCGCGCCTGGTCTTGCGTATTTGCAGACGGGCAGCGTTGGCCCTTCTCCAAAACCTGTGGTAGACAGCACGATCGCAGCATTTATGGAACTAGAGAAGAATCCGGTACACCAGGCGTATCGACTGCAGCCACCTGCGCTCGAGCAAGTCCGGGACAAAGCGGCCGCGATGCTCCGATGTACGCGCAATGAGATTGTTCTGACGCGCGGCACAACTGATGGAATGAACTGCGTCGCCGCGGGTTTGAATCTCGTGGCAGGCGATCGAGTGCTTACAACCGACCACGAGCACGGCGGCGGACACCACTGCTGGGACTACCTGGTGAAGCGACGCGGGATCATTCTCGACAAAGTTTCCATTCCACTCGGCGATTACAACACATCAGAAATAGTCGATCGCTTTCGCAAGGCAATCACGCCGCGAACTCGCGTGTTTTCATTTTCTCATGTGCTGTACACAACGGGCCTGGTCATGCCTGTTTTGGAATTGTCCACACTGGCGCGTGAGCACGGGTGCCTCGCAATCGTTGATGGTGCACAGGCGTTCGGAGGCATTGACGTCGATGTACGGACACTTGGGTGTCATGTCTACGCGACCTGCGGCCACAAGTGGATGCTCGGACCCAAAGGAACGGGGTTGGTTTTCCTTCGGGAAGATGCGAGAGAACGAGTACAGCTCTTTGCGGAACAGGCCGGTCGCGAGGCTCAAAGCGATTCGACGGGTCTAATCAATCTATCGGGGGTGATTGGTCTTGGCGCGGCGATTGACTACAACCATGCAATCGGCATTGGGAAAATCCAGACACATAACCTCGAACTGCGAAATCGCCTTTTTGAAATGCTGGGAAGTGTCCCCAAAATTCGCATCGTCAGCCCGCCACCTGGCCCGACGGCTTCAGCCTTGCTCACCGTACAACTAGGCGAGGGAATCAACCCTCGCGAGTTCATCGGGAAGATGCTTGAGAAGCACCAGGTCGTACTGAAAGCGCTTCCGACCTTGCCTAATGGCCTGCGGTTTTCTATGCACCTTTTCAATTCCATGCAGGATGTCGAGCAAGCCGTTAAAGGCCTTGGGATCGAACTTTCGTAAGTTAACTGGATGACGATTTTTCGATGGTCCGTGCGAGGCGAGCCGGTCGTAAGATTCGCAGCTTGACAGGAGATTATTTCAATGCACTTTCGCCCTTGGCTTGTTACAGCGGTTATGTCCGTCGCAACGCTTTGTGTTCTTTCAGTGGCAAGTGCTTCCGAGTCAAGCTCGGTTGCAGCCACCTCCAACACAGGTTCGGTCGTCTCAGACGATTTGAAAAAGCTGGACGGCGAATGGATCTTTGTCGAAGACAAGACTCCTGACCACACTCTCGAACAATTAGGCCCACCCATGGCCTCCAAATTCTCGATGCGTGTTGAAGAGGGTGCGGTCATCCTGAACGGGCATGGCTCTGGGCACAAAGATGTTCGCATCGCGGTTGATGGCACGATCACCGAAGTCAAAGAGCCCAAGACGATCTCTCGCTACAGCGGCTCGTGGAAGGACGAGACGTTCGAGTACAAAGTTGATTTCGAGCGTGTGGGTGGCGGTCCTGACGGGTCGATCCGATGGATTCGCAGGAGTTTCCGGATGACGCCCGAAGGATTGCTTGTGCGCGTTGCGTACGAACGGTCCGCTGGGGGGGCGGGGACAGAAGCGGTTGGGCTTTACCGCCACGCAGAGGACATCGCGATGCCGACACCAGTCAAAGCCGCGATCGGCGACATGGCGTGGCTGGCAGGCGCGTGGTTCGGAACCAGGAGCACGGGGTCAACGAACGAAGAGCACTGGAGTCCGCCGCTGGGTGGGGCAATGTTGGCAGTGTCGCGCTCGGTCAACACCAGCGGCAAGATGTTCGCATTTGAGTATCTGCGCATCGTCGAACGTGATGGCGGGCTGGTCTATATCGCGCAGCCCGGCGGCGCAAAGGGGACCGAGTTTGTGCTCACCGAGATCACGCCAACCCGCGCGGTGTTCGAGAATCCGCGACACGACTACCCGAATCGCATCGTGTACGAACTTTCGGCCGAAGGTGACCTCTCCGCCACGATCGGCCAGACCAAGGGGGGCACGCCCCGGCGCTTCGAGTTCAAACGCGAAGGCAAATAGAAGATGCCGAGCTTGAACCCGGAGTCATCAATGGCGAAGCTACTTATCGTTTTCTAAGCGTTATTGATCGGATGTTTCCCGCCGCTTCCGCAGGTTTGGTAAGAACCGACACAATCAACGTGTGTTCACCCGCATCGAGCTTTACGTTTCCGAGTGTTATTGTCCGATACTGGTGCCAACCGCCGGTAGCTGGTACGGTGAACGCCAAGTCACCTGATGGGGTCTGCAGTTTCATTGCCGCACCAGCAGAAGCATCCGCGCACCCGATCTCTATTTCTACCTGGTATTCTCCATGCTGATCTGCGGCGATGCCAACAGGGAATTTGGCGATTGCGCTGGCATCTAGCCAGTAGCCGAGGTTGTACTTTACATCTTCCACCGCTCCGACCTGCTCGACACGGAGTGATGGCCCTTCGAGAACGGCGTCATGCGGCAGGAGCGTGAGCACGTCATCTTTTCCAGGAGTCACCAAGACAGGCAAGGGGTACACATCTCCGTCGAGTTCCAACTTCACGACAGTGCACGCAGGATCAACAGCGTGCTGTGGCAATTGCAATTCCAATCGATGCCCTTCGCGGTCTCTCTTACTTATTGATATCTCTCCTTGACGGCCGAGCACGCGAGCACTCTTGACGACGCCATGCATCGGCACAGCGAGTCGCCCATCAGTTGGCCAATCAAACACCATGAGGTACAGCACTCCCGGCTTTTGGGTTGCTCTGCCCCAGGGCAGGCGGGCGAAGGGACTGGCGGTGGTGCCGTAGATTGCTTCGGAGTTCACCTTCATCCAGGCACCAGTGGCACGAAGCGTTGCTTGCGCTGCATCGGGCACTTTTCCATGCGAGTCAGGGCCGATATTAAGCAGCAGATTGCCGCCTTTTGAAACAACATCGCAGAGCAGCCGCACGATAGTGGTCTTATCTTTCCAATGCGTGTCGTGGGAGCTATATCCGTACGACTCGTTGAGCGTGTGATTCACTTCCCAATCCATACCGGGAAGTCCGGTTGGAGGGACATACTTCTCTGGCGTTCCGTAGTCCCCGCTCTTGTTTTCAAGCCCTTCAAAGAGCCGGTTGTTGACGACGATGCCCGGTTGTTTCGTTCGCAGGTCAGCCAACAACTCCGATGCGCCCCACGCCTTGCCTTGACGCTGCTGATCTGAGTAGTCGAACCAGATTGTGCAGAGCGGCCCGTAGTTTGATAACAGCTCGTTTACATGGCCGCGGATGTAATCGATATATGCGGCGTGGTTTCGCTGGTGCTCGACTTTAGGATATGCCGGAATTGCCATTTCATAGGCATCAGGATGTTGCCAATCGAGCAATGAGTAGTAGAAACCCGCACGCAGGCCGCGTGAACGCATAGATTCAGCGAATTCACGAGCCATATCTCGACCGGGCGGCGAGATATTCGTGCTTTCGGTGATTTTGTTGGCAAGCGAATATTCCGCTTTTGAATTAAAGAGTGTGAAACCGTCGTGATGTTTTGAAGTCATCACGGCGTATCGCATGCCAGCTTCCTTGGCAAGGTCAGCCCATGTATCGGTCACACCTGGATCAGGCGTGAAGAGAGGCTTCATTGTTCGCGCATACTCATCGCAGGGCACAGCGGCCCAATGCTGTATCCACTCTGCGTAATGCTGCTCGTAGACCTTGGTATTCCAGACTCCACCGGCTCCAGAGTACAGGCCCCAATGGATGAACATCCCAAAGCGTGCATCTCTCCACCACGACATGCGCTGGTCGCGGTCGGCGTTCCAAAGAGCCAATTCGGTTTCTTCCCTGGTTGGCTGTTCAGTCGGCTCGGCGGCATTGACAGATGAGGCTACCGCACAGAGAGCGGAGATGCTCAAACAGAAATATCGCTTGCGTGAGCCCAAAAGTGTGCCAACAACAGCCACGAAGATTCGCAGATTCGCTCGGTGCATGGCCGCATGGTAGGGAGCTGCCCAAGTGCGGCATCTGGTATTTCTGCGTGACTCCCCTTCGGCGCACGCTGAACTCCCTACATAACCTTCAAAAGCGCGGTCACCCACAGGCTCAGGATCAGCAGCGATACTCCCCAGCAACTGCCGACAACTGTCCAGCGTCGCCTTCGCGAGCTCGTGCGAAACCAGCGACGGCAACTCGCAGAGAGAAACTTGGCGACACCGACTGCATCGACGATGGCGATTGCCAGCGGCGCCCAGATCAGCACCATGCTTTCTTTCTGGTTTGGGAAGCCTTTTTCTACCGCGCTGATCAATATCACTACAACGAGCCCCATAGCAAAGCAGACTCCGCAGGCCGCCAGCCCGATCGTCGCCAGCACAAACTGCACGATTGGCGGCTCTGCGAGCGAGACAGACATGACTAGTTGTTGATGGCACTCCGGGCAGCGGTCGGTTGCGAGGCCGCGCAGGTTGTACGTACATGCGGGACATGCAACATCGCGTTGCTGTAGATATGCGGCGAGGTATTCGCTCTCTGGGTTCGACATGCAACAGTGCTCTGAGAAGCCATGACGATAGCCGGGCCGGGATGTTGGCATGTATTCGAGCGAGCGTCAGCACCCATCAGCAAATACATCGACAAAGTCCAGGTAGTCAAAGAAGTCGATCGTCCCGTCGTGGTTGAAATCGGCTCGCGGTTCGCTTGAACTGAAGAATGAAACGAAGTCGAGGTAGTCAAAGAAATCGATGGCGCAGTCAGAGTTGAAATCTGCAGCGCAAAGCGAGAGTGAAGCTGCGGTGCTGTTGGCTATTCCGCAGCTGTTTGTCACTGCACATTCATACCAGCCGATGTCAGACTCGGTCATTGATTCAATGATCAGCGTCGCCTGGGTTGCGCCGGCGATATCCGTCGCAAGATCGCTGCGACGCCACTGGTAGGTCATTGGGCCAGAGCCGGATGAACTGACTGAGAAAGTAACCTGGTTACCGATGCAGCCGTATTGCGTACGAGGTTGCTCGTTGACCATTGGCGTAGTACACAACTCCCAAGTCTCGCCGAGCACTCCGGTACTGCCAAAACCACCGAAAATAACCGCGACGTTGCGCGAAGCATCAAAGGCCATCGAGTGCAGAGATCGCGTTGATGGGCCGGCAATCAGGACCTGTGTCCAGATTGATCCGTTCCACTCCCAGGTTTGATCGCCTCCCATATCGCCACCGAAAAGCACGGTGACGTTGCGGCTGGCATCAAAGGACATGGTGTGGCCGTAACGAGCGGAAGGTCCAGATTCGCCGCGCGAAGTCCAAGAAGCGCCGTCCCACTCCCAGGTGTCGCCGAGGTTGGTAGATCTGTTGCCACCGAAGAGAACGGTTTTGGCACGAGCAGAGTCATATGCCATTGCGTGAAAGAAACGAGCCGAAGGGCCAGAGACGGGAGCTTGTGTCCAGGCGGCTCCATCCCATATCCACGTTTCGTTGCTAAATGTAGTGCCGAGGTCGGTTTGGCCGCCAAAGAGGACAACATTGCCGCGCGCAGAATCAAAGACCATGGCATGTCCGTGACGGGCGGAAGGCCCGGAGACCCAGCGACGAGTCCAGCTAGTTCCATCCCATTCCCAGGTCTGATCGGTCAGGTCATTGACTATGCGGCCGCCAAACAGGACTGTTTTAGCGGATGGTGCGTGGAATGCCATAGCTAGTTCGGAGACGTTCTGCGGCCCCCAAATAGCCTGGAGGCTCCAGGTAGTACCGTTGAATTCCCATGTTTCGTTGCCGCCGAGCACACCGCCATACAGGATATTGACGCCTCGAAGCGAGTCAAATGTCATGGATTGCAGGAACCGTGGAACTGGGCCAGAAACGGTCTTTTGTTGCCAGACTACCGATTGTGCGAGTGCGGACTGTCCCATGAAAGCGCTTAACAGCGATGCAGCGGTTGCAGACAAAGTCACCATTGATCTTGGCAAAGCCAAGCAAGCAGTTCCGAAACACCACATTTCAGCATCCCTCACCATTGCCTCTGTCCGAAGCAATCCCGATAGAGCCTACCACACCTGAGAAGGAACTCAACCTAAAACTTGTGAGGATTGCGAGAATCGAGGAAGACTCCATGCCACGCGATACGGGAGTTTGCGGGACACAACTAGACCAAACCTAACGTGCTACTAATACGAGAGCCGGCCAACAAAATGTCGGTTGAGTGACAAAATTCTGCAAATTCTGCGTTATCGGGTTGATTCCAATTGAAGGTTCCTGTATAACTGACAACGAGAGAGTCACATCGGCGGGATGGATCCGCGGCCGGTGCCTAAGGAAGAGAGAGAGAAATGCATACACAGGCTCGATATATCGGTGCAATTAGTGCGTTTTCGATTCTTGCGATGGCAGGCGCGGGGCCGCTCGCGACCGATCCGACAGCGATGGCTGGCTGGCGCGGCTCAACGTTGTTTACTGATGGTGTGCTGAACGTTCTGATTGATTACGCGGTGTATGCACCCGGTGCGTATGGCGCGGGTGATCCATCCGGCGGCACACGATTCGTGTATGCCTATCAGGGATTCAATCTATCCACCACACGCCCATTCAGCAACGTTTCGATCGGGTTTGAGGATGCATCGGTGGTGTGGGACGGCGGATTTGATCCGACCCGCGGCACACTCGGCGGCGTGATTCCATTATTCCAGGACAGCCGGGCGGGATCAGGGTTCCCCACCTCAAGCTTTCGTTCGATCTTTATGGCCGGCGGCGGACCTTTCACCAAGGTGAACCCCGGACAGTGGTCACAGGTCATGCTGTACACAAGTCCAATGGGACCGCAAATGTACAGTTCTTCGGTCATCGATGATGGTCGTCAAGTTCAATTGGCGCTACCCAGCCCAATTCCATCACCGGCATCTCTGACACTTCTGGCAACGGCGGGCCTCGTTTCCGTCCGTCGTCGCCGCTAAATCAGTTAGTTCCAACTGCATGATTTGAAGTTGTTTCTATTAGGGAGGAGAGAGAAATGTTCAAGGTTTCACATAGGTTTGGATTAGGCCTCGCCGCCGTTGCGGCAGTGGGTGTGTTTTCTTCCATGGCATCGGCGAGCTGGAACAATCGAGTTCTTTTGAACGCGATGTCCGGTCTGTATCAGCCGGCCAGCTGGCAGGGGCAGACCCGGTTCCTTTCGACCAACGGCGTCCGCACCTTGGACATCACGGTTGATTATGCCGTGTTCGCTCCTGGCCAATTCCCCGGCAATTACACACCATTTGCGGGCTTCCTTATGCCACCGGCAAATGATTACCTCTACGCGTACCAGGTCTACAACACCGGCGTGGCCAATGGCGGGTTGAGCGATACCCAGTTCAGCCAGCTCGGAATTGACACGCTCGGCCCAGTGTCATCGCTTGGCAAAGATCAGTCTGGCGTTGGCCCCACCGGCGATGCTGGCGGCGTGAACACCAATTTCGCATTCCTCTCACAGCAGGGCGCTTCGTACCTCTTCCTGATTCCCTCGATTCAGGTAAATGAGTACAGTCTTGTTCTTCTCTACTCAAGCCCGATCGGCCCTTCGTTCTCAAACGCAACGGTCTACGACTCAGGCTTGAGCGCCACCGGCAACCTGCCGACCCCAATCCCGGCTCCTGCTTCCGCGGCACTCGCGCTCGCAGGGCTTGGTGCGGTCGCCCGTCGTCGTCGCTGAAAATTGAATATCGATTCACGGATTCACGAAGCACTGGTCTCTTTGGGACCAGTGCTTTTGTTTTTAGGTTGGAACAAGATGGCTTAGATCAGTCCAAATCGAGCGCGGATGCGGTGTTCAAATACCGCGAAGACCCAACGGTCAAACGTCATGCCGACGATGACCATGACGATCATCATGGCGACGACTTGTGCGACATCCGAGAAATCTCTTCCCATGTTGAGCAGAAAGCCAAGGCCACGGCGCTGGGCGAGCAGGATCAACTCAGCGCCAAGCAAGGAGCGCCAGGAGAAGGAGAATCCCTGGCGGAGCGTGCCGGCCAGCGTGGGGAGCGATGCGGGGACCAGGACGGATGTGTAGAGGCGTATGCCGCGTGCGCCGAGCATTCGCCCTGCAGCGCGGTATATTGGAGGGAGTGCCCTGAGTCCATCGCGCATGCCGATGGCCATCGCGAATGCGCTTCCCATGATCATGACGAAAAGAATGCCGCGTTCGTTAATGCCGAAGATATGTATCGCCAGCGGCACCCAGCAGACACTTGGAAGGGTCTGAAGACCCAGAAACATCGGACCAAGCAGTGCATTGAGGAATGACCATCGCCACAGGGCGACGCCAAAGATCGTGCCCAGGAAGATCGCCGCTGAGAAACCGACGGCCAAACGCACGCCGCTGGTTGCGAGTGCTTTGACAAGCGGGCTCTGAAGAATGGGGTCTTTGGGCAATGGTGTGGCTGATGGAGCATCGGGGTTTGCCCATGGCCAGCCAGGGGCGATGGGATCACCGAAGAAGGTGGGCCGATTCAGCAAATGAAACGCGGCATCAACTATGTGGGAGGGAGCAGGAAAGACCCAGCTTTTCCAATCGATGACGCGATAGGCGGCTTCCCATGTGATGAAGATCGCAAGCCACGCAGTGATGAGTAAGGCACGCCTAGTCAGCGTGTGTTTGATGCTCGGCGTTGACACGCGTGACCTCCTCCTGAATCTCAGTACGGACGATGTGACCAAGCTCGCTGAGCTCGGGACTGTCCATAGGGCGCGGGTGCGGAATGGTGACGGCGATTTCTTTGCGGATTCGGCCGGGATATGCGTTCATAATAATGATGCGGTCGGCGAGACGCACAGCCTCACCGACGGAGTGGGTCACAAAGAGGACGGTGTTGCGGGTTTTCCACCAGAGGCGCTGAAGCTCATCGTGAAGGAGCGTGCGGGTTTGTGCATCCAGAGCGGCGAAAGGTTCATCCATCAGGAGGACCCGAGGGCGCACGACCAGGGCACGGGCGATGGCGATGCGGTGACGCATGCCACCAGAGAGTTCGTGCACGAGTTTGTTTGCGGCAGAAGAGAGGTTGACCATCTGAAGAGCTTCTGCGACTCGTGCATCTCGATCGGGCTTTGACATGCCTGCCATCTTGAGCCCAAAAGCGATATTGTCGGCGGCGGTGAGCCAGGGAAAAAGGCTGTGTTCCTGAAAGACCATGGCGCGGTCGGGCCCTGGCGCGAGGATCGGACGACCATCGAGCAGTGCCTTGCCGCGGGTTGGCCGAAACATGCCTGCGGCGATGTTGAGCAGCGTGGTCTTGCCGCAGCCGCTGGGCCCCACCACTACTACGAACTCTCCGGGCTCGATTCGCAAAGTGATGTCGTCGAGGATGACGTGGCCGTTTGCGGGAGCGATGTGGGTGATGCCGATGAGATCAAGCCGCCCCTGCGCAATTGGCGGGGACGGCACGGCGATCGGCGGACTGAAGGGAATGGTGGTCAATGGTCGGTACGCACAGATTCTTTTTTGCCGCTTTTTTCGAGGATTTTTCGCAGAAGAGCGGTGTCGACCAGAGTATCAACATTGGCGATATTACGCGTCTGCTTCAGGTCGTAGGCCCACTGCGCGAAGGTCTTGAGGGAATCCGCGAGCGGTTCGGTAGTGAATTTCACACGGGAGACTGCATCGGCGACGATCTGGGGACTGATCTTTTTGCCCGAGAGTCTTTCCATCGCGCTCGCGAGCGCGGGAAGATGCGGCGCTGGATCTGTGACGAGAGCGGTGGTCCAGTTGATGTGGACCTGAAGAATGCGCTCGACCGCATCGGGGTGAGCGAGGAGAAACTCCGGAGACACTACCAGGAGCGTTAAGGCAAAATTCTTGTCTGGCCAGAGGTCTTTCTCTTCTGCGATCACTTTCGCATTGGCCTCGGCAATGAGACGCGCTCCCCAGGGCTCTACGGCCCACGCCGCATCAATCTGTGACCGGGCCATCATGGCGGCCTGTTCAGCGTTGGGGACCGGGATGATGTTGTCCGCATCTGGTTGACCGAGCATGTGGATCAGATAGTGTCGAGCAGAGACGTCCTGCGTGTTTCCAAGCTGGGGTGAGACGATTCGCTTTCCCTTGAGATCCTGTAGTTTTTCGATGCCTGATCCGGGCCGCGCAACGATGACAACGCCGCAGCCCGCAGAACCGGAAATGACTTTGATGCCTTTGCCGCGGCTCTGCAGATGGGCGGCGAGCGCGGGGCTCGGGCCCACGTACCCGATGTCGATCTCTCCCGCGAAGAGTGCCTCGATCAATGAGGGGCCGGCATTAAAGATCCTGGTTGTGAGTTCTGCGGGAGCGAGGGCTTTGGCGAAGTCGCCGGATTCAACGCCGAGCAGGGCCTGAGCATGGGTCACGTTGGCGAAGTAGCCGAGACGAACCTTTTTTACAGTCAATGCCGCGGGCGCATCGGCGAGAGCTGGCACGCTTGCAAGCGCGCTGGCAGGGCGGAAGGCAAGGCACATGATCATGAGGAAGAGTGTGAAGATCGAAGTGGCGCACGAGATCTTTGTGATCTGCAGTGAAAACCTCACGATCGACATGATGAACTCCTGATCGTCCGGGTCACGGACAATTGCCATTGTACCGGGTCGAGGATTCAGGTGAAAGTGCGGGGCAGTCGATTTCGATGGACCAATTGAGTCTCATCCGGCGGGCACAGCAATGGACTGAGCCAATTGCCGCCCCGCTTCGATGGCCCGCTGATTCAGTTCGCGGAACTTGACCGGCACGCGGGCAAGAATGGCAGTGTGAAGATGTTCAGCGTCGACCAGGCCCGCCAGTTCATTGACTGCAGCGAGAGCCACTACATTGGCTGTTACTTTACTCCCGACTTTTGTCGCGGTCGCACTGATGGGAAGGCGTACGACGCGGCCCTTGCATGCTGCGACCGAGCCATTGCACATCACATCTGCGCCGACAGAAGTTGAGTCGATCACAACGAGCGTGCCTTTGTGCACCTGTGGCATGTACTTCTGAGCCGCCTCAGTGGAAAGACAGAGAAGCACATCCGGAACGGTCACCTGGGGATAGGCGATGCTCCCCGCGGAAATGATCACTTCGGACTTGCTCGATCCGAGCCGCGCCTCAGGTCCGTAGGTCTGGGTCTGTACGACGTTGCGCCCATCGAGCATGGCCGCCTCCGCGAGGATGACCCCGGCGGTGATCAGTCCCTGTCCTCCCGATCCACTCAATCGCACCTGCACAGTCGTACTCATGTGCGTCTCCCTCCTGCTGCGGCCATTGCGACATCGCGGCGGTGGGTGTAGAGCTCGGAGTATTCGAGCCGCTCCAACTCGCGGAAGATTCCGGTCGGCAGCAGGTTGGGCGGGGGCTCCTGATCGCAGGCATCAAAGTCTTCCATCGGCACTGTGGTGTCGCGGATGTACTCCAGCATGTCATAAGGTTGTGTAACATCATTCATTCGCCCGAAATAGGTCGGACAGGATGTGATCACATCGACAAATGCGAATCCTTTGTGAGAGAGCGCCCGCGTCATGAAAGTCACCATTTGTTTGTGATCAAACGAAGTGGTCCGCGCGACAAAGCCCGCACCCGCACCCAGGGCCAGCCGCACCAGATCGAAGGCCTGCTCAATGCTGCCGGTCAATGATGTCGTGCTGCGCTTGCCTTCGGGTGTTGTTGGAGCCAATTGTCCGCCGGTCAGCCCGTAGATCCCGTTGTTGAAGACCAGCGCTGTCAAGTCAAGGTTGCGGCGGCAGGCGTGAATGAAGTGATTGCCACCGATGGCAGAAGCGTCGCCATCGCCCATGATGACGATCACTTTCAGATCCGGGTTGGCGAGCTTTATTCCCGTTGAAAAAGCCAGTGCACGTCCGTGAGTCGTGTGCATGGTGTTGAAGTCAAGAATAAAGGGTGTACGGCCGGAGCAGCCGATGCCGCTCACGACCACAATCTTGTCCTGATCCAACCCCAGGCCACCGATTGCCTCAAGCAGCGCCTTGACAATTGATCCATTGCCGCAGCCCGGGCACCACACATGCGGCAGTTGAGGAAGGCGAAGGAACTGACGGTACTGCACGCTCATTGGGCTACCTCCAGACCCACTGTCATCGCGGTGGCGATTTGTTCCGGCGTCATCAGATTGCCATCGATCCGCCCGTAGTGCTTGACTTCACAGCATCCATGGGCCGCGCGATCGACTTCTCGAACAATCTGTCCGAGGTTCAACTCAGGAACGAGAATGCGCTCCACTCGATCCGCCAGGGCAGCGATGCGGTAGTCGGGGAAGGGCCAGAGTGTCTTCATGTCGAGTACGCCGCAGCGGATGCCCGCGGTGCGGAGCTGGTCCGCCGCGGCTTTGGCCGGTCGACTGGTGATCCCGTAACTCACGATTGCCACCTGGGCATCGTCGAGTTTGTATTCCTCTGCCACACTGAGCTTTCGAACATCTTTCTGCACCTTGCTGACCATGCGCTGCAACTCGGTACCGGCGGCGTCACCGTGCACAGCAAATCCATCCGCACCATGGGCCAGGCCGGTGACGTGGAATCGACGACCAGCACCAAAGGGCAGGAACTCGCTGGGTGAAGCGGCGGTGGCATTGCCGACAAAGGGTTTGAAGGACTTGATGTTGGAAGGACACCGTCGTTCAACAACTTCGATCTCGCCGGGTGCAGGCCAATAGATGTTTTCACGCATGTGGGCGAGCACCTCGTCGATGAGGAGTACCACCGGCACGCGATACTGCTCGGCAAAGTTAAAAGCTCTGACGGTCATCTCAAAGACATCACGCACGTGCGATGCAGTAAGGACGATGACCGCGTGATCGCCATGGGTGCCCCAGATCGACTGGAACACATCACCCTGAGCGGCCTTGGTCGGTTGCCCGGTCGAGGGCCCCCACCGCTGACAGTTGACAATGACGCAGGGCGTTTCAGTAATGGAGGCGTAGCCCAGACCCTCCTGCATGAGCGAGAACCCCGGCCCGCTGGTGGCGGTGAGGACTTTTGCACCGCCCCAGACGGCACCGATGATTGCGGAGATCGAAGCGATTTCATCTTCAAGCTGGATGAACGTGCGGCCTCGCGCGGGCATCTCCTGCGCGAGTATCTCCATGATCTCTGAGCTGGGAGTAATGGGGTAGCCCGCAAAAAACGAGCAGCCCGCGTAAAGAGCGCCGTGCGCACACGCTTCGTTTCCCTGGACAAGCCGCTGGGAACTCATGTGGACTCCTCCATGCTGGGCAATGCGCGGGCCGATTGGCCGCGGGCGGTCCAGATTGCAAAGTCGGGGCAGCGCGACTCGCAGATGCCGCAGAAGACGCAGGTTCCGACATCCTTGACCACGATGCGACTCTGCGCGTCGAGCGCCAGAGTGTCGGTAGGACATCCCTTCACACAAATGTCGCAGCCTTTGCACAGGGCAGGAGCCGTGGTGAGGGCATAATCGCCCTGATAATGACGAGTCGTGCCGTTGTCGCTCTGAATGTGCAATGGCGGAAGTGTGGCGGCAGGTGGGCGCGGATGACCGGTCAAGAAGCGATCGATCCCGTGTGCAGCGCGTTTGCCATCTCGCACGGCGGCGACCACTGTGGAACCTCCGCTGAGGCAATCGCCGCCCGCGAAGCACACCGGATCGCTGGTCTGGAAGTCTTCGCTCACCGTGACTTTTCCGTCCTGAGTTTTTACGCCAAAGGCGGCGAAGAACTCGTCGTGCGGGCGTTGCCCGATGGCTTTGATGACAGTGTGAACCTCGATGACAAATTCAGAGCCCGGCACGGGTTCGGGCCTCGGGCGGCCCGATGCATCGGCCTTACCAAGTCGCATGCGGTTGCAGCGCACACCGGTGACGCGACCATTGCCGAGAATCTCCAGAGGAGCTACCAGTTCGATGATCTTCACGCCTTCAGCGAGCGCTTCTTCGATTTCGTGTTTGTATGCGGGCATCTGCTCCTGAGTGCGGCGATAGAGCATCCGCACATCAGTTGCGCCCATGCGCACGGCCTCGCGGGCAACATCGATGGCGGTGTTGCCGCCTCCGATGACGGCAATGGGTGAGCGAATGGACAACTGCTCGGTAAACGAGAACTTCAGTGCCTCGATAAACGGAAGCGAGTCAAAGACACCGGGGAGGTCCTCGCCGGGAATTCGAGCGGGCATGTCTTCACCCATTCCAACACCCAGGAAAATCGCTGCGTGTGTCCGCCGAAGACTTTCGATGGTGACTTCCTTCCCGATGCTGACGTTGAATCGGAATGTCACTCCCATCCGTTTGATCCGCTCCACCTCCGCGGGCAATGGATCGATTATCTGCTTGTACGGAGCGATGCCATGTGTGATGAGCCCGCCAGCGATTTCACGGGACTCATACACCGTCACGGGGTATCCCAGACGAGCAAGTTCGGCAGCACACGCCAGGCCCGCGGGCCCTGCGCCGATGACACCGATGCTCTGGGGGCGGATCCGATCCTGCACTGCTGGCATGACATCCGCATCTTCTTCCAGGGCGTGGTCTGTGGCAAAACGCTGCAGCAGACCAATGTTTATGGCGCGGCGTCCTTCCTTATGCAGAACACATTGACCCTGGCAAAGCACCTGCACCGGGCATACGCGGGCGCAACTGGCACCGAGAATGTTGGCGCTGAATATCTTGCGGGCCGCTTCCGCCGGAAGTCCCTGCGCGATGTCGCGAATGAAGCCGGGGATATCGATCCCGGTCGGGCACGCGCTGACGCACGGCGCTGGTTGTCCGGGGCCGCCGCATTGGAGGCACGCTTCCGCCTCAATCATCGCGTTTCGCTCTGTCAGCGGCGGATGCAACTCATCCAGAGGCCCGGGGCCATGTTGACCCGTGGCGGTGTGCTGCTTGAACTGGGCCGAGGTTCGACCCAACCATGGAGTGACCCTTTCCATGCCTGCATGATAGCACAATACACGACCTTTGCATCCAGTTATCTACAATATTTTTATGCCCCTGGAAGGCTCAGAACGCCAGAAAGCGGTATCTGCAGCGCTACTTCTTTCCGGGAAACAGCCCTTCGATTCCCTTCTTCAACTCATCTGCGGTCTTTTCAGCCTGTTTGCCGATTCCGTCTACCGCCTTACCCAGTTCGGTCACCGTTTTGGTCTCCTGTCCCGCGGCCTGCACACCCATGTCTCCCAGATTCCCGAGTCTGCCGAGTTGCGAACTGAGTTCGCCGGCGATGTCGGATGGGATCAGGCCTCCGCCCTTTTCCACCGCCGCCGCGAGAACGGCACGAACCACGATGCCTGTGAGTTCGCCGGTGTCCACGCCGGAGCCATCGCTGCCGACATTTTTCAAAGTGATTCTGTCGATCGGAACATCGAGCGCGGTCAGGTCGCCACCGAGACCGAGCAGGTCGAGATGGACATTCACATTGCTGATTGTTACTTCCTTGATAATGAACTTCTTTTCACCGCCCTGATTGTTCTGCGGTGACGACGTCTGAAATCTAGAGAGATTGTCAAGGATGGTCTGGTAGTTAGACTTCCCGTTCGCTTTCTCCAGGTCCAGGCGGATATCGGAGAAAGCAAGGGTTGGAATCTCAATAATCGGCTTTTGCAGTGATGAGGGACTGATGGTCAATTCTGCGAGCCTGAGATCCATAAACAGGGGCTTCTTGAACCCTGGCGGATTGTTCACGCTCAATCCAGAAAGGGAGCACTGCCCGGAGAAAATCCCCAGGCTCACCGAGTTGACCCTGGTTTCCACACCGAGCGCGTAGGTACCACCCTTCTCCACGCCCGACTTGGCGATTCGATCAACAAACACTACACCCAATACAGCAGCGATCACCAAAGTGACAAACACCACCCCAGACCCAATGGCAATTTTTCGCATCATTTTCATCGTCATACTCCATTGAGAGTTGCGATCCGCCCTGTCAATCGTGGAATTGTACCTCCCTGGTGAACTCACGAGGCAATGGCACCAAGAAGCGCTGGTCATGTGCTCGATTGAGAGGACGCCGGGACAACTACAACGAAAAAGGCTCCGGGCCATCCCGGAGCCTTTCAGAATTCAGACTCGCTCAACTTGAGCATGGCGGTGCCGACACACCAGACATCCCGAAGGAGGTGCCAGGCTTCAGCAACCTATGCTGAAAGTATCTACAAAGTCGAGGTAATCAAAGAAATCAATGATTTCGTCGTGATTGAAGTCGGCACTGGCAGCACCGGTTGAAAAGGAATCCACGAAGTCGAGATAGTCGAAGAAATCGACAACAAGATCACAGTTGAAATCAGCGGCACAGAAGGACAACGTGGCGATGACTGTCTCTGCGCTTATTTCCCCGTCGCAGGCATCGGCGCTGGAGATGACGCACTGGTAGAACCCGATATCGCCCGCATTAGGACGGATGATGATCGCACGCGAAAAGAAGCCGTTGTCCTGCAGGAGAATGCCATGAATGTCGAAATTCCCGCCGAAATCTGAGATGAGCGGGATGCCGTTTTTCTTCCACTGGTAGGTGAAGTTGCCAAGCTGGGGCGCGATCTCTGTGGACACGATGACAAAGAATGGACCCTCGCTCCCGTTCTGCGGCGCGGTGGCCATACACCGAGTGATCACGGAGTCCACGGGCTGTGAGGTAATAGCAATGTCGGGACAAGCTCCAATCGAGAGCATTCCCGGGCCGCGTTGAATGCCCTGCGGTGTGCCATAGTCCCAGCCAGCGATGCGAATCAGGATTGGTTCGCCGGCTGTCGCTGCGAATCCGATCGTGCTGCCGAGTGAGTAATTTCCGGAATCGTCATTGCAAGCGATTTCACCCGCGCCGCTGGTTGAATAGATGGAAAGGACAGTGTCAAAATTTGTCAGATCTGAGACGGTGCTGAACTGCACGAAATGGGTGGAAGCTGGTGTATAGAGGAACCATACATCAGCGAAGGTAAACCCGGGGAAACAGCCAGAGTCTCCATCAGTCTCAGCCCAGGTAGTATTGAACGGAAAGGTCCCATCGCCAACAGGGGTGGCATTGGCCATCAGATCGTTGGCAGGAATCGGTGGTTGAGCAACAACATCCGGGTCGTACCAGAACGAACCACCAAGCTGAGGCGTTGAATTGGCGTACGGATTTGTGAACTGGACAAAGGACCCATTGTCGCCCTGTGCGATGTTATATGCGTAGTACGAATCCGCCGGATCAGCGTTCCAGACGTTGGTGAGATACACCGTGTTGTTGCCAACTGCAAGGCCGCGGTACATGCCGTAGGCATTGGGGAATGCACCAACGGGGCCGCTGGAAATGCGATGTTTTGCGCCAGTCGTTGGATTGATTGAATAAAGCCCAGACTGACCGTACTCGCTATATCCATAGAGCAGTCCATCGACAGGATTGCCATCAAGGGCGAAGAACAGTTCATTAGGTGAAGCAACAGCGAGCGTGCATACACCTGTTTCTGTATTGATTTCGTAGATTCCTCTGGGAGTCGCGTACTCGGCCCAGCCGTAAAGCTTGCCATTCACGTATCCCATATCAAAGATCGCAACGGAGGTTTGAGCAATCCGGCTGGGAGTGCGGCCAGGAATCGTGGCATAGAGATCAGTGGTAAAAACACCAGCGGTGAAGTAAATCATGTTCTGCGGAGTACACGCGGCCCCCTGCATGGCAAACTGATAGAGCGGCGCCCAGGAGACAGAACCGGGGAATCCAGAATCAAGCGCTGTCTCAAAACAGAATGGGGGATTTTCAGGATCGCTGCCATTTTGTCCGACAAACAGTCTGCCAGTCTGCGCACTCGCCGAAGCAAGCAGACCTGCAAAGCTCGCGAGAACTAAGAGTTTATTCATAGACATAATATCGACCTCCAGGTGAGAACAGTCACATTGTCAGCAATGAGCATTAGCGACACCGGAGGCCGCTGGCAATCTGCCGCACTCGTTCAAGGACGCTTCTCACATGCAGCATACTCGTCATGCCGCATATGTCAACGTTATTCTGAAGAGATTGGGGAGTTCCGCAGCGCGGATGAACACATCAAAGAGTTATAGAGCGAACTGCGGTCGCCAGAAACGGGTTTTCCTGATTTTGAGAATCAGGACAAATCAGAGTGCGTACACAGGAGTATGAGCGATGGGGCACGAATGCGGACCCTTTGGTGTGCTCGCTGCGATTCCACCTTCGAAGTTCCCGAAGATCTTCCGACTACGACAACAGGAGTTCTTCGTCGCAGTGATCATCGGAGACTTGAAGATGGCGGCCATTCCCGCGCTGGCCCTACCCGTACGCCCGCCACCCACCGAGAGCAGCACAATGGCTCATCAGCGATGATGCGTCTGGCGAGCGATGCTTGAAACCTCGCTCGAGAAGTTCAGACCATTCTTGCAGACACTGGCGGCGATGACTGGAGTCGATTTAGAATTCTCAATTCTTTCAGACAGGACAATTTCATTCATATCCAAGCAGCAGAACCGACACTCTCAGACTGTCATCCATCAGACTCGACTTCACAATGACATTCTGCATCGGAAACGATGGGTCGAAGTGCGCACACCCAAATCTGAATTCACCGATTGTCCAGGAAAGCTGCCCTATATATTAATTGGAAGGTGCCCTGACTCCATGCGCGATAATGTGGCTGGAATCCAAAGAGATGGACCGCGCCCTTTCCATGTGGCACGCGGACCCATGCGCCCTGGTTCTCTATTACATCTGGCTTTGCAATCCAGCCTGATTGCAGGAGTTGTGTTGGCGCGTATCGGAGCATGAACTGCGGTTTTACTTCAGTTGCGCCGGATTTCTTTCGTTCATCATCGGTCATCGCGCGGTAAGCCTGGCCGCGTGAGAAGAAGAGTGAGACTGAAGATGGTAAGCCGGCAGTCATTGGCTGCATTTCGGGCACCGCGCGAAGGACACTGCCAGGGCAGGAAAAGTCTTTGTTTGCCGGGTCACTGGTGACATCAATCAGGGGAGCGCTGAAGAGGTCGATGGCCCACTTGCTGGCGGCTGAATAGGTGATGAGTGTGCCGCCGGCGCGGACGAATTCTTCTACTGCAACTGAACCTTCGGGCGCGAGGCCGCCGGAATACTGATCGGCGACTGTGCCCAGGGCGCGGCCTTTATCGAGTGAGCCTGACGAAATGCTTGGGATGATCAACACATCGATGAACGCGCTGAGATTTCCGGCGCGGAGCATCTCGTTTCGCACGGTGACATATGGAATTTTTTCAGTATCGAGGACCCATCGCATCCAACCTTCATCCATGCTGCCAGACCAGGGCGAATACAGCCCGATGCGAGGCAGTTTGGTAATCGCGATATCGCCATCGCCGGGCTTGGCACTGAGTTCGAATACGCCACCAGATTCGCCGGCAGTGTGGAACGCCTGCTGTTTTCCTTGCGAGAGTTCAGATGCTAGTTGGGTCCAAGAATCGCTGTGCCAGCTTGAGATTTTTCCTGCGGCGACTCGGGGATCGCCGCGGAATGAGACGAGGGCTTGATCGAGTTTAGTGACTCGCTTTGAGCCGCTTGGCAATACGCCGACGACTTCCACGCGGCGAACGCCCATGAGCATGGGGAGAGTCCAGCCTGCAACGTCGTAGGGCGGAGTGGTGCCAGGATAACGCTGTACATCGAAGAGTTCTTTGACGTGCTGGCCGTAAGGCTGAGCGCGGCGAATTACGATCGAGCCTGCGGGATAGGTTCGACCATCGGCGGCCAACTCGGTATCGCTTCGCTCAAGTTCAACTCCAGAGAGCAGGAGGATTTCAACGAGTCGGCGTACTGCGGCGGGATCGCGATTGTCGCTGGGAATCAGCCAGGCGGTGGGCGAGTTTTCTGTTCCCGCGAGAATTGCTCGCTGCGAGGCCTCGAGCGTGGTGCGGAGCCAGAGTTCACGCTCGCGCGAGAGGCCCGAGAGGATCGAGCGACCGAATGCATGTTCGTAATCCATGATGTCACGGAGTCGCCACCAGCCGCCTGGCCAGGGTTTGATGAACTGATTGGAAGGCGCGTTTTCAGTCAGTCCAGAGGGCGGCTCGATGCGGGCTGGTTGCAGGAATACTGGAGTAGCAATCTGGACGCCTGCGCCTTCGGTCAAGAGACCCACGATGTTGTGACGCACCGGAACGTTGCGATTGCCGCCGTTCCACCACATGTCGTAGGTGACTCCGGATGCGATGCCGGAGAGACCATCGCGGTGCATGTCGAGGACTGCGCGAGTACCGAGCAGGTTGATACCGGCGATGATTCCAGGGTCGAGATTGGGTGAAAGCGGGTCGCGGAATGGAGGCACAAACATGCGTTCGCCGCGGCCGCCTTGCTCGTGGACATCCCAGTACACTGTGGGGAACCATTCTGTGTAGAGGAGCTTGGTGACGATGCGAGGCTCGGCCTGCGTGAGCATGAACCAGACGCGATTGTTGTCGTGGCCGACATAGAGCTGATAGAGGCGGGTGAGCTCGGTGGCTTCGTGAGGTGTACCGACGTTCTTGCGATACCAGTCGACCACGACATCGAGACCATCGGGGTTGGTTGAAGGGAACATGACTACGACGCACTGCTCGCGGGCGGTTTTCCACGGCTCGGCGTCGCTGGTTGCGAGCAGGTGGGCGAACTCCATGGCGAATTGCGGCGATGCGGTTTCGGTAGAGTGCATGGCGCAGGAGATGAAGACGATTACTCTGCCTTTTTTGACTGCTTCATCGAGTTGGGCTGGAGTTTTGCCGCGAGGGTCGGCGAGTGTGTGGGCGTGTTTTTTGATTTCATCGAGTCTTGAGAGGTTTTCTTCGCTTGAGATTACAGAGATGAGGAAGTCGCGACCTTCGGTGGTTTTCCCGACGGCTTGAGTATTGACGCGTGGGCTCTGGTCGCCGAGCTTTTTGAAATAACCGCTGACTTCGGTCCAGTCTGCGAGTATGAAGTCGCCGCCGACGGGGCGACCGAGGTGCTCTTGCGGAGTGGTGACTTGGGACATTGCGGTTGAGCAAAGTGCGATCGCGGCGAAGACAATACACACAATCCGAATAAGCATGCGTGAGACTCCATGACCCTGCTGCGAGCAAGATCGATTGTCATCATACTGGAATCACCCACACCCTGCCACTGGAGGGAACCACCATATGATCTCGCGTAAGTGATTTAATGGGAGATACAGGCGATGCGAGAGAAGTGGTTTGAACGTACGTTCAATTTTGATGTTCCGGTCGGGCGGATGCCCTATCTGATTGAGCGACTTCGAGGAACTCCCGCTCGAATCGATGAGAAGATTCGCGGAGTTCCAGATGCAATTCTGACAAGGCGTATTGAGAATACCTGGTCGATTCAAGAGAACATCGGGCACCTCGCCGATCTTGAGCGGCTTCACCTTGCACGGCTCGACGACCTTGAGCAACACTTGTCTGACCTGCGTCCGGCAGACTTGACGAACAAGCCGACTTGGGATTCGGATCATAATTCCAAGTCAATTGCAGCAGTAAGTGAAGCGTTTCGAGCCGTTCGCCAGCGTTTCATCAATCGGCTTGAGCAGTGGAAGCCGGAGGAACTCGAATTTCACGCGATGCATCCGCGGCTGAATGTGCCTATGCGTGCGATCGATGTTGCGATATTCGCCGCAGAACACGATGATTATCACCTTGTGCGAGTACACGAGCTTGCCGGACGCCTTTGCAAAATGGTGTGCTAAGCATGCGCTTCAGATCGCATGAGACCTCACATTCCACGGGGAACGAACAGTGCGTTGAGCGTGGATGTGTAGCAGTCGACAGACCCCTGGGCCGTGATCACAGTCTTGAAACTTCGAACTCCGGGGCCTGAAACCGGTATTACCCAGGAGAGAGTTAAAGAGCCGCTGACAGATATTCCTTGCGGATTGAGATCACCGTAGCTGCTCGCTCTGGTTTCTACCAGCATCACTGGATTGCCGCTGGTGGTTTCCTCCAGCTTGAAATATGCACTGCTGTCACTGACGTTTGGGCTCGGGTCAAAAATGTGTGTATTAATTGTCGCGGTAATGAGTAGAAATCCCGCTGCCGGTACAGTCATGGAGAGCGTATCGATATCGCGAAATGTATTGGTGACCCTAACAGCAAGCTGGAAATTGCGAGGATCCCGAAACGTCTGAGTGGATGCAATCGCCGGCTGATTCGTGTACGTTGCGTTCCCGCTTGCACCATCCAGAACCACCGTCGGATTGCCTGCTGTATTTCTAATATCCACTTTGGCCGCACGCGTTCCATCATCGCTTGGCCAGACCTCGACCGCATTCCTCAACCGCATGATCCCTGCGTTTCCACCGGTGTTGTTGATATTGATTCCGGGCACCAAGCTGTCGAGACGGACTTGAACGGTCTGCCCAGCGGCAACCTGGACGTCAAGTGGCGCCGCCGGCGCGGTGGTCCCAATTCCAACTCGCCCAGCAGGATCAATTGTCATTCGCACTGCATTGGCTGTTTGATCTCGCACGAGCAGCTTTCCGGGCCCTTCCGAATTGGCTGTGCTCGTCGTGATCAAGTTCCACGTTCTGCCGCTGGCGCCCGAGTTCTGAAAATTCAACCACGTTCCGCCGGTGCTTGAGGAATTCAGATTCGCAACGGTCTGGGTGGGAACGACTACCGAGGGTGCTGCAGTAAATATGTTTGCGGCATTCAATTTGGGAATGTTGGAGCTCAAACGCACATCAGCAATTGTCCCGGAGACAATTGCGCCTGCATCGTGAGTGTGACCAGTAAGCGAGAATGCCGCGCCTTCGAACCCATCCAGAAGATCTGCGTTGAGGCTCGTAACTTTGGTTGTGTTCCCGACGGAAAAAGGCGCCCCTGCTGCGCTAAAGGCTGGGGCAACGCTGAACGTCTTTGACCCAGTGAACACTTGAGTTCCGCCGAGAGTGGTAACATTTCCGCTGAGACGACTATCCGCGACAGTTCCAGTAAGGTTCGCCGCATTGGTGTAGAAACTTGCGGATTGATTGTTCAGGAGCGTCGCGTTCGCGGCTATTGCCGCATTCGTGGAATTGGCCGAAAGCAGGGAATACGCGGCGTACGGCGATGTTGACAATTTTTGACGCGGCCCCAGTGTGACAAAGCCGGCTCCGTTACTGCAGTTCATTCCACTGTCCGGACGCACATCAATTTCCAGGTATCTGAGCGCGCCGCCGAATACCGCGCCGAAGTCCAGCTCGACCGAGAAACGCCCTTCGCTGACTGCAATATTGTCCAAACACTGCGTCGTACCGATCTGGGTTATACCTCCGAGTGAGTCATACAACCGAAATCGCATGTCGTGCGGTCCGTTGGCCGCCGCGTTTCCCGACTGAAGCTCCCCTTGATACGTGAAAGCGCTGTTTATCTGGGCGAGCGCGGGAGCGGATATTGCCATGATTCCAGCCCAGCAGGCCATGCGAAGCTCTTGCAACATACTTGACTTCTCCTAAGGGTCCGTCCAGTCTAACAAATGCTATCATCCAGTTCAAGGTTATTAGGTTGGCTTCCAGAGGCCCGGGTGCTGGTATTTGTCCAGTAAGCCTTGCCTTTTCTTCCAGCAGACCGCGAGAATTCACATTATCGGCTGATCGCAGCAGAACCTCAGTGCTCGCGAAAATGGCAGCATTCAACCGATACTCAAAAATCATGTCCACACTATCAAGCAAAGACCTGGCCCCCACCACGCCCGAGCAGCGCACCTGGTCTACCTGGCACATCGCCGCGCTGTGGATCGGGATGGCGGTCTGCGTGCCTACTTACACCCTCGCTGGCGGCATGATTGATCAGGGGATGAGCTGGTGGCAGGCGGTGCTCACCGTTGCGCTGGGCAACTGCATCGTGCTGATTCCCATGATTCTGAACGGACATGCTGGCACGAAGTATGGCATTCCGTTTCCGGTTCTCATGCGTGCGAGCTTTGGGACTATTGGGGCGAACATCCCAGCTCTCGCTCGCGCGCTGGTGGCTTGTGGATGGTTTGGAATCCAAACGTGGGTGGGTGGCGATGCGATCTACCAAGTCGCTGGCGCGATGGGATGGATTGACATCGCAGCTGACAAGGCGCAGCACATGACAGCGATTGGGCTGACACCGTGGCAGGCTGGTTGCTTCCTTTTGTTCTGGGTCACCAATGTCTACTTTATCTGGAACGGGATCAACTCCATCAAGTGGCTCGAATCGTGGGCTGCGCCGTTTTTGATCGCCGCCGGACTTGCGTTATTGGCATGGGCGATGTGGAAAGTTGATTCTGTTTCAGCGCTGTTCTCTCAGGGCTCCCAATTCAAGACGGCAGGAGACTTTTGGCATGCGTTCTGGCCACAACTCACCGCAATGGTCGGATTCTGGGCCACGCTCTCGCTCAATATTCCCGACTTCACTCGCTACGCGAAGAATCAGAAATCACAGGTACTGGGTCAGGCGCTTGGCCTCCCCACCACTATGACGCTCTTCTGCTTTATTGGCATCGTTGTCACCAGCGCGACGACCATGATCTTCCATGAGACTATTCGCGACCCCGTTGCACTCGTCGCCAAACTCGGTTCGGTCCCCATCATCATCATTTCGCTCATCGCACTCTCCGTTGCGACACTCACAACCAATATAGCCGCCAATGTCGTAAGCCCCGCCAACGATTTTGCCAATCTCTCACCAAGTCGCATTTCTTACCGCACCGGCGGCATGATCACCGCGGTCATCGGCATCCTCATGATGCCCTGGTATCTCTACACCAAGCTCGACGCGTACATCTTCACCTGGCTCATTGGGTACAGCGCGCTGCTTGGGCCGATCGCCGGGATCATGCTTTGCGACTACTTCATCCTCCGCAAGACTCGCCTGAACCTTGATGCGCTTTACAACCCATCTGGCGAGTACAACTATTCTGGCGGCTTCAACTATCGCGCCATTATCGCTCTCGCTCTTGCTGTATCGCCCAACCTTCCCGGCTTCATCAATGCATTGACTTCACCCTCGCGGAAAGCTGGAGATACGCCGCCATTTCCGCAGATTTTTGATACTATTTATGGAGCAGCGTGGTTTGTTGGATTGGGACTTGGAGCGATCATCTATTACATGTTGATGCGAAGCACACCGCGCGTGAAAGAACTTGCCGCGACTCCAGCACCCGCATGATCACGACCAGAAACTCCGCCTATACTCCCCCACATGTTTAACGCCCTGAAAAAATCGACGAAACACCAAGACGCTGTGAGCGTCCGGGGTGCGTTCGTTGATTGCGGGGAGCCGATGTTCCGGTAGACCTCACATACAACTGAACGTTTGATGAAACCCCCGCCGCCAACGCTGGGGTTTTTCGCTTTTCTGATCACACGCACGTCTGGAGCACGAGCCTTGAAGACCGACTCAACCATCATCGAAGCCTCGCCTGCAGCAATTGACTCGCGACCGCAGCCCTGTGGCAACAGCGCGGTGCTCGATGGCGAGATCCTTGCACGGGGAGTGCCGATCGGGCAACTCATGGAGCATGTGTCGTTCATCGACATGCTGTTTTTTCAGACGCAAGCGCGGTATCCCAATTCAGATGAGCACGCGATGATGGAGGCGTATCTTGTGTCGCTTTGCGAGCATGGTGTGACATCGCCATCGACGCATGGCGTGCGGGTTGCGGCGAGCGTCGGGGCACCGTTCGCGGCGTGCGCGATGAATTTTGTTTCTGCGGCGATGGGCCGGTATCACTTTGGTGCGCTTGAAATGGCGATGACACAGATGCGCGATATCGCGGGATTTCAAGGCGGACTTGAGGCGTATGTGGAGCAACAACTGTCTCATGGCGAGCGACTCTGGGGTTTTGGACACAGGTTTCACAAGAGCGCGGGGGCGGCGACGCTTGATCGCACGGATCTGGAAGAGCTTCAGGAATGCACTGATCCCCGAGTCCGAAAACTTCTTGCATTGGCAGATCAATTAAAGTGGCGCGGACCGCATACCGCGCTGGTTCGCCGTCTGGGGCGCCTGCTGTATGAACGCAAGAGAGTACCCATCAATATCGATGGAGTTGCGGCGGGATTACTCCTGGATATGGGGTTTGAGCCTGAAATTGCCCTGCTGTTTGTAATGCTCGGAAGATTGCCCAATATGGCCCGGTTATATACCGAAGAACGGCTTGAACGGCCCAATCGGTTCGTCGGACTTGCCTCTCGCAACGATCCGACATTTGACCGCACCGTCGATCGCGATCTGAATGTTGAAGCCAAGTCCTAAGTTCCGGGACAGCGGTCTCGATATCATCGACAGGCGTGCAGACCGCCCAAGTCATCGCCCGAATCATCGCCTGAATCATGAATACCGAACTTCCGAAGGATTTGATTTCGATCTGGCAGCAATCGCGATGGCTTGAAGGCGCACTCATTTTTACCATCGCCATCCACGCGATCGCGATGCTCTCGATGACGCTCTTGCTTCCGGGCCTCCCCGGCGGAACTCAAAGTGAACTTGCGGCTCGGGCCACGTACGTTGCTGATCATCCGTGGCTTTGGCGCATCGGCTGGTTTCCCTGGCAGGTCACCGCGCTTTCAGATCTGTTGCTCGGCGTTGCTCTGATTGCGACACGATGGATTCCGCGCGGGCCCGCGATTCTCGGTGCGATTATCACCTGTATCGCGATTATTCCCGACCAATATGCACAGATCAGTTGGACCACGAGCGGCGTTTCGATCGCGGCGCAGGCGGCACAGACTCAGGACTTTGCCGAATACGCCAAGTACGAATCGCACACTTTTCTGCTCACCGCGGGCTGGGGCGCGACTGGGTACACCATCGGCGCACTTGCATGGACCTGGTGCTTTGCTGCCGCCGGAATCTGGTCGAAGTGGTTGAAATGGCTTTCGGTGGTGACATGGGGACTCTTTGGCACTGCCACCGCCATTGCATTTGCGCCGGAGCAGTTTCGAACTTCGCCTGCGGTAACACTGGGCATTTCAGTTGGAAACGCGCTGGCGTTCATGGGGCTCCTGCTCTGGTTTACCAATGCCGCCGAGCTTGTCATGCGGCGAAGTCGCCCGGATTCGCGGCATGGAAGCCACGCACCGTGGAGGCATCCTTCAACTGGTCTTCTTCCTCGCCTTATCGATGTTGTGGCGAATAGTCGACTCGCCCGTTCCATTGGAGAGCGGCTGCCATCTGCAGCTATGTCCAGCGATATCACTGACGTTGTCTACATCAACTATCTCGTGGAGGCGAATGCCCTTGACAATTTCGTCACGCGTCCACTCGAACTTCAGCGTCTGGGCCCAGATGGCCGCTACGCGATGTTCTCATTTCTCACATATCGCCACGGAGATTTTGGCCCGAGTCTCTTTGGTCGATTGCGGCGACTCTGGCCGTCTCCCATTCAATCGAACTGGCGAATCTATGTGAAGCATCCCGCGACCGGCAGGAGCGGTATTCAGTTTCTCACTAGTGCAATTACGAGTGTGCCGCACGCTTTGGCTACACGCATTCTCGCGGAGGGTGTGCCGATGCATATTCCGGCGCGGGCGGAGATCTGCCGCCAAAGCAGTGGATCTTTGCAAGTTCTGCTCGATCCTGGTGCGGGCACTTCTCCAGATGTCGCCGCAGATTTGCAACCCGTTGCCGCTCCGGTATTGCAAGGTGTATGGAGCGAGTGCTTTGCGAGTTGGCATGACATGCTGAAGTACTGCGTGCCACAAGATCGGGCGATGTGTGTGCAGGCATGGACCGGCAACGTCATACGTCAGGAAATCAGCCTTGCGATTCCGCTGGAGACGTGTCGCCCGATGGAAGGGAACGTCACTTCTTCCACTGCTCGTGCAATCGTCGGCGAGGCGTTGCCGCTTTCGTTTGTTGTCGACCGCGTTGGATTTCAGTTCGCTGGCGAAGTCGCGGACTGCTGAACTTTTCTCCGGGTGTCACGCCAACACCGGTACTGGTCCCGGAGTCAGCTTTGATTTTGCGATCGCCATTGAAGCGACTTTGACCTGATGCATGAAGATCAGCCCGGTGACGATTGCGGCCGGCGCAGCGAAAAACCACACAACTGGAATCACTGAAACCAGGCTCAAAATGCAAACAGCCAGGGCGAGACCTTCAGAGACGGGCGGCGCAGCAATCTGATTGCGCCGCATATACGCGTTGATATCCTGGGAGAGACCGTGATACGCAACGAACGTCCAGTAGAGATGAAAGACCGGGATAAAGCAGAACCCGACAGCCATTCCCGCCGAAGTCCTTTGATATCCATCCTGAATCTGGTTCCAAGCCTTGTAGAGGAAAATGCTCGAGAGCACAATCGCGGCAATGATGGTTCCAAATCCAATGATGATGAAGACCAGCGGCACGGATGCAATGGTGAGAATCAATGTCCACATGAACAGAATCGCGAACGTCTCGGGCTGGTACGGAAACTGAGGGCTGCTGACCGGGCCGCGCCGAAACATAGAGCCTGGGTGGAACGCTGACGCCTGCTCTGACGGAGGGGTCACAGTTGGGATCGGCGGCGGAATGGCTGTCCCAATCTGTTCCTGCACCTTCCGTGGCGACCCGCAATGCGGACACGCAGGAGCATTGCTCGAGACTTTTGCGGAACATTCAGGGCATTCGACCAGCATGGCGGCCACCTTTCCAGCTTTGATCATATCAGAAAACATCCAACAATACATTTCGGTCTTTCCAAGGGTACTCCGTGATTACACTCAGCCGCTCATGCGCAACCGCGATTCAAATCTTCCCCCCATCCTGCCAGTCGGTACCGCTGTGGTCACCCTCGTCGACCTTGCTGGCCCGGCACACCAGCCGCAGCGCTCGCGCGGCACGCCCGGCACCATCATCAGCATTCCCATCGACCCCGACCACGCATATCGAATTCGCTTTCCCGGCGGCGATGAATGTTCACTGAAACGCCGCGAGTTTCAGGTGCTCAGTCACTTTCAAACGGCTGGCTTGGCACCTGACCCGCTCACCGAATACAACCTCTATCAGCACGTCATCTTTCGGTGTGTCGTTGGTTCCCGCGCGTACGGATTGGATCGAGACGGCTCTGATACCGACCGCCGCGGAATTTACCTTCCCCCCGCGAGCATGCACTGGTCTGTGTACGGCGTGCCTGAGCAGCTCGACAATCCTGAAACGCAGGAGTGTTACTGGGAGTTGGAGAAATTCATCCGTCTCGCGCTCAAGGCTAACCCCAATGTGCTGGAAGCGCTCTACTCCCCGCTTGTCGAATTTGCTGACCCGATCGCACAACGAATGCAGGCCGAGCGGTCGATCTTTCTCTCTCGACTCATCTATCAGACGTTCAACGGCTATGCAATGGCGCAGTTCCGCAAGATCGAGTCGGATGTCCGCACCACGGGTGATGTCAAGTGGAAGCACGCCATGCATCTGATTCGCCTGCTTCAGTCGGGGATCGCGGCACTTCAAACCGGTACTCTCCCCGTGCGAGTTGAGCATCGGCGCGATGAACTCCTGGCGATCCGCGATGGACTGATGCCGTGGAAAGATGTCGATGCCCTGCGCTTGTCCTTGCACAAAGAGTTTGAATCTGCGTTCAATTCCACGAATTTGCCTGAGCGGCCAGACTATGAAAGCGCCAATGCAATCCTTATTTCCGCGAGAGCAGAGATGGCCAGCCGGGAGAACCTGACATGAATATTGACCTGGATCTCTGCAAGCAGATTATGAGCAAGCACCCCTACCCCTTGCTCTTTGCAACGGTCAGCGGCGCTCATTTGTATGGCTTCCCATCGCCCGATTCTGATTACGACCTGCGTGGCGTTCACCTTCTGCCCGCTTCCGAACTACTTTCCCTCGACGATCCGCGCGAGACAATCGAGTCAGCTGGCGTGATCTCAGGCGTCGAGATCGACCTTGTCACACACGATGCCGGCAAGTTCTTCCGGCTCATGCTCAAGAAGAACGGCTACGTGCTTGAGCAACTTCTATCTCCACTCATCGTGTTCACAACGCCCGAGCATCAAGAATTGAAATCGCTAGCGCCCAAGTGCATTACCAAGCACCACGCCTATCACTATCTGGGGTTCGCTCAGACGCAGTGGGATTTGTTTGCGAAGGAAAACCCGCCGCGGGTGAAGCCGCTTTTGTATACCTATCGCGTTTTACTCACGGGGATTCACCTGATGAGAACGGGCGTGCTGAACGCAAATCTGCCCGAATTGAATCTGGAGTATCGACTTCCCTATATCGATGACCTCATCGCACGCAAAACCGGCGGCAAGGAGAAATCCACTCTTTCGGACGCTGATTTAGCTTTTCACCTTGGTGAGTATCAGAGACTGCAGGCGCGACTGGAAGAAGAGCAGCGTCAAACGAAATTGCCCGAAACGGCGGCGGCTCGAGATGAGATGAATCAACTGCTAGTCCGTTTGCGCCTAGCAAGCGTCAGACACTGAGGCTGTTCACACATTCGCAGACCGAACCCATCGAAGCGATGCTGTCTTTATCTCTTCCGCCATGGCATTCAGCTGATCTGAGCAAGCCACCATCTCTTCGAGAGCCTCATCTGACATCGCCTCAAGCTGAATCCCTCTCGCGTCCGGGTCCCTTGACGGGCCGGCATCGCCCATCAGGCGATTCGCCTGTTCGAGCAATCGAGCGACCTTTGGAATTCCCATCCGCCGAAACGCCGATGCCGCATCTTCCGCGAAATTCCCATACGAACTCTCATAGTACAACATCAGGCCGCCATTCAGCGACTGATTGAGACACACGTTGGCACAAATAAAATCACGCTCGAGGGCAGAGAGCCCGGTCATTTCATCGTCCACCCAGCGCGAGAATATCCGGTTGTCTTCTGCGTTGAATTCGGTGTCGGCGTGAGACATGCCGCGATCATATTCCCGCGCGGTCACCAAGAAATCCTACTTGTTGGCACGCGTATCCGTCGCTGGTTCGTTCATTCGTTTAAGCTCTTTTACCAGAAAATCCATATCCGTGAACGGGTCACCCCCGGTGCGTTTCCACTGTACTCTGCCACGTGTATCGATCAATATTGTCGAGTGCAGTTCCAGATTCTCAAAATCGTCATAGGAGGTAAACCGCCGCGCGTTGACATGGTCCGTATCTGAAAGTAGTTTTACTGCGAGAGTCCCCAGCTTCTGCGAATCCCTGTTTTTCTCTGGTGGCGAACTGCTGACCGCAAGCACCACCGTGTTCAGTTCGGTCCAGTCGGATCCATGAGCGTTAATATCCACAAGTTGCTTCACGCAGTGCACGCACTCTTCATTCAGGTAAAACACCAGCAGCACGTTCTTGCCTTTGTAATCCTCCAACCGAACTTGTTTGCCTTCAGAGTCTTTGCAATCCAGTTCTGGTGCCGCGAAAGGAGCCCAGTTCAGCGGGCCGACGTTCGCCAGCATCTCCAGTGAGTAATCTCGCTCGGGTGCGGGTGTCTCTGTCGCGGGTTGAGCGGCCAACCCCAGTTTCTCGACATCCACCTGCCACTTCAGATCTGCATCGGCCTTAGACCACACATACGCAAGGCGGCCCGCCGTTTTCGTCGCGGCCTCCCGGTCGCCCAAGGCATCCTGAGCCCGCGCCAGTCCCGACAGTGCAAATGCATCGTTCTTCTCGACCTTTAACGAACGCTCAAAAGCCTCGACTGCCAGGCGATTTTCTCCTCGCGCTGCGTAGACATCGCCGAGAACCCGCAGCACCGGCCACGGATACGGCGGCGGGTCGTTGCGGTACGAAAAGTCTTCACGCATTTTCTGTTCCATTGCGGCAGCCGCAAGCAGGAGACGCGTCCCTTCCAGAATGTCTCCCTCGCTTGCCTTCAGCAAACCCTCTGCTGCATCGGCCGCCAGCGGCAGCGCAACGGTCCCGCGCGGCTGTTTGTCGCTTCCGGATGCCTTGATCATCGCACGAAGTTCGCGGACATTCGCCTTTGCTCCCACCAAGTCGCCTTTGCCGATATGTGCAAGCGCTTCAGCAAATGCACGATCGGCTTTGTCAGTTGGGGTATCTCTCCAGGGAATTACGCCAGTCTTCAGAATCTCATCCCAGCGTTCAAACTTTATCAGGCACCGAGTCAGCGCCTGAATCCCCTGGTCATACGCCCCCATTTCATCATCTTTGTTCAGGATCGGATCGCGCGGCGCGGCGATCATCGCGCGTGCGCCGTCCAGCGATGCCTTCTCCATTCCCAGTTGTTCCTGGATATAGCTCAAGTAGTTGCGATTATGGGCGAAGTTCCATGTTTCATACGGCAGCGCGAGCCGCTCGTTCATGTACTTGAGTTCAACCCGCGTCGCGCTGTCCATCGAGATCGCCGCCTCTTTCCACATTCCAAGTTTCGTGTAGTTATGCCCGGGCATGTGATTGGAATGTCCAACATTGGGCGCAATCACTCCATAGGCGCGGCAGCTGACCAGCGCCTGCTCCGTTGCGATGCCATCCCAGTTATGAATCCGATAATGGTGGGCGCCCGGATGATCCGGCTCAGCTTTCAATACCTGCTGAATCATGCCCTCGACGCCCAGTGACATGCGCGATTCCATGCTGTAAAGCGCGTAGAGCGCTTTGGCCTCTACATCTTCCGGGTACGCCAACACGATCTTTTGCAACTCTTGCGCCAGCGACCCCGAGCGGCCGAACGACTCGCCCGTGAATGCCGTATCCCACGCCTCAATATACATGCGCTCCCGCGGCGAGACCGAAGCTTTTCGCCGCACCGCATCTTTCAGAAATTCCAGGCCGCGTTTTGCGCCGGGCGACTCCAGCGTTCCATCTGAAAACCAGTTCAGATTGGTGGCCGCCAGACCCCAGTAGGCCATCGCGCAATCGGGGTCGAGTTTCAAACACCAGCGAAAACTCCGCTCTGCTTCCTCGAACCAGAACGAATGCAGCAATGTATTTCCCTGGTCAAACCATTCCTGCACTTCCGGAACTTTTGAGGTCACAGCGAAATGAGAATGGCCGATCCCTTCCATGTGCCACGGTTTCTGCCGCAGGCCCGTATCAAACGCCGAGCCGTGCGCCGAATGCCCGGGTTTGTCATCCGCAGATGCCGCGCCGATACACAAGAGTGCAATTCCGATACCAAATATGCAAATCGCTTTCATGCTTCTCCATCTCCCAATGATGTTCTTGTTCATTTGTCTATTTCTGATCTGATGCTGATTTTGCCTTATTCTTCCATTCCTGTGCCTTGGCAGCGTATCCGGCTCCGGGCTCTGCTTTTTCCCAGGCCTCATAGAGCGATACGAGCGCCTCTGCAGATGATTTGCGGCGCTGCGGTGTCGTGCCCTGCACAGTAGTCATCACCCGTTCCGCCTCAGTCAGTTCTTTTTCGGCTTCCTTGAACAGTTTCATCTTCGTTTGAACTTCGCCCAATCCGATGCGTGTCAAGGCCGTCCGAAGGTAGTCATTTCCGAACTTAGCTTGGAATCCTGCGAGAGCTTCCCGATGCAGCGTCATTGCATCCGTCCACTTTTCGCGCCGAGCCAGCACAGATGCCAGGTTCGAGATTGCGTTAAGCGTATCAGGATGCTTGTCACCCATAACTCGGCGAAACGCTGCCAGAAGTTCACGATTCAACTTCTCGGCTTCTTCGAGTTTGTCCTGCTGTTCAAGCAACCGCCCCACATTACTCAAAGCCACCAGCGTCTCACGATGTTCCGGCCCGGACACGCGCCGCCGCGTTTCAGCCGCTTCCCGCACCAGTGGCTCAGCCAGTTCCAGCTTGTTTTCCCTCAAATACAGGCTGCCCAGACTCGTCATCTGCACCAGCGTGCTGGGATGATCACTCCCGAAAGTGGCGCGAATCGAATCCAGCGCACTGCGATGAAGCGCCTCGGCCTCGGACAACCTGCCCTGCTCAACATAGAGCTTTGCCAGTTGCGCCATTGCAATTGACGTTTCAAGGTGGTCCGCACCCAGTACACGTCGCCGCGTTTCCAGCGAATCGCGCAGGTACGGTTCAGCCTCGGCGAGCCGGCCGCGCTCAAACAAGAAGTAGCCCATGTCATTGAGATTGGTCAGCGTCTGAGGATGTTCCGGGCCAAGCACACGCACAGCTTTCTCTACCGATAGTCGGTAGAGCGGCTCGGCCTCATCGAATCGGGCTTGCTTGGCGAGGTTGCCGGCCAAAATGCTGATCGCCTGAATTGTGCGGGGGTGTTCTTCACCATGAAGCTGGCGGTGCCGGTCTAACGACTCGCGGAAGAACGGCTCCGCATCTTTGACCTTTCCCATCGCCGACATTAATCCGCCGACGTTGGCGGTCCACGTCAACACATCCCGATCTGTTTCTCCAAGAGCCTTTCTTCCCTTTTCGGCTGCTTCTCGCCACAATGGCTCGGTTTCAGAATACTTCCCTTGTGTCACAAAGAGAAATCCCAGCGTGTTCATGGCAATCAGTGTGGTGCGATTGGAATCACCCAGCACGCGCCGACACTTCGCAAGCCCCTCTCTCAGGAGAGGTTCGGCCTCCGCGTACTTTCCGGCTGAGCGATAATAATTACCAAGATTGCCCATCGAAGTCAGCGTGTCGTTGTCATCTTCGCCCAGCACCCGCTTACGGCCTTCGTATGCCTGCTTATACAACCGCTCTGCCTCTTCAACCTTACCCAGTATCTCGTGGTAATATGCCAGGTCATTCACCGCCATCAACGTGTCGCGATGATCAGGTCCGAGTTCTTTAGTCCGAAGTTCCAAAGCTCTGGTCGCAAGCGCGAGCGACTGCTCGTTCAGTCCCAGTCCGCTATACACCTCCGCAAGCGTACCTCGCAGACTCGCATCCACCACCGGCTGCTGCTTGAACTCCGTGTCAATCGCGCTGCGCGCTGGTGTCAATATGGTCCGGTCAATCATTTCCGATGCAGTATCTGTTGAGTTCACCAGCCCAAGTTCACGCTGCAAGCTCATAGCTCGCGCCACGCGATCAGCCTCATTCACACCCCGTTTCTCCAGCTCAGCCGTGAACTTCGACCGGATCGACTTCATCAGGTCCATGCCCGCTTCCGCCATGTCGATCTGACTGAGCATCTTTGCTTGAAACGTCGAGACTGCCGTGAGTTCTTTGGCCCGCTGCTCGACAAGCTGGCGTTGCTTCTCTTCTTCTGCGCGGGCGTTGATGGCCTCCATACGTTGGCGATTGGCATCGATCAGGCCCATGGTCGTCCCGACAATTCCAAGCACAAGCGCGGCCGCGACTGCGCACCCCGCGAGGACCACGCCCTTGTGTCGCCGTACCAGTTTGCGCAAGCGATAGCCCGAACTGGGCGGCGCGGCGACGACCGCTTCGCCCGCCAGGTATCGCTTAATGTCCGCCGCGAGGCCATTGGCTGTTTCATACCTCCGCGACCGGTCCTTTTCCAGCGCCTTCATCACAATCCAATCTAGGTCGCCGCGAATCGTGGTCCCCAACTTTCCAGGCTCAGTTCGACGACTCGCCGCCACACTGGCAATAGTGTCCGTCTGCTCACTCAATCTCGTACTCGGCTTGGGCGGATCAACCTCGCGGATAATTCGCTGTATCTCCGCATACGCCGCCGAACGCAGACTCTTGCTGTCAAACGGTGTACTTCCCGTCAGGAGTTCATAGAGCAGCACGCCGAGCGAATACACATCCGTGCGTGTATCGATATCAAGGCTTCCCTCAGCCTGTTCCGGGCTCATGTACTCCGGCGTACCGATCAATTGTCGATGTTCGGTAAACAGGGTTTTCTCCGTCAACTTGCTCGCAGTCGCCTTGGCGATTCCGAAATCAATCACTTTCGCCGCCGGCCTGCCATCCTGAGTTGAAACGAGAATGTTGCTGGGCTTGATATCTCGATGAATAATGCCCTTGGTGTGCGCATGCTGCACTGCATGACAGACCTGCGCGAAGAGCTCCAGCCGGTCCTGGATATTCAGGCTGTTCTTGTCGCAATACTCTGAGATCGGATCACCCTTGACCAGATCCATCACAAAATACGGCCGCCCCGTCTCTGTCGCGCCCGCGTCGAGCACTCGCGCGATATTGGGGTGATCCATCATTGCCAAAGCCTGACGCTCCTGTTCAAACCGCGCGACGATCTGCTTGGTGTCCATCCCCAGCTTGATGATCTTGAGCGCGACTTTGCGATTGACCGGTTTCTCCTGCTCGGCCATGAACACCGAGCCAAAGCCACCCTCGCCGATCAATTGGAGAATCTTGTACGGCCCGATGTGCGAGCCGGGTCCCTCGCGGAGTTCCAAAGCCATTGACGCTGCCCGCGAACGCTGAGCCACCATGGAGATCGCTGCGGCATCATTCAAAGTCGCATCTTCGTTGTGGCGCTCCGGATTGACTCCGTCGGTTGGCGTCGCGAGGAACTGGCTGTTTTCTGCCGCGGCAATCATCGCCTCAAGTCTTCGCCTGAGTTCCCCATCACTTCCGCAAGCGCGCGAGAGGTAGTTAGCCCGCTGGAGAGCAGGTAGATCCATCGCGCCTTCAAATATCCGTCGCAGATCGTTGTGCACAGGTTCAGCCATTTTTTCTTCCTTGATATCCGCCTTTAGACACGGCCCGAGTCAATCGATTCTTTCAACCATCCGCGAGCAAACGCCCACGCCCGTTTCACTGTCGGAGCTGAGACCCCCAGCGCCGCCGCCGTCTGATCAATACTCAGCCCCGCAAAGTAGCGAAGCCGTACTACTGATGCAGCTTCAGTATCCACACTCTCCAGGCGTGCAATTGCCTCATCAAGGATCAGAAATCCGGAAAATTCTGTATCAGATGCCGGATCTGGCAGCGATGACAGGTTTACTGCCGCCTTTCGAGCCTCTGGCCCGCCACGAATCTGGGCTCCGCGTGCGCGGGCATGATCCACCAGAATCTGCCGAATGGCCGTCGCGGCCGCAAGATAAAAGTGCCCTCGGCCAGCCCATGCCACCTCGCGTGGACCCACAAGTTTCAAATACGCCTCGTGTACCAGTGCTGTCGCTGAAAGCGTGTGTCCCTTTCGTTCGCCAGCCAACTGCTGCTGCGCCGACTTCCGAAGCTGCTCATACACCAGGGGTAACAGCCGATCGGCAGCGGACTTCTCCCCTTCCGCAGCGGCGTTCAGCAAAAGTGTGGTGTCATTGTGTCCCGGAACCTCAGGTGCCATCAACCCATGGTAATCGAAATGCAAACACTTGGCATCGACGATCTGGCGGTTGCCATGGAACTGATGCGACAATTCCTCTCTGATGCCGGACACTCTGTCTTGCCCGTAGAAAAAACTGGCCTGTTGCTCCCCGACTGAGTCCAACCCTAGTCGAGTGTCATGAAGTGTCATCGCTCCATTTCGCAGGCTTTTCCACAACATTACTGGAAAACAGACCCCTAATCGAGCGAGATTCTGATATCCGATGGTCACATTGATCCACTCATGAAACCTGCCGCCTTCTCACTCGTACAATGGACCTATCAGGCGCATGCCGCGCCGAAATGGAGCCTCAATGAACGCTTGTACTCGCCTTCTCCTATTGTCCTCGCTCGCAGCAACCACCTTCACAGGATCCTTCGCATGTGCGGCCGATCCCGCGCCCGCCACAAAAGAGTCAGCCGCCACCGCAGCTTCCTCTGATCTGCTCCCAGGCGACGCGGCTCCAAAACTGCAAGTCGCGAAATGGGTCAAAGGCGAAGGAGTTCAGACATTCGAAAAAGGTACTGTCTATATCGTTGAATTCTGGGCCACATGGTGCGGACCATGCCGCACATCAATTCCGCACCTCACCGAACTCGCGAAGAAGCACAAAGGCAAAGTCGCCGTCTGCGGCATAAGTGTCTGGGAAAGCGGCGACGATTTCGCCAAGACAGTCGAAGATTTCGTCACCGAACAAGGCGCTGCGATGACCTACAACGTTGGCCGCGATGACAAGGCGGGCAATGAAGGCGTCATGGCCACGACTTGGATGGAAGCTGCGGCCCAAAGCGGTATCCCCGCTGCATTCATCGTTAATGGCGAAGGAAAGATCGCATGGATCGGACACCCAATGGAGATGGACACGGTGCTCGATGCAGTCCTTGCGGGCAAGCATGACATCGCCGCAGCTCGTTCGGCCGCCGCGAAGCAGCTTGAAGAAGGCGCAGAAGAACGGGCCATGATGAAGGACTACAAGCCTGTTGCAAAGGCGATGGAGAAAAAGGACTTTCCCGCCGCACTGACTGCGATTGATGCTTTTGTGGCAAAGTACCCCAAGATCGAAGAACAGATCCGTATGCAGCGATTCACTGTTCTCGCGAAGGTCGACGAGAAGAAAGCCTGCACACTAGCACAGGAGTGGGCAGCCGGCGCAATGAAGGATGACTCCGAAGCGCTCAACGGGCTTGCCTGGACACTCCTTGAAAACAAGGACATCAAGCAGACCGGGATCGAAACAGCCCTGTTTATTTCTAATCGTTCCAACACGTTGACCAATCACGAGAACGCGATGTTCCTCGACACTCTCGCGCTTGCCAATTTCAAGATGGGTGATGTCACCAAGGCAGTCGAACTCATGCAGAAAGCAATCGCCAACGCCAAGAATCTTCCTTTCGACCCTGCATCGATCACCGAGATTTCCAAGGACATGCAGAAGCGCCTTGACGAGTACACCAAAGCAGCCAAGTAACGAGTACTCCTGCAACACCTTGAACTGGGAGGCCAACGGGCCTCCCTTTTTCATTGACCGTTTCCCCTCCAGACACCAAAGGTGGGTTTATTCCGTCTGTGCCGCCTGGCGCGATAACTCGAACAGGCACAATTCAAGGAGCCCGACCCACTGTTCCATCGCGTGTTCGCGCATGCCGATAGAACAATGAGTTGTGCAGGCCGCACAGAGGCAATAACCAGAGAGAAGATCGCAATGGACAAAGCCAGCCTGTTAGGAATTTTGATCGGCGGCGGCGCGCTGGGCTTCGTCTTCTACGAAGTTTCGCATGGCCACCTCATGATGTTCTTCTCCATGGAAGGCGTTCTGATGGTTGGATTTGGCTCCGTCAGCGTCGTGCTCATGGCTATGCCGATGGAGAAGGTTCTCTCACTGCCCGCCTACATAAAGAAGTTTCTGTTCTACAAGGGCCTTCCTACCACCGAAACAATCAAGATCATCTCCGGACTTTCAGAAAAAGCTCGTCGCGATGGGATCCTGGCGCTTGAGAGCGAAATACCCAAGATTCCTGATCCCTTCCTCGCAGCTGGATTGAAAATGGCGATCGACGGAGTTGAGCCGAGCAACATCGAATCAACCCTCCGCATGGAACTTGCTTCAATGACCGATCGGCACAAAGCCGGCAAGAAGCTTTTCGACATGCTCAAGCTCTACGGCCCCGGATACGGACTCGTCGGCACCCTCGTCGGACAGGTCGGTATGTTCGGTAAGCTCGCAAGCGCCGACATCGGCGAACTCGGTCACGCCCTGGGTATCGCCGTCGTTGCAACTATGTACGGCGCAATTCTCGCGAACGCCATTGCAGGGCCCATCGGCGACAAACTCTCCATGCGTTCCAGCGAAGAAATGCTCAACCGCGAATTGATGCTCCAGGGCATCCTTTCCATTCAGGCTGGCGACAACCCCCGCGTCACGCTCGACAAGACTCTCGCATTTATTCCCGCCGCGACACGCAGCAAACTCAAGCTCGCAGCTTGAGTGAAGGACCAGTTCAATGTCAGACCATGAGCATGAAGGTGAAGGCGAGGAGCACGGCTCCCACGGTGGCGGAAGCCACGGTCCGCCGCACGCCGCCCACGAGGAAGCGCACGAAGGTGCGCCCGAATGGCTCATTTCATTCGCCGACAACGTTGCGCTCATGATGGGATTCTTCGTGATTCTTCTCGCTATGAACATGGGCCCGAAGGCCAAAGGTGAAAGCCAGGAAGAGGGCGACGGAAAACCTTCACCTGACATGGTCGATTTTGTCATCGCCATGCGTGCCGCGTTCAACAACCCGTTTGATCTCAATTCAGGCGCGCCGGGGGATCAACCCTTTATCAAACGAATCAAAGAAAAGCAAGGCCAGTCCTCTGATGTTGGCGTGCCCGGTCAGACCGAAAAGGTCCAGTCGACCCGCCCTACCGAGTACCACTCCATTACCGCGATGATCCCCTTCGAAAACGACTCATCGCTGCTCGCCAACAGCGCGCGAGACACCATTGTCAAAACTGCTGAAAAACTCAAAGGCCAGCGGTTTGTCATCGAGATCCGCGGCCACGCCAGCCCCTCTGAAGTTCGCCGCAGTCAGGAAAAAGGCCTTGATCTTTCCTACCAGCGCGCCAAAGCCGTCGCCCGCCTGCTTGTCGAACAAGGCCTGAAGTGGGAGCAGCTCCGCCCAAGCGTCGCCGGCGACAGCGATCGTCGCGTAAGCCGCACCAACGTTCGCGCTGAGGACGAGGTGAACCAGCGTGTCGAAATCATCGTCACGCATGAGCCGGTTGCCAATGACCCCTACATGCAGGAATCTGGAAGCAACGGAAGCGAATCTTCCAGATCGCCCGCAACCAGACCCGACAATGGCCACGAATAGAGCGACATATCGAATTCCGCGGCGTAACCTATCGCCGCAGAAGTGTCCTCTAACTTGCCTCACACTCCTCTGGGTCAATTAACGCATGGCTTCGACTCGTCACATCGCATACTTCTCCATGGAAATCGCCGTCGATCCGCGGATGCCCACATATAGCGGCGGACTGGGCATTCTCGCTGGCGACGCTCTGCGCGCTGCGGCAGACATGCGCCTCCCCATGGTCGGAATAACGCTGCTGCACAGACGAGGATATTTCCAGCAGCGCCTCGATGCCCATGGCAATCAAACTGAAGAGCCCTCGGACTGGTCAGTCAATGAACATCTGTCACTTGAGGCACCTCGCATCACCGTCCCACTCCAAGGCCGACACGTCCAGGTCGCGATTTACAAGTACACAGTCCGCGGCTATTCGGGATGGACCATCCCGGTCTATTTCCTCGACACCGATGTCCCGGAAAACGAGCCTCTCGATCGCACCATTACGCACCTGCTCTACGGCGGCGATTCTCGCTACCGCCTGTTGCAGGAAGGAATCCTCGGCGTTGGCGGCGTTAAGGCGCTCCGGGCACTGGGCTACACCGACATCCGAACCTATCACATGAACGAGGGACACGCGGCCCTGCTCACGCTGGAACTTGTCGCAGAACAGGCAACGCTCCGCAAGGCACGCGGTGATGATCCGCTGGTTGAAGACACTATTCGCTCGCAATGCGTGTTCACCACTCACACACCGGTTGCGGCAGGTCATGACACTTTCCCTATCGAAATGGTGCAGCAGGTGCTCGGCCATCAGCCTGTTCTGGAACGCAGCGATGCCTTCTGTGCAGGTGAGCATCTCAACCTCACTCAGCTTGCCATGTACTTCAGCGGTTATGCCAATGGTGTCTCACATCGACACGGCGAAGTCAGCCGAAAAATGTTCGGCACCGATCGTGTTGATTCGATCACCAACGGTGTCCACCCCACTACCTGGATCGGGCCTCCGCTTGCCAGACTATTCGATGCCAGTATCCCCGATTGGCGCGGCGAACCATACGAATTGCGACGCGCACTTAATCTCCAGGATGCAGACCTGACCGCGGCACACGCTGAATCGAAGATCGCGTTGATTGAAACAGTTCGCAAGACAACTGGGGTCTCGCTTGACCCGGCGGTATTCACGATTGGTTTTGCCCGTCGAAATACTGGGTACAAACGTGCGGACTTGCTTGTGAGCAACATCGATCGCCTCAAGAAAATCGCTGAAACTGTCGGGAAAATTCAGATTGTTTATGCAGGGAAAGCCCACCCCCGCGATGGCGGCGGCAAGGACCTGATTCGCAGAATCTTTGAGGCAGGCGAACAACTTAGAGACGTCATCCACCTGACCTATCTCCCCAATTACGATTTCGAGTTGTGCAAAGTTCTTGTCAGCGGTGTTGATCTCTGGCTGAACAATCCGTTGCCGCCGCTCGAAGCCTCTGGCACAAGCGGCATGAAAGCCGCGATGAATGGAGTCCCGAGTTTGAGCACACTAGATGGCTGGTGGCTCGAGGGCTGTACCGAGGGCCTGACTGGTTGGGCGATTGGCGAGGACAAATACGAAGGGCAGTCTGACCAGATTATCGACGATCGCACGGGCGATGCAGATTCACTGTACAGCAAGCTTGAGTCAACAATCCTGCCGCTGTTTTACAAGGATAAGGCAGGCTGGCTCAATGTGATGAAGCACAGCATCGCGCTCAACGGCCCATTCTTCAGCAGCCATCGCATGATGCGCCACTACGCCGATCGCGCCTACGCACAATAAGTTGCTTCACCGAATCGCAATCGAAAGTAAAGACTCTGCCGCTTCACGAGCTCGAACCGCAGGCTCATTTGAGCCTGTCATCCCGCGCCACGCCGATGCGCCATCGGCCAACAACGTCAATTGATCCGCCAGTTTCTCTGAGGCCCCTGCCTCGCGGCACAGTCGCTGCAGATATTGCCTTACGCGGTGTTTGTGTGCCAAAATTGCCTTGCGACCCGGGTGCATCGCATCTGGCAGTTCTGATGCCGCCATCTGGAATGGGCAGCCGCGAAAGGCCGGATCTTTGAACTGCTCACCCAGAAAATCGAAGACAGCCAGAATCTTCTGCGTGGGAGATTTTGCGTGGGAATCAGTAAAACTGAAAAGAGCATCAAACCAGATTTTGTCGCAGCGCTTCAATACCTCTGCAATCAACTCATCCTTGCCGTGAAAGTTGTTGTACAGCGACATCTTGGCCACTAAGGCTTTTTCGATGATCGTGTCGACTCCGCTGGCCGAAATTCCCTGAGTATAAAACAACTCAGTCGCTGCCCTCAAGAGGCGCTCACGTGCCGATATCACAACTACCTCGGCGAACGGTGTCGTTTCAGATTGTGCCATACGAGCCACGGGCGTGCTTGGTGCCATTGTTACTCCCCACACAGATTATCATACAGAGTGGTCTATCTAAATCCAATAGCATTCACGCAATGACAAAAAAAACGCCGTTTGGCGTTTTAGGTAAGTTCGGTAGCGGTTCAGGAAATCGTGCCGACTTTATTTGACTTCGCGCTTGGGTTCTGGATTCGACTGAACTGGCTCAGTTTCCGGAAGGTCAATCATGTCCTTCCTTACTTCTTCTTTTTTCGTAGTTGCAGTAGTTGGCTGAACTGGAGCAGGGGCTGGCGCGGGAGCTGGTGCGACCACTCCCTCGGCAAATTCTGGGGCGGTACGAATCGTGCAATCAATGCGCCGCGATTCAGGACCAGGCACTGGTATCGAACTCTGCAGGCTCGCGGACCAACTGCCTGCCTTTGCGAAACCATACTTCATCACATCGGGCATGTTGGCGCTGGGGTCTGACCCCTCGTAGAACGAAACGATGAGTTGCTGTCCGACCGGTATCTCGGTGCTCCAGACCACCTGGCGTGTGCGCACGTCGAGCAGTGAGATGGTCTTGGGCGAGTGAGAATCAGAGACGTAGGTGAACTTGTCGGCTGAATACATGTTGCCACCAGGCATGGTGCAGCCACCGAGCAAGCCCGCGCCGAGAATTGCAATTGTCGAGAAAAACAGGGCGGTGTTTGGCCGCATAGAAAGGCTCCTTATACAGAGGACGGTATCGTCCGAAAACAGGGTGCGTCCGCAGTCATACTTCCCAAGTGCGGCATAAGTTCGGCGTTCAGGCTAACAACTTTCAAGCTTGGTACGCTTGCACCGTGCAAACACTGCGCATCGGACATGGATATGACTTACACCGGCTGGAGGCCTTGGCCCCGGCGGGCCATGGAAAGCCGTTCATACTTGGCGGCGTGCGACTCACTCACGACCGCGGCCCGGTCGCCCATTCTGATGGCGATGCCCTTTACCACGCCGTGACCGATGCGATCCTGGGCGCGCTCGCCCTTCCCGACATCGGCCAGCTCTTTCCAGACACGGACCCGCGGCACGCAACTCAGGACTCTGAAATCTTCCTCGGCGAAGCAATGCAACGCATGAAAAGTGCGGGCTTCAGGCTTTGCAATGTTGATGCGACGGTGATCCTCGAACAGCCGAAACTATCGCCGGTGAAAGATTCAATGCGAGCCAACCTTGCACGCATTTTGGATGTCGGAATTGACCAGGTGAATATCAAAGGCAAGACGCACGAGAAAGTTGATGCGGTTGGAGAGGGACGAGCGGTTGAAGTGCATGTGGTGGTTTTATTGGCTCGTTAAGCCGATTTCGCACCTCCACCCGACTCCCCTTCCACCCGCATATGGTTTCACCTCGTGGATAAGGGAGATACGTGGATGAGAGACTCGTGCTTTGATGTATTGGGGCTGGCAACGCATCCACGGATCGATTGGAGCCCGAGCGCGACAGCCTCTTCTGGCATGGTGATCTCAGAGAATCCATCGACTAAAGAAGCAATTGCAGGCATCCGTCTCGATGATGCGGCCAGCTACGACCGAACCATTGCCGCGGCGGTGAAAGCCTTTGAATCCTGGCGCAATGTTCCAGCTCCACAACGCGGGCTTCTGGTCCGGGCGATTGGTGAGGAATTCAGAAAGTTCAAAGAACCGCTTGGGCGCGTGATCACGCTCGAAGTCGGCAAGATCACATCTGAAGGTCTGGGTGAAGTGCAGGAGGCAGTCGACATCGCAGACTTTGCTGTCGGCCTCTCGCGTCAGTTATACGGAATGACCACTCACTCGGAACGTCCGAATCACAGGATGTACGAGCAGTGGCTGCCTCTGGGCCTGGTCGGGTGCATCACCGCGTTCAACTTCCCATGTGCGGTCTGGGCATGGAACGCGATGTTGGCCGCGGTGTGTGGCGATGTTACGATCTGGAAGCCAAGTCTCATCGCCCCACTCACTGCGATCGCATCGCAATCAATCGCTGACCGGGTGGCGACACAGATGGGGCATCCCAACCTTTTCCCGCTCGTCATTGGTACTGATGATGTGGTTGGCGAACGCTTGCTCGCGGACAAGCGAATCCCGCTCGTCAGCGCAACAGGTTCGTGCCGCATGGGCAAGCGAGTTGCAACGGTCGTTGGCACACGCATGGGGCGCACATTGCTCGAACTTGGCGGCAACAACGCTGTGATCGTCGAGCAGTCCGCGGACCTCAACCTCGCCATTCCCGCGATCGTCTTCGCGGCGGTCGGCACTGCCGGCCAGCGCTGCACGACCACGCGTCGCCTGATTGTTCACGAGTCACGCAAAGACGAAGTCGTATCGAGATTGACCAAAGCCTACGAGAGTCTCAAACCCAAAATCGGCAATCCCGGCAGCGATGGCACGCTCATCGGGCCGCTGATCAATCAACGCGCTGTTGATGGATATGTCCGGGCAGTCGCGATGGCCAAAGAGCAAGGCGGCCAGATCGTCAGCGGCGGCAAGCCAGCACAGCCAGCTGGCCTTAGCGGCTACTTCGTTGAACCAACCATCATTCTCGCGCCAGCGAACAACGTGCTCCCGATCAGCTCGGAAGAGACCTTCGCACCAATCGTGTATGTCTTCACTTTCAAGACGCTCGAAGATGCGATCGCTCTCAATAACGGCGTCGACCAAGGCCTCTCAAGCTCGATTTTCACTGACAGTGTCCGGGCTGGCGAGCGGTTCCTGTCTCAGACTGGCACCGATTGCGGCATCGCGAATGTTAACGTGGGAACCAGCGGGGCCGAAATCGGCGGCGCGTTCGGGGGAGAAAAGGAAACGGGCGGCGGCCGCGAATCTGGTTCAGATTCGTGGAGGGTTTACATGCGTCGCCAGACGGTTACGATTAATTACGGAACCTCGCTACAGTTAGCACAGGGGATCAACTTTGGCTGACCTGAAAACACCAACGCAAGACATTCTCGCACAAGACGCAATCCGCGGCATCCAAAGTGGCATGACCATTGGTCTTGGCACTGGCCGCTCGGCCAATCGCGTCATCCGCGCGCTGGCAGAAAAGGTCCGCCTCGACCGCCTGCGAATTCGATGCGTGGGCACAAGCCACGCGAGCGAAACCGCCGCCGCGGAACTGGGGTTAGATGTCCATCCGTTCGGCAATGTTGAGAAAGTTGACTTGCTCTTTGACGGCGTTGACGAGATCGACCCCAAGCTTCGCATGCTTAAGGGACAGCACGGCGCGGTAGCTCGGCAAAGGCTGGTGGCGCGTGCGAGTGAACGCTGTATCTATCTAGCGGACGAGAGCAAACTCGTTTCGCGGCTCGGCCAACAGGCAACACTGCCCGTTGCAGTGCTCTCCTTCGGCCTGGCGTTTGTCCGCGAGGAACTGAGAAACCTGGGACTCTCTGGCGTCATTCGCCGCCGCATGGATGGCGAGCAATATGTCACCGACGATGGAAACCTGGTGATCGATGTCACGCTGCCCGATCGCGATCCAGAAGAAGTAGCTATAGAACTGGATTCGCTGCCGGGCGTGATTGATCACGGGATATTTATTACTGAGGCTGATGAGATCCTGCTCGAGCAGCCCAATGGTCAAGTGCGGCACATGGCACGCGATACTTGATTTGGTCAGGCCGCGAGTCGTGGGACCGCTTCAACATCGCTGTCAAAGACTGCCTTGTTTCTGCCGCCGCGCTTGGCTTCATAGAGCAATTCGTCAGCTGCATCAATAAGTACGGCGAGGTCATCTGGCGGAACAGCCCGCGTGAGAACTCCCATGCTCAAAGTCATGGGCGGGCCATCTGTTGAGAGTCGCTCAAGATTGGCCCGAACTTCCGCTACTACTCGTTTGGCGGCATCACTGCCACAATCGCCCAGGATCAACGCGAACTCATCTCCACCCAACCGGGCGGCCATATCAGTTGTGCGGATCGCTGCAGTGAGTGATCGTGCGACTCGACGAAGACGTTCATCGCCCGCGCTGTGGCCGAGCGTGTCGTTGATCTCTTTGAAATTGTCGCAGTCAAGATAGATCACTGTCAGTGGCTGATTTGAGCGCCGCGACCGGGCAACTTCAAGCACAGCTCGATCACGGAAGCAGCGGGCATTGGGCAATCCAGTCAGTGCATCGGTAAAGGCGAGTTGGCGTTGATCTTCAACGAGCAGTCGCACCGCTCTTACACCGATTGAGAACAGCGCAAACACGCCGCCATAGACGATGATGTTCCAGGTGAACTTGAACATGTCAAGGTCTTTTGGATACAGCGCCTGACTGTCACCATACCAGCAGATCGCAGACATGATTGCGACTGCATATGAAATCGTGCGGCCAGCACACCATGCGGCAAATGTGACTGGGACGATATAGAGAATTCCGATTGTAGTTTCTGGCCCCGTTGCCTTATCCAGGGCGGCAATGCCTGCAGTGGCTGCGAAACAAATTGCAGCAATAGACCACTTGGGAACAGCATTGATGTGTTCCACAAGGCTTGTCACTCTGTCTGCAACCCAGCGTGCGGGCATGAGGTGCTTATCGGAGTCCTGTTCAGCGCACTTCCGAAAGAAACCATGGTGGGAAGGAGAAAGTGAGCCCTCGGCGTTACATTCGGACCATCGAGGTAAATAACTGTGGCCGGGACGTAGTTACATCGGACCAAAGCTACTTTGTCGCGGGCCTTGCCGTTGGCCTCTATGCCCGGCCGGTCCCGAATACGCAATTGCCTGCAGGAGAGGCCGATTTCGGGTGACAAGGGAGTACATCCAATCTGATATTGGACGCAGGATCGGCCAACGGGTTGGCGCTGACATGAACCCCCAACCAACCGCGCAATACGCGCGATGGACCGCTTCGAGCCCAGCAAAAAATTCGCCATCAGGCGTCACGGCATGCGGCCGAACGCGAAGCTGATCAACGGTTCTTCCGTATTGAGCAGCCACGAACTTTGGCGAGGAGACATCAACAACTCGCAGGTTGCCTCGCTTGCGATCCAGCCGCCGGAGGAACTCGGCCTCTCGCCCGCAGATCGGACATTCGCCATCGATCAGGAGTACGAGAGGAATCGGTGCCATTGATCAGACTCGTGCATAGTTGGGGACAAGGACTCGGCCGCCGGGGCTGCTGGTTCTGACGCTCATCGCTGGCTTGCGTGCCTTTGAGCGGCGATGAATATACCAGGCGATAACACCTGCGAACGCGGCGATGAGAAGCACCGGAATCAGAATTGCCAGAAGGGCGAAGATTGCAGAAAGTGCGTGTTCACCTGTGGAAAGAACTGAATTGCCCACTCCGCCGGTGGTAGCTGTTGACGCGATTCTAAGAAGTACGGTGGCGAGTTGAACAAAGAGTGCGACGCCGCCACCCATGACAACAGACATGATCCAAGTCAGGCCTTGATTTGCGCCACCAGAAACGCCCTGCAATTGAGACATCGTGAGCAGCGAGCCCGCGACAACGGCTGCGGGTGTGGCAACAGTGTCGAGAGCATGATCGAGCCAGGGAACGTAGTACGCGGTGATCTCAACCACTGTGGCGACGCCCAGGCAGATCAACGCCCAGTCGCTTCCGAGCCAATTGAAGCTGGAGCCAACTGAGAGATAGCCGCTGTGAACACCGACGGATGCCAGAAGAAGCGGTATGAAAACACGGAAGCCACACGCGGCCGACAAACCAATTCCTGCAATGACAGCAATGAGGACTTCCATGTTCGAACCTCCGGGGTGGACCATTCTTCTTTGGGAACTGTGCCAAACGGTTGCAAGGGATGCAACCCGTGTTTACCAGCAGTTATCAGACCTACCTGGTAGCGATCAGAATCACGTTAAACGCGACAGAAACAACGAGGAGGGCCCCAAGCATCCAGATCAACCATGGCCGCACGGAGTGCATTTTTGCCTGATCGATGACCAGTTCAGCGGGGGCGGCGGCTTCGGCCTGGGCTAGACCTGCCAGGTCAGCACCCTTGAAATCCTTATGAGCCAATGGCGGCGACTTGCCTTCACGAACTATCTTCAGATCGAGGATGACATCGCGGCAGTTTTTGTAGCGTGCGTTGGGATCCTTTGCCATCATCATTTCGATGATCTCTGAGATTCCAGCCGAGAGTCGCGAATTGATATGGTCGGGCGCGGTGAGTTCGGCCTTGAGATGTTTGTGCATCACATCGGAGGGGTTCTTACCTTCGTAGGGAACCTGACCCGTGACCATGTGATAGAGCGTGGCGCCGAGCGAATAGATGTCGGCGACAGGGGTGATGTTCTTTTCGCCGCGTATCTGCTCGGGGGAGATGTAATAGGGAGTGCCGAATGCTTTGCCAGCTTCGGCTTCTGCTGCTTCTTTATCGCTGATTGCGCGAGCGAGGCCCATGTCGGCAAGCTTGGCGACACCCTCCTTGGTGATCATGATGTTCTTAGGCTTTACATCGCGATGGATCAGGCCGCGTTCGTGGGCGTGCTGCAATGCCTCGGCGATTTGAAGCGTGACGTCGATGGCGTCTTTTTCGGTGTAGCGTTTGTTCTTGGCGATGTCGTCGTAGGCCGTGCGGCCATCGACGAATTCCATGACAAAGTAGTGGTATTCGCCGGCTTTGCCGACGTCATATGCCTGCACGATGTTGGGATGATTGAGCTGTGCGGCAGCTCGACCTTCGGCGTAGAAGCGTTCAATGAACTGCTGGTTACTTGTGAACTTTCTTGGAAGAACTTTAATTGCAACAAGTCGATCGAGGCTGAGCTGGCGGGCCTTAAACACGCTGGCCATTGCACCTGCGCCGAGCTTGCCAAGAATCTTGTAGCCTGGAATTTTCTGACCGCTGCGTTCAGCTTCAATGATGGGGCGAAGGCGAGCGATCTGGCGGCGAGTGACAAACTCCTGATCGAGCAGAACCTGGAGCAGCGATTTGGAATTCTCGTCGCCTGCAGAGGATGGGCTCTTGGCCATTCCCAGCGCGAGGCGAACTTCCTCTGATGTTGCAAGACCGTTGTCGATGACAAGGCGACCGACGAGGGAATCTACGTTGGTGCCGCCCTTTGCGATTTCCTGGAGCACACCTTCGGTTGCGACGAAATTGCCCGCGACTGAGGAGGCACTGGAGGGGTTTGTAATGCGTGAGTCTTCGGCGGAGACGGGCACAGTGTCACCAGCGCGATCGGAACTGCGTCCGAGCGGCGACGTCTCTGCGAGGTCTTGTTTGGAATCTGATTGGCTCATAGAAATTGAAACTACACTGCAAGCTCGGATTCAAGCCCTTAGTTGTACGGATGTCGAGGCAGGTTGGCTCTTCTTCGGCTGAAGATTGCACCACAAGTGCAAGTTGAACGCGGTTATGGTACATCAAATCGAGAATTCACGCCCGACAACCGACTGATCGCCACGAGCCAAGCGTGGGATGCCGAAATTCATTAGCGTTTTGATAGGATTACCGACCTTTATGCGATCCAAATATTGATGTCCGAAAACGGCGCATTGCTCTCGGTTCAACCTGCTATCTTGCTTGCGTGAACGAGACCACCATTGAACCCAGCCTGCAACGCTCCCTGTACAAGGCTTTTGTCGCACATGACAGAAGATTTGATGGCAAGTACTTCGTTGGAGTTACAAGTACCCGGATTTATTGCCGCCCGGTCTGCCGCGTGCGTACGCCAAAAGAGAGCAACTGCCGTTTCTATCGATCGGCAGCGCTTGCCGAGCTTGACTCATTTCGCCCGTGCCTGCGGTGTCGGCCTGAATTGGCGCCCGGAGTGGCAAGCGTTGATGATTCCAATCGTGTTGCACGTGCAGCCCTGAAGAGAATTCAAGCGGGCGCACTGGATACCGGTGATATGAATCGACTCGCCGATGAGTTTGCCCTGGGCGAGCGGCAGCTTCGTCGCATTATTGAAAGCACGTTTGGAGCTACTCCGGTTCAGCTCGCGCAGACCAGTCGATTGCTGCTGGCGAAACGATTGCTGACCGAGACCCGACTTTCCGTGCGCGATGTTGCATCTGCCGCGGGATTCGGAAGTGCCCGGCGACTCAACGTGCTGCTGAAAGATCGGTATCGATTGACGCCTACAGATATTCGCGGTGATGCAGACACGGAAGTAATCACCAAGAAAGATTCGATCGAGGTTGTACAAGCGTTTCGTCCGCCGCTGGCATGGGACCATCTGCTCAACTTCCTCGCCGGGCGGGTGATCGCTGGCGTGGAAGCACGCACTGAGCGCGGCTATGCACGTACCGTCAAAATCGGCAATCGCTCAGGATGGATCGAAGTGTTTCTCAAAGACCAGCATCATCTGGGTGTGTGCATTTCAAATTCACTTATCGCTGACCTGCCGCAGATTCTCAGCAGTGTGCGTGATGTCTTTGACCTCGAAGCAGAGCCAACGCAGATTGACGGCCACCTGAGCGAATCAGGATTGCTGAAGAAGATCATTGCATCGAGTCCCGGAGTGCGCGTCCCGGGCGCGTTTGATGCGTTCGAAATCGGGCTGCGGACCATCCTGGGGCAGCAGGTGTCGGTCGCCGCCGCAACAACGATTTCTGGGAGATTTGCCGCGAGATTTGGCGAGTCATTGCAGACTCCTATTGAAGGACTCAGCGCATTGACGCCAACGGCAGCACGCCTTGCGTCGCTGTCGCTCGCAGAGGTACGAGAGTGCGGCTTGCCCGCCGCACGGGCGCAATGTGTTCTCGACCTTGCGCGCGCGTTTGCAGACAATCGATTGCGAATTACACCAGCAACAGACCCGGCCGAAGTCATGTCGTTGCTGCAGACTATCAAGGGAATTGGACCATGGACCGCGAACTATTTCGTGATGCGCACGATGCACTGGCCGGATGCGTTTCCGGAATCGGACCTGGGAATATTCAAAGCTCTCAAGACCAAGAGCGGTGCAGAGGCCGCGCGGCGGGCGGAAGCGTGGCGTCCCTGGCGCGCGTATGCGACGATGTATCTTTGGAAGGGACTGAGCACCGAGGTGAAATCGAAATGACTACGTACTTTGACATTATCAAGAGTCCGGTTGGACCACTGACGTGCGTGATGAAGGACAACGCACTTGAAGGTTTGTACTTTGAGACCAAGCCTGACCAGATGAAGGCAAAGAGCAGTCATTGGACAAGGTCCACATCTGAACTCGCCGCGGTGAAAGAGCAACTCAGCGAGTACTTCGCGGGCTCGCGGCAGCAATTCGACATCCCTCTGCATGCCGAAGGTACACCGTTCAGGGAGAAAGTCTGGGCGAAACTCCGGACTATCCCCTATGGCGTGACCTGGAGCTATGGCGAACTGGCCAGGAAAGTTGGTGATCCAAACGCTTCGCGGGCGGTTGGTCTTGCTAATGGCCGCAATCCAATCGCGATCGTGGTTCCCTGCCATCGCGTGATCGGGGCCAACGGCACACTCACCGGGTTTGGCGGCGGGATTGAGCGAAAGAAATGGCTGCTGGAATTTGAAGCTCGAACTGCGGGCAAGGTGCTGAAGTTCTGAATTGCGGACTACTTTTCACCGTATGCACACGCCGGTCACCGCCCCACTCCTGCTGCAATCGTCGCTGCTGAAATGCCCACATGGCTTTTCAACCCGCAACGGAGGCGTCTCCACGGGCATTTTCGGCACGCTGAATTTCGGCAACCCGGGCGACCTGCTCGAGGGCCGCGACACTCCGGAGAATATTCGCGCCAATTTTAAGCTCGTTCTCGACGCTGTCAGCGCTGCCGATCGGCGAATCATCCAGGTTCATCAGGTTCATGGCAATCTTGTTCACATAGTGAAAATCGGCGACATTGTGAACTCCGAGAGTCCAGACATTAAAGCCGATGCAATCGTGACCGACGATCCGCGGCTCGTAGTTGCGGTTCGCGTCGCAGACTGCGCGCCGATTCTGCTCGAATCTGCAGATGGTGCGATCGTCGCCGCCGTGCATGCCGGTTGGCGGGGCGCGGTGAGCGGAGTCTTAAGTAGTGCTATTCAGGCGATGAGAGACTTGGGCGCAACTGAAATCCATGCCGCGATTGGCCCGTGCATCGGCGTTGCCGCGTTTGAAGTTGGACCAGAAGTACTCGTCGCATTTGACATGCGATTTGGTGCAGATCGCGGCATTACCACCGCCCACGCGAATGGGAAAGGCACCATCAACCTTAAGCGTGCATTAGAGATCGAGCTGGCAAACACGGGCGTGAGACACGTTGAGACCTTCGCAAACTGCACTGTCAACGAGCCGGAGTTGTTCTTCTCGCATCGCCGCGATCGCGGTCTCACCGGTCGCATGATCGGCTTCATCGGACCGCGCCGCCCATGAGCCAGCCCCTGACACTTTCGGCTTCGGATTCACGCCGCCTGTTGCTCCAGGGCTGCGGGCTGCTGGAAGATCCGACTCAAACCTGCACGCCCAAGAAGCTGTACACAGCGATCGAGCGACTTGGCTTTGTTCAACTCGACACCATCTCAATCGTCGAACGCGCACACAACCACATCATGTGGACTCGGTTCCACGCCTTTCGCCCGCTTCAGCTCGATTCTCTGCAGGAACGCGGCAAGCTCTTCGAACATTTCACGCACGATGCGTCGCTTATTCCATCGATCTGGTACCCGCATTGGCGACACCGTTTCGAACGCGTGCAGTGGTCTAACTGGATCGACTCACGACTCTCCAATCGGAAAGATGAACTTCTGAACGCGGTGCGAACTCGTATTGAGAAAGAGGGTCCGCTGCTGGCTCGGGATTTTGAAGACAAGGAACATCAGCGTGGCGCATGGTGGGATTGGAAGCCCGCCAAGGCTGCGCTGGAATATCTCTGGCGCACCGGAGAACTGACAATCCCGCGCCGTGATAAATTTCAAAAGGTCTATGACCTTACGCATCGCGTGATGCCTAAGGAACACGCCGCACCAACACCGACATCTCAGGAGCATATCGATTGGGCGTGTACTACCGCGGTTGAACGTCTGGGTGCCGCGACGCCCGGCGAGATCAAACAGTTTTGGAATGCGCTCAAGCCAGCACAGGTCGCAGCGTGGTGCACACAGGGTCTCAAGGATGGCCGCTTGATTGAAGTGCGGATCGATGGTGCGAAGGGCTCGAAGAAAGGCATCGCGTTTCACGATATCGCTAAAGCTCTCAAGAAGCTGCCGCCTGCAGAGCCGGTGACGCGATTGCTGAGTCCGTTTGATCCACTGATTCGAAATCGTGAACGGCTTGAGAGACTCTTTGGATTCTCGTATCGATTCGAGGCGTTTGTTCCTGAACCAAAGCGAACGCATGGGTACTACGTCCTGCCGATCCTGCGAGGCGATCGTTTGATTGGGCGGCTGGATCCCAAACTTGATCGAAAGACATCGACGCTTGACATCCGCCGCATCTGGTTTGAGCCAGAAGCGGCCGCGCAGGATCGCGGATCCGTTACGCACGCAATCGAGGAATATGCGGCCTTCTGCGGAGCAAAGTCGATCAAGTTCCCACGCGGTTTCTCTCGTAAATAGCCGCCTGAACTGGCGATTTCATGTCAATCTCTGGCGATTCTCTGAACCCATGTTCCGCTTCTGGCTACCCTTGTCCACCACGGAGGGACGCGATGACGACGGCCGACTACAGAGTTCAACTTGATTCATTTGAAGGTCCCCTCGACCTCCTGCTTTTCCTTATCCGCCGCGCTGAAGTAGATGTCCACGACATCCCGGTCGCGCTAATCGCGGGCCAGTACCTCGAGTACCTCAACGCCAACATCAAGACTGTCGACCTTGAGGCCGCCGGCGATTTCCTTGTCATGGCCGCCACCCTGATGGAAGTCAAATCTCGCATGCTCAGCTGGCAGCCAGGCCAGGCTCTGCCCGCTGAAGACCCAAGCGCCAAATCCGATGCCTATGAAGACCCGCGTGCGGACCTGGTTCGTCAGCTCCTGGCATTCAAGCAATACCGCGATGCCTCAAATGAGCTCGAAACACGCATGGAAGAATGGCAGCGTCGCGCACCCGCCGGCGCACACGGCCCCGTCAAAGTCGACGCTCTCGCCGAGGACCCCGATGCGCCCGCAGATCTGGAGATGGATGAACTCAGCCTCATGGATCTCATCGAGGCATTCCGCGCCATCGTCACCAGCGTGAACTTCGATCGTGTCGGCGATCATCAGGTAACGTACGACGATACACCCATCGAACTGCACGCCGAAGATATTCTTGAGCGGATTCGTTCTTCGACAACCGGCGCCCCGGCAAGCCTCTCCATGCGCCAGATATTCGAAGGCCGCAAACGGGGCGAAATGATCGGTCTTTTCCTGGCAATGCTCGAACTGGTTCGCCGCCGCGCAATTCGCGTAAAGCAAGACTCCACCCGCGGCGACATTACCGTCGAAGCCAGCGACGAATCTCCTGACCAGCAGATTCAGCCCACTCAGTAATCAGTACTCAAACCCGATTCCGACTGTAAAAATCACTTCGGTTGCATCATCATCGTTTGATGTTTTGCATGGCCCGTTCATGAAGAGCATCGTGACGCCGGTGCTCAGCGTCCAGGTTCCGTATTTCTCATTGAACGGCAGCGGAACTGAAGCCTTCACGCCGACGGTTTCATAGCCGCAGAACGTGTCGTCCCCCTCATCATTCGAGTAGTAGTTCCCAAGACTGAACCCTGCGGTGATCGGAAATACAACCTCTATATCACCAATCGCGCTTTTCTCAATAGTGAATCCCGGCGAGATCGAAGGCTCAAAATACACACCACGCGGCGACACTCCATCCATTGTCGCACCATCGACTTCAACAACAAAGAGCATGCTCGGATTCAGCGCCCATGCCCCCATGCATTCCGAATCGTCATACGAGAACCGGGCTTGAAATTCCGTCGCAGAATCAAACGCATCGTTGGGCGAGCTCCACGAGAGATACGTCGCGGTTGCAGTGAAATCGCCAACCGTCGCTGAAACACCAGCATAAACATCTGCCTCGTACCAGTTCCTGCGATATCCCGTGACCGTATCTCCGGCGCCGGTCTTCTTGCTGTGAACACTGTTCCAGGTTCCCAGGAAAACCCCAACTTCGCCCGTGTCCCACGTGTGAAGCGTGAACCCCAACTCAGCCCACGGCTGCAAAACGCTACCTCGATCTTCCTGCCTGAATCCGCGCGAGTAGTACGCGTTGGACCAATCAAGCCCGACTCTTAGGTGGACCCGCTGATCATCCTCTTCTTCAAGCTTTTCTTCAGCAGCATCCTCGCTCTTATCAACTTTCACAGGAGCTCTAAGCGTCGCACCAAACTCATTGTCCAGCTCTCCGACGCCAGGCCCCGCTGTCGCGATTCCCACATCCTGAGTTGGCTCATCACCGAACGATGGCGCGGCCAGCCCTGAAATTGCCAGTAGCGATACAACCCTTGCAATGAAGGTACATGACGCATTTTTAGTTGACATGTCGGACGGCTCCAATACGCGACTGACCGAGAATTACCTCCTTATTGCTCGACGCAATTACTGAGGTAGTTCAATTCCCGTTCTCGCATTGCCGCGGCCTGCATTTTCAAGCCAGTCGGATCCTCCCGCCACGTCCGATTACGGCTTACGCTTGAGCCATGAAAGACCGTCCGATACTTCGCAACAACCCGCTCGTTCTCGTTATTCGCGATGGCTGGGGCACCAATCCTAATCCCGAGCACGATGCCTTCAACGCCGTCAAACTCGCCAAGACTCCCGTCGCCGACCGCCTCATGTCCGAATACCCATGGACATTGATCCGCACCTGCGGCGAAGATGTCGGAATTCCCGAAGGCACCATGGGAAACAGCGAAGTAGGACACCAGAACCTTGGTGCTGGTCGAATTGTCTTTCAGGAATCCGTGGCAATCACGCTCGCCTGCCGCAACGGTGTCGACACGAATCCTGCAATCGCCGCGGCGATTAAGTCCTCGCTCCAGAAAAACGGCTCAGTCCACCTGATGGGCATCAACAGCGATGCCGGTGTTCACGGAATGTTGAACCACCTCTACGCCTGCGTCAAAGCCTGCAAAGTGCTCGGGCAATCCAAAGTCTTCGTGCATCTCTTTACTGATGGCCGCGACACGGGGCCTTTTACTGGTCTCGAATTCGCCCGCCAGGTCGAAGCCCAGCTCAAAGAAATCGGCACAGGCAGAATCGCCTCAATCTGCGGCCGCTATTACGCAATGGATCGCGACAATCGCTGGGAACGGGTCCAGCTCGCCTACGACGTCTTGACTGGTCGCTCGATCGGCGCAGGCGAATTTCCCACCACATCTGCCGCTATCCAAAACTACTACGACAACCCCGCTGGCACTTCTCAAACTGGTGACGAGTTTATTACGCCGCGGATCGTTGGGGAGAAAGCTCCGATTCAGAATGGCGATTCGGTGATTTTCTACAACTACCGAGGCGATCGTCCGCGCGAAATCTGTGCCGCATTCGTTTTCCCTGATCCACTCTGGGCCAAAGCCAAGCCGAGTCCAGACAGCGGCAAAAGCGGCTTTGATCGCGGCCGCAAACTCGACCTCAACTTTGTCATCATGACCGAATACTGGGAAGAACTGTTGCCCCATGTAAAGGTCGCATTCCCGAAGCCTCCCCGCATGGTGAATATCGCTGGCGATTGGATCAGTGCACACGGATTGACTCAGTTTCGCTGCGCTGAAACAGAGAAGTATCCCCATGTCACGTTCTTCTTCAACGACTATCGCGAAGATCCGTTCCCGGGCGAGCACCGCGAGAATCCGCAAAGTCCCAAAGTCGCCACCTATGACCTGCAGCCGGAAATGAGCGCTGACAAAGTTCGCGATGCGGTGCTGCGCCGACTCGCCGCGCCGGACTGCGAAGATGTAATCATTGTCAATTTCGCCAACGCCGACATGGTCGGCCATACGGGCTCGCTCCCGGCCGCGATCAAAGCGTGCGAATTCGTCGATGCCTGCGTTGGAGCGATCGTTGATGCAACGCTCAAGCGTGGTGGCGCGTTAATTGTCGCAGCCGATCACGGCAATAGCGAACAGATGTTTGATCCGGTCACCAACGCCCCGCACACAGCCCACACTCTCTATGACGTCCCGTGCATCATCGTCGGCCCCGCATTCAAGGGCCGCGCACTTCGAGGCGACCAGGATTCCAGAGGCTGGTTTGATCCGCAGGTGCGAAATCAGCGCGGTCGGCTCGCGGATGTGCTCCCCACGGCATTTCAGATGATCGGATTGGGAGTTCCGCCGGAAATGACAGGTTCAAGCCTGCTCATTTGACGAACCATCACTCGCGCCGTCAGACGACCCGCGATCTTTGCGCTCTCCAAAGGAAGCCTCAAGTCGCCTTAATTCCGCCTGCGCAACTTGCAGCAGCCGCGAGAGTTCCAGCACTTCTGTCGACAATTGCTCCACTTGGCGTTCGAGGAACATCTGGTGTTCCTCCAGATTCATGACCTTTTGCGAGAGTTCCTCGGGGTGTGACATTGCTGTCGATTGTTCGCCGCAAAAGCCGGAAAGCAATTAATCGACTAGGCTGTTCACCATGAACCACCGAACACTGATCTTGCCAGCTGCAATCGCCCTGACTTCCTCAGTCTGCTGCGCCGAATCGCTGTACAAAGAGGCCCGCTACGAACTGCAACCTGCCGCGACGGCACCCGCAGACAAAGCTCTGACCGAAGAGAAGTCAGTGGTAACAAAGAAGTCGGGCGGCTCGCGCTTTGGCACCGAAAGTCAGGAGTGGATCACGATCGGTACCGGTGGCTCACACGATTTTTCTGGCAACGCCGGGTACGACATTCACGCATCCTGGAGCACGTTCATCATTGAAGACGTGGAGTTCTCCCTCGAACTTGCAACTTGGTATTACCAGCAAAAAGGGGAAAACGCGTTTGGCATCAATCCGCAGTTCATCTTCCGATACCACTACTACAAGTCTGATGATGCGAAGTGGACACTCTTTGCAGAAGCCGGAATCGGTCTGCTCTTCGCTACCCGTGATGTTCCCGTAAATGGCTCCTCATTTGCCTTCACGCCACGCGCGGGCTTTGGTGTCACCCGCCAGCTCACCGACGATCTGCGCCTTCAAGTAGGTATTCGCTGGGCGCACATTTCAAACGCACGTATTAATGGCGACTCACGCAATCCTTCGCGCGATTCCCTCATGCTCTACGCAGGACTCATGTTTGAGTATTAATATCAGAACGCGGTTGCCGCAACAACGCCGCTATCAACCACGATTCGATTGCGTCCACCGTGCTTCGCGGAATAAAGCGCCTTGTCCGCAGCTTGCACCAGTTGTTCAGCGCTCATGTTCGCCGCATCAGTAATTCCGGCAATTCCAATTGAGCACGTAATCTTGCGTTCTGGATGGCGAGCCCAGACCATGCTCTCCAGGGCAGCACGAATTCGCTCACACAGAACCAGCGCCGCCGTCGGAGACGTATCCGGCATAATGATCGCAAATTCCTCGCCGCCATACCGACACGGCACATCCGCCGTGCGGCACTGCTGACGCAGCAATTTACCCATGCCCTGAAGCACTGAATCGCCGGCTGGGTGCCCAAAGGTGTCATTAACGCTCTTGAAATGATCGAGATCGATTATCGCAAGCGCAAGTGGGTGAAACTGACGGTGAACACGCGAGTTCTCTTCTGCCCATCGCTCATCAAAGAACGCCCGGTTCGACAGACTCGTGAGCCCATCAACACGCGCTCGGTCGCTCAACAATCGAACCAGACGCTGCATCTTCAGCGCCGACCTCAAGCGGACACGCAGTTCGGTAAACTCAAATGGCTTGGTGATGTAATCAACTGCTCCCAGTTCAAACGCGGTCACCTTGTCCTGTGTGGCCTGCATTCCTGAGAGCATGATGATTGGAATCTCAACGGTTTCCCGGTCATTCTTTAGTCGCCGCATAACCTCGAAGCCGTCCATATCCTGCATGTCCAGGTCCAGCAGAATGATCGCGGGTTTGAGCGACTTGGCTTTCTCAATTCCAATGGCGCCGTTTGGCGCGCCTTCAAGTTCAATCTCTTCCTGCTTCAATCTGGCCCGCAAAATGCGGTGCACATCAGGTGAGTCATCTATGACCAGCACCAGTGGCTTTGAGTCGTCGGCAAGTTGTGCATTCATCGGCATGAGCACAGTTCCACGTTTTCACAATCAGCTTAACACGACCAGCAAAACATTACGCTGCGGCGCGACGACAGAGTGTTACAAGATCATCGAATTGAGTTTTCATCGATTCAAGCGTTCGCGAATCAGGCACGCCCTGGAGCCCCTTAAGCGTTCCCTCGAGCTTTCCGGCGGCGCTGCCGATGACCGCAAAACCATATCCCCCCGACGCACCCTTCAACTGGTGCGAAATTCGCTTGAGGTCGTCGAATCTGCTGGCGTTCCAGATAGTTTCGAGTTCTTTCAATCGATCCGGCAGCTCGGAAACAAACACCTCGACGAGTTCAGCCATTTCTGGATCTGTTGCGAATTCGCTCTGTAGTTTCACATAATTCGTCGTTTGTTCCGCCATGAATGTCCCCCTCGTGCCGCGTTCGAATCGGCGTTCCGATATAGGGGATTCCAGTCGCTTCCTCCGAAATAGGCGGCATATTCACCCACAGGTCCTTTTATTCCGTCATTACTGCCACCTCCCTCGGGCCCAGTTCTGGGAATACCCTCTACACCTTAGGTTTTCGGACGCGCAACTGGAGAGTTCTAACATATGAAATACGGTCTTTCAACTTCGTCCTCGGCACTCACACTCACCGCCATCTGCGCGGTTGCGGGTCTTGCCGCTTCCGCATCCGCTCAGGCTCAACCTGCGCACCAGCCCGATGCGACCATGCTGCGCTATCCTGCGGTCAGCAAGTCTCATATCGCCTTCGTTTACGCCAACAACATTTACCTTGCGCCCCGAGCTGGCGGCATCGCGTCGCTCACTGCCGTCCCTCCAGGACAGTCTTCTTTCCCACGATTCTCACCAGATGGTGCCACGCTCGCCTTCGCCGCGAACTATGACGGCAATCGCGATCTTTACACCCTTCCTGTTGCTGGCGGCACTCCCTTCCGCGTGACCCACTTCCCCGGCTCTGAATCCCTCTGCAGCTGGACCAATGACAATCGCCTCATGTTCCTCACCAGCGGCCTCGCTGGTTTGGGCCGCCAATCTCAGCTGTACTCAGTCCCCGCAACCGGCGGACAACCTGCCCGCTATCCCATGCCCTACTCCGGATACGGCTCCGTCAGCCAGGACGGCCAATCCATCGCCTTCACCCCCCACTCCACCGAGACCCGCACGTGGAAACGCTACCGCGGCGGCATGGCGACCGACATCTGGGTCATGAACCTCAAAGACCTCACTTCCAAAAAGATCACCGATTGGGAAGGCACCGACTCGCTTCCAATGTGGGGCAAGGGCTCTGCAGCATCGGTCATCTTCTATATCTCCGACAACGGCCCGGAACATCGCCTCAATATCTGGTCATTTAACACAACAACCAATGAACGCAAGCAAGTCACCACATTTGCTGATGACGATGTCAAATGGCCATCCTTTGGCCCAGGAACAGATGCAAACGCACCGGGCGAAATCATCTTCCAGCTTGGCTCGAAGATCATGCTTCTCGACCTTGCCAGCGGAAAGTCCAACCCCGTCAACATCTCTATCCCCGGCGCCAAGCCCAGCATTAAATCCCGTTCTGAAGATGCAAGTCGCAATATTTCTTCTGCCGCCATTTCCCCAACTGGCAAGCGCGTAGTTCTTTCTGGTCGCGGCGACATCTGGTCGGTCCCCGCTAAAGAGGGCCCAGCACGCAACCTCACCAACTCTTCGGGCGTGTTCGAACGTGATCCTTCATGGTCACCCGATGGAAAGTGGATTTCTTACTTCAGCGACGAGAGCGGCGAATACGAACTCTACATCCGCGCGGCCGACGCTAAGGCACCTGGCTACTCAAAGCTGGACGACACCGAGGAGACGGACAAGAAAGATGCAGATAAAAAGGACGCTGACAAGGATGCAAAAAAGGATGAACCTGCTAAGCCCGATGTCACCAAGGACTTCAAGCCAACCAAATTGACAACGCTCGGCGCCGGTTTCCGCTACGAACCCACTTGGTCGCCAGATGGCAAAATGATCGTCTTCACTGACAAAGCTGGCGGCCTGTTCCTGGTCACTCTTGATTGGAAAGATGCGGCGGTTACCGCAACCGTCAAACAGGTCGACATGAATCCCGATGCTTCACGCATGGGCTATTCATGGACCCACGATTCGTCAATGCTCGCATACGCCCGCACTGATGAAACTTCCAATCAGAACGCGATCTGGATTTACAATGTCAAGACGGGGACTTCAACGCGCGTCACTAATCCGATTTTTAACAACGATTCCCCTGCCTTCGATCGCAAGGGCGACTGGCTGTATTACTCCACAAACCGCAACTTCAACTCACCTCGCTACGCCGACCTCGACACCACCTTTGCCTACATCAATACTGGCATGATCATGGCCGCACCTCTTCGCGACAACATGAAGAACCCCTTCGCCGCCAAGAGTGATGAAGAGGAATGGAAAAAAGACGACAAGGCCAAAGACGCCAAGAAGGATGACAAGGACAAGAAAGACGAGAAGAAGGACGACAAGAAAGACGCCGCGAGTACAGCCGACGACGGCATCAGCGGCACCTGGGAATGTCAGACCACCACTCCTCAGGGCCCCCTTCCATTTAAACTGAATATCTCCCCCGCTGGCGAAGGCAAGATTTCGATCACGATCTCTTCAATCATGGGCTCTGCAACAGCCCAGTCTGACTTCGACAAGGCCACCGGCAAATTCTCCGCGAGTTTCGCTATGGGCAATGCCGCGGTCACCATCGAAGGAACCGCCAAAGATGGCGCCGTCTCTGGCACCTGGTCAGCCGGTGACACCAAGGGCGATTTCAGCGGCAAACGCACCGACAAAGGCGGCGACAAGGCCGACGCTAAGAAAGATGGCGACAAGGACAAGAAGGACGACGAAAAGAAGCCCATCAAAATCGATTTTGAGAACTTCGAAAAACGCGCCATCGCACTTCCCATCGCTCCCGGCGCGTTCGGCAACCTCGAAGTCAACGACTCCAATAAGCTCATTTACGCCCGTCGCGGCGGCGATGGCGCTGAAGGTGGCATCAAGATCTTCGATATCAACGATGACAGCAAAGAAGAAAAAGCAGTCGGCGCAGGCGGCGGATTCTCCATGTCCGCGGATGGCAAAAAGCTCCTTGTCGGCCGCGGATCCGGCCTTTCGATCGTTGATGCATCTGCCGGTGGCAAATCGCAGAGCGTCACAGTCACTGGCCTCCGCGTCACTGTGAACCCCAGAGAAGAATGGCGTCAGATTTTCACTGAAACCTGGCGCCTCTTCCGCGACTTCTTCTACGAACCCACCATGCACGGCGTCGATTGGCCCAAGATGCGTGATCACTACATGCAGATGATCGATGACTGCTCTAACCGCGAAGACGTCGCATATGTCCAGGCCGAACTGGTCTCTGAACTCAACATTGGACACGCATACATCAACAGTCCAGGCGATGTTGCATCTCCTGGTCCTCAGGTAGCTGTCGGCATGCTCGGTTGCGACTGGGAGCTTGATACTTCCGGCGCGGCTCCCGCATACCGCATCAAGACTATCTACGAAGGCGGCCCGTGGGATACCGACGGCAAGGGCCCGCTCTCTCAACCCACCACGAAGTCCAACAAGATTTCTGAAGGCGATTACATTCTCGCCGTGAATGGTGCGCCCGTTGATACGACAAAGGACATCTACGCCGCGTTCATCGGCACCGCCGACAAGAACACATCGCTCACTGTCTCATCAAAACCAGTGATCGACGACACCGCTCGCGAAGTCATTATCAAACCAATGGGAGGCGAAGGAACACTCCGTTACCGCGCCTGGATCGAAAAGAACCGCAAGTACGTTGAAGAACAATCCGGTGGCAAGATCGGCTACATCTATGTTCCCAACACCGGCGTCGATGGCCAGAACGATCTCTTCCGTCAGTACTACGGCCAACGCGGCATGGCCGGCATCATCATCGATGAACGCTGGAACGGCGGCGGGCAGATCCCCACCCGCTTCATCGAACTCCTCAACCGCCCCGCTACGAACTACTGGGCCAAGCGCGATGGACAAGACTGGACTTGGCCGCCAGATTCAGCTCAGGGCCACAAGGCCATGCTCATCAACGGTCTCGCCGGTTCCGGCGGCGACATGTTCCCCTGGCTCTTTAAGCACAACAAGATCGGCAAGGTCTTCGGCATGCGCACCTGGGGCGGCCTCGTCGGCATCTCCGGCAACCCCGGACTCGTTGACGGCGGCACTATTTCCGTCCCTACCTTCGGCTTCTACGAAACCGATGGCACATGGGGCGTCGAAGGCCACGGCGTCGATCCCGATGTCGAAGTCATCGATGATCCAGGCCTGACTTCACAGGGCAAAGACCCGCAGCTCGATGCAGTCATCAAGCACCTGCAAGATGAAATCGCAGCCCGCCCCTACACCGCACCAAAACGTCCCACAAGCCCCAATCGCGCAGGCATGGGCATCAAGCCCGAAGATAAGTAAGCACACAAGTAATCACATCTGATGTTCAATGAAAGGGAGGTACCAAATGGTGCCTCCCTTTTTCTTTGCATTCGCATCGTGAATCTCGTTCTCAACCCACTCGCCAACGCATCAGGATTCCTTTAGCCCAGATCTATGCAACCACCGCATGCATCCGTCAACATAGTTCACCGCTTAAAGAGCAGGAAGCGTCAGCGCCCCGTTGAGAACCCAACCACCTGCCGCCAATGAGTTCAAAGACAACTACATTCTGCATTGCCCACTCAGCACTCAGCACACAGCACTCTGCCTTTACATTGAAATGACAAAGACCCCGCGTCGTACACGCGGGGTCTTTATTCGGGAGAGAGGGAGAGAGAGAGAGAGAGAGAGTTCTTTGGAATCGTGAATCGGATCAGTTCATCAAGCCCGGCGACGGCGAGCCGCAACCAGACCACCAAGGCCCAGCAGAGCCAGCGAGCCAGGAGTCGGCACAATATCTGTCAACACACGAACCTGCTCAACATCGATTGCCCCGGTGAAATTCGCAAAGTTGAACGTCAGTGTGTTGCCCAGCACTGATACCAGAGTTGCAGCGCTGATGCCGCGACCAACCTGCCCAGTCGGGTACACGGTGCCAAACGCGCCGTACGCCGGATCAGACATATCCAGTGTGTTATCACCGTAGAACACATAGCGGATCTGTCCATCGAACGTCACGGTGCCCGAGGCAGTGAACGCCGGAGGCAGTGTCGACCAGTGAATGAAGTGGCTGTTGTAAACTCCAAAGGCCACCGGACCTGGGGTTGGCGAGCCGTTTGAAGATGGATTCGTTGTAAGGTCTGCAAGCAATGGTGCAGTAAGCTGACGCCCCTGCTGTTCATCCCAGCACTCGGCAAGTGGATTCACAATAGCGGGAAAGTTCGCAACCGGCGGCGGGGCAACCTGCACCGCCATACCAGTAGTACCGACAATCGCGCCCTGTGCAGCGCCGCACGCCGCCACAATCACAGTGAGACCGAAACATGCATTCTTAGTAACCTTGTTCATCTTGTAGCCCTTTATCTAGAGAGTTCACCACGACACTCCTGCAACATGCAAGCAACGTCGCTATTGACACAACGCAGCCACGGCGTTTCTCTCACGCAATTTCGAAAGAAATTACCAGATCGCTATTTTTGCCTGTATTTTCTGGGCTATTACACACCACGCACGATGGCTCGTAGGACGACACTGTTCCGGATCGCCTCAAACGCGGTCCTGCCGGCACTTGCCGCCGGCACCAGGATCGTCTGCCCGGAACGCACTTCTTGCGATCCAAGCGTTCCAGATCCTTCCAGAATCATCAATACCTGCGGCCGACTCACGTTCCCAATCACGCCTTCGCTGCACACAAACATGCCGCCTAGAGAGACATTCACCTGATCAAGCTCAAAATATCCAGTGGTCACTAGGCGAGAAATTGCCTCGCCCGCTTTGTGTTTCGTCGCATCCCGCGCTCGATCGAACGTAATGCATTCCATCGACTGCTCAATATGCAATTCTCTCCCAATACGTCCCCAGTCGTACACACGGAACGTTGTATCGCTTGGTGTCTGCACTTCCGCGACAAGCACTCCCGCGCCAAGAGCATGCACTGTGCCGCTTGGCAGATTGTGGCATTCGCCCTTCACAGCGGGCACTGCTTCCAGGAGTTTCACGACTCCCGCCCCGTCACCCTGCCGCAGTTCACGCTCAAAGTCCTCGCGCGTAGCGCCCGCTCGCAAGCCCTTGTAAATCACTGCACCAGGCTTGGCGTCCAGGATGTACCAGCATTCGGTTTTCAAATTCGCTTCGGGGTGCTTCTTGCAGTACGCAATACTCGGGTGCACCTGCACACTCAAGTTCTCCTGCGCATCCAGGTACTTCACCAGCAGCGGAAATCCGCCAGATGGCGAAAGCGGCACTTCGCCCAAAAGGTCTTTGCCCCAGAGCTTCACTGCATCGCCAATCGTCTTCCCCTTGAGCGCTCCGTTAGCAATGACGGAAATAGCGCTTCCCCCACCGCCGCCAGATGCGGAGGTTGAGGCCAGATCTGCCAACTCCCATGATTCACCGATCTTGATTCCGGGCGGCAGAACTTTGCCGATCCGCTCAAGACCGCGGCCGCCCCACACCTTTTCCTTGAAGATCGGCTCGAGAATCAATGGGTAACAGCCCGCCATATGACTTTCTTATTCTTGCTTACTGCTTCTTTGAATCGATGGCGATCCCGACAACCGTGCTTTCAAAGACGATCGCACCGTTAGCGATTCCCTGCACCCGTGAAGTAAACCGCTTCGATGTCCATTTCAGACTGTCAATCAAAATGTACATAGTCTGACCCGGCTCGACTGGATTGCGAAACCGTGCCTCATCTATCCCCAGCAGGGCGCAGATGTTCTCAATCGGTGTCCGCACATTAAATAGCCAGTTCGCAAGCTGTGCGCCAGCCTCAATCATCAGTACCCCGGGAAACATTGGCTTTCCCGGAAAATGCCCAGCCGCGAAGAACTCATCGCCGCGGAAATGAACTTTGCCGATGGCTTTGCTCATATCCGCCGAGACCCACACCACAGAATCCAGCAACGCCATATTCCCGCGATGGGGATTGACCTTGCCAATCTCCTCTGGAGTCGCGGCGACAGCCATCAAGTCAATTCCTGTAATATCAAACAGGAACTTGGACCCGCGCTGAACTCCGCTGGTTGACGACGCAGCTGTTGTCATGTGGCTTTAAGCAGATTTCTCTGAGTCCCGCAGATCAAGGACCTTTTCACGGACCTCTTGTGCTGCATTCTTGATGTCTTGCATCGAGGCGCGCACACGCACCCCAGCGGCTTTATTGCCACCTTCCGCACGCTTCACATCGTCTTCCGCGGCGGCAACCAGTTTTTTCAAATTCTCAAACGCTTCCATATCGACGCCTGCTTTCTTGGCGAATTGTTAAAACCACGTCCCCTATCATCCCCTGATGATGGTCCGGAAGCAAGTGGAGACTGCAGATTTATACCAAATAAAGCCCTAGTGCGGCAGCTGTGGCAGCAGTTTTTCCACCGTTTCAAGGCAAGCATGCAGGTATTTGGGGTGGCCCTCAGCCGAAACGAACGACAGGGCGGTCGACGCCATCAGAACCCGTCGAATATTCGCCAGATCGACATAGCCCGGATCAGGCATTCCGCGTTCCCTATGGAGCCGACCCAGGACTGTCACGGGCTTGATTCCGTGCAGCAACTCAGGCTTCGCCCAGAACTGGCGCTCAAGGTACAGGGCATCTTCCAGCCAATGGCCTGGGTGGACCAAGGCAAGGTCAATAAGCACGCACCCGCGGGCAGCGCCAAATCGCCGCATCGCATTGCCGCCATGGAAGTCACCGTGACACCAGGTATTGAGCGGTCGCGAGTTCCAGCGGGCAACCATCGGAACCAGGATCTTCTGGACCCGCTTAATCACCTCGTTCCATCGCTGACTTTCCGGTATGCCGCCGGCCTTGCACGCCTGACGCGATTTGTCGGTGAGCAATTCCCAGTTCTCGTACGTCGGCTTCCCTTCGACCGGGCTTACTTGGACTGCCGCCTTATGAAACGCATCCAGAGATGCCAGCATGTCCTGTATGGAGTTCTCACACAAGTCGTGCGAAAGTGTGGTTGGCGCAAGACGCTCGGTGACGATCCATGCGATGTCGTATCCGCCCAGTTCGCCGCCGCACGCGAGTACGCGCGGGGTCGGGAGTTCACAGACGGCCTCGCCCTCAAAATCAGATTCCGGAACGTGGCCCAGAGCTTTAGTCCAACGAAGCTCTATTGGCCCGACTGGCAGCTTGACCAGAACCTTTATTTTGGTTCCGGAAGCTGTCGTCCAGGTTGAAAAACCTGTGGCCGCTCCACCATGCTGCCACGAAACTCGAAACCACTCAACTGGCCCGAGTTGTCCGTTGCACTGCGCACGCAGCGCAGGACCGAGCGACTCGGCCAGCGATTGGCTGGACGAGGTATTGGGCGGGCGATGTGAAGGGAGATCGTGTTGAGGCATGCCTGCAATCACTAATCAAGTCAACGCAAGCGTATCAGATCTTTGCAGTGATGGGAAGCAAATCACCAGCAGAACTCTCGAAATTCACTTCTCGGTCGATGCCAACCCGACCTTGTCAATTCCCAGTTGCTGGCAGATCGAGTGAATCTGGATAACATCGGAATACGGCACGTTCGCGGCTGGATCAATCAGCACGACAATCTTCGAGAGTTCATGCGAGCGGCTTAATTCGGTCAGCCGTGCCTGCAGTACCTTCAATCCCGAGCCTGACTCTGCCGCTGGAATCGGCGGAGCTTCGCCAATAGCTTCGGTCCACCGTGCAAAAGTGTTCCCTGCTTTCAATTCGAGTTGCACTTTTAGTCGTACCAGTTCATCTTTTGGCGGCTGCACTGTCGGCGATGGCTTGGGAGGAAGACTGGTGCGCAAAAGCCAGGTGGGCCCGAGAATCGAAGCGCTCGCCATGAAAAAGATCAGGATCACCATGACCACATCAACCATGGGCGTCATGTTGGGCCCGATGTGTCCATCGTATGTCTGCAGCGCAGTTTTACGACGTGTGAGCGAACTCATATGCCACCCCCACCACGCTCTGTGACAAGGCGGATGGAAGTAAAACCGACTTTGCGGCAAAGCGTTATCACAGGATCAACATCGCCGTAGGTCAATACCTTGTCTGCTCGAAGCAGTACCTGGGCATCTGGCTGATTCACACGCCGGCGTGTCAGGTACTCTTCAAGTTGTTCAAGCGTGAGCGAAATGCCATCGATGACAATCGCGGTTTCACCAGGCTTCACCAGCGCGACATTGACCACAACTTTCGCCAGGTCAGACTCAACTTTGCCCGTTGCAGAATTTGGAAGATTGACCTTGGCTCCGTGCTCGCTGGCGAGGCGGCCGACGATGAGGAAGAAAATGATCAGCACCATGACCACATCGATCATGGGTGTGACGTTTATCTTTGAAACGCCGCCGCGGGAATGATGGAGAGAGCGGATTCGCATTGGACTGGATTTCGTCAGGCGGCGGTCATTTTTGCAGCTGGCTGATCTGAAGATGGAACGGCTTCAACGATGTCGCTGGCGAGAACCAGGCCGCGGGTGCAGATGCGATCGACGATCGGGCGGTAGATTCCGTAGACGAGCAAGTTGGGGATTGCCAGGACCAGACCCAGGAGTGTGTGAAAGAGAGCTTTGGAAATACCTTCTGAGAGGAGAGCGGCATTTGCGTCGCCGCCGGATTGGCCGAGCGTGGTGAAGGCAAGAACCATGCCCCAGACGGTGCCGGCGAGACCGATGAGCGGGCCAAGGTTGCCGATGACGTTGAGGATTTCGATTCTGCGAAAGGCGCGGCCAGATTCTTCAGCGCCTGCAAGTTCAGCAGCTTCACGAATGGAATTGCGGGGGCGGCCAATACTGCGTGCAGCTGCGAGCACGATGTTAGAGACAAACGTGCCATCAGCTGTTGCCGTTTCCTTCACATCGTCAAAGCGGCCCGCAGCGGCGAGCGAGCGAAGACGATCGATCACGGTGCCGGGGAGCATCTTCGACTCGCGCACCTCGATGAGGCAGGTAAAGATAACGGTGAAGGATACGAGCGAGCCTATAAGAATGAGGATGGTGAAAAAGTCAAAGGACTGTTTGAAGAGATCCCAGACTTTAATGCTCCCTGGAGAAGGCGCTGCGGCACCCGGTGCCGCGGCCATAGCGGCAAATGTTATGAAAACGCAGGCAATTGAAACGATGAAAAAGACGGGCTTCGTGATGAGTTGTCGCATAAGAGGTGTGGGAAGGTAGTCGGCGGAATTGCCGGAGTGTACTGGAATAATGCAGCGTAAAAAAAGAAGCACCCCTCGGAGGTTTACCTTCGAGGGGTGAAAAGCCGGCGACGACCTACTTTCCCGCAGTGCAGTATCATTGGCAACGTGGGCTTAACTGCCGTGTTCGGGAAGGGAACGGGTGTTGCCCCACGTTTATGGTCACCGACAAACTCTGATCTGACTTTTCAGTCAGACCAGCATGAGTCAATTGGGATGGCAAGCGAGGAAACGAGTTCAAACGTTGGACTCGAACTAAAACTCGAACTTGGACTAAATCAGATAAGCGATAAACAAAGCGTGCGTTGATTAACCAAACAGTTGAGCAATTTTTAAGGTTGCGGCAACTGATTGGTATGATCGAGCTTCGACCGTTAGTACCACTCTACTAAAGGACTCTCATCCTGTACATACGTGGCCTATCAACCTGGTGGTCTACCAGGGGTCTTACGTCTTGCGACAACCAAACCTAGTCTTCAGGGGGGCTTCCCGCTTAGATGCTTTCAGCGGTTATCCCTGCCAGACGTAGCTACCCAACGGTGCGCCTAGCGGCGCAATTGGATCACCAGAGGTCCGTCCAACCCAGTCCTCTCGTACTAAGGTTGACTCCTGTCAAGTTTGGAACGCCCACAGCAGATAGGGACCGACCTGGCTCACGCCGGTCTGAACCCA
>CAZAEQ010000010.1:0-99917 GCA_964484185.1 uncultured Phycisphaeraceae bacterium
TTGTACGAGCGAGGTCAATTGAAATTGCAGGAAAATGTGGTACCGGACAAAAATAGTGCGCGAGGCGTCCGGTACGGGAAAAAAGTGCGGGGGATGTGCACGATCTGCGTGAGTAATCGCGTGCATTCATCGTCTAATGTCTCGGCGCTGCACCCGTTCCGTCAGTTCTCGGGGAACTAATGGGTGAGGCGGATTCAACTCAAGGAGTGTTGTATGTTTCAGGGTTCAAGACTTGCTTTGGCTGGCGCGGCATGGCTGATGTATGCCGCCGCGAATGCTGGCGCCTCAATTACCGTTACCTATCCCTCCGGTGCCAATTATCTTCATCGGGCATTCAATGGCGAGATTACTTCTACATTGACTCCCGATCCGGTTGCCAATGCCAATGAGTTCTTCCTCCTCAACGGTGTGTCCCAGACGGTTCAAGATGAGATCAGCAGCGGCGACTGGGAAATTGGGGAATGGACGTTTGACTACTCCTCGAAGTGGCGCAACACCGCGACCGGCAATTTGACGATTGATCGCTATGAGGCCATCGCGCCTGCAAATCGCCAGGGCGGGGCAGTTCTTCAGACTCGATATACAAAGGGCACAGCCGATCCGACCATGAACCTTCAGTGGATTCAACTCGTGACTCCGATTGGTGGAGCATTTGATCCGGATCAAACTTACAACCCCAACACCGGAGTTCCTGGTGTGAATGGCCCCATCAATCCGGCGAATGGTGCGTTCATTGATCCTTACCCCAACGATGGCAGTGACGGCGGACCGTTCTATTGGAACAGCGATGAAATTGGGGGCTATACGAGCAGTGGAGACAATTTCGGAACTTTTGACCTCAAGTTCTTTGATCGTCCTCGACGCACTCTTCCAGTTGGTGGGACCATGCGTGGCTATACATTTGAGCTTTACCTGGTGAACTGGGACGGTAATTCCAGCGGACACGTCGAATTCCTTGATGGAATCCAATGGGGCTTCGTGGTTGTGCCCGCTCCAAGCACTATCGGTCTGGCCGCGTTTGGGAGCATTTTCGCCCTGCGTCGCCGTCGCTCGGCCAGCGTCGCGAACTGAAAATAGGCTTCGGTTTAGTCTGCGAACTATCAACAATCCTGCGGCCTCGGAAGCCTATTCCGGGGCCGCATTCCGTTTTGGCCTGTGCCTACCCTTGCGGCACACGGATGTAGTTTCGCACCTTTGTTGAATATCACGGAAGAGTCAATGGCGAAGAAAGAAGCAGCTCGCGCAACCGCGGAATCGATGGCGACTAAGCAGCGCGATATATCAGTCTCTGAGTTCTTTGCGAAAAACCGGCACCTGCTTGGGTTTGACAACCCGCGCAAGGCGTTGTTGACCACGGTCAAAGAAGCGGTCGACAACTCGCTCGATGCCTGCGAAGAAGCGGGCATACTTCCTGACATCACGATCGTGATTGAAGATTTGCAACCTGATCGCCCGGCGACACTCAAGAGCAGTCGCTATCGCATTACGTGTGTTGACAATGGGCCGGGCATCGTTCGCAAGGTTGTTGAGAACGTCTTTGGTCGCTTGCTCTTTGGTTCAAAGTTCCATCGATTGAAGATGAGCCGCGGTCAGCAGGGAATTGGTATTTCCGCGGCGGGCATGTATGGATTGATCACGACCGGCAAGGCGATGGTGATTCAAACGCGGCCGAAGGCTAATGCGCCAGCACACCATATTGAACTTGCGATGAACACCAAGACCAATCGCGCTGAGGTGACGGTAGATGAGGAGACTGATGACTTCCCGCTGAAGCGGTTGCGCGACTTGACCACGGGGACGCGGGAGCTCGCGGCGACGGGCATGTTCCTTTCGCATCGCGAGTATCCGACTGGTACGAGCGTTTCGATTGAGCTTGAAGGGCGGTATCAGAAGGGTCGCGGCAGTGTTGATGAGTTCCTTGAACTGACGGCGATTGCGAATCCGCACGCGCGGATCACGCTTGTGCCGCCGAATCGCGAGAGTTCGGCGGAAGAGGAAGATGTGCCGCTTCTGGTTTCCAAGGGCAAAAAGGGCAAGGGAGTTGTAGAAGAGGAAGCGATCGAGATTGATCCGCGCTCGCTGCCCGATCCGAGTTTGACGCACGCTGCGCCGAAGGGGCCGACTGTTACGACCGAAGTGGGGGGCGTGATTGTGTTCCCACGGGGTGTGACGGAGCTGCCGCCGGAGACGCAGGAAATACAGCCGCATCCGAAAGGGATTGAGCTTGGCATTCTGTTGCAGATGCTCAAGGACTACGAATTTGAGTCAAAGGGCGGCACGCTCTACACGTTCCTGCAGGAGAAGTTCTGCCGCGTTTCGGCGGCGACGGCCAGCACGATGTGCGACAAGATTGATGTGACGAGCCGCACAAAGGTGAGTGCGATTGATTCTTCGCTGGCGGAAAAGCTGTTCAAGGAATTTCAGGAAGCCAAGCTTGCGCCGCCGCCGACAGATTGTCTTGCGCCGATTGGTGTGCGGCAGTTGCTGGCAGGCATGCTCAAAGGCGTTCGCGCTGAGTTTTACGCGGCGAGCAGCCGCGAGGCGGCGGTGTATCGCGGGCGTCCGTTCCAGATTGAGGCGGCGATTGCGTTTGGTGGGGAATTGCCGGCGGATGATTCAGCGCGTGTGATTCGATTTGCCAATCGCGTGCCGCTGTTGTTCCAGCAATCGGCGTGTTCGAGTTTTAAGGCGTGCGTGGAGACGGGGTGGAGAAATTACAACCTCGCCCAGCCACGTGGAAGTCTGCCGGTCGGGCCGCTGGTGATCATGATTCACATGGCCAGCGTGTGGGTGCCGTTTACCAGCGAGAGCAAAGAAGCGATTGCGGATTACGATGAAATTCGCAAGGAGATGAAGCTCGCTCTCATGGAGTGCGGACGAAAGCTTGGCACGTACTTGCGCAAACGTCAGAAGATGCGGCGTGAGGCCGAGCGTCGCGATGTCTTCCAGAAGTACATTGGCGAAATTGCCAAGGCGATCAATGCGATCAATGGCGTTGATGCGAAGAAGATCTTTGAGGCCCTTTCAGAGCAGGCCAAGAAGCGGACGGCGATTGCTGATTTGCAGCTTGATGAAGATGGCAAGCGTGTGAAGGAAGAGGAACCGGCGGATGAGGAAGGCGTTTTGATCATCGAGTCGGCGATTCCAGCGAGCGATATGCCACCGATGGAATTGAGCAAGGCCGAGGCAGCTGCGCTCAAGGTTGCGGCGATGGCGGCACTGGGTGATGATCAGCCATCGCTGATGGATGTGAAGCCGGTGGGGCGGAGTTCCCGCAAGGGAAAGATTGAGAAGTCTGCTCCAAAGCGGGAAAAGGCTGCGAAGCCTGAACCTGCTGTTTCGAAGTCCAAAGCTCCTGTGAAACAAGAGGCGCCTGCGAAGGTGGAGAAGCCACGCGTGCGATTGGTCAATGGCAAGCCGGTGCCGGTGGGAGATGCCGGTCCAAAGTTGTTCTGAGACACAGACGTGGGAGGCGCCGGTTTGGCATCAACACTCGATCTCGCCGGAACCTGGCAGATTCGCCACGACCCGCAGTCGCAGGGACTGACGGGGAGTTGGCAAACTCGGCCGCCGAAGGAGGGGTGGCGGGACATTGCGGTGCCAAGTGCGTGGCAGTCGGTGCTGGGGATGGATGCCAATGGAGTGGCGTGGTATCGCAAGGAATTGCCGGCAGAAGTGATGGCGTGGGCAACGGGTACGGCGCGGGTGCGGATTCGATTTGAGAGTGTCGCTACTGACTGCTGGGTTTTTGTGAATGGCATCGAAGTGGGGCGTCACATTGGTGACTATCTGCCATTTGAATTTGATATCACGGACGCCTTGAAGAAATCAGTCGGCACGCCTCAACTCATTGTGCGTGTGGACCAATTGCACGCTCCGCGACCTGGTAAGGGAGTTGTCACTGAGAATGGCCACATTACCAAGGGCTTTCACGATGTCTTGAGCGCGCAGCACGCGGGCATCTGGGATGGCGTCACTCTTCGCCGCACCGGCCGCGCCACCATTCCGCCCAGCGGCGTATGGACCACTACTGATCCGCACACCGGCGCACTCGACATCAATGTTGAACTCGAAGGTGATCTGACCGGAGTCAGAGTAAACTTCCGCTATTATCTCTTGCGGCAGATTCAAACCAGAACTTCCTGGAAAGAAATGCAGATCCATAATGGGATCGCGACCCTTCGCCTGAACGGTCATGACGACTACAGACATCCCGCTCAAACAGCATCACTCTGGAACGCAGAGATCAACGTCTCATGTGATGAAGTCGACGAATTTGTGAAGCACCGATTCGGCGGCAATACCTTCTCAACCGGCGGCCCCGAGAACTCGCAACTGCTCTGCAATGGAAAACCATTCCAAATCCGCGGCATTCTCTACTGGGGCCACGAACCCAGACACATCGCGCCGCGCCCAACTCAAGAGCAGGTGTATGGCGAGTTGCAGGCTGCGAAGGACCGGAGATTCAATTGCATCTGCCTCTGCATGTACTACCCGCCCGAGTATTTCTACGACATCGCCGATGAACTCGGCCTGCTGATCTGGCAAGAGCATCCGGTGTGGAAGAGTCGGATGACTTCGGACTGCATGCCGGAATACCGCCGCCTGTTTACGCAGTATTTGAAGAGAGACCGGAGCCGTTCCAATCTTTGTATTGTGAGTGCGACGTGCGAGCATGACACGTTTGACAAAGAGCTTGGCAAGTGGTGGTGGGAGACTGCCACAGCGATGGTGCCGAACTGTTTGAAGCAGATTCAGACCGGGTTTTTGGAGTGGACGCCGCCGGAACAGACGGATTTGTATGATGACCATGTGTATGACAATTGCGGGAGGTGGGTGAGGTTCCATGAGGACATGCAGGCCCGGATTAAGCAACTGCCGCCGAAGCCGTTTGTGATGGGCGAGACGATTATTTCGAATGGCTGGCCCGATGTCGAAGCGATGAAGGCAGTGGGTTCGCCGTGGTGGTTGACGCGGGGCTTGGCCGAGTGTGCCGAGTATGAACGCGACATTTCGCGGCAGGTCAATGTTGAGACACTGGCACGATTCAAGAGTCAGGGCAAGAAGTTCGCACTTGAGCATCGGAAGTTTCAGGCGGAGGTGTTGCGGACGCATCCTCGCAATGCGGGGTTTGTGACCAACAGCATTCGCGATGTTCCGATTTGTCGACTGGGGTTGATGGATGATCTTGATACTTGGCGGATGTCGCCGGAAGAGATGAAGCCGTGGCTGAGTGATGTAGTGCTGCTGCTCAAGACACCCGGGCATCTTCGCGGGTTCCGCGGCGGGCAAACTCTTCAATGTCAGATCGGGCTTTCGAACTACTCGCGCGACAATGTTAATGGCGAATTAACGATCAAGTACGATGACGTGAAAGTCGCAATGAACTTCAGCGCGAAGCCCGGCGACATTGTGTGGCGAGATGTGCCGCTGATTCTCGAGTCGGTGAAGGTACCGACACGTGTTGTAATCTCGGCAATCTGCGGAGAGTCCTCAAATTCGTGGTCGATCGTTGTGCTTCCCAAGGAGGAAGCAGAATTTGCAACGCTTGCCAAAGTTTCCGATTACACCGAAAAGGAACTTGAGCCGACATTCGAGGAGCGAGGGTATTCGAGCGGGTGGGGATTGCCTTGCGCGACGTGGTTGCCACGGAGGCAGACTGGTCGCGAGATAATGACTCCGCAACCGACCTCAAACAGGCTGGAGCAGCCCTCTGTTCTGGTCACACATCGGTTGACACCGGAGATCGACAAAGAACTGCACGCTGGCGGCAGGGTGATTCTGCTGGCTGGGCCGCACGCCGGGGGGATTGATTCGAAGTGGATCAATACATGGGGAGTGTTGCCGCTGATTGTTGAGTCGAACGCTGAGCACGCGGTGATTGGTGCTGGTGAGAGCGATGCGGTTATGTCGCTGCTGATGCATGATCTGCTGGCGAATACCTGTCGAGCATTGCCGACCGATGAGCTGGGGCTGGCGGACCATCTTGACCCGATCATTCGACTGGCGTGGACGCACGATTCAGGGATTCCCAAGTCGTTTGATCTGCTGGCTTCGGCGCGCGTGGGGGCCGGGCTGCTGCTGATTTCGACGCTGGATCACACGCTGGCGGCGGGGCAGTGGATGCTGCACAGGATGATTGAGTATGCGAGGAACAGTGAGTTGAAGGACCCGGATCGGGAACTGGACATTTCGCGGTTTGTGAGCAAATAGCTGGCAAATTGACGTACAGTGGTTGTTGAAGACTGGTGAAAAAGGACTTTTACTATGGCGAAGAAAATAACAGGTTCTGCAAAAGTGCGTGAGCGCGACAAGCGGACGCTCAGCAAGATTGTGGAATTTGCAGATGATGTGGCGAAGAAGGCGCTAACCGGGAAAGAGCCAACGGTTGACATCCCCACTCGTTCCAAGAGCAACACGATCTGGAACAAGAAGAAGGGCATCCTGCAGATGGGCGATGCGGTGCAGGAGCGCGAGCTGTTTAACCTGAATCAGGCGAAGCAGTTCATGCAGACGATGATTCACGCGAGCACGATCAAAGACTTGATTGATGCGGGAAAGACTTCGAGCCTTCGTGGTGTGTTTTACAAGGCCAAGCACACTGTTGCTGGGACCAAGGAAAACACGTTTGATTCTCAGGATGAATCCGATCCGATTCTCGAAGATCTCGAAGTGGCGATGAACGCGCTGCGAGAAGAGCTGCACGTATTCGCCGAGCCACGCGGCGGGATGGTCGGGAATATCACGATCCTGGATAATGGCGATGAGATTAACTGCCGCAAAATGGGGAGCGGTGGGTATCAGATGCCCAGCATCGTCGAGCCCGATGTGATTGAGTTCAAGAAGTGTGAAGCCAAGTTCGTGCTGCATGTCGAAAAGGGCACTGTGTGGCAGCGGTTTAATGAGGACCGGTTCTGGGAAGAGCACAATTGCATTTTGACGCACGGTGCTGGGCAGCCGCCGCGTGGGTGCAGGCGGTTGTTGCAGCGGTTCAGCCAGGAGCTCAAGCTTCCGATCATTTGTCTGCTCGATTGCGATCCGTGGGGACATTACATCTACAGCGTGATCAAGCAGGGCTCGATTTCGCTGGCGTTTGAGTCTTCGCGACTCGCAATTCCTGAGGCCAAGTTCCTGGGGTTGCGGTCAAAGGACTACAAGGCTTGTGATCTGCCTGAGTCGGTCAAGATTGATCTGAGCGACAATGACATCAAGCGGGCCAAGGAAATCGCGGCGTACCCATGGTTTGCCGACAATCGCGGCTGGCAGAAGGAGATACAGGGCTTGCTGGACAATGGGTTTAAGATGGAAGTAGAAGCCTTGATTGCCAAGGACATTTCATATGTGACCGAGGAATATGTGCCGATGAAGTTGAAAGCAAGAGACTGGCTTGAATAGGGGTACAGAGGATGTATCAAAATATTGCCGTGGTTGGTGCGGGTGTCGTCGGGCTCACAACTGCTATCACATTGGCCGAGCGAGGTTTCCGCGTGACCATGTATTCGTCACCTGTGTTATCAAGCTATATCGCGTCTCGCGTCGCTCCAGCAATATTCACGCCGTATCCGGGGCGGGAAGTGACGCCGCGGTTTCAGCACTGGATGACTGAGTCATTGCGACGCCTGCAAGCTTGTGCAACTGCGCATGCTGAGTTTTCGGGGGTGTTCTCGGCGCCGCTGCGGGAGTATTTCTACTCGCCGCGGGTTGAACATCCGTGGATTGATCATCTTCTCGAAACCAAGGCAATTGCCGCGCCGAAGGGAATCGAAGGGGTTGTCGGAGATCGCTGGCATATCGATACGCTGTTGAATATCAACTGGCTTGAAACAACGGCGACTTCGCTGGGTGTGCTTCATGTGCATCAGCACATCAGTGACCTTTATGAGCCGCCGGAGTGCAGTGCGATTGTAAATTGCACCGGTCTGGGCGCACGCAAACTGGTCAAGGACCCTCAGCTGGTCCCCATGCGCGGCGTGGTTGTGCATATTCCCAATGACATCGGGCTTGAATACAGCCTGCATGATGATGCGCCTCAGGGGCGAGTTGCGTACATCTTCCGGTTCAGGAACCATCTGGTGCTGGGTGGGACATTTGAGCCAGAGCGTGAGGATTTGAAGATCGAGGCTGAGGTGTTGCCCGGGATTCTGCATCGATGCCGCGAGTTGCTGAAGGTCGATGCTCACCCCCTGGCCGAAGAGTTATCCCTGGCAAAGGCAACGCAGACTCTGGTTGCATTGCGGCCGACTCGGATTGGAACTGAGACATTTGAAGACATCAGGCTGGAACTTGATCGTTCGTTCCGGGTCCCAGTGATTCACAATTACGGGCACGGGCGGCAAGGGGTCTCTATGTCCTGGGGGACTGCACGTGATGCCGCGGATCTGGTAGAGTCTGCGTGTCGTTGAAACCATGACGAGTCTGTTATGGTATAAATAGGAATCACATCGGAGGTTCATTTGGCGCCCCCTATCCGCAACGTCTTTCGAGAGTTGGATGAGGTCGCACAGCGGCTTGCCCGCATTGAGGGGGCGCTGAACATTTCGCCAGCGGCGAAGCCTCCAGAAGCGCTGCCAGTTGTCCCTCCGCCAATACCGGTCGAGGTCGGTAATGTCTCGCCGCTTGCAGAGGCGGGCGGGCCAATTTCACCGCCCGCACAGGTGCGGCGTGTTCAAGACTATGTGGAGAATGCCAGAAAGCCATTGCCGCCGCCGAAGCCGTTTCTGCCCCCGATTGATTTTGAGAGGTTGATTGGCGGGCGGTGGTATGCGGTGATCGGTGCGATTGTCTGCATGATCGGCATCGCGTTGTTTTTGAAATTGGCGTATGAGCAGGGCTGGCTGAAGGGGATTCCGCCTGGGATGAAGTGCCTGTTAGGTGCAGCATTTGGCGGCGTGCTCATTGGTCTGGGTGAGTTTGCATTCAGGAAACTTGAAGCGGGGAAGACGCTTGCCGCGGCATCACTTACGGCGACCGGGCTTGGCGCGATGTTCGCGGCGGTGTATGCATCGCACGCGGTCTACGACATTGTGCCGATTGTACCATGTTTCCTATTATTAATACTAGTGTCAGCGGCGGCGATGACGCTCGCGATTCGCCAGAAGGTGGCAACTGTCGGACTACTTGGACTGCTGGGCGCGTATGTGTCGCCGTTTCTGATGGGGACAGACACGCCTTCTCGCGTGGTGTTGCCGCTGTATTTGTTACTGCTGCTCGCTTCGGGGCTGATGTTGTCAGCGCGAATGGGGCCGCGGATCAAGACGTTTTACAGCCTTCGCACCATGGTGTGGTGGGGCACGGTGATTGCGGGGTCGTTGTGGGCGTACTCAATGAAAGAGGTTGCTCCACAGGCGGTGCTGATCTGGCTGCCGATCGTGTGGGTGTTCATGCACATCGAACTTGTGTACTGGGCGAAGGGATTTAAGATCGATCCGAAGACGGAGGGCATCGGGTTTCACGTATTGGGAATCGCAACACCATGGTCTACTGCGCGGGCGTTTATGACCAGTTTCAGTTCGACGGCCTGGTGCGTGCTGATTGGGACGACATCTATGTATGCGTGGTCGCTCAAGGGCGGTCCGACACCTTCACCGGAATGGCTTGTTCCGGCGGCGGCGACGATTGCAACCGGGGCACTTGGATTTGTGATGTCGGGGCACTTGCGTGTGTTGAAAGACTCGCCGCAGAATGTGGCGGAACAGCTTGGGGCAAGCTTGCTTGTGCAATGTGCATCAGCGTCTGTGGTGACGATTATTCTTGGTGTATCAGGATGGGCCGAGCCCGCGGCGTTGCTGGTGTTGGGATTGGGTGCCGCGTTTGCGGCGAAATGGCTGCAGGTGCGAAGTCTGTACATCTACGCGGCGGCGGCACTGCTCGCGGGTTCGTTTCGAGTGCTGGTGGGAAGTTCGGGCTGGAGCGTTCCAGCATTGGGTACAGGCGAGCTTGCGCTGTCGAGATTTACAGTTCTTTGTGGCGGCGCGGGAATTGCTTGGTTTGCTGTCGCGGTGTTGATGCGCAGTGTGACTTTGGATTCATGGAAGAAGCTCTACGGACTTTGTGTTTTCGGTGGCGCGGTGATGTGGACGATTGCGTGTTTCGAGTGCGGTCCGTTCATGGCGGCAACATTGATGCTTGTGTGCGCGGGGGCAATGTCCCTTTTGAGCACGCGATTGAAATCTGTTTCGTTGCGGCTGGCCGGGCTGGGAGTGCTTGCGGCGGAATCGATCCGGATTGTGGCAGCTGATTATCGCGTTGTCGTGCAGCCAAATGATGCCCAGGCGATCAGCATGCCGTCGCTATTCCTTGGGTTTGAGTGGTGGGGCGTGCTGCCGACTTTCGCGGCAGTTGTGTGGTGGATTTATGCGGATCATTTCAGAAGGCTGAAGCCAGAGGGAACGGTTAAGTCGCTGAGCGAATTCATGGGTCGTGTGACGGGGGTTGTTTCCGCCGCGATCGGATTAGGAATGCTGGCGGCTGCGGCGGTTTCGAAGACTACTACTGGACCAGGATTCGCGTTCTACTGGGCGATCATTGTGCTCGCGGCGTCGATGGTGTCGTTCAGAATGCCGAAGTTTCAGCTTGCGATCGCGGCGGTTCCGATTGCAATTGCGGCGGTGATTGCATGGCTGTTTGGCTGGCTGTTTCCTGATATGAACTGGGATGCGCCAGACGCACGGTGGGCATTGCTCGTTCACTTTGGGGTTGTTGAAGGGATCATTATTTCGGGGGCGCTGTGGTTCTGCGGCAGATCTATCTGGGAGAGTTTCGGGCGATTGGAAGACGCGATCATTGTCAAGATACTTGGAGGAGTAGTTGGCGGGGTGCTTTTGCTTGGGGCGACAAGTGTGGACGTTGCGAGAATTGTGCGTGAGTTTTCAGAAGTCGAGACAGCACAGCGAGCGGCCGTCAGTATCTGGTGGGGAATTGGCGGAGTCGGTTTGATTGTGGCAGGGTTTATTCGAAAGGTGGGGGCGCTGCGGCATGCGGGGCTAGCGTTGCTTGGTGTAGCTGTGGCAAAGGCGCTGATTTACGACCTTGTTGGTGTGCCCGCGGGCTGGCGTGTTGGGAGCTTTGTCGGGCTGGGCCTGATGATGCTCGCAGTGTCGGTGGTATATGCCAAGGTTGGCGCCAAGGCGGGCAAGGAAATGAAGGGCCAGAGTTCGCAACCCGGCCCGCAACCTGAGAGCGCAGCAGAGGTACGATGAACAAGCAGAAGGAGCAGCTATGGAAGGCGCGATCAGAACTTGCGTGATAGTTGATGGCGGATTGCCGAGCCTTGTGAATTGCTTTATGGCTCGCGAACGGATTCTCGCTGTGGGCGGCGATATCGCTTCAAATCAGCCGATCGCATTTTTGCCAGAGTTTGATGGGCCATTAGCTGCGCTCAAAAGTCAGGCGGCAGAGAAGCAAGCGGCGGTGTGCGGGCTCAGGCTTGTTCGCAGCGGTGTTCGGATCGATAGCAATACCGGCGAGTCCGGGCTTGTGATTGCAGCGGCATATCTGGCAGCACGCGAGGGATGCGATGTGCTCGACTGGCCTGTGCAGAGGGCCAGCGTAGATTCTGTTGATGTTGATGCGGCAGCGCTGGATGCGGACAGGTGTCTGCTGATTACGCGGCTCGTGAGTATGGACACGCTCAGGCCTCAATTCAGGGTCGACTGCCCCCTTGTTGACCTGACCGATCGGCAGCTTTGCGACTTGGCGGTTGATATGGACTTGCCGCTGGCGACCTGTTGGTGGTGGAAAGAGCTTTTTGTAAATCGAATCTTGGAGCGGAAGGAAACGCAAGTCCCGGCGGCCATTAGCGGGGACCTGGCAGCGGCGGGGATGTTCAGAGAGTGTGCCAGGTGGGTGCCAACCCTGAAGGAAGTTCGGTTTTTAGCGGAATCTGCATGATTTGGGGTTTTGGGTAAGCTAAAGAATTGCCAATTCCGGCCGTTAGATCTTGATTAAGTGACACAGATTTGGCTTCCGGATTTACCAGATATCGCCTAGACTTAGACTTAGAAGCCGCTGGGCGTATAGGAGCGCTCGCGGAATTCAAGAGGTATACAAGAGAGAGAGGCTGACATGCAGAAGACTTTTATTGCCGCCACTTTGGCGGCGCTCGCGGTAGCATCAGTTGCATCCGGAGCTGTCGTTGCTAACTGGACATTCGAGACATCAATCCCGACAACAGGTGGCCCACACGCTGCTGAAGCTGGCGTCAATGCTGCTTCTTCGTTCGCAACAGGCTTCCATACAAGCACTGCGACCGTGTACAGCAATCCAGCAGGTAACGGCAGCGCCGAGTCGTTCAGCTCAAACAATTGGGCAACCGGCGACTACTACCAGTTTACCACCAGTACCGTGGGCTATCAGAACATCACGATTCAATGGGACCAGACCGGCAGCGGCACCGGCCCTCGTGATTTCGGATTGTTCTACAGCGTCGATGGCGGTAGCTCCTTCACGCAGCTCGGCGCAACCTACGCTGTGCTGTTGAACGGCGCGCCGAACGCTGCATGGAACACCGGATCCTCGCAAGCTGCCTTCACATTCGGGCCGACCGCCGGCCCGGCCTCGCTCAACAACCTTGGCACCGCCATCTTCCGCTTGACGCAGATGACCAATATCGCGATCAATCCCGGACAGACTGTTGCCTCTGGAGGCACGGGCCGTGTTGACAACGTGATCATCTCAGGTGATCTCGTTCCCACCCCAGGCGCGATTTCGCTCGTCGGCCTCGGTGGCCTCGTTGCGATGCGTCGTCGTCGCTGATTCTCAATCGAATTCTACAATTCAAAGGCCGCTGAAGTACAACTTCGGCGGCCTTTCTTGTACGCACGCAAAATGGGCACCAAACGGCGCATGAAAAAGGCTCACACTCGCTGTGTGAGCCTTCGTAGTTTTCTCGTGTGGATATTCAGCGAACGACGATTGTCTCGCGTGGCAGCTTCGGGCGGACTACTTCGGTTGCCAGTCCCATTGCTTCCATCGCGAGAATGGTCCACCAGGTAAAGTCGACTTCCCACCACCGCATGCCGTGGGCAGCTGAACGCTGCTGAGCGTGGTGGTTGTTGTGCCAGCCTTCACCGAATGAGACGAGTGCCACCCACCAGGTATTGCGAGAGCCATCATCAGTCTTGAAGGTGCGATAGCCCCAGGTGTGAGCAGCAGAATTCACAAACCATGTGACGTGGTAGACGAAGACTGTGCGGACGCCGACGCCCCAGATGACCCAAGTCAAACCCGCATCCTGCCAGAAGTGACCGATCGCAAAGAGGATTCCCGCCAGAATGAACTGCGGGATTGAGTGCCACTTGTCAATGAACATGAGGCCGGGGTCGCGTTGCAAGTCTTTCGCTGCATCGCGAGCATTGCGGCCACATTCATCTTTGGTAAAGCACCAGAGAACGTGTGACCAGCCAAAGCCGTGGTGGGGGGTATGCGGATCATCATCAGTGTCAGAGTGCTTGTGGTGAAGTCGGTGGCCGCCAACCCAGCGAATTGGTGGGCCTTGCCAGTTCAGCACGCCCATGATGACCAGGAAGTACTCCATGGCCTTTGAGGTCTGAAAGCTGCGGTGGGTTAGCAGTCGGTGATAGCAGAGGCAGATGCCCAGGCCGCCGGTGAGCCACCAGAGAACCAAGGAGGTATTGAAAGCAGCCCACGTGAATGGCACAAAGAAAGCGCCCAGGGCGAGAATGTGAAGTGAAACAATGCCGCCGAGATTGATCCAATCAAGCTTCTCGAATGCGAGCTTGCTCAAGCGTTTTTCGTTGACGAAAACTCGACCAAAGAGCCCGTAGTTCTTCAGCGGCTTAACTTCGACGATTGGCTGTGTTTCTTCGACCGGTGTTTCAATGACCGGAGGGTCTTCCAATGATGCTGACATCCGTGTCTCCGTGTCAAGGCGGGCGGCCGCCTTGCTAGATGTGTTCAGGGCGGAAGGATATACCTTCCACATGCCCAACGTGGTACGCTGGCGCTAATTCGCAAGTTTGTCCAACGGGCTACTTCTTCGAGATTCCCGCCTGATGTGTTAAGAAATCCCAATCTTCGCGCACAAGTGCGAATTTGGAGTGATTGCGGTACGAGCCTGCGATTTGCAGATATCTGGGGGAATGTCCCTCGTATCTGAATCCGACCTTGCGCGCGACCGCCAGGCTGGCAATATTCTCAGGTCGGATATTTGCCTCTATTCGATGCAAAGAAAGCCCAAGCGGTTCGCTTCGGAACGCCAAATCCAGCGCCGCTTTGATCCCGGCGGTCATAAAGCCCTTGTTGACATAGGGTGTGCCACAACACCAGCCCATGATTCCATTGTTAAACGGGCCACGTGATATCTGGTCGATGCCGACGGAGGCCACAATCAGTTTGGAGACGCTTTCGCAGACAAGCCAGCGGACGCGGGTTGCGATGTTGCAAGATGCAAGTACTCGATCGAACCACTCCGGGCCATAGACATCTGTGCCGGCAACTGGAGCTGGTTCCCACGGCTCCAGTTCTTTGCGGCTCGCTTGCCTGAGCGCAAGTAATTCGAGACGGTCACTTTCGACTGGCAACCTGAGAATGACGTTTGGCACGATTCACTCCCATTCGATCGTTGCGGGCGGCTTGCTGGAGATGTCGTAGACAACGCGGTTGATGCCGCGAACTTCGTTGATGATGCGGCTGGAGATTGTTGCCAGGACGTCATATGGAATGCGAGCCCAATCGGCGGTCATGAAATCTTCGCTGGTGACAGCGCGAACGGCAACCGTGAAGTCATAGCTGCGACCGTCGCCCATAACACCCACGCTTTGCACCGGGAGCAAGACGGCGAAGACCTGGCTGGTTGCGCGATAGAGATTTGCACTCACGATTTCATCGAGGACGATCTCGTCGCAGTTGCGGAGAATCTCGAGCTTGTCTTTGGCGACTTCGCCAAGAATGCGGACCGCAAGGCCAGGGCCCGGGAATGGATGACGCCACACCATTTGCTCTGGAAGTCCGAGCATTTCGCCGAGTCTTCGCACTTCATCCTTAAAAAGTTCGCGTAGCGGTTCGACCAGGTCAAAGCCCAGGTCCTTAGGGAGTCCGCCAACGTTGTGGTGCAGCTTAATGCTGGCCGATTGCCCGGCGTGGCCGTGGCCAGATTCAATCACATCGGGATAGAGCGTCCCTTGTGCCAGGAAGCTCGCTCCTTGAATCTCCTTCGCGGCGTGCTTGAAGACTTCGATGAATCGATGGCCGATGCGGCGGCGTTTTTCCTGCGGATCAGTGATCCCCTTGAGATCGCTTAAAAACTCCGCGCTGGCATCAACAACTTTCAAGTCGATCTTAAAGTGATCGCGGAACGTTGTTTCAACAAGTTTGCGTTCGCCGGTACGCAGCAGGCCGGTATCGACAAACACGCAGTGCAGCTGCTTACCGATCGCTTTGTGGATGACCGCCGCAGTAACGGCTGAATCCACGCCGCCGGAAAGGCCGCAGATGACGTGACCATTGCCGACCTGAGCGCGGATGCGGTTGACGGCGACGTCGGCGAAGTCGGACATTTTCCAGCTGCCGCGGCACTTGCAGATTTCGTAGGCGAAGTTTCGCAGGATCTCTTTGCCGTGGGGCGTGTGGGTCACTTCAGGATGAAATTGCACACCAAAGAACGCGCGACTGAGAGATTTCGATCGCACTGCCGCGAATGGACAGGTCGGCGTGGAAGCGATGGGTTCAAAGTCGGTTGTTCCAAGATCGGTGACCTGGTCGCCGTGAGACATCCAAACGATGTTCTTGTCAGGGATGTCTGCAAACAGATCGCGATGATCGGCTACCTGCACCGGTGCGCGGCCAAACTCGCGATGGTCGCCGGGGGTGACTTTGCCGCCTAGGAGATGACACGCCAGTTGCAGGCCGTAGCAGATGCCAAGGACCGGAATGCCAAGAGCAAAGATCGCCGGATCCATGGTCGGCGCACCTTTGTCGTAGACACTCGAAGGGCCGCCTGAGAGAACGATCCCCGCGGGTTTCATGGCATCTAGCTCGGCTGCGGAAATGCTCGGCGAAACCAGGACTGAGTACACGCCAGCATCGCGGATTCGGCGGGCGATCAACTGCGCGGTCTGGCCGCCAAAGTCGAGGATGGGGATGAATTCGGTGATGCCCGGTGGGAGGATGATTGCGGCCATATTGATAGTAGTCTCGATTGGGTGTTTGGTCGCGGAACGGACAGGTATCAGTTGTAGCGGGCCGCGCCCCGGGTACTTTGGTATTCACACGCTTACGCACCTGTGCGGCTCAATGCACAATGTCAGGTTTGTTCTTGCCGCATGGTCTTCGACCGCGTTCTGCCGCGGCAAACGAACAAGAAAAACCCCGCCGATACAACCGTGGAGGACTGCCGCGTCAAAGGGGTTTTACGCAATTCGTCTCGCTTCCCGAGAGGTGTTGCTCCGGGAGAAGTGGGTCTACGCCATATCGCAGTACTCTGCGAGGATGGTACCTTCGCTGATCCTGGGGGCTCACCAGGCCGCGACTGCGCAAGCAGGGCAGCCGTGGCTGCCCATCGCGCGGCCGAATTCGCCGCAACACGCGAGTTGCCCGTCCGTGCGCCCGCGCAGCGATCAAGATTTCATCTGCTCGGCAAGTCTGCGCAGCAGGAACTCGTGGCGCGGGGGCTTGGGGCGCGGCGTTTGAACGACGCGGCCGTTGATCCAAACCTGTCCGCTGGCCGCCAGGTTCGTGAGTGTGGGTGACGGGATCAACAGGCGGACCACGCCATATCGCGATGAAGCCTGGTTGCCGCCAGTGTCAAAAGTTCCGAAGGTCCTTGAATAGAGAAAGTGATCGCAGGTTTTCATCAGATCGACCTCGTCGAGATCGAAAACAATCGCGCCATTATGTTCGTAGCGTGCGATCATGATCGAACCGGTCGTCACATGTCGGCGCACCCACAAATCCACCACTTCCGGCGACTGATCGTCGCCGGGAACGATTGAATCACTGCTCATGTATGTCCCCCAAGTCCAGTATTGGCACACCTTTCGGCGAGCGCAGAGCATGATACCAGAAACACGCGTTTCGCACAAGGGGGCGGGCTGAGCCTTGGAAGTTGCTTCGGGCGCATCATTCGCACCCAACGGTGGCCGCGGGGAGCGAGAGAGAGCGGGTGTTCGGTCCATTCGCGCCGATCCTGGGACCAGTCATGGAAACTGGAGCGTGGGGCAGTGGGACCATACCTGCAGGAAGGGTCTATTCAGCCCGTCACCCAGGGGCCAAATTTCAGGTGTTCGAGCAGGTTTTTGAAAGCTTCATTGGCGCGTGGGAGTTGCTTGCGCGTGTATGCCTTGCTCCTGCCGCTTTTCCAGACTAAATCGCCGACCGCCCATTGCACCATTTCAGGTGTGGGAACACACAGGCGGACCGAGTCATGGGCCGCGCCCTGACGCAAACCGGTGGTTTCAAAAAGTCCGAAGTGCTGGGATGTCAGAATCGCATGGTCGGTGGAATTCAATTCGACCTCAACAAGCGTGAATTCGTACCCGCCGGGCCGCAGCTGACGGGCCACCATGGCCGTCCGCTCGGTCACGTTTCGGTTCACCCAGCTATCGACAAATTCTGGCGACTGGCTGTCTCCGGGAACATATGACGAGTTGTCCATAACTCTCCTAAGGGTGAACACCCAGAGCCCCGACGCACATGGATCGTATTGAAACGGTGAGGAATTGCGAATCGAATACAAAGATCTCGACAAAACGGGGAAAGCTGCTTGGACGCCATCGACGGAGGAGGATCCATAGGTAAGGTAAACTGTAGAAGTACACAGATCAGTCCGGGTGGATGCCGGTTGTGCATCGGCGTGCCAGGGGGTGCAGGCACGTGCTCAGCGCGTCAGCGAACTTCGCTGATGCCGTCGGACTTCATCTGCTCAAAGAGCTTCCGTCGCAGGAGTCCCATGGACGGAGTGCGGCGCGTGTATGGCACGGACTTCCCATCGACGTACAGCGCCGATCCGGTTGCCCACTCGATGAGTGGTGGTGTGGGGATCAGGAGTCTGGCGGAAGAACGTTGTGCAGGCACCATCAGGCCGTTGGTGTAAAACACTCCCAGTCCACGGGCAAGGAGGTATCGGCCGGTTGTGGTGACAAGGGCGACTTCGACAAGTGAGAACTCGATCCCGGCGACCAGGGGGTTGCGTGCCACCATGACGGCGTGGCTTCCGATGTGCTTTTGGACCCAGGCTCCCACCGATTGGGGCAACTGGTCGTCTCCGGGAACGAGTGAGGAGTTGGACATCGAGACTCGCTGGTTTGAGTGACCCTTTCTACAGAAGCGGACTTGGATCAGGTTAGCACATGGGCCATGATGTGGTTCCCCTATCCATACAGGGAAAAATAACCTATTTGCCGTGGCATCGGCGACCTGCAGCTGACTTGAGGGAGAGGCGCCAGGGTAAAAAGCACAAGGGCCGACCTTTCGGCCGGCCCTTGGAAATGGGTTATTTGCAGTCATCGCAAGGCGAATGACTCGATCAGGAACGTGACTTGGTCCAATTACTTGATGTAATTGACCTGCTCGTCGTTGCGGACGACGCGCTTGAACTGGTCGCAGCTTGTCACGGTCTCGATGCCGTGTTCGCCTTCGGTGGTGCCCTTGATGGTCACAGTGAAGGTCTTGGTCTCGCCGACCTTGACGGTACCGACGTTCCAGGTGATGGACTTGCCAGCGACGGTGGGTGCGATCGCCCAGTTAGTGCCGACGTAGTCAGAGCCTGCGTCGAGCGTGCCGACGACCTTGACGCCGGTCAGATCGACCTGGCCCTGGTTGACGACGCGGTATGTGTAGACGTGGGGGTTGCCGACGGTGATCACGCCCTCGTTGTCCGAGATGCTGGTGCCGATGTCAGGTGTGCCGATGACGTTGAACGAGCAGGCCGACTGAACGGCCGCTGCACAGGTGCCGGTGGCGTTAACGCTGATGTTGACTGCTGCGTTGCCGGTGGGCTTGACGCTGAACTTGACGGTCTTGGTTTCGCCGCCGCAGAGCTTGCCGACGTTCCAAGTGCCGTTTGCGCCAGCGACTGTGCCGCCATCGACGCGGGTCATGGTGCCGTTTGAAGAAATTGTGACGGCAGCGTTATCGACGCAGGCATCGCCGGTGTTCTTGATGGTGACTGAGCCTGAGCCATCGCGGCCGATGTAGACGTTGCCATCGGTTGCACAGGAGACAGCCAGAACGGGCTGCTTGACAACGGTGGAAACGGTGCCAGAGGTGGCGGTCAGCCCGCCGTCAGCCTTGACTGATGCGGTGTTGTCGTACTTGCCGGTCTTGGCGGCCTTGAGGGTGATCGGGCGTGATGCCGACTGACCAGCGGCGAGATTGCCGAGGTTGATCGTGACTGTTGACTGACCATCCGTGGTGGTGAGACCGGCGGGGAGGTTGTCGGTAACGATGACGTTGCTGGCGGTGCCTGAGCCCGTGTTGCGGACGTCGATGGTGGTGGTGATCGTGCCGCAGTTCAAGATCGATTCAGGAGTGATGATCTTGGTGATGGCGAGCGCGGGCTGCACGACGTTGGTCGTGGCGCAAAGGATGTTGTTCCAGCGGACATCGGCGCAGCTGGTGAACGAGCCAGCCTTGGTGGGGGTGCCACGGACCGTGATGGTCTTGGATTCGTTGGGACCAAGGTCGCCAAGGTTCCAGGTGGTGGTGCCGCCGCGAGCGACGCCCGCGGGGCTGCTTTCCTTGATTGTGAAGTTCTCAAGGCACTCGTCGTTGACGGTGACGCCCTTGATGGTGTCGGGGGTCAGGTTGGTGACCTTGATGGTGTATTCAGTCTGCTGACCGACGACGACTTCAGCGGGGCTGGCGCGCTCGACCATCACTGCACTGGTGGCTTGTGCACCGGTGGGGAGGAACATGCGGTTCATGTTGCCGGAAGCCTTGGGGGCGGGCTTGGTTTCAGCCTTCGCCGCGGGTTTTGCTTCGGCTTTGGCGGCCGGTGCGGGTTTCTCGGTGACCTTGGTCACCATTTTGCCGCCGGGGTAGTACTGGTCAGGGAGAGCATCAACCGGGGCAAGCGTCGCGCCTGACTTGGATGATGTGTCGCAGCCCACGAGAGCTGCGACTGTGGTGCAAGCACCTGCGATGAGAGCGAACTTGAGATTCTTCACAACAAACTCCTTAGAGGGACACCACACCTACGTAATCCGGCTGGAGGCGAAACTGGGTCCGAAGCCCGCCTCAGCGAAGAACACCGATTTCCCACGTGGAATGGACGCCATTCCATTTGGAACCTGAATGTCGACACGAGTCAAAGGGTAGATACCCCGGCCGTGTCCCGATGGAATAACCCTGAACAGGGATGATAACCACTTGGCTCAGAGAGTGCCAAGTTTATGCCGCCGATGTTCGCAAAGGAGTCGGGAGTGATAGCCAAATTGCACATTTGGGCACGCTGGGAGCGGTATGGAAGCTGCGGGCCAGCCTGTATGCCTCCCTATGTTCTTATAACTCATTGACTGCAATGGAGTTATGAAACTGGCTGGGCGCGGCACAAAAACACAGCCCCAGCGCACATTTTGCGGGGCTTTGCGTGGGGGAACTAGAGCGGATGCAAGAGAGGTGGACGCGTAGGTCCGGGACTTATTGCACTACGGACGCGGTTTTGATACGCGGCGGGGTCACGGGTGTGCCGCTGTCTCGGTTGGCCAGGGGCGTGGCAGCGATTTTGTCGATTGTGTCCAGGCCCGCGGTGACCTTGCCAAATGCAGTGTAGTTGTTATCGAGGTGGACGCAGCGTTCGCGACTGAGACAGACAAAGAACTGCGAGCCCGCCGAATCGGGATGCTGCGAGCGGGCCATGCTCAGGACGCCCTTTTCATGCTTGCGATTGTTGAACTCGGCTTTAACGGTCCAGCCCGGATTGCCCGTGCCGTTACCTTTGGGGCAACCGCCCTGAATGACGAACTGTTCGAGGATGCGGTGAAAGGTGAGGTTGTTGTAGAAGCCAGTGGATGCGAGCTTGAGGAAGTTGGCAGTGTGCAGTGGAGCGACATCGGGCCAGAGTTCGACCGTGAAGGGGCCTTCGGAGGTTTCGAACTGGACGGTTGGGTTGGCAGCGGCGGGCGCGGACATGGTGGGAACTCCTGTGTGAGCCGGGAGGATAGAAGGGGTCAAGCAACGAGAATGTGAAACTGAAGACGGAAATATAGAGCGTGTGCGGCGAACCATGGGGGTACGCTGGTCGAGTGTGTTTGGGGCGTGCCCAGCGATTGAGAGAACATTGAACATGACACTGGAAGGGAAAGCCGAACATCGCGAAGTCGGAATGATGCTCGTGCTGGCACTTGGTCTGCTGGTCGCCGCATATTTCGTGCAAGCCTGGACGCCACTGCGACTCAACAACGATGCGGTGCTGTGCATGATGATGGCGGATCAGGCCGTGGATCGCGGCGCGTGGATCGCGGAATACGACCGGACCATGGTGAGTGGCTCGGTGGCGTTGCCCGGATACCCCTCGGTGGTTGCGGGATTGATACGCATGGGGCTGGGGCAATCCTGGGCGCTGGTCATGCTCAACCAGGTGTGTCTGCTGGCAGGGATCGCTGCGGCAATGCGGATCTGTATCGACTGGGGACTTTCACGCCGCGAAAGCGTGCTGGTCGCGATTGGCACGCTGCTTTCGTGGATCATGATCAAGCACGCGACGCTGCCACTGACGGACATGATGTTCTTCGCCCTGGCTATGAACTCTGTCATGTTCGCGCAGCGGGCGGCACAGAGAGGGGAAGAAAATCGCTGGATCGCGGCGTGGTGTGTTGCGGCGATACTGGCTGTACTGGCAACGTACACGCGAATCATCGGAGTCACGCTGATCCCTGCACTCGCAGTCGCGCTCGTGTTTCCCGACGGAGCAGCGTGGCGTGCAATCGAGCGATTGATAGCGCGGAAGATGGTCGTAGTTGGAGTCGTTGTGTGTGTGATTGCAGGCGCAGCCACGACAATCTGGATCAGCTCTGAAACGGACTATGGCGTCGAGCTTGCCAAACGACACCGCGAAATGGGGGGCATTTTCGCGGCGATTGTCACTCAAGGTGATATGCGGCTGTATGAACTCGGACTCGCAGTTCTCAATCTCCCCGCGAGCGCGGTGCCGCTGCGAATGGTGGCGGGGGTGTATGTCGCTGGCCTCTGCGTTGGCGTCGCACTTGCGATGGGTGCCTGGCGAGTTCGAAAGCTGGCAGATCCGGCGCTGATGTTTTTCGCGGCGTACTTTGCCATCCTCGTGGCGTGGCCGTTCCTGGATCCGCGTTTCCTGCTGCCTGTGGTGCCGCTGGGAATTGCATGCGTGATGCTGGCATGGAAGAGATTCAACTTCGGAAAGCTGGGTCGGCTCGTTGGTCGGGCCCTTGCGTGTGGATACGCGGGGCTTGGTGTGATCGCACTGGTGATGACGACAAAGGTGACGTTTTCTGGTGAGCAGTTTCCCGAAAGTTACAACCACGGCGGCCAGTTTGAGGCGAGCTACCAGGCAGCGTGGGGCCAGCCACATGATGCATCAAAGGTCATGCCGCAGGTGTTGCAGGTTTTGAAGCGGCACGAGTTCGCGGGAAAACGCGGAACACTCTCTGAGGAGTAAATTGCGGCTCAGGCGTGTTTTGCCGCGTGGCGAGAGATATCTCGCGAGCAAAAAGGCGTAGTCCGAATCGCAATGCAGGCGCAATGGTGCGAGACCACAGCGAGCCGTATGAGAGTAGATACGCACGCGGCGACGAGTGGTTCCACGGGCTTTGAGGACTGGATATCGGGCTTCTATTCACGAGATATTGAACGCAACTTCAAGTTTCCAGCGTCCACTGGCGTGTGTGCCGCGAATGTTGTGTCATGTGACAAAGTTGGTGTTCGCGTGGTTCTTTCGTGGGAAAAGAGGAGTACCACAATGTGTGCGCACGGCTGGATGAAATCGGGATTGGCGGGAGCGGTGATGTGCTTTGGATCTGCTGCCGGAGCAGATGTCGTCAATCCATCATTCGAAAACGATGTGCTCTCGCTCGACACATGGGTATATCAAGCTGACGGGTGGATTGTCACTGGCGATGCCGGAACATTTCATCCGCCAGCGGCGGCGTATCCAGGTGGCGCGCCGGTGGGGAGCAATGTCGGATTTGTGCAGTCGGGCTGGGGGAGGCCAACAGGAACTCTCGAGCAGACTACCGAGTTTGTTCTGGTAGCCGGGATGGTGTGCGAATTTCATGCAACCATTGGTCGTCGCGTGGACAATCCGCTGATTCCCTGGGGTGGGTACATCATGTCGATGTACGCCGGAGATGTGCTATTGGCACAAGATTTGACGGAGTCACATCCTGATGCGGGGATGTTCGTTCCGGCGAGTTTGTTTTATACGGTTGATATCGGTGAAGAAGCAGTGGGGCAAGTGCTGCGTATTCGCTTTGAAGCCTTGTACGGTCAAACAAACATAGATGATGTGCGAGTGGTCGTTTCGCCAACGCCTGGAACGATTGTTCTGGCGGTAGTCGGAGCAGTCACACTGAGTTGCTGGCGTCGTCGCACGGTGTAGTCAGCGGCTCAACGCTGATTGGGCCAGGAAGCACGGGAAGAGCCCAGGCCTGCGAGACCTGCGCCCAGACTTGTGGGCTTCACCGGTGTCCATGTCGAGGCTGCCTGTGGCACCTCGCATTCTGCTTCGGTTGTCTGGACAGAGTGTGTGGGTGTCGACTTGGTCTCGATCTCTGAACTCGAGGCGGCGCCGGTAGTGATACGCAGCATGCCCTGAAATGTCGCGCCGGGCGCAATGGTGATTGATTGCGCGAAGATGTCCCCGGTGACGCGGGCGCTGGAATTCAGTTGAACACTCTCTTTGGCGAGAATGTTGCCTTCGACCTTGCCATCGATTATGACCGTTTTCGCCTCGATTGTGGCTTGGCAGGCCGAAGTCTGTCCGATCGACACTTCGCCAGTACCTGAAATCTTGCCATCGACTTTACCGAGAACGGCGGCGTTGCCTTCAAAGGTCAAAGTGCCTTGAAGGTGAGTGTCGGCGCTGATGGTGGTGTTTTGCGATTGAGTCATAGTTCGCCTCCGTGCGATTGAGGGCGCCATCCAGGCACCCGGATCAGAAGATGATAGCGGAATGTGCGACAGAGTGCCAGTGTGCTTGAAAGCTTGTCACTATTATCGCGATGTGCAAGTAACGGAAACCGCTGCGAATCCTGAGTCGTCAACATTAAGCTCACGCTACCCGCGTGGGGCTGCCCTTATTGCAGGGCTGTTCTACGCGATTGGCATGATCCTGGCGTTTCCGCCATTTGATGTGTGGCCGCTGGTGTTTGGGTGCTGCGTGCCGCTGTTCTGGGTGATTTCTACGAGCGTGCTTAAAGCCCGAACGCTTGCGATGTTTGCGGCGATGGGTGTGATGCCGTTCTGGATGTATGAGGAGTTCTGGATCAGCCGCATTACCGGGGCTGGTTACATACCAATGTGTTTGCTATTGGTTTCGTATTCATTTGTGGCGGTGTTCCTTACTGCATTCGTCATGCGCCGCAAGAACTTGAAGTATTGTGCGATTCCTGCGGCACTGATCTGGTGCGGTGTTCATGTGCTGCGAGGCGAAATCGTCGCGGATGGGTATCCGTGGTACTTTGAAGGACATCCGCTTGCGGGCGGACCAATAGGGAGTTTCGGCGCGATTACCGGTGCATATGGCGTCACGCTTGTCGTGCTGCTCATCAACACGCTGATTGCGGACGGAGTGCGATTACGAAAGCCCGCTCTTGTCACTGCATGGATACTTCTATTGGTTTTCGGGACATGGGTACTTCAATTGACTGTCGGGCTCTTGCCCGGCGGAAGTCTGAAGGATGTGAATCTGCGAGAGGTTCGGATTGCCTGTGTCCAGACCAATGTGCCGCAGGAAATCAAAATGGGTGGCGGGATCGCCAGCCAGATTGCTGAATGGAATGTGCTGGAAGATTTGACCAGGAAGGCCGCGAATGCAAAGCCATCGATGATCGTGTGGCCAGAGACGATGAAGCCCGGATTGTCGCTCGATGTGGAGTCGTTGCAAGCAGAACGAGCTGCGGGCTTGATATTCCGATACCAAGACGCGAATGGAAGCGACAAGAGAATTGGCTCTACAAAGTTTGCTGATGACATGCTGACGATGCAGAAAGAGATTGGTGTGCCACTGATTGTGGGAGAGGAGGCGTTTGAGGGCCTGCGTTTCCCGACAGATTCAGATGGCGGGGTGAGGCTTGAATACGACAAACGCTACAACAGCGCCTTTGTAGTCTCTGATGGCGTCGCACAACCAGATCAGTACAACAAGCTGCACCTGACGCCGTTTGGCGAATACATGCCATATATCCGTTCATGGCCATGGCTGCAGAAACAACTCCTCGCATTTGGTGCGAACGGGATGAGTTTTGATCTGGCGGAAGGAGTCGCGCCAGTGCAGTTGCGAGTCAATGTGACGATGAAAGGAACGACTCTGCAGGAGGGCGATGTCCAGCAAGTATTGAGAATTGCGACTCCAATCTGCTTTGAGATAGCCGATTCTCCGACGGTGAGAAAGCTGGCAACTGGTGCCGATCTCATGATCACACTCACGAACGATGGGTGGTTTGGTGATAGTGATAAGACGCGGCAGCAGCATGTGCAACTCGCACGCTGGAGGGCGATTGAGACTGGTATTCCCGTGGTGCGATGCGCCAACACCGGCATCAGCTGCGCGATTGACGGCAACGGAGGATTTGTACGTGCCGCTGAGGGGTTTGCGATCCCCAATGCCCGGGAGCCGGGAATATTGATGGTGGATATGCCGGTCGCGAACGGAAGCACCGTCTATATGTCTGGTGGCTGGACGACTCCATGGATCATTCTGGCGGGTATGGCTGGCCTGCTCGTGTGGGGGCTGTTCGGAAAGCCCGGCCCCGTAAAGGTCGCTGAAAAGGCGCCGTAGCCGATGTCAACAAAGAGAGTGCACGAAGCGGCCTGATTATGCCGAACTTGGCAATGGCAATTTCGTATTTGTGTCGAACCCGATCAGTTTTTGGAGCCAGTATGAACCGCGTCCGAATCAGTGCGTTTTCGTTAGCGTGTGCGGCGTGTGTTGCCATGTCGGTCTTCGCTGCCCCAGAAACCAAGCCTGCTGCCGCGCCAAAGGGCTCAGTAAAGAGTGTGAAGCTCAATGCATCTGAAACTGGGCTCTTGCGTGAGAAGGCGATCACTGTTGCAGAAAAGCTCGCTGCGAGCCAGAGCGCGGAAATTCGGGCCAACGCGATGGAAGCGTGTGGAAATGTCTCCGATCGACTTAAGGCCACAATTGCCAAGGGGCTTGCTGACAAGAATCAAGGTGTTCGCACCGTTGCCGCGATGACAATTGGTAAGCGAAAGATGAAAGCCCTGGCCGCGGATGTCGAGCCACTGGTAAAGGATGAGAGCGGCTTTGTGCGTGCTGCGGCCATATACGCACTGGTTGCCAATGGCCAGGCGGTTGATCAGACTCCGCTGGCAACGCTGCTGTTACGCGATCCTTCGCCGCGTGTTCGCTCGCATGTGGCGTACATCATGGGCGAGATCGGCAACAAGTCTGGGCTTGGCTTGATTCGTCACGCTTCCCGCGAAAAGATTGAACTCGCAACCGAAGCTGAAAATAAAGCATTTCAGTTACAACTCTCTGAAGCGATGGTGAAGCTGGGCGATGGCGTACAGGTTGACAGCATTCGTGCTGCTTTGTATGGTGGGCCCGAAGAGCTGGAAACAACCGCGCTCGCGGCACAGATCCTCGGCCAGCTCGGTGATCGCGGGGCGATCGCACACCTGACGAATCTGGCGATGTATAAGGACAAGGCCGGTAACAGGATTCCAGCGGATGTCGAAATGTGTATTGCTACGGCGTTGTGCCGCCTTGGCGAGACAGATGCAGCCCGACTGGGGCTTGACCACCTGACTGATACAAATGTGACTTTCCGCAAGCAGGCGGCGGCCGTGCTGGGATCAAGCGGCGAAACGGAGCACTTGGCGGCGTTGCAGATTCTGCTGGACGACCCTGAGGAAACAGTGCAGATCGCCGCGGCAGATGCGATTTTGAAGATCATTGAGAAACGGCGCTGACCCATCAGTAGTCGACGAACGCGCAAAGGAAAATCAGCGGCTGCTTTAGCGAGCGCACGGGCATGCGACTACTCTATTGGACGCGGAGAAGGGCCACATACAAGGGAGTTCCAAGGTGTTTTCACGTTCACGCCTGTGGTTTGATATTGCGTTACTCACTATTCTTGCTGGCGCGGTTTTCGGCTCAGCGATCGCATTGACGCGAAAGAACGACTATCGATTTTTCGATCCGATTTTGGATACGCGCATGCTTCTGTCGAAGCACTTCCGTGAGACGCCCGATGACAAGAAGATGCAGGATGGCGCGATTCGAGGGATGATCGAGGCGCTCGATGATCCATACACGGTGTATGTCCCTGAAGCAAGCAAGCGTGGATTCGAGAAAGACCTGACTGGTCGGTACGTTGGGATCGGCGCATCGGTCAATATCGTTGATGGCTGGTTGACAATTGTTTCGCCACTGGAAGATTCGCCGGCGTACAAGTCGGGGATCATGCCCGATGATCGTGTGACCGAAATCAACGGAACATCGACTCAGGGGAAATCGGTTGATGATTGCATTGCACTTTTGCTCGGTGAGCCCAACACGGTTGTAAAACTGACGATTGAACGCAAGGGTGAGAAGATATCAATGGATATCACACGCGATCACATCAGGAGCCGCTCACTGAAGGGGTTCCACCGTGATCCTGCGAACCCAGAAGCATGGCAGTATCTCATCGATCCGGTCAGCAAAATCGCGTATATGAGGCTGAATCAGTTCACGCCGGATTGTGGCCAGGAAGTTGCGATGGCGCTCGCAAGCGTTGGCGCGGACAAAGGCGACCTGAAGGGGCTTGTACTCGATCTACGCTACAACCCGGGTGGATTGCTTGATGAGGCGATCGAAATTGCAGACATGTTCCTGAAGGAAGGAACAATCGTGTCGACCAAGGCGAGAGGCCAGAAAGACCAGGCGGCCACTGCCCGTGCTGCAGGCACACTTCCGGATTTCCCAATCGCAGTATTGCTCAACGGTTCATCGGCCTCGGCGAGTGAAGTCTTGTCAGGTGCCCTGGTTGAGAACAATCGATCGATCGTGGTTGGCTCCCGGAGCTTTGGCAAGGGATCAGTGCAAAGCGTCTTCCCGGTTGAACATGGCGGCGGCGAAGTGAAAATCACCCAGGGCGGGTATTACCTCCCCAGCGGCAGAAGCATTCATCGAAAGGACGACTCGGCAGTGTGGGGAGTTGATCCTTCGAAGGGCTTCTACGTACCAATCACCGAAGATGAAGAGCTCGAGATGCTCAAGGCTCGGCGAGACCTCGACATTATCCGCAAGAATGGCGGCGACGTATCCACAGGAAACTGGGCAGACACCGAGTGGGTCTTGAATGCGATGAAAGACAAGCAGTTGACTGCCGCGGTGAAAGCTGTGCAGATAAAATTGCAGACCGGTGAGTGGAAGCCAACCGGGATCGAAGATACCGAAACCGCCGTCGCCAGCGGCGAACTGAGCAAAGCACGTCAGTTTGAGGAACGATTGACCAAGGAACTTATTCGTGCGCAGCGGCGAGTTGAAGTGCTCGAAGCGGGTCGTAGCGAGGCAAACAAGCCCAAAGACCTCTGGGCGGATGCAACAACGGTCAAGGGTGGAAAGATCCAGATCTTTGACAAAGATGGCAAGCTGGTTTCAACTCTTGATATTACAGGTAACGATGTTGAACGTTGGTTGCTTGAAGCGGACGTGAAGCCGCAAGGTACGGCAGAAGACAAGAAATGATCAAGGAGTTTGAGCTTTGAGCCCGGAAGAAAAACTCGCCCAACTTGGAATAACACTCCCAACGCCTCCCAAGCCAGTTGCCGCGTACATTCCTTTTGTACGCACAGGCAATCTCGTGTTCATTGCGGGCCAGATACCCATGCGTAACGGAACGGTCCAATATCGGGGAACGTTGCACTTCAACGGCACTCGTGAGATTCCGGACAACGTGACGACAGGGGAGGCGAAAGAGGCCGCGAAACTATGCATTTTGAACGCCATGGCGGTGCTGAGAGAGGCGACAGGATCGTTGAATAAAGTCCGTCGATGCGTTCGCCTGGGCGTCTTTGTTGCGTGCGATTCAAAGTTTACAGACCACCCCGCAATCGCGAACGGTGCGAGCGAGTTTGTCGTCGAAGTGTTTGGTGATGCAGGAAGACACGCGCGGGCGGCAGTGGGGTCCAGCAGCTTACCTCTTGGCGCATGCGTTGAAGTTGAGAGCCTCTGGGAGGTCGAAGATTAACGACCTGGCCAGTGCGTGGACAGAGCGTGATTAGTTCAGTTCCATCGAAATCCAAGGATGGTCGTCCGATGCCCGCAGAACCAGGTGTACTCGAACGTTGGTATCAAGTAACCGTCGCGCTTCGCGCGGTTTAGTCGTAATGATGTGAAGAATCGGTGTGTGAAGTGTGTCGTCAAGCCGAATGGCTGCGTGGGTCGACATCAACAGCTTGGCGTGCGAGGTGGCCCAGGCCGCCGCGACCAGCAGATCTTCAACGGCACGTGACTGAGTTGACGGATGTCCAGAATTCAATTCGCCATCCACATGTGCGATCAGGTGAAGTCGCCCATCTTGGGCGATACCGAACTCAACGCCGCCCGCTGACGGACAACTGATACCAATTGCTTCAATATCGTCGATCAGTGAAACCAGAGTTTCAGGCCGCGAAATTGCTGCATGTTCACGAGGTTCGTTCTCGACAACGTGCGATTGTTCGTGGGTAAGGTGCAGTGCAGGATCGTTCTCATTCTCATCAACATCTTGAGCCGCTTCCCGCCTGTGCAGTTCACGCAGCGCTGACATTTCCTGCCTCACAGTGTGTTCTCTCGTACCCGAGGCGTCTACCGGAGCCGGTGTGGGGCTGGGGGCGGAGGGGGGAAACGGTTCTGTGAGTTTGGGCTTTGGGAGCAGCGCGATCGTTTCTACAACCTCGCGCAGATGCGGCAATTCTGAACTTGAACGAAAGAGTGTCGACGCGGTACCAGCGCCGATTTTCGCGGCAGCCAGAGCCCCTGTCACCCGGCGGCCAAGAAAATTATCGCCAGCGCGAGTGACGCGGTCAATCGCGTGTGCCGCTTTTTCCGGCCCTGCGCCAAGCACTGCAATGTGAATTTCTGTCTCTGATTCGGGAGCGGTCGTCTGAGCTATTCCTTTGAGGGCTCTATAGCATGCAACAAGAGCTGCTTCATCGGCGCCAGTCAAGATAGTGATCCGATTCACATGCTCAAGCTGCCACAGGTCGGGCTCGTTGACTTCGTCGGTCTGGATAATCCAATACCTCGCACCCATTCCTGCAGCCAGAGTGATTGCGTCAGAAATTGATTCAGACAGAGACATGGAGATCGATGGAGTGCCGGAAGGGAAGATGCATTCCACGCTCGCATTGCCCTGGCGTACGCGCAGAAGTATGACAGCGCTGCGGATTTCTTCGGCACGCGAGCGAGCGTACTGCGTGACCCATGCCGCGGCAAATGTCGGCAAATGTCCTTGCACGATCGCTTCTATTGTGGGGGAAGTCTGTACCGCTTTAGCAGGGGCAATCGTTTCAAACGGAGGCAATTGGTCTGCCACCGCGTCAAAAGCGTCCATATCTTCCGCGCGGCCGACCACTTTCCAGGCGGCATGGGGTTCTGCAAGGGGCTTTGCTTTCGGCATGCTGGCCGGCACCGCCGACCCTTCACCTAGAAACAACTCTGTCACAGCATCACTTTCCGGATCGTTGAGATTCAAGTCGATTGAAATGGGCGGACGGGAACCGACCGGTCTCAGGTTGCCGGAATTGAAAGGTCCCCTTCCCTGATCGTTCTGATTTGACATGAGGGCTCCGCCTTCTGATTACGGGACTTCGATCACACTATTCTGTTCGCCAAATGGATTTGTCTGTCTGTTTCGATTGTGTGCGTCAGCCATCCATGCCCCATCTACGACGAGACGGTATTGGTGCTTCCCAGGTGGGAGTTTAAGCGTCAGTTCGTACACTCCAAGAGTGTGATTGAGTTTCATGATGGCATTGGTTGCTGACCAGGAATTAAAGTCGCCTGCGATGGAGATCCTCTCTCCCATCGACGCCGGCTGGACAAAAAGTACACCCTGCCGGGTCGAGCGGACACCAAGCAACGAGACATGAGACTCGCTCATCGTCGGCCTCTGCGGCTCAAGAATCGTCAATGTCTGAAATCCTGCCAGGCGTGGCGATGGTTCCAGCGTCTCGGTCGGTCGGCTGAGTTGCGTTTCTGTCTGTTTTCTTGCATCGGTTTCGGCGATCGCTACGCCACGATTGCTGCTTGCCTTAGCAGAGAGCGATCGGGCACGCTGCGCAAGTTCTTCTGCTCGATTCAAAAGCACTTCTGGCTGTTGAATTGAGGCGATGAGTTCCTGCCGAATCGAAGCCGCTTGTCGCAAGCCGTCTGTGATTTCGACCACCGGTTGCTCAACGAGTTCCGGCTCAACTGCAATAGGAGGTGTTGTATATAGATCCGCATCTTCAATCGGACCATCATCTTCAATTGCCCCTGGCGTGAGCACCTGTTCAAGCAACCAGTTTGCGGCCGCGGTGTAATCGGCCGCGCCGATTGAGTTGGCATCAAAATCAACGATTGGTTGTCCGAATCCTGCCGCTTCTCGCAGTCGCGGATCTCTGCGAATGATGGTCGGCATGACACGCTGGCCAAAGCGGCGTTTAAGTTCCTCGAGAAGATCACCGGCGATCGCACTGCTCTCATCGTGAATCGTGGGCAGAATCCACACAGGCAGAGGAGCGCCCATTCGTTTGGATACCGAGCGAACGGTATTCACCTGGCGAGTCGCGCCTTGCAGTGAAAAGAACCCGGTTTCAACCGGGACCAGCACCATGTTGGCCGCAGCGAGCGCATTGAACGTGAGCAGACCGATCGATGGCGAGCAATCGATGCAGACAACGTCGTATTGATTCTTAAGTTTGCCCAACACCATTGCAAGACGCTGTTCTCTGTCCGGCTTGTCAGCAAGTCCGCCTGCACGCGCCTCGAGTCCGGCAAGTCGCATGCGGCTTGGCGCGAGATCCAGGTTGCGGGCGGCTGGCCAGACTATGCGTGAGAAATCAAAACGTCTGGAATCACCATGTAGCAGCGCATCGCCAATGTCATAATCAAGTCGACCTTCAGGAATTCCGAGCCCCACCGCGCAGTGTGATTGCGGGTCCATATCAACCAGAAGTGTTCGCAAACCCCGTCGCGCGAATATCGCCGACAGATTTATCGCGGAAGTGGTCTTTCCACATCCGCCTTTCTGGTTGATGATCGAAATAATGCGCATGAGAATCCCCTCACCCATGGCTTCCGCCGCGATCGCGACAGAAGGCGTCCATGCCGAAGTCCTCTTATCGGATGAAGGGGCCTGTTGGGGACACAATCTCTTGAATTCAAATAGCCCAAACCCCCAAGGCGTGGTAGGCATGATGAGGGTGAGGCAATTATCCGCCTCTAATCGATCCAATGAGCTTCTTTACCACATCGCGCCGGCTACGGACATCCTTGAAGCTGAACTGTTTAATGGTGATTGCGCTCGCGACTTTTTCGGCTTCTTCCGCCGCCGCAAGATCACGATCGGTTTCTGCTCGATGCTGTAAAGCACAGAGCAATAAGTACTTAAGTTCAATTTCGGTCTCTGGCGTCAAGTCGCGGAGGTCTGCTGCCTGCCTGAACATCTCAATCGCCTCAGGCACATAGTCGAGCTTGAGGAACGCCTGGCCGAGCATGCTGAGCGACCCAACCCTGAATTTCGGATCGGACTGTGTTTGCTGCAAAAACTCAATGCACTCGCCAAAATGGCCACTTTCGAAGTAGCGTCGACCAAGCTCATATTTAATGCTTGTGTCTGTCGGGTAGGCATCCAGGCGAATTTTGTATTCCGCTATCTCCAGGTTCGACAGGTCCTCATTTGCGCTCTGAACGATCGACTGGACCATGGAATCGCCCGGTGCCGCTTCGAGCATCTCTTTAGCTTCCGCCACCTTTCGTCGTCCTTGCTTAATCCTGATGTCGCCTGCAAGTTGACGCAGATTAAACTGCTGGGACGTCATGTACGCTGACATCAACAGTTCATATGCAGCGTTTTCGTCCATGGGGGTGCCACGGTCGAGAAGCAGACGAACGTATTTCTGCAACGCCGCCATATCGCTTGGACGTGATTCGTGATCGGCCTTGGAAACAGCAATGAGTCGATCGAGCGTGTCGCCCGTCTTGGAGAGTTTGTCTGATTCTTCCAGCAAACGCTGCTTATCCGCATCGCGAACGTTCGCTCGGAAGCCGCCCGCTTCGCCAGTCTGTGCATATCCGCCCTTGCTCATCGCGGATTGTGCTGACAGATTTCGAATCTTGACGGCAAGTTCCGCATCGGCCGGATTGAGTTTCAGTGCTTCTTCGGCGACCCGAATCGAAACATCAAATGATCCAACAGCCGCGAAGCACTCCGACAACTTCAGGAAGAGATCTTTTCGTGGCTTCTTGTCCTGGAGATTGAGCCCGAATGCCCGTTCTGCAATCCAACGGGTTGGCTCAATGAAACCGAGCTTTGCCGACAACTCCGCCGCCCGAACGGCATATCCAGGATCCTTGTGCCGAAGCATCCACTCAATCAATGCATTGAGGTACTTATCAATTTCGGCTTTGCCTTCGATGGCAGCGAGTGTGTCTTTACTGAGGCCCTTCTTGCTGCCAGACTCATTGAGAAATCCACCCATTGACTGGGCGAGGCCGGTGATCGCTGCCATATTTGTCGGTTCGAATCTCAGCCCTCGCAGCCAGAGCTGGACGGCGTATTCGTGGTTGCCCGCTTCCTGCATATCGCGAGCGCGGTCAAAGAAAACTACTGCCTTCTCGGGCTGTGGCGACCACGCTGGCTCGGGAGTTCCACCGTTATCACCCTCCGACTTCTTCCAAGGAAAAATGGCCAATCGAGCGTTCCTTCCTGAGCCAATGCTACAAGCGTTCGCGCCGACGGCCGGCGCGGACATGCCGCCCATTGTACGGGTCTGGATCGCCTTGGTTGTGATTTTCTTTCGCGAACTCCCGTCAGGGATGTGGTGGGGGCATCGGCCCTTCGTTCAGGACAGCATAAGAGTCACACATCCAATCCACGACTTATGGGCAGCCCACCGAGAAAGCGTCAACGAAGTCGAGGTAATCGAAGAAGTCGATGACCGAGTCGCCGTTGAAGTCCGCTGTGGGTCCATTTGCCGAGAACACATCGACAAAGTCGAGGTAGTCGAAGAAGTCGATCACTCCATCGGCATTAAAGTCAGCGGCACAGAGGTTCAACTCTCCAAGGTCCATCAACGCCGGCTCAGATTTCCCCGTCAGTTCCCATTGCTGACGAAGGATCATGCCGGCATCGTTAGTGGTGTTTTCACTTTCAAGGAACTCGATGTATTCCTTTGAAGTCGTCTGGTAGAAGACACGCACTTCCACGCGGCTGGCACCCACCGGGATCGGAAAATTCGTATCGTCCCAGTACTGGCCGTCTGCATACGTCGCGCCAACCGGAGCGGCACGCGCTGCTTCGAACTCTGCATTCGTGAAACCACGCGGCGGGATTCGATTGTCTTTTACAACCATGTTGTTAATTGCATGATGGAAACTCTCGCCCTCTGGCTTACCTGTGAGGTTCGCCATAAACGCGTCCATTCCCTGCACGTTCTCGTATACCTTTGTATCAGCAGTGGTCAGCACTGCCGTCACATTGTCATAGTTGCCGTGCTCTTGCACCAGCGCGTTCGATCCATCAAAGTACTTCACGTTGATCCACATGCGTCGACCTTCGTGATACCCAGTCGGCAGCTTGTGACCGCTCTGATTGATGATTCTGACTTTGAGCTGGCCTGACTCCTTTGTAACTTCAAGGTCGCCCGCGGCCGCGAGCATTCCCTTGGCACGATCGATCGATGCCGCGACTGTCGCGGCTGTCAACGAGGTCGCTTCATCCGGATATAGATTTCTCACAGCGCGAAGTACCCAGGTGTTTCCGCCATTAAAGAAGTGTTGCGGCATATTGGTGCGGAGTTCTGCCAGAATCGGATTAGCGACATGCCCTGTTGCGGTCGGCATGTGACAACTCTGGCACGATGAAACAAGCGGGTCGTCGCCGCCAAAACGTCCCTGCATGTTGATCGGTGCATCTGCAAATGCGGAATATTTCCATTCCGAATACGTCCGGTCCAATGGGAACATGTCCTGGCGCTGCAATGTCGGATGTTGCGCATCAAACGGGTTCGGGCGATACGAACCATCGGCCTGTCTGGAGAAGGCTGGATTAGACACTTCGTGACATGTGCCACAATGTTCGCTTTTTGCGGCCTGGAATTCAGCCCTGCGCCATTCGTGATAGGTAAACTGTTCGTCGAGCACCAGCGGTCCACGCCGGCGATCAAGCGGGTCGATGACATAACTTCCGTTTCCGGGCTCAGACGGCGGGAACGTCAATTCGTCAAGTATGAGTTCGTCATCCGCTGGACTCTGCCCCGGCGTGTAGACTGGGTCAACCATGCGGTGGCAGATGATGCACGAAACGCCATCAAAGTCAATCGGTTCAAGCTGGGCGCCGTCTGGCGGCACCGAGCGTCCGTTCATCCATCCAACCGGTACGTGACAGCGCAGGCACCATTCGCCCGCGAAATCCGCATCTTGATTTGCAATAGCAATCGCTGCCCACACTGCCGGATCGCGGGCCGCCTGGCCCATCATGCTTGCTGACCATGTCGAGTGCGGCTCCGTCGGAGACTCAAACCCACCGTGGCAATACCAGCAGAGCTGGGCATCCGCGAGAATTTCCTGGAATTCCGTGGGGAGCGATCCGTTGCCAAAGAAGTCGTTCAACGTCGTCGGAATGGTCGCGCGGCTTACCGCGACCGTGACAACCGCAGCGCCGATCGCCGAACTCCAGAGCACCTCGGGCTTAATGAATCCTTTCATCGACCGATTCAATGTGCTGAAAAGTCTTTGCACAGTTCTCTCCTCTTCCAAGTCTTGATATTGCGCCAGACCAAAGGCAGATTCCCTTGCGTCCGAGAACCGAAATGTTCAATGAGCGTACCGCAGGCCTTGCGGCCCACCCCTTACATTCGGTAGTCTCGCAAACTCGGTTCGGTAGTTCAAGCCTTGTTGAAATAAATTCCGAGTAAATCCATTTCCGGACGTTTCTGGAATCAATAACTCTTACTTCAAAGTGCCCTTCATCTCACCCAGATCAATAACTGCGCCATTAGGTTGGTAGTAGTCGATTCCCAGCGCGCCGTCCTTCACAGATGTAAACACAAGACACGAGCGTCCCATTCTCCTGGCATAGAGAATATCCGCGAGCGATGGCCCGGCATAAATGCGATTGCTCATCGATTGTGCATGAAAGTGATAATGTGCCAAAGTTCTATCGCTTGCGGCGATCATGTCGTCACTGGCAATAAATTGAGTGTCGCCAGCTCGTTGTGCCGGACGTGGCGGATAGAGCACCGCCGAGAATTGTGCCGGAGCTTCAGAAATATCTGCAACTCGCAACACTCCTCCATATTCCGTTGTCGTATCGCGTCTGTCCAACTCTGCGTGCCGCAGCATCTGAGCTGGGAGGGTTGATTCCTTCAGTGCCTCGTCGAGCACCAGGATTGTCAGAAAGTCGCCCCAGCGAAGCTTGTCATCCCAGGCGTCGACCTGCTCCTGATACACCCGTCCAGAATTTGGTGTTTCGTTTGACCGTGTATTCTTTTCGCGTTTTTCCAATCGCGCCAGCAACTCAGATTTGAGTTCGGCCCGGCTGAGGTTTAACCACCCCCCCTGGTGAATGGCCGCCCAGCGAATCGGTTCAATATGCCGAAGCTGCAGGGGGCCGGTCACATCAAAGTTGGTTTTCGCAACTGCTGATGCCGCTTCTGCCCACCACGCGACATTCTCAGCCTTCTTCTCATTCCGAAGTGCGATCGCCCATTTCAGTTCCTCGCCTGTAAGCGGGATCGCGCGAAGCTCGCCAAAGCATGTCTGCAGACAGGTGAGAACAGTATCGTTCGCGATGCCTTTCGACTTCAGCTCTGTTACCAGCCTCACGCGCATGATGCCATCCGCATCAAGTCGTCCCAGCAGATCCCATGCATCTGTCCGCATGCGATCCTGCCAGTTCACTCCATATGTTTCCTCGGCTGGCGGCGGCGACACAAACACATCAAACACAAGCTGCTCAACTGCGACTCCATTGGCAAGCCTGTCCAGTGCAACTCGCTCAGACCGCAACGCATCTGTCACTCCCTCAACACGCTGACTGTAACTGCGCACAAGCGCCGGAATGAAATCGCTCCAACCGCGCGACCCAGCAACATCTGATATCAACGTCACCATCGTTCTGCTGCGTTCACGCGGCAGCATCAGCTTGGCCATGTTCTTCGCATCCGCCGCTTCCGCCGCATCGGTCGAATCCAGCAATTTCCCCATGATCCGGAGCCGAAGCTCCAGCGGCGTTGCTGACGACCACACCAGGTCCTTCATCGCTTCACGAGTCATCTGCCGGTCAGGCGTTCCCGGCTCGCCGAGTTTCCACGCTTCATCGAGCGCTTCCACTCGATTGTTTACGCTTAACCCAGGATTCCGCATGCGCGTCAGCGGATGATCCGCATCCGGCCGGGTTGACGTTGAACACGAAAACACCGCGCCCGCGGCGACGACAAGTACAGCAACGATTCCGACACGAGTAAGCCTGTGCATGGCACCACTGTAGTCGGGAAATCGCTTACTTCCCGCGAAGTGTCCGTGTCACAAACGCTTCATATTGCTCCGATGTGTCGATCCCTGCATTGTCACAGTTCTGGACCGTGACCGCAATGTCATACCCGTGTTCCAAGATCCGCAATTGCTCCAGCACTTCGGTCCGTTCCAGCGGCGTTGGGACAAGTGTGAGGTATTTCCTCAGAAACCACCTCCGGTATATATAGAGCCCGACATGCCTGAGTGGATCTTGTTCGTTTGTGCCGCCAACTCGCTGATGGGGAATCGCTGCTCGACTGAAATACAGCGCTGTCCCGTTCTTGCGCAAAACCACCTTCACTGTGGCCGACTTCACTACATCATGCCTGCTGGTGAATCGTGAGGCAACCGTTGCAACCGGACACCGTTCTGGGTCCGCCGACTGAAGACACTCAACTCCAGCATCAATGATCGACGCATCCATGTCCGGTTCGTCGCCTTGCACATTCACCACAATCGACTCATCGCCCAATTGCAGAATATCCGCCGCCTCCGCCAACCGGCTTGTGCCATTCGGGTGATGCAATCCCGTCATCAGGCATTCCGCACCAAATCCGCGGCACGCATCCAACACCTCTTTGCTATCCGTGGCAATGACCAAACGATGCAGGCTCTTCGCCTTCTTTGCCGACTCCCACACATGCTGAATCAGATATTTACCGGTGCGACTGAGCAAAACCTTCCGTGGCAGCCGCGTGGAAGCAAGCCGCGCGGGGATGACACCTACAACTTCAGCTGGCATCGGCACCTCCTGAGAATACGCCAATCGCGGCGAGTCCTTTTCAGTTTAGGTGTGACAATCGCGTCGAGCGAATTGTGCGGAACATTGCCCAGGCACGAAACAAAAACTCACTTTGACTTTGGCAACATCGGAAGCAATGGATGCTGGAACGAAACAAACATCGGAATTGGCGGATATTTCAGGCGATAGCGATACCCCTGGAAATCCTCCGAATTCCAACCGCGCCGATCCATGCCGTATTGAAGCACTTCGCGACACTGCGGAAAATCTGCCATTGCTGAAGTCGCGGCTCCAAGTCCAAGATCAATGACTGCATCCGGCACCGGGAGCAGGCCCACCGCTCGTCCCTCATGCGGATAGCGCGGCCCACTGGGAAGTTTGCTATATGCCTGAATGGTCGGATTCATCGCAAATGTCAAAGAGCGGTGCATCCACAGGTCCAGCACCACTTGTTCAACCGGTGTGGAAACAGTAATGCCATGTTCGCCGTACTCGCCTTCCACTTTTTGGCGAGTACTCATGGTCGCGGGCCATGACCATCCCAGTGTCAAATCTACCGCGTTCCCAAGGCCGACCGCACCTTCTGGAAGTTCAAACCGTTTGTTGGTTCGGTCAATCAAGGTTGTCCGCAGTTGTGGCACGGGTCGTGAACAGAAATCTGGCAAAATAGGTGAACTCTGTGCATTCCCGCCATTGTGAAGTGGTGTGACTGCCATGCTATCAGCATCGTCGTTGTTCCACGAATTCGCATCACCAACTGCCCACGGAAGTCCGGGGCGCAAACGTTCGAGGCCACGAAACCCGCAAATCGTAAATGCTTCGAGGTGTTCGGAATTGCTGCTCGGCATCATGACATGCATGCCAAAGTGCATGCGTGCTCGAACTCCCCATACAGCAGAATTGCACTGAAATCCTGCCTTGCGCAAGTTTTCGAGTCGCCGATCTGGTGCGCGTTGACTTGAGCCCGCGACCATGATGTCGAGGGTGCCACGATCGCCCGAGTGCTTGCGTACCAGTTTCTCAAAGTCATCAAATGCTCGCCAGACAGTCTCTACCGATTTTTCAGTTGCCCCTCCCTGACGCATCGCGGCTAGTAGTGCTGTCATTCTCCGGCGCCCTGGAACGTGCACCACCGAGCTGGCTATCTCTTCATCACGGACAATCCGTGATATCTTCCATGTTAGAGTTTTGTCCAGGTTGTAGCGGCGGGAAACCGCTTGTGGGGCTGCAAAGTCATCACCGGTCTGGTCTACCAGATCAAGCAAGGCACTTCGAAGACTACCCATTGTGACTTTGGCTTCTTCGAGAAACTGGCCTGATGGTTCAGAATTGGGGAAAGTTGTTGTCATTGTACGTACAGACGCCTATTTAAGCGGAGTATACCTAGTTTACGGCCGCTTCGCAACCTCAATCCAAGATTTCTCATGAGAAAGTGCAAGAATTTACTTGCAAGACGAGTTATGACCCGGTAGAATCTGCCGATGTGCTCATTTAGCGGCGTTGTTCACTGATCAAAAGTCAGGCCGCGTTTCCGGGCGTAACCCGTCTTTTGGTCGTCAAATTGGAGATTTGAAATGAATAGTCTGAATCGTTGCCTCGTTCTTGCCCTACTCGTTGGTACAGCTGGAGTTGCATCTGCTGTTCCCAGCCTCACCTCACTCGGTAGCGGCACACCGCTTGGAGTGACCAACAGTCTGTCAGGAACCTACTACATTGGCGGCAGCGGCTTGTCTACTGGAGCTGCAGCTCGCTGGACTCTCACAGGCACCACCTTGACTGCCACCGAGATTGGTGGCAATGGTGGTGGTCCAATTTCTGCTGATGGTTTGTTTCAGGTTGCTAGCACTCTGAACACCGGGCCTCAGATCTTCGGAAACACAGCAGCCGGCGTCACTCCCGCTTTCAACCCTAATCCAACCCTCATTCCTTCAACAACTCTGCCCGCGGCGACTGAATCCGTCAGTCGGCGTTGGAGTTCGGCAAGCAACACCATTCAGTCGCTGGGTGGCCTTCCGATCGTTCCCAGCCTGATCGCCTACGGCTCCAGTTCAAACGGTGGTACGTCCGGATCGTTCCTCACTGGTAACGGCATTTCCGCGACTGGCCAATTTATCGTTGGTCTCGGCTACGTCTGCACCTACAACAACGCAGGTACCGCCGTCAGCGCAAACACCTTCCGTTGGCGTCCCTGGCTTTGGGATGCGAGCGCAAACGCTGGTGCAGGTGGCATGACGATTCTGCCTACGCCGTTCAAAACCACTGCTGGGCAGACCAATCTCCGCCGCACAGGCAATGCTTATGCTGTCAGCTCTGATGGACTTGTTGTTGCCGGTGCGACAGAGCACAACGTCGGCGCAACTCCCGGCCCCGATGTTGACGGCGGTCGCCTAGTCGTTTGGCGTTGGGATGGCGCGAACTACGTCATGAGCTACCTCGACACAGGCTTTGACGGCAGCGGATTCCCCAAGTACATCTCCTCCACGCCTAGCAGCATGGCCATGAACTCCGCTGGCACGATCATCGCTGCCCGCGGTCCCGATGGCATCACAAAGTGGGTCTGGAACGGTATTTCTTGGGGCGCTCCGATCGTCATCGGTTCCAACCTCACAACTCCCGCTACTTGGCTTCCCGCGGCAGTCACGAGCTGCGGAGTCCCACCAACCATCGGTGGCGTGATCTGTATGTCCGAAGACGGCAACACCATCGGCGGCACCGCTGTCTACAGCACCTGCGGCAGCTTCATGACCGGCGGGTTCATCTGGCACGCTTCCGACAATCTCATCCAGGACTGGTATGACTACAACGTCGCGCTCGGTACTCCTGGTTGCGCAACCGGCGGCTTCTTCGGACCCATCGGCGACCTTGGCGATCCAAGCAAGGGCCTCCCGGTCCTTGGTAACCCGATCGCAATCTCACCTGACGGCAGCGCAATCGTCGGCAATCAGGGCGGCACACAGCGAATCGTCGGCGCACCACCGTGGATCTGGCAGGCATCAGGCGGCGCTGGCTGCACCAGTGCGGTTATCACCAACAATCCCGTTGCTACAACTAACTACTCAGCCTGTACGTCCGCCATCATTCTGAACGTCGCCGCCGCCGGCACACCGCCTCTCTCGTACCAGTGGTACAAGAACGGCGTGCCGCTTTCCGATGGCCCCAGCGGTTTTGGTTCCAACATCACAGGCGCAACGTCCTTCCAGTTCCGTATCACTCCTCCCGCTGGCGTCACCCTTTCCACTAGCGAAGTTGGCAACTACTCCTGCACCGTCACTGGTTCATGTGGTTCACCCGCAGTGAGCACTACCGCTGTCGTCCAGCTTGATCCAGCATTTCCCCCCGCAGCAAACGATACTTGCGCAGGTGCAACGGTTGTCGGCATGGGTACAAACGTCCTCGCTCCGGCTCAGATCCCATGTGGCGCATATGCCCCAGACCCACTCCTTTTCTCCACTTGCCAGGCATCTAAGGCCGACCTTTGGTTCAGCTTTACTCCCGCTGCCAGCGGCAACTTCCGCATCGAAACCTGCGGCGCAAGCTATGACACCGTATTGAGCGTCTTCGACGGCTGCGGCGGCAACGAACTCGTTTGCAACGACAACGTCGATCCCAACACCGGCCCCACATGTTCGTCTACTCGTAGCCGCATTAACCCCTTCGCCCTCATTGGCGGCCAGACCTACCTGATCAGCGTCAGCGCCTTGAACACCGCTTCGCTCTTCAGCTCCTCGACTCTCAATCTCTCCATCACGGCGGCACCGACCGTTCCTTCAAACGATGAATGCACCGCTGCACTCGCTGTTTCAACCGGCACCACACCATTCAACACCACAGAAGCCCTTGCCACCGGCGGCCTCGGCGCGCTTCCCTGTGCAGCTTCCGCAAACCTCTCACGCGACCTCTGGTACTCATTCACTCCTTCACACGCTGGCAAGCTCACCGCTTCAACCTGCCCGCAAGGCCTTGCTTCCGGCGGCTACTCACTGATGAACAACACCGTACTTGCAATCTACGATGCAGCGTGCGGCAACGTTGTTGCTTGCAACGACAATCTGCCTGCAACTCCAGGCTGCGGTGCTCAGCTCAGCTCTATCTCAAACATCAGCACCACCATCGGCGTCCCGGTCTACATTCGCGTCTCCGGCACCAACGCCACAACCTTTGGCCAGGGTCAGCTGACACTCACACTCTCCTGTGCAGCAGATTTCAATAACGATGGCGTCATCGACTTCTTCGATTACCTCGATTTCGTCGACGCCTTCAGCTCCGGCCTTCTCACTGCTGACTTCAACGGCGACACCGTCATCGACTTCTTTGACTACCTCGACTTCGTTGATGCTTTCAGCGCTGGCTGTGCATAATCAGTATCTCCCTCTTTAACGCTCATAGCGGCTTCCGGCACCGTGCCGGAAGCCGCTGGCGTTTTTGGGATGCCACCCTTGCCCCTCCCCGCCAGTTGGGCAAATGTCCGCCGCTTTCCGACATGGAATAGCATCTGTTTCCAAATGCCCATTTCTGGCATCCAATAGGACCTCTATGGTCGAAAGGACTTTCCATGTCAATAACGCCGCGGATTTTGGCTTTTTCTGGCAGTACACGTACAGCATCCTTCAACAAAAAACTCGTTGCAATAGCCGCGGATGGTGCCCGGACCGCTGGCGCTGAGGTCACACTGCTCGATCTGAGAGACTTTGCCCTGCCTCTGTACGATGAAGATCTTGAAACATCGCAAGGTCTGCCCCCAAACGTCTTGAAGCTCAAGAAACTGTTCATTGAGTCGCACGGATTCCTGATTTCTTCGCCAGAATACAACAGTTCGATTTCGGCAGTATTGAAGAATGCCATCGACTGGATCACGCGCCCCAACCAGGGCGAGGCCCCCCTCGCGGGCTTCCAGGGAAAGGCCGCCGCACTACTTTCAACTTCACCTGGTGCACTCGGCGGCCTCCGCGGCCTGGTTCATCTGCGTGCCATCCTCGGCAACATCGGTGTCATCGTTCTTCCAGATCAAGTCGCGATCGTCAAAGCTGGCGAGGCCTTTGCTCCCGACAACTCGTTGAAAGACCCCAAACAGGCCGAGATGGTGAAGAAGCTTGGTGCAACGCTCACCAGGACCGTCATAAAACTCAACGCCTGAGATCAGATCGATCTCGCACAGAACGCAATAGCTCTGACAACCCTCCCGATAGGACTCGCGGTGTTCCTGCTTCGACCGGATGTTCTGCGCGCTAGAAACGTCCGATGTTGAAAATCTTGTAAACCGAGCAAGAAATTTTGCAAATGGCGGGTTTTCTACATAGAAAACACCATAAAACGCTCACTTATCCACACTAAAAAACCGCTGATAACTCAAAATGAGCCTGACAGGGTGTGTCATGGTGCGCGGCCTCGACTTGCCAAGCCAACTTTCCTTGCTACATTGTCGACATGAAAACCAAACCCAATCAAACCCGCCAAATTCCTCATCCGTCTGGTGCCAGTCGACGCGCTGCATGCTCTCCTCCTCGCCGGACTCGCCAAAGTTCACCCCATTCCCGCGCTGGTGCCTCGACCGTCAGGTCGACGGTGACCATCTCCTCTACTGCACCGGCTGCCGAAACCTTCCCATTTTCTCAACATCCACACTTCCGACTTCTCAAATCTGAGATTTCAGATCTTCCGGTTCGCCGCCCAATCGACTCAGAGTGCCACATTGCCAGGCACTCTGACTCAAAAGTTGGCATCCTGATCGAAGGGTGCCACGCTCCGTGGCATTCTTCACTTCCGTGGCACCCTTCAAATTTGCACCGGTCAGTTGATCGGATGATCAGCAGCATCTGAGATAAATGATTGAGCCTCTAGTTTTTAACCCAGTACGAGGGGTATTGGCATTCCGGAACACCTGGCAAAACTGCGGTGTGGCAACTGCCAAACCTCTACTTACCAACCTACCGTCGCCCTCACGGAGAACCTGCCCAATGTCCATCAAAAACTCAATTCTCGACGCCGTCGGCAACACCCCCCTTGTCAAACTCAATAAGGTCGTCGATTCCTCCTGCGCCACCGTGCTGGTCAAGTGCGAATACATGAACCCGACCGGTTCCATCAAAGATCGCATGGCCGTTCACATCTTGACCGAGAGCGAAAAACAAGGCCTCTTTAAGCCAGGCGCGACCATCGTCGAAAACACGTCCGGCAACACCGGTCAGGGCGTCGCGATGTGGGCCTCAGTCCGCGGCTACCGATGCGTCTTCACCATGCCCGACAAAATGAGCCTCGAAAAAGTCAATATGCTCAAAGCCTTCGGCGCAGAAGTGGTCATCACGCCAACCGATGTCCCTGGCGACAGCCCTCAGCACTACGTCGAAACTGCCAAACGCATCGCCCGCGAAACACCCGGCGCGTTCTACGTCAATCAATACCACAACCATCTCAACATCGATGCCCACGAACTTTCCACTGGCGCTGAAATCTGGCGAGACACCGATGGCAAAGTCGATGTCATCGTCGCCGGCGCTGGGACCGGCGGAACCGTCTCCGGTATCGGCCGCTATTTCAAGAAACGTAAATCTCCAGCACGCATTGTCGGCGTCGATCCGATCGGAAGTATCCACTATCACTACTTCTACACCAAAACCATGCCTACACCACACGTGTACAAAGTAGAAGGCGTCGGCGAAGACATCCTCTGCGATGCCATGGACTACAGCGTCGTCGATGAATTCCGCCAAGTCAACGACAAAGAGTCGTTCCACATGGCCCGCCGCCTGGTCCGCGAAGAAGGCCTGTTCTGCGGCGGCTCTTCCGGCAGCAACGTTCACATCGCCGTCAAAATCGCCCGCGAAATCGGCCCCGGTAAGACTGTCCTCACCGTCCTCCCCGATTCCGCAACTCGCTACACCACCAAGTTCCTCAGCGATCAATGGATGAAGGACTACGGCTTCTTCGGTGGCGATCGCGAACTTGGATTGGTCGAAGACATTCTCAAAGCGATCCCCTCGCGCCCGATCCTTACTGCTTCAGCCAATACGCCGATCTCTGAAGTCATCGAAACCTTCAAGACTCGCGGCATATCTCAGCTCCCAATTCTCGATGCGAGCAAACATCCGGTTTCAATGGTGCACGAAGTCGATGTCCTCCGCGGCCTGCAATCCGGAACCGTCACGGGTTCATCGCCGGCAAGCGCAGTTGCCCACCCCATCGGCGGCCTCATCTATCCCAAGGCCCGCATCGAAGAACTGTTCAGGATCTTTGAAACTGACCAGGTCGGCGTCGTCGTCGATAACAATGTCATCGTCGGGATCGTCAGCAAGATCGATGTCCTTGATTTCATGAACTCACGGAAGCACTGACCGGCCGCGTACGCTTGAGAGCATTTCTATAGGAGCCATTGATGTCCGACTCTGCCCAACATCGCTTCGCCACCCGCGCCATCCACGCTGGCCAATCGCCCGATCCATCCACCGGCGCGATCATGACTCCTGTCTATATGACTTCAACATTCGTGCAGAGTTCTCCTGGCGTCATCAAAGGCGATTATGACTACTCGCGTTCCGCAAACCCAACACGCAAAGCGCTTGAAGCAAACCTCGCATCTCTCGAAGGCGGCCGTTTCGGCTTTGCTTTCTCTTCTGGCCTCGCCGCGATGGACTGCGTCCTGCACCTTCTCTCTGCAGGCGATCACATCATACTGAGCGATGACGTTTACGGCGGCACTTTCCGCCTCGTCGACAAGGTTTACAAGCAACTCGGCCTCTCGGCAACCCGCGTCGACTTCACAGACCTTGCCGCGATCGAACGAGCCTTCACTCCCAAGACCAAACTGGTCTGGGGCGAGACGCCGACCAACCCGATGCTCAAAGTCTTCGATATCGCGGCGGTCGCCAAACTCTCAAAAGCTCACAAGTCCGTTTTCGTTGTGGACAACACCTTCGCAACCCCATATCTGCAAAACCCGCTCGCTCTCGGCGCTGACATCGCCCATCACTCTTCAACCAAGTACCTCGGCGGCCACAGCGACATCATCGGCGGCGCCCTCATCACAAGTGATGAACAACTCGCTACCAAACTCAAGTTCTTCCAGAACTCCGTCGGCTCAGTCCCCAGCCCGATGGATTGCTTCATGCTCTTGCGTTCGACCAAAACGCTCCACGTGCGCATGGACCGCCATTGCAGCAACGCTCAGAAAATCGCTGAATACTTGGCCGCCCACAAGTCCATTGAAAGCGTGGTCTACCCCGGCCTGAAGTCGCACGCCCAGCATGCAATCGCGGCCAAACAAATGCGAGGTTTCGGCGGCATGATCACCGCCACCATCAAGGGCGGCATGGATGCCAGCCGCAAGTTCCTTGAGCGCGTGCATCTCTTCTCTCTCGCCGAAAGCCTTGGCGGCGTCGAATCCCTCATCGAACACCCGGCAATCATGACCCACGCCAGTGTCCCGCCAGAAAACCGCGCAGCCCTGGGTATCACCGATGGCCTCGTCCGCCTGTCAGTAGGCATCGAAGATGTCGATGACTTGATCAAAGACATTTCTAACGCCTTGGATTGACCGTATCAATTTCATCAAAAGCTGATACCATCCAGACTTGCTGATCCAAAGGATCAGGCAGGTGGGTTTCGCCTGCAAACAATTGCGCGACTTGGGAGCTTGCCCGTGAAATCACGTTTCCTGTTTTACACATTCATCGCACTCAGCCTCTGCGTTTGCAGCGTATCTTTTGCTTGGGCCGCCGATGCCCCAGCAACGCCTCCCACCAAGCCAGATTTCGAAACCCTTGCCAAGCTGCAGACCGTGGCCGAGAAGAGCAACTTCGAATCAACCGCCCGCTACGAAGAAGTCCGCACCTTCCTGCGTGAGCTCGCCGCGGCGTCTCCATTGATTCGACTCACCGACATCGGCACTTCGGGCGATGGCCGCGCGATCCCAATGGCACTGCTCGCCGATCCTCCGGTCGCCAACGCCGAGGAAGCTAAAAAGTCTGGCAAGCTCATCATCGCCATGACCGGCGGCATCCATTCCGGCGAATGCGATGGCAAAGAAGCTCTCTTGGCGCTCGCCCGCGACATCGCGATCCAGCGCCATACGTCCAAAGAAAAGAAAGATGAGAAGACAGATCCGGCAGCACCTGCGATCGCTCCACTCAATGCGATTGATCTCGACCACTGCATTCTGATCCTCATCCCGATTTACAACCCCGATGGCAATGAAAAGATGGCCACCGGAAATCGATCTGGCCAGGTCGGTCCAGAACAAACCGGCCAACGCGAGAATGCCGCAGGTCTCGACCTTAACCGCGATTTCATCAAACTCGAAGTCTCCGAAACCCGCGGCTTGGTTCGCATGTTCAACCAGTACGACCCCGCAGTCTTCATCGATACCCACACGACCAACGGTTCATATCACCGCTATATATTGACATACGACACCAACAAGAATCCAGCGGGCGATGCCGGCTTGCTTGCGTTCGCAAGAGAAAAGATGATGCCGCGGATCTCGCAGAAAGTGAAGGAAAAGCACGCACTTGACACCTTCTGGTACGGCAACTTTGAGCAAGACCATACTCGCTGGGAGACCTATCCCGATGAGCCGCGGTTTGGTGTGAATTATGTCGGCATGCGAAATCGACTCGCAATCTTGACCGAGTCCTACACCTACGCGCCATACAAAGCGAGGGTCGAAGCCCAGTATAAATTCCTCGGGGCATGCATCGATGATGCGGTAGAGAATCGCGATGAGATTCGAAAGCTGATTAAAGAGGCCGACACAAAGGCGACCGGGTCCGACAGCGAAAGCGGAGCCAGTCGAGATCGTCCTCGGCGCCGCGGCGGAAACCCCGAGCGTGGTGGAGGCGGTGGGGTTGTTGCGCCACCGGCGGCCGATGCACCAAAGCCAGATAGCAATGAGAAAGCAGAGGCAAAGACCGAAGTAAAGACTGAGCCTAAGGCAGATGCAAAGCCCAAAGAACCTAAAGTCGAAGTGGCAGAGGTAGCCGTGCGATCCAAGCTGGTCGCATCTGAAGCAAAGGTCACGATTCCCGGCTTCGTCGAAGAGAAACGCGACGGTCGGTCTCGCCCGACCGACGAAACAAAAGACTACGAAGTCGATCTGTACGTGAACTACGCCGCGGACAAATCGATCGTTCGGCCATACGCCTACATCATCGCCGCGCCGCAGACCGAGGGCGAAGTGCAGTTCAGCGCTGCAATCGTAAAAGTGCGAGAGAACCTCCAACGCCACGGCATCAAAGTCGATGAACTGCGTGAAGACCTTGACCTCGACATCAGTGCTTTCACGATCACAAACGTGAAGCAGGAATCAAGAAAGTTCCAGGATCACGTGCTCGCATCTGTCGAGGCCGAAGCGGCACCTGCGACACGTCGAATCTACGCGGGATCCCTGCTGATTCGAACCGGGCAACCCTTGGGAAACCTCGCAGCATACCTGCTCGAACCAACCAGTCAGGATGGTCTCACGGCCTGGAACTTTTTCGACGATTCCCTGCAAGTTGGCGGCGAGTTCGCCGCCCTCCGCCTCGAAAAATCAGCCCCGATGACAACTCTCGCGGCAATTGATCTTCCTGAAGACGTCAAGCCCAAACAGCCAATCACTTTTGAATTGGTTGAAGCAGACAAAGGTCCCAACCTCAATGGCTCAGCAGTGGGGGCGGGCGAGTGGATAGATGACACCCACTTTCTGCAAGTGAAAGGCGGCAAGCTCTACAACGTCGAAGCCGCAACTGGCCGCGCTGAGCGGTTTATTGATCCCGCACCAATCGCCGCCGCACTCGCGAAGATTTCGACGATCACCAAAGGCGAGGCCGATGGAATTGCAAATCGAACAAGTCAAAGCTGGGACAAAGCCCGGACTGGTTTTATGTTTGAACACAAGGGCGACCTCTATTACTGCCGCCGCGATGGAACTGACGCGGGCCGCCTGACCTCATCCCCCAAAGGTGAAGAACACTGGACACTGAGCCCCGATGGCAAGTTCGTCGCATTTGTCCGCGACAACGACCTCTGGGTCGTTGATGTAGCATCGCACACCGAGCGAGCGTTGACCGTCGGCGGCAGCGACACGCTGCGCCGCGGCAAGCCCGACTGGGTATATGGTGAGGAAATCATCGGCCGCGGCAGGTCGTCTTATTGGTGGTCCCCCGATTCCAGTCGCATCGCGTACCTCGAAATCGATTCATCACCCGTCAAGGTCTATACACTCGTCAACGACATTCCTGAAGGCCTCAATGTCGAGGGCGTCCGCTACCCCAAAGTTGGTCAGGCCAATCCGACCGCCAAGCTGTTCTCTGTACAAGTCGCGGGCGGCGAGCCGCGCGAGGTGGAATTGCCAGACTACACCGCAAGCGACATGCTCATTTTAAATGTGGGCTGGCGTGCTGACAGTTCTGGCTTCATCGCCTTCGTGTCGAATCGATTCCAGACCTGGGTCGACGTGCTCGCGTGTCCATCTGATGCAGGCACTCCAAAGAAACTCTTTCGCGAAACTACGAAAGCCTGGGTGGAAGCGCCCGGTGCCCCGAGGTTCCTGAAAGATGGGTCATTCCTGTTCCAATCTGAGCGAACCGGCTGGCAGCACTATTACCACTATACCAAAGATGGCGAGCTATTGAAGCAAGTAACCGCAGGCGAGTGGGATGCCAAGTCCATCGTCGAACTAGATGAAGACAATCGCCGTTTGTACATCAGCGGCTCAAATGATCAGGGAATCGGTGACTATCTCTACAGCATCGCCCTCGATGGCGAAGGCGCTGTGCCCCCGCGAGTGCTGCTGACAACCATGCCGGGCTCGCACAGAACAAAAGTCTCCCCCAAAGGAACATACTTCGTTGATTCATGGTCCGATCCACAGCGTGCCACTCGCGTCGGCATCTACCAGACCGCGGACCAGAAGCTGGTGCGAACACTGGATACCAATCCAGTCCGCGATTTGAACAAGTTCATTCTGGGCACGTACGAGCGCGTCCAGATTCCAATGAAAGATGGATTCGTACTTGAAGGCTCGATCCTGAAACCCGCCGATTTCAATCCCGCCAAACGCTACCCCGTGTGGTTCATGACATACGCCGGCCCAAACATGCCCACCGTCAATAGCGGCTGGTCGCGGCGAAGCAACGATGAGTACCTTTGCAACGCAGGTTTCATCGTCTTCCGCGCTGACCCGCGTTCTGCCAGCGGCAAGGGTGTTGGCTCAGCCTGGACAGCGTACAAGCAACTGGGTGTCCAGGAAAATAAGGATATTGAAGAAGCCATCAGGTGGTTGTCTGAGAATCCCTGGGTCGATGCAGCTCGCATCGGAATGTCCGGGCATTCTTATGGCGGCTACATGACCTCGTATTGTCTCACCCATTCCAAGCTCTTCGCGGCAGGCATCGCCGGCGCACCAGTCACCGACTGGCGGGACTACGACTCGGTCTACACCGAGCGTTACATGCTCACCCCCGCTGAGAATCCTGAGGGCTACGAGAAATCCAGTGTTGTGAAGGCCGCCAAGGACCTGCACGGTAAGTTGCTCCTGATTCACGGCATGATCGACGACAACGTCCACCCGCAGAACTCCACGCGCTTCATGCGGGCGTTGCACAGGGCCGACAAACAGTTCGATGTCATGCTCTATCCCGAAGCTCGCCATGGCGTGGGCGGCAAGCACTATAACCGCATGGTCTATGAATTCATCACGTCCACCCTGGGCGGTCCCAAAGAACAGCCCCGCGAAGCAACGCCATCATCGCCAGCGCCGACGAACACTGGCCCATAAGGGCCTGATTCCATAACACTGCCGATCACTGCAAAAAGCTCTCCGCAAGAGTTATCTCGCGGAGAGTGTCTTCATTACTTCTTGGCTGGCGCATGGTCGTGACCATGGTCATCATCTTTCTTGCCATCAGTCTCAGACTTGGCATCATGTGCGTGGCCCTTCTTGCTGCATTCTTTGCAGATGCCGTGGCCAACAACGCTCAGTGCGGCTCCTTCGCGCACCCACAGATGTGCACCTACGCCATCGGTCGTGACATAATACTCGGTGGCGCTCTTCACAGGCTGGCTTGCGCCCTGACCCATCATGATCGCGCCAACCGCCGTAAGGGCGACGCCGGCGACCAGGCCTGCACAAAAGTTCTTGGACTGAATCATTTCTGAACTCCCTGTTATGAAACTTCGCTGCGATTCCAGGTCGGCACGCGCCGCCGGATGACAGCGATCAAACTACTACGTTGGTGATGAACCGGATTGAACTTTGACGCCCAAGGCGTCATCCTTCGTATCCCGGGTAAAGATGCGATACAGCGCGGGAAGCACAATGAGCGTGAGCAACGTGCTGGAAATCAGGCCGCCGATCACGACCGTTGCCAGAGGACGCTGCACCTCGGACCCGGTACCCGTCGCCAGGGCCATCGGCACAAACCCCAGCGAAGCGACCAACGCGGTCATCAGCACCGGGCGAAGCCGCGTGATCGAGCCATTGATAATCGCGTCCTCGACTTTCGCACCGCTCTCCCGCAGTTGATTGATAAAGATGATCATGACCAGTCCATTGAGCACAGCAACTCCCGAAAGTGCAACAAAGCCGACCGCGGCTGAAATTGAGAATGGCATGCCGCGAAGCCAGAGTGCAAGCACGCCGCCGGTCATACCAAGTGGAACCGCGGCGAATACCAGGAGCGAGTATTTCAAACTCTTGAACGTGGCAAAGAGCAGCAGCAAGATGAGCACAAAGCAGATCGGCACCACAATGGTGAGTCGTTCCTTAGCCGCGACCAGGTTCTCATATTGTCCGCCCCAGACCAGCCACTGTCCTGCGGGGAGATCTACTTGATTCACGCTCTTCTGCGCCTCATCGACAAACGACCCCAGATCTCTGCCGCGTACGTTGCATTGCACGACGATCCGCCGCTTGCCATTTTCGCGACTGATCTGGTTCACACCTTCGGCGACCTCGACCTTTGCCACTAATCCCAGCGGCACAAAGCCCACCTGGCCCGGCGATTGTCTGATTCCAACGCCGCCCGCGACATTGCCATCTCCCTCCCCGTGCGGCAGTGGAATAGGCAAGTTCTCCAGCATGTCTATGGAACTGCGCAGCGCATCCGGCAATCGCACCACCAGGTCAAAGCGGCGGTCTCCCTCAAACACAAGCCCAGCCTCGCGACCTCCCATGGCTACCGCGACGACATTCTGCACATCGGAAATATTCAAGCCGTACCGAGCTAATGCAGCGCGGTCGGGTACAACGGTCATGACCGGGAGCCCTTCAGTCTGCTCGACCTTGGCATCCTCGACTCCCGGCACTTTGAGCAAGGCCGCCAGCACTTCCGCGGCGGATTTCTGCATGGAATCGAAGTCGTCGCCATACACCTTCACCGCCACATCGCCTCGCACACCAGAAATAAGTTCATTGAAACGCATTTGGATCGGCTGCGTGAACTCCAGGTTGTTTCCCGGCACCTGCGAGATGGTGAGTTGCAACAATTGAATCAACTTACCTTTATGCCCTTCCACTGAAACGTGTCCGTGATTGTCATGCCCGCCACCATGATCGTCGTGCCCGGCGTGCGCACTCATCGACTCAGTTTCCGCGGTCTTGGCGGCAATCAACCTGTCCAATTCTGCTTCACTTCGCCACGCGCTCTTGTCTTTCAGGATGATGAACGTATCAGACACATTTGGCGGCATCGGGTCTGAGGCCAGTTCCGCTGTCCCTGTTTTGGAATAGACGTACTCGACTTCTGGGAACGCGGAAATCGTCCTCTCCACATCGTACTGCATAGTCTGCGATTGCGTAAGCGATGTCGAAGCAATACGCATCGCGTGCATGGCGATATCTTTCTCATCGAGCGTGGGAACAAATTCCTGTCCCAGTCTTGCGAACAAAGCGACAGCGCCAACAAACGCAACCACCGCCGCGATAGCAACGGCGTAGCGCACTTTGACCGCCCAAACGACGACCGGCTTGTAAACCGTTTTGGCCCAGCGGATCAGGAACATGTCTTTCTCGTTGACCTTGCCAGTGATGCACAGAGCCACCATCGCAGGAATAAAGGTCAGGGAAAGGATGAAGGCTGCGGCGAGTGCGAGGATGACGGTGATCGCCATCGGGTGGAACATCTTGCCTTCAACTCCCGCAAGCGCGAGGATGGGAAAGTAGACGATGATGATGATGGCTTCGCCAAACGCCGTCGCTTTACGAACTTCGCGGCTGGCCTGGAACACCGTCTCCAGCCTTTCCTGCAGCGTCAGCGTGCGGCCTTTGTGTTTCTGCTCCTCGGCCAATCTTCGCAGGCAGTTCTCGACAATGATCACTGCGCCGTCGACGATCAGGCCAAAGTCGATCGCGCCCAGCGACATCAGATTGCCGCTGACGTTGCCCTGCACCATGCCCGTCGCCGTCATGAGCATCGAGAGCGGAATCGCCAGTGAACAGATGAGCGCGGCCCGCCAGTTTCCAAGTAAGAACAGCAGGATCACGATCACCAGAATCGCCCCTTCGATCAGGTTCTTCTGTACCGTCGCGATGGTCGCATCGACCAGCTTGGTGCGATTCAGAACGGTCTTGGCTCTGATCCCCTGCGGAAGCGACCTTTGAATGATGGCCATCTTCTCATCTACCGCCGCGGCGACCGTGCGACTGTTCGCGCCGATCAACATAATGGCCGTACCCACAACCACATCCTCACCGTTTTCGCTCGCCGAGCCCGTCCGCAGTTCGCGTCCAATTCCCACGCCGCCCGGCGGCACAACATCGCGCACATAGATGGGCACCCCATTACGGTTGCCGACCACGATTGTTTCGATCTCTTCAATGCTGGCGATGCGGCCGGTAGCGCGAACAAGGTAGCTCTCTCCCTTATGTTCGAAATACCCCGCGCCGGTGGAGACGTTGTTCTTCTCGAGCGCCTCGATCACATCGGCGAACGAAAGGCCATAGGAGACCAGTCGCATGGGGTCGGGCTGCACGTGATACTGCTTGACATAGCCGCCGATCGCATCGACGCCTGCGACATCTTTCACACCCTTGAGTTGCGGACGGATGATCCAGTCCTGTACCTCACGCAAGTACGCCGCGAGTTCGACCTCGGAGTTCAGTCGCGTGTTCTCTGGAGTGAGATACGAACCATCGGCCTGCCATCCAACCTGCCCATCATTGATCGTCGCACCTCTGCCGCGCGGATGCTCGTATTCAACGGTGTACATATAGACTTCGCCAAGTCCCGTTGCAATCGGGCCCATCAACGGCTCGACGTTCTCTGGCAAAGTCCCGCCGATTTCGCGCAGTCGCTCGCCCACCTGCTGGCGTGCAAAGTAGATATCCACACCATCATCGAAAACGGCGGTGATCTGCGCGAAGCCGTTGCGTGACAAAGAACGCGTATATTGAAGCCCGGGTATTCCCGCCAGCGCGTTCTCAACTGGAAACGTGACCTGCTGTTCGACTTCAAATGGGGAAAGGCTCGACGCGATGGCGTTGATCTGCACCTGGTTATTGGTGATGTCAGGGACGGCATCGATCGGAAGCCGCTTGAGTTGAAACACACCGACGGCTGCGACCGCGATGGTCAAGATAACCACCAGCCAGCGGTGTTTGATGGAGAATTGGAGCAGTGCTTCTAACATACGTGAAGTTCCTCAGATGCAGTACAGTGCAGTTTCAATGGACGTGGGCCGCGCCCGCCTTGCCCAGCTCAGCTTTGAGAATGAATGTGCCAGAAGAAACAACCTGCTCGCCGTCGATCAACCCAGATGTGATTGGAACCAAACCGCCCACGCGCAATCCGATCTTCACGCTGCGTTTGGCAAACGTGTTAGGCTCGCCATGCACGGGGACAAAGACCGCAGGGCCTCCCTCGACCGTCTGAATCGCTTCAAGTGGCACTGCCACGATTGGCGCCGGCTCGCTGCCATCGCTGGCGGCGAGCACGATCTCCGCCTGTGCAAACATGCCGGGTCTGAGCATCAACGTTGTCGCGGGTACATCGATGCGCACCTGCGCTGTGCGGTTCGATTGATCGATAGATGGAGCGATGAAAGAAACAGTTCCTTCAAAGCGATGCGCGGGTTGCCCAGCTACTTCTGCCGCAGAGAGAGAGCCGATTGTGACCCAGGCCCGCGCGCCCAACATCACTCCCATGACTGTTTCTTGCGGCACATCGGCCAATACCCACAAGGTCCGCGTGTCAGCGATTACCATGAGCGACTCGCGATCGGGGCTCACCAGTTCGCCAAGTGTCACCTCTCGCTCCACGACCTGACCATCGATCGCTGCCCGAATCGCAAAACGCGGCGTGAGTGTGCCTTTGGAACTCAGCTCTGCGACCGCTGACTGAGTCATCCCTAGCAGGTGCAGGCGATTCTCGGCTGCGAGTGCCGCGGATTCCGCCGCTTGTACGCTGGCGACCGCAGCCTTGTACTCCGCCTCGCGCTTCTGCACTTCGGTGAGCGAGAGGCCCTGCGACTGCTCAAACAGACCTTTAGCCCGGTCCCACGCGGCTTTGGAGAGTTCCGCCGCGGGACCTGCAGTAATGACGGCAGTTTTCTTGTGGAGGAAGTCCGCTTGTGCTTCACCGAGCTCCGGACTCTCGACAATCACCAGTTCCTGCTGTGCCTTGACCATGTCACCCAGCCGCGCTTTCACATCAACTGCGCGGCCACGCAAGGGCGAACCAACATGAGCCATTGCTTCAGTGTTGAAGGCCACTCGCGCGGGCGCGACAATGGTGGGGCGGAGCGCCCAGAGCTGTGCAGCTTCAACTTTGATTCCGTAGCGAGTGATCGCATCGGGCGTCAGTGTCACTTCATCAGTGTGCTCCTCCTTGCTGGCCCCGTGACTGTGCCCAGCGTGATCTTCTGCTTTCGCGGCAGGGGTTCCGTGAGAATGTCCAGAAGCGGCACTGCTATCCGCAGCCTTTTTGCAGCTTGCAAGTGTTGCAATTGAGACAATCGACATCGCGGCGCCAGCCGCGCGAAACAACCAGCGAAGTGAAACTGCTCTGGCGGGAGGTAAAGGCATCATGGTGTGGTTCTCTTCGAACTGGTGTTAGTGTGCTGGGTGAACAGATGTGACAGATGGAACTGAAACAGCCACCGCTATCCCGGGGCCGCCGACCGCTCGCTGCAAGCGGATCATCGCGGTCGCAGCCTGACGCTCAACTTCAATAGACTGGGCCTGCGAGACTCGCAGGTCTTGCTCTGCAAGAAACAGCGAAGTGACATCGGTCTGACCCGCGCGGTATGAATCTTCAGCGAGTTGCCGCCGCTGATTCTGCAGCGGAATCAGTTCGTTCTTTATGCGAGCAAGGTTTGCGGTGCTTGTTGTGAGAGTCTGGAAAGCGATCCTGATCTCTTCCACGACCTTGCGTTTGGCAAGCGTCAGATCATGCCGCGTCTCGATCTGTTCTGCCGTGATTCGCTTGCGGCGCACTTGGCCTGTATCAAAGACTGGAATCGGAGTAGAGATCGCCGGCCCAATCGACCAGTCTTCTTCCATTGCAGCATCAACCCCAGCGCTGGCCCCCTCCCAGGGCAGCAGGCGGGCAATCGCTTCATCATCGCCAAGCGCCTTGAGTTTCCAGGTAATCGCGTGAATCTCAGGTCGGTGCATCAGACCCGCATCCACCCACATTGCCTCAGACTGTTGACCAATCACGGGCATAGTCCAGGCATCGAGTGTCCACGCCGCCGCCGAGGAAGGCTCGCCGATGAGCCGCGCTAATCGCAAACGCTCTTCGCCTTCCCTGAGCTTCAGACTGTCGATCTCAACTTGTAGCTCCACGCGCTGAGCATTGAGTATGGCTACATCGCCGCGCGTGCCTTCTCCAGCATCCAGCCGAGCCTGAGCCGTCGCGGTCAACTTCTCTGTCAGTGCGAGCCTTTCTTGAAACAGCGGCAGAAGCGTCGCCGAGGCTTGTGCGGCAGCATACCGCTCCTGAACCTCGCTCGTAACATCCAACGCCACTGTCACCGCATCGGCTGCGACCTGCCGCAGGCGATTATCTGCAGCGCTCGCCCGCCGCGGAACTTGCAGGGCTTGGATGAAATCCTGGGCTAGTGACGCCTCAACTGTCGGCTTCCCCGGTCCCCAGCGCAAGACCACATTGAGCATCGGATTGGCCAGCAATCGAGCCTGATCTGCATCAGTGGCCGCGATCTGAACACGCGCAAGAGCCGCCTACAGTCCGGGATCGGTGGTGACCGCGCGCCGGACGGCATCGCGAAGCGTCAACGATGTCCCTGTTGTTTCCGGTTCATCAATGGGGCCGCCATCTGGACCCACGATGCGGAACTCAATCGGCGAATCAACACCAGTCGCTCGCCCAATCTGTTCAGGGGAGTCGATGGATACGCGAGTTGAACTGCAACCCGCTACTGCAAAAATCACAGCGGCAGCAATCGCAGTGCATTGTGGGCGGACGGCTCGGGTATGTAATAACAGCATGACAAAAATTGTCCTATGAGGAGCGTCAAAGAGAAAATAGTTTCAGCGATAAAAGTCAGCGATGCCGACAACACTTGGCGCGTAATTTAACCATGGCTGACTGGATTTCAGCGTGCGCGCAGTATCGCTCTAGACCTGCAATATAACCGTTCGCAACCGATCTATCGGAGGTCGCTGCTGAACCAACTCAGAAGCTCTCGAGCTTCGCAGCATTGCGGAAACTCGCGCTTCGGCATGCAATGGTGGGAGTATCCCCGTAAGTTCTGGCGAGGTCAGCGTGATCGATTCGGACTTGAACTTCACACCCGCGACCAGAACCCGCTCATTCAGTGGCGAATCATCGCAAGGTCCATGCTCGTCATGACTTGTATCAGAATTGGTCGCGCAATGTCCTCTTTCATCTTGAACGCACACCAGCTCGACCTTGCTATGCCCCTCTGCATCAGTACAACGCACAAATGAACTGCCAAACATGCTCTGAAGGCCAAAGGCCATCAGGCACATGAGTGCGATCAATCGTTTGAATAGTGCCACTGTCAACACGATCAAAGTATACCCCATGAGTCGGACCAACTGGAAACAGTTATCGAGCAGTTATAACGGTCACTTCCGCTCAAAGTTCCGCTTCTATATAAAAACACGTTGCCACGCAGGTCGGACTGGGTGAAAATCCGTGATTTTGCGGCGGGGCTCTGAATAATCAAGCCTGTACACTACTTACGAAGAGACTTACCCAATAATCTCCCATGAACTTTCTGACAATGTTGGGGAATGAAACCGATTTCCTTGAGCCTCTTCCCCAGTTCATCCGCGAGATTCAGGAGATTCAGGGCGTAAGAGTTGTTCGATTGCAAGGGCCAGTCGGGAAGGAAATCGGCGCCCAGGTCGAGGCTGCTCAAGAGGCGGCAGAGAAGCAGGAAATGTTCACCCGTCCGCTGCTGATTGATTTCAAAGATACCACCGAATGGGATTTTGCGACGATCTCATATCTCGTGCAGACCTTGCGAAGGCACCTGGCGGCAGGCACAAATATCGGGATCATTAATCCATCGGAAATACTCGTTGCGGAGTTTGCAATTGCCAAAGTCGACCAGATGTTTCGAGTGTTTGAATCGGAGGAGGCAGCCATAGCTGCCCTTTCGGTGATCTCGCCGCCGCCATGATTGCCTGAAGTGGCGAAGCGTACTCAGATGTGATGCCGGACGCAGCGGCTAGAGGCTCGCGGCGACAAGGCGAAAGTGATACCCGCGGATTGCAAGTTCTACCGCTTCCGAAAACGATCGGCGATGAGAGATCCATGATCGACAGAGGAACTTCCAGAATTCCCAGCGGTCTGATTTGGCAATCCCCATGACCCACAGCGTACGCACAAACGTCTTGACATCATCCATCGTCATGTTCCTGCGAGGACCTGATGGACGATAGTCTGAGAGGAACGTCGCGACACGCGCGTAGTACTCGCGGGGCGAATAGAGATCTTTCACCAGGATCCGGTAGCCGCTGGCAAGCATCTTGGCATCAAGCGTGGGAATGAAGTTGAGGACGGCGTCAAGGTTGTTGCCAGAACTGGTTCCAATCATGCGGCCTTCGGTCGTCAATCGTGTAAAGAGACGCGTACCGGGAAGTGCAGTTAACATTCCGACCATTGCGGTCACAACACCAGCTTCCTGAATGAAGCGTTTCTGAAGTTCGAAGATCCCAGCCTTGTCGCTATCAAAGCCAACGATGAATCCGGCCATGACTTGAATGCCTGCGTTGTGAAGTTTGCGGACAGAGGCTACGAGATCCCGCCGCGTATTCTGGACTTTTCTGCACTCTTTGAGACTTTCTTCTTGAGGACTTTCGATACCTATGAAGATGTTCTTAAATCCCGCTTGGACCAGTAGGTCCAGGAGTTCAGGATCGTCAACCAGGTTTAGTGAAGCTTCGGTTGTAAAGTTGATCTGAGCGTTACGTTCTTTGCGCCATTCGATGATCGCACGAAGCAGTGCTTTGGTCTTTACCCTGTTGCCGATGAAGTTGTCATCAACCATAAAGACCGCGTCTTTCCAACCGGTGGCAAGAACTGCGTCAAGTTCGGCGACTATCTGCTCTGGTGTCTTGACGCGCGGAACTCGTCCGTAGACGGCCGTGATATCACAGAACTCGCAGTCGAACGGACATCCTCGAGAAGACTGGATAGACATCGTGACATAGTCTCGGACGTTGATCAGATCCCAGCGCGGCAGGGGCGTGCGCGTCACATCCGGGCGATCGGGGGCTTGATAGCGGGGCTTGAGCGAGCCCGCGATCAGATCAGCGACGAGCTGCGGCATGATGTCTTCTGCTTCGCCAATCACGCAACTGGCGACTTCGGGAAATCTCTCTGGGCCGGTGGTGAACAGCGGTCCGCCTGCGACGACTGGTTTGCCGCGGCCGTTACTCCTGGAAATCACATCGCGGGCTGATCCTTCTTGTACGATCATCGCAGACACAAACACGGCATCCGCCCAGTCAATATCTGCATCGGTGATGGGGTTCACGTTGAGATCTACAACACGAAGAGGCCATTCGCGGGGAAGCATCGCTGCTACGGTGAGCAGGCCAAGCGGCGGAAATGCGGCTTTTCTCCCGACGAGTCGCAGAACATGATTGAAACTCCAGAATGTGTCAGGTGTCCTGGGGGCCACGAGCAGGATGTTCATCGGCGCGATCCTTTCAGCAAGTCAATGAGTCATTTGCATGAGCGGTCAACATCCTGCCGAAAAGGGAACCAGAAAATCAAGGTAATCAAAGAAGTCGATTATCCCATCGTTGTTAAAGTCTGCCGATGTCTCTTCCGCGGCAAAGGCCGCAACGAAATCGATGTAGTCGAAAATGTCAACAATTCCATCGGTATTGAAATCAGATCGGCAACCAAGTGTTGCGACCCATGGCTCCGTCACGCCATTGTGAATGCCGTATCCTGTAACGGTCATGCCATCGTCGCTTACGTCGCTTGCTGACGTCAACCTCCAGCCTCCGAGATCAACACCGATTGCAGGCAGATAGACATTAAGATCGACGACTCCCTTGCTGTCGGACCACATTGTGGCAGTGAACGTATTCTCGCCCTGATTACTCCAGCAGACGCCAACAGTGACAGAGCCATCTGCGTTGGTTCCGTGTACTTCAGCTTCTGTCTTGCCACTGAGTATCCCAATATCCTGCAGACCGGAACCGCTGCGCCAACGAAATGCTCGGGCAGCCGAACCGTCGAACCCATTGCCGACGATGGTGGTCCCATCTGTGCTGATATCCGCGGACGTTGACTGCGGGAATCCGCTCCCTAGGTACCCGATGGGCTGCATTCCACCTGCGCGCGTCCAGATGAACGGTCGATCACCTCCGCCATAGCTTGTACCGGCAATTACGTTTCCGTCGCCGCTTACGGCCCATGCCGCGGCATGAAAGCCGCCCGGAAGAATTCCCAGCGTTTCATAGCCGCCAGCCTCTGTCCACCGGAATGGAAAGTTGTCGATATATCCGACAACAACCGCGCCATCCGCTGAGATTCCATAAGCATCGGTGTACAGCGCCGAACTCTGGAGCGGCAGCATCTCCGTCGATCGTGTCCACCGAAACGCGGCGTTACTGTAACCAACTATCACTGAGCCATCGTGACTTGCGTTTCGCGGGATCGCGTTCAACGCGCCCGGAAGTGCGCCGATATCTTCGAGCCCAGTTGCAGCGGTCCAGCGGAACGCGTGAAACTGGAGTGGCCCCACATTGCCGTGTCCGATGACAACGAGTCCGTCGCCGCTGATGTGATCTGCAGTGCTCCCTGATCCACCGGGGAGAATTCCGATTCCTGTGAAAGACTGTGCGTGTGCCAGAGATGAACATGCAGCGAGCGACATGGCGAGATTACGGAGATTCATAACGCCTCCTGGAAAACGGCGGAAACCAGGCGCTGCGCCAGATGACCAGCGCCAACCCGCCTGCCGTGATAATCGCTCACGGATCGAAGGCTGTGAATAGGGAAATTTGCTTGATCAAAAGGGACGGCAAAAGATCAGGCTTCAGCAAACCCTTCGCGTATTGCAAATTTAATGAGATCACTTCGAGTGGAAATTCCAAGCTTTTTCATCATCCGCTCCTGGTGTCCATCGATCGTCTTGGGGCTGCGGGAAAGTTCCTTCCCAATATCCACTCTGGAGAGACCTTTCCCAATTAATCGCAGCACTTCAATTTCTCGCGACGAAAGCGCATCCAATGGTGTCGGAGGCCGTTCATCGCCGTGCGTGATCGAGCGCGGGTCTGGCGCTTTGGCAGCGCCGCATCTGGCACGCACTTTGGGCCCCATCACAAACGTGCCCGCTTTGCTCCTGGCAAGTTGTGTGATGCCCGCAACGATGTCATCAAGGTCATCACCCTTGGCAAAGTAACCCCACGCCCCGCATTTATAGGCCGCCGCGAGATACCCATCGCGGATGTGAGCGCTGAAGAAAATGAACCGAAGGCCACTGAACATGTGGTGCATGCGATCTGCCGTCTCAAAGACATCAGGACCAGGCATTTCAATGTCAAAAATCACCAGGTCGGGCTTCAACCGAGTCACTTCTGCAAGCAGGTTTGTCGCGGAAGTGAGGTGGCCTACAACTCGGATTCGATTCTCGATTGCAAACTTTGCCTTGAGGCCCTCAACCAGCACTTCATGGTCGTCAACGCAGAGCACTCGTACTCCCGCATCATTGTCAAAATCCGCAGAGAGCTTCTTTGTCCCTGAAGTTATGCGCTTTGCTTTTGCTGGAACCTGATCATCTATCGAAGTCGTGGGCATGTGTTGATCCTCCAGTTCAGTACTATGCGATGGCTTGTCCAATGGCCGTTCGGATGCTATCAAAATCATCTGGGCTGCTAATGACGATTGGGGAAAGAGCCTTCCATTTCAGGGCCGCTCGAGCGGCGGGGCTGCCAAGCAGAACAAGTTTCCCATCAGGGTGCATTATACGCCACGCCTGAACATTGCCTGTTGGTATGGTCGGACTTACAACCCAGATGTGCGCGCGAGTATGGTCATCGTCTGATCGGACTGCAACGTGCGAGATTTCCAGGACGTGCGTAATGATCGCGGCGGCTCGCCCATCTTCTACAGACACCACCGCGCAAAGAGAATCTCCTGAGGCACTGGCGTGCTCCGCAGAACGAGCCGCCGGAATGATCATCGTCACGGTCGTTCCATTGCCAACCTCTGATTGGATTTCCACTTTGCCGCCACATCGTTCGGCCACCTTGCGAACAAGCGCGAGGCCCAGTCCCGTGCCAAGACCGCGAGACTTGGTGGTAAAGAACATGTCAAGCGCGCGACGCTGGACGTCTGCTGACATTCCCGTGCCGTTATCTGTAACACCGATACGGATCCAGGTCATGCCGGAAACCTCTACTGGCTTTGCCCATATTCGCACAAGCCCCTGGCGACGCTTACGTATGCTGGGCCCCGGAATTGCTTCGCCGGCGTTCACCACAAGGTTCAGAATTGCCTGCGTCAACCCATGAGCGGGTAACCCCGCCTTTGGTAGATCAGGTTGAAACGATGCGATTACTCGCACATGTTTCGGAACCGCCTTTGAGAGCAACGTCCCGGCTTGTGACCACCATTGCGACAGGTCGGTAGACGTGCCGCCTTCATGGGTGTCGTCTTCGATATCCGGGTCCATCGCTAGATAGTGCAGGCCATCGGCAAGCTGTTGCAGATACGCAGTGCTTTTGCGAATCTCATCAATATGGGCTCGCTGGGTGGCAGGAATGTTGCCTGTACGCACTGCTTCCGCAAGCGCATCGAGTCGCGCACGTACGGGAAGCAATACGTTGTTCATATCGTGGCCCAGACCTGCGGCGAGAGTGCCGATTGATGCGAGGCGATCTGCCAGACGCAACTTATCCTGGCTTTGTTGAAGGGCGTTGGTGCGATCGAGAACCTTTTGTTCCAGCAGATGCTGATACGCCTCGAGCTCGCGCTCCAGTCGCTTACGCTGCGTGATGTCTCTGATAATTCCCACAAATAGCGGCGGACTGTCTTTCTGCGGCGAGTAATCCACCCGCGATACACAGAGCTCGATTGGAAACAACTCCCCGCTTTTGCGGGCTGCTTTGACCTCACGCGTTGACCCGACGAGGTGTGTCTGTGCTGTGCGATACGTGTCCGCAAGATGCCCATCGTGAGCGGTGCGATCTGGCTCCGGCATCAGAATGTTGACATTTCGGCCCACAAGTTCCTGCGGGGTCCAACCAAAGACACGCTGGACAGAGTCGCTCGCGAAGTGAATCGTGCCCGTCGCATCGATGGTGATAATGGGATCAAGCGCTGCCGCGAGAATGGCGTGGTCTCGTGCGGCGGTAAGACCGGCATGATCTGGAGATAACGATGCGAACGGCCTGTTAATCGTTGCGGGATCGTCATGCACATTGTGAGTCCCCATGGGGTCTTCTTGGCGTTGTGCGCCCGCTGACTCGTTCGCGTCTCTTCCGGCAACTTGCGGTGAAAGTGCGTGTGCGCTGGACGGGGCTGGAGACATGCCTGAGTATATGCCGACTTGTATGTCCAGATATAGACCTATTGCTTGAAGTGAGGTATCGCGTTGTGGTAGTAATAACATTCGCCAGAAATCAGCGTGGATAATGGGTGCAGAAGGTCTGGCAGAAACGGCGCGTGTTTAAGGGAAATTTCCCGGCCTGTTGCTGCGACAATTGGAACGAAGATTACCTATCAGAACAAAGGCATATCCCTGCCTCAAAGATGGCAGGAAGCCGCTGCCAATGCGAAAGGATAGACGCTATGACAATTCTCAAACAGGACCTGACCGCCAGGGACATCATGACTCCAGAACCAATGTGCGTAGAACCCTCTACCACGATTCGGCAACTTGCGATGATTCTAGAGCAGAACGAAATATCTGGAGCGCCTGTTGTTGATCAACAGGGGCGATTGATTGGCATCGTTTCCAAGAGCGATCTCATTCGCAGTTGCTCAGAAGGCACGGTCGACATTCCGCCCGCGTATTTATTTGAAGTACTCTATGAACAAGGGGAGGAAGACGACAACTCGGAAATTATCCCGGAACCTCTTGTATGCGTTCAAGACTTTATGACCGAGTCGCCTGTGACCGTTTCACCGAAGACCCCTGCGGCGGAAATCGCGAAGGTAATGTGTGAACGCCACATTCACCGAGTCATTGTTGTTGATTATGAAAAATATCCTGTAGGGATGATCACAACCCTTGATCTATTGCGGCACTTCGCCGGTTGACACATATCGGGAGGAACCATGAAACTGACAAATAAAGTCTATCAGACAAAAGCAAGGGAGCACTCAATCATGCCGCTGGAAATGGTGCGGAGTTGCGGTGGGCGTCGCTACGGCGGCTTGCCTCGAACCAAGTCGGCTTCGGGCACTGCCATCTCGGTCAAGGCCAAGCCGGGTCCCCGTGCATGCGTTCCATCGCCTTCGGGATTGCGACTGCCTGTAACCCTTGCAGAGTTCTGCGTCGAGTGGTCGCTTCCACTCGAAGAAGACAGGGTTCGCGATACAGCGGCGGTATGAGTGCGAAAGCAGCGGTAGCACGATGGTGTGTATCGCGTGTCGTGGATCAAACCTGGAGAATCACTGTGTGTGCGGAAGTGACTTCGGCGGTACTTGCGATCGCGGGCATGCAGAAAAATACATGTCGCGAACGGATAACCGAAGTTCTTGGCAGTCTTGAAGGGGTGAGGTCAGTGGATGTGAGCCTTATTCGCGCTGAGGCAGTGGTTGTATATGGCCAACCCTGTGATATCTCGCAAATCTTGGAGTCGCTGCAGGCCGCCGGGTATGAGGCCGAGGTGATCTAGCGGTGTCGTAGCAGAAGCCGCTGTAAAGGACAGGTTGAGTCGGACTGGTCGCGTGAACCAGGTTGCCCGAAAGTGCCTGAGAGAGCCCAAGATAACCTGAGATAGCCTGAGATAGGATAATCCATGCAAGTAGCAGTCTTCAGCACACACAGTTATGACCGATCTTCACTCTCAGCAGCCAATGCCCGCGCGCTCCATGAGTTCACGTTTCTAGATGCAGGATTAAACGCCAGCACTGCGAGCCTTGCTGCTGGCTTTCCCGCCGTCTGTGTGTTCGTCAATGATCGCGCAGATGCCAGTGTCATCGCTGCTCTACACGCGGGTGGCACCAGGCTGCTTGTCCTTCGCTCCGCAGGATTCAATAATGTTGACATTCAGGCCGCCGACCGCCTCGGTATAACAGTGCTGCGTGTTCCTGCCTATTCGCCGCATGCCGTTGCTGAACACACAGTTGCGCTGATCTTGTCTCTGAACAGGAAGATTCACCGGGCTTACAACCGTGTTCGCGAGCAGAACTTTGCCCTCGATGGGCTCATGGGCTTTGATCTGCACGGCAAGACTGTTGGACTTGTCGGAACGGGAAGGATCGGCCAATGTGTAGCCAGGATCCTCCGCGGCTTTGATTGCAGCGTACTTGCTTTTGATCCAGCCGAAAGCGACGACTGCCGCAAGCTGGGTGTGCGATATGTAACGATGGAAGAGTTGCTGAGGCAATCCGACATCATCTCACTTCACTGCCCTCTTGTTCCGGCGACACGCCATTTGATCAACGAGACAACCCTTGCCATGACAAAGCCAGGCGTCATGCTCGTCAACACAAGTCGCGGAGCGGTGGTTGACACGCGTGCTGTCATCATCGCGCTGAAGTCCAGACATGTAGGCTCACTCGCCATCGATGTGTACGAGGAAGAAGGCGACCTCTTCTTTCGAGATCTTTCTCAGGCGGTGATCACCGATGATGTGTTTTCCCGCCTGTTGACGTTTCCAAACGTCCTCATCACCGCACATCAGGGCTTCTTTACAAGCGAGGCGGTACGAAACATCGCTGATACAACCATCGCCAATCTGACGGATTTTGAAAACGGCACAATTCGCGAAGAGAACCGTGTAACGCTCAAGCTAATCGCTCGATAATCAAGTTCCAGGTATCGAGGGACTTCGCAAAGTAAGCGAGGGCACCAAACCGGAATGGGTGCCCAAGCCTCTCTATTTGCCATCGTACAACCGCAGCGAACTGCATCAACATCCGGTGCTGAAGGCGTCCACGTAATCCAGATAGTCAAAGAAATCGATGACCGCATCGCGATTGAAATTGGCTGAAGGAAGTTCTGCAACAAATGCTGACACAAAGTCCAGGTAGTCAAAGAAATTAACCACATCGTCGTGATTGAAGTCGGCGCGGCAGGGCAGACCACTCATGGAAATCAGGAATCCCTGCTCAATGGTGTGGCCACAGATACTGAGGCCATCGCTTGACAGGCCAGTCGGAATGACTGGCTCGTTCAAGGCGGGAAGGCCATTGTCGATGAGATACTGGCGGAGATTGAACCAGCCCGTTGTCTGACCCCATGCATATCCAAAGAAGTACTGGTGCTGTTGCACCATACCAATCAGCGTGCTCCCGTCAGCATTCATGCCGTGGAACATGAGGCTCGATTCTCCCGCAGGCATGGGAATCTGCGACCAGTCATCAGCAGCTGTCCATTGGAATATCTTGAACCACCCAGTGCTCGGCTGCTGCATCTGAGCAATCACTTTCTGGCCGTTGTCAGTGATAAACAATGCATCAACGTTGCCATTGAAGTCGTAGGGACGCGGGGGATAGCTGGAATAATCCATGGGTACGCCTATGTCCTGCACGCCTGCGGCCGTGAAGAGTGCAACATGGCGAGAATTGGGAGTTCCCACGCTCTCAAAGCTCCCCACAATGACGGTTCCATCTGCCGATGCATCATTTGCTGAACTGGTGGTCCAGGTCTGGCCAGAATCCAGAAATGTAATCGCTCCCGCATCGTCCCAGGACACTGCGCGTTTCAGTCCGGATTCCGGCCCCACATATCCCACGATCCGATGGCCATCCGAACTGATGCCGCGAGCAAAGCCCTCCAAAGCATTCGTCTGAAGCACTTCTGCAACACGATTGACCCAGCGCAGCGGCAGCCGTTTGCCCGAAAGTTCTGTACCGCCGACCACGATCGTTCCGGTTTCGTTGGTCGAACTGATGCGAATCGAACTGCCCGGGGCGGTCATTGCCGTCGATCCGCCACCAAACGTCCAGGTAAATGCCGCGTTGGCATACGTGCCTGCGAGTGACTGAGCGTCACCAGAAATGCAATTCACCTGCGTACCTAAGGGGTTGCCATCCGGGCCCGCAATAAACGTTAACGTTGGCGCGGCCTGCGCAACTGATGCCGCAATCCCGGCGAATAAACAGGCTGTCATAATGGTGCTATTAAATTTCATTTCTAGGTCCCTTGCTGTCTCTGGGCAACTCACACGTCGCCAGGCTAACACTGCATAATGGTGATTGGGGTCCGTGCAATCAGCAAGACAAATTCCCCTATTGGAAGTCCTGGGTGACACCCTTGCTTAGGGGAAACTTCCCTGCCTGTCACTGCCGGAGCGCCGTCCATTATTTAATAACATCTGTGAGCACAGTGTGAAGGAGATAACTATGGATCGCCTCAAGCAAATCATCGTCGGAATCGATTTCTCTCCCTGTTCCGCATCCGCTTTGAAGCAGGCAGTCCATATCGCCAGCGAGAATCGCACTCCAATAACCGCAATTCATGCTGTCTCAGTTCCAATCGTGACTCCGCCCGAGGAACTGTATATCCCATTTGAGATGCCGACTCCTGAGGCGTTTGTGGAAGCTGCGAAAGAGAGATGGCAGGAGTGGGGACCGGCAAAAGAGTATGGTCCAGGTGTCGAGTTCAAAGCTGTCCGGGGCTCGCCGCGAAGCCAGTTGATCGAAGAGGCAAACAAGACCTCATGCGATCTGCTGGTTGTGGGCGCTCATAGCGGACATGACGCGAAACGCGGCCTTGGATCGGTCGCCGCGGCGTGCGTGCAGCGTGCCCAGACCAAAGTGCTCGTCGTTCGCGAAGCCGCCTCTGAACCATTCAAATCCGTGGTGGCGTGCATCGACTTCACAGAAGTGTCAAAGTACGCACTCGAACAGGCTATCCGAGTGGCCGCACAAGACAACGCCGCTCTCAAGGTTCTGCATATCTACGCAGACCCGTGGAGCGGGTGGGGGCCGCCGCCAACTGTCCGAAACACCCTGCCAGACATTGACAACCAGTTCCGCCAGGCGATGGAAAAGAAACTGCACGCCTTTGCAAAAGACTTCTCACACGAACTGTCCGCACTCAAGCCGACCTTTCATGCCGTCAAAACACCAAGCGCCGGCGGCGGAGTGATCGACTTCATCGTCCAGCCTCGATGCGATCTCGCGGTCCTTGGCACCAGGGCAAAATGGAATGTCAGGGACTTCGTCTGGGGAACAACCGCAGAACGCATTGTTCGAGAGGCCCCCTGTTCCGTCCTTGCCGTGAAGATAGTCTGAGATGCAAAGGGGATTCATCGCACGTGTGCAAAGCGCTTCATCGCGCCCGCACTGCGCGAGTACGATTTCCGATGCCCGCCAGACAAAAGGCTCGTGCGACTACCACATCTGCTGCCCCGACTGAGGATCAACTCGCAAAGACGTTGTCCACGGCTCACACGTTCTGGAACGGCTTTATTGATCAGGTGACAACTGTCCACCCAGCGACCAGGATGGAATGGAAATACTACAAAAGCGATTCGACCTGGCGATACATTCTGCGGTTCAGGAAGAGAAACTTGGCGTATCTCAGACCTTCGCCAGGCTCTTTTCTAGTCAGTCTGGCGCTGTCGGAAAGCTCCATACATGCGGCAGAGAAACTCGGTGTGCCCAAATCGCTGCTGGACCAGGTCCGCGCCTCGCAATTGTTTCCTGAGGGTCGAGCAGTCCGTATTGTTGTCTCCACTGTCGCAGATATGAAGACCGCGCTTCTCCTGACCTATGCAAAGGCCGCGGAGCTGTGAATTTGCGTAGGAATCAGTTCACAACGACAATGGAAGTGGCGTTGACAACCAATAATTTCCCATCGCTTACGGCGACCTTTCCGGTGACCACTATTTCTGTCATCTCTTTCATGCCGCGGCGTCCCTTCATGTCGGTGCGAAGCACTTGCCCTTTGTCATCAGATATCTGTATCGTTGCAGAGTGTGCGGTAATGTCAGTCTTTGTTTCGCAGCAGTAATCCCAGGGGGTCTTGCAGGCGTCTCCGGGGTTTTCACTGCATGCTTTCAGCCCGCGACCCATGAGGGTGAACACGGCGCGGCCTCCGACAAATGGTGTTTTGCTGCCGCCAATTCGACCGCGGAGGATGACCTCATCCCCAATTTTGTGTGTTCCGGACTTTCGAGCTTCCGAGACATCGATGGATTTCTCTGGAGCCTTGTCAACGAAGAATCCCGCAGGTACTGATGAGCGCGGCACATGGAGTGATTCGGCTTTCACAACGATGGTATCATTCCCGTTTGTACTTTCGACCTTGCCCGTGATAAACACCTCCGCGCCTGCCTTGAGTCCATGCCTGCCTTCGAGGCCTTTGAGTGGCTTTCCACTCGAATCTTCTAACTTGAGTGTCGCCTTGGGTACCGCGACCGCGTCTCCAGTCTTTGCAGGAACCGCCGTTGGTTGTTCCACAAGTTGAATTGTGCCGCTGGCGCCGAACCCATCTGACATTGGAATGTACCCATGAAGGGTCACGGTTTCACCGGCCTTGGTGGACTTGATTGCGCCCGACACTTCGTGAGCATCTGCAGGCAACTTGGGCACAAGGAGCTCTTTCATTGCATCAGTTTCTTCGGGCTGAGCGTGAGCAATTGTCGGGCCTATCAACCCGCCGCCGCGACCGGTGCACAAGGTAGCGAGAAGCATGGCGGCGAATAAAAGCCCTGTAGAACGTGAGATATTGGGTAGCATTTCAAACCTCCAGTAAAGAATCAGAATGGGCTGCATCCATTCGGATTTCAGAGACACACACAGGTTAGACTGCTTTCAGTGCAACCGGAATGGCTGGCCGCAAGCAGCGAATGGCCGGGGGCAACGCGCCCACGACTCCAAGGAACAGCCCACAGAGCAGGCCGAGAGTAACAACACCTTCATCAATCACCAATCCAAAAGCACCCATCGAGAACCTCACCGCGACACCGTCTAACAGAAGCACCCCGATCACGCATGCCAGAAGTCCGCCCGCCGCCGTTGCAAGCGTTGACTCCTGAATCATCGACCAGGCAATCGCCAAACGTCGAAACCCCAGAGATTGAAGGGTTCCAAGTTCGCGGATTCTTGAAGCAAATGCGGCGTACATGGTGTTTAATCCGCCAAAGAGACCTCCAATCGCGATCAGCCCCGCGGTCACCCAGGCAACTATTCGAATCGGGCCGAAGAAGGCTGCGAGCGCGCTGTAATAATCGAGTTCGCTGACGGAGGAAAGTTCCAAATCAGGCCTCATTTTTGTGAACGCCTCGATATCGGCGTATTCCGCCCCCTCCCCCGTTTCTTCATTAAAAGGGTCAAGAGTGAGAACCACGCATGAGATAGTCTCGCGTTTGGTTGCTGCTTTCAGGTCTGTCAACGGCATCCATATTTCGGCTTCGACGACTGTTCCCGGTGCGCTGAATTGGCCCACGATCGTCCAGGGGCGGCGGTCAATGATAATCTGTTGTCCGATTGCAACCTCTGTCTCAAAAACTCCCAGAACTGTCGGGATCATTCGCCCCGTCATAATCTCATCGCTCCCCGCGCGAGGCCAACGACCGGCTGACAAAGTCATATTGTCATGGACCAGCGCTGCCGCAGTGGTGACTCCCCGGAATATGACTTGCCTCGTTGCATGTGTAGCCGCCGGATCTGTCCCAAGCTTCACCGGTAACATGACGTGCACTTCGGGCGAGATGAATGCAACTCCAGCGCGGGTGCGTATGCCTGTGATGGTTGCGGCTAAAACCCCAGGAACCGCGGCCTCAATCTCAGAGCGTTCGATGCTGTCTTCGCTTCCTGCGCCAAGCAAGATGACATTGTTTTCGCCGCCGGTCGCACGCAGTACCTGACTCATTCCTTGAACAAACCCTCCAGCGATCAGAATTAAGAGTACGACCATCGCCGCCCCGGCAACAGACAATGCCATTCGCGCGGGTGACCTGCCCAGGTTTCGAACTGCGTAATCAAATGGAAGTAGTCGCATAGGTGACCTGTTAGACTGCTCTGAAACACGCCGCGATTTCGCGTTGTCCTGCTCGCCACGCCGGCACAAGCCCGGCCACGATTCCAACGGTTGAAGAGATCGACAGCCCCCAGGCCAGCGAGCTCCAACTTGCGCCAACGTTGATGCTCAGACCCTCCTGCGAGAGGCTGAAATTTCCGAAATGAACAACCGCGAGTGCCAAGCCGGTGCCGATCGCGCCGCCAAGCAGTCCGATCAGCATTCCTTCGCTCACAATCAGTCTTGCGATGAGGCCAGAGCGGAACCCGAGTGTCTGCAAAACTGCGTGTTCCTTGATTCGATCCTGAACGCCCAGCACAATGGCGTTGGCAACCAGTGCGAGTACCGCTATCAGGCAACCCCATCCAAGTATTCGGGTGAATTTGACTATCTCAACGATGTCTTCCCCAGCCTGTGCAACGAACGCCTTCTCGGGCCTGGTTGTCGTCGGATCGGCCTCTGCTTTGAACTGGGCATCGATCGCGGAAGCCACGGTTTCAAGATTGGCGGGATTATCCACAGTGACGGTGAACTGTGTCACGCTGCCCAGGCCGCCGCCTTTATTGGCTGCCTGCTGCAGGAACCCAAGATGAACATACGCGACGTTCTGATCTTGCGCCTCTGGTGAACGGAGGATGCCCGCAACTGTGACGGTGACTCCAGAAGAATCAAAAGACTGACCGACTTTGAGCCCGCGGCGTTTCGCCAAAGCTTCCCCGACAATGGCAGCATCAGAACGCTTACGCCACTCTTCAAGTGAGCCAGAGAGGAATTGCCACTTTGCGGCCATCCCCTGATTTGCAGGCAGGTCTTCCGATCGCACGCCGCGAAACGTAATGACATCAAGTGAAGCACGGCAGTTATTGACCACTATCTTTATTGGTGTTGCGGACACGACACCCGGCACTTTGGTGATGCGATCGACGTAATACTGCGGCAGGCGACTGGCCGCCGGACAGAAGCGATTCTCGCGGTAGACTATCAGTGTGGTGTCGCCGGCCGCAGCCTGGGTGGCGTCTTTCACTCCCTGCTGCAGCGTCTGCACTGCGATGAACAGAAACATTGCCACACCGACGCCTGCGAGCGTGAGCACGCTCCTGACGCGATGACGCCAGAGCTGCTTGGCAACGACTGGGAAGAACCGTGGTGCGATCATGAGATCCCCTTTGCGTTCCCGTGTGCGGCGACTAACTCCGCCTCAATCAGCCTCCCCTTTTCCAGATGCAACGTACGAGTCGCGTACGCGGCGCACCTGACATCGTGTGTCACGACAATGAGCGTTTTGCCAAGCTCCTTGCAGAGCCGCGTCAACAGGTCCATGATCGCCTGGGCTGATTCGTGATCGAGATCGCCAGTGGGTTCATCGGCCACAAGGATTGTGGGATTAGTGACTATTGCCCGGGCAATCGCTACTCGCTGTTCCTGCCCGCCCGAAAGCTGCCGCGGATAGTGGTCGTGCCTGTCAGCAACGCCGACGAGTTGCAATGCAGTCTGCACACGATCGTGCCGCTCTCGCTTCGACATCGAATGCAGCAGCAGTGGCAGTTCGACATTTTCGTACGCGCTGAGGACTGGGACCAGGTTATAGAGTTGGAAGACATAGCCGATGTGCGCACTTCGCCAGTCTGCCAGGGCTCCGCGCGAGAGTGTGGAAATATCTGTGCCTCCTACAAAGAGCTTTCCGCCAGTGGGGCGGTCGATTCCGGCGATCAAGTTCAATAAGGTGGTTTTGCCGCTGCCTGACGGCCCCATCAGGGCAAGGAAATCGCCAGCCGGGACGTCCAGATCAAGTTCCTGCAGCGGCGTGATTGTTTTGTCACCCTTCTGGTACGACTTTGTGAGTCGCTGGCACTGGATGAGCGGCGCTGTTGAGCTGGGTTGGGTGGAGAGTGTCATGATGTCCTTAGTGTTTGGGTGTTGAATGTGAAGCAGGTGTGCCAGTGTGCTCGCCAAGTACTTTGATGCGGGCTCCATCGTGAAGCGATTGCGGCGGATCGATGACGACGCGGTCTGAGACTCGCAGACCTTCCACAACGAGAGAGAAATGTTCATCTGCGGATGGCTCGATGGTCACGTTGCGCTTTCGGACCACAGTGGTGCGAGTTCCGGTTTCAACGAGCCACACGAACCGCTGTGCGCCCGCGGGTCCTTGTAATGCGTTTGTAGCAATGAGCAGCGCTGCGCCGTCTGCTGTGCTATTCAAACCAGCACCAGTGCCGCCGCCGGAAGAGCCGGATGCGTGCAGTTTTACGCGCATAAGCATCTCGGGCTTAAGGACTGGCGAAGGTGTTTCGAGACTTACTTTGAACTGAATGGTGTTTCTCTGAATATTGGCCTCATGAACCGCACGGTCTACAACGCCAGTGAAGTTGGTGTCTGGCACCGCCTCAGAACTCACAGTCGCGCGGGTTCCAAGGCCGACGCGGGCCGCATCAGCCAGCGGCACATCGACACGCACCTGAAGTTTCGCCGGGTCATAGAGTCGCAGCACCGATCCAGCCATCGCTGAGCCCGCGCCTTCTGTTCGCGCACCCATACTGATTCGTGAACCGGGTTCGACCAGCCGGGACAAGACAACCCCAGCCACTGGTGCGAGGATTTCTAATCGATCCAACTTCAGCTGAACTTCTTCTCTCGCGATTGCCGCGGAGTCAAGGGCGGCGGTGGCCTGCTTAAGTGCCGCTCGCGCTTCGTCAACTGCACGTTCCGCGGCAATTGCGCGTGCCTCCAGGCCCGCCGTGCGAATCTCCAGCCGGCGAAATTCCCCGGTGCTCACGTTCCCCGATTTCACCAGTTCCCGCTTGCGTGAAAGCTCATCGCGAATTTCGTTCACCGCTGATTGCTCAACTGCAACCTGTGATTCTGCAGTTGCGATCGCGGCCTGGGCCTGTTCAACATCTGCCCGCCGTTCATTGACCATTGCATCGGCGCTGCGGATCTGAAGTCGTACATCATCATCGATCAGCCGAACGACAACTTGGCCGGCGGTAACCGCCTGCCCCTCAAGCACCAGCACTTCTTTCACCACTCCTTCAGTCAGTGCAGGAACGCTTATCGCGAACGGATCTGGTTCGATCCAACCCGGGGCCTGCACGGCGACCGCTCCGATCTGGTCCCCAGCAGCCATTTCTCCGCTGGTCGCGGCGACAGCCTTTGGAATTACCGGTGAAACATGCACCTCAATCGCTGGGCGAAGGGCATCGCGCGCTGCATAAAGCAGGATCGCGGCCGTGGCCAGAATCACAACCAGCGGCAGGAGAACTCGGGTAGCCAAGCGAGAACGCGGGCGCGGAACTGCTCCGGCGGATTGCCCAGATGGCGCATGAGTTGTGGAAGCAAGCGATCGCAGGTCCTGAGAGGGAGTAGTCATTGAGCAACCTCAAAATAGAGATAATGCACGCATTCGGCCAGGCTTTAGAAGCTCAGCACAGACATCGGCACAAGACACCTATTTGGAGTATCGCTACACAATGAGCGCGCAATGCCAGCGTAGCAACGCTCGGTTCGCTTTTATGAATGGTGGGGCGGCGAAATCGCGGGTTGAAAGGGACTCAAACAGTGACGCTGAAACGCTGAATTCGCTCTGCATGGAGGCGAGTACGGCGATCGGTATCAGGACTTCATTCTGTTCAAACCGCACGGTTTTCGAAGCGGATTCACGCTCGGACTCGACGGCGCGTTTCCCCAGCTCAAAGCACTTGCATGGCTTGGCAGGATGCGCAGGTATCTCATCGCACGATTCTTCTTCGACATGGGATCGAGAGCAACACCCGTTGCCATCATCTCCCCTTTCCTCAAGTTCGATTTCTGCCTCACACGCCGACCCAAACAGCATAGCGGTTTGACAGCAACATAGCGGCATCCAGACCGCCAACAGTAATGCCGCAAGGATTCGAATGGTTGAGTGAACCATGGGACATGGAAGTGTACGCCAAGGGTGCTAAGTGAGGTTCTGGCCCCCAAAAAGCAGAAAAACCTCCGTTTTTACGAGAGGTTTTCTAATGGGCAAACCCGGACTTGAACCGGGAACCCCAGCATTTTCAATGCTGTGCTCTACCAATTGAGCTATTTGCCCGCGGGGGGAAGCGTATCCGGCTTTTGGCGGATTTCAACCCCCTTTGGTCCGAGATTGGTCGGCATATTTCGCCGCTTCCTTAACTCCATGGCCGATGTATGCTTGCAAGCGTGAGTGCACAGGCCGCCATTTCAGATTCTTCGGAACAATTGCTCGTTGTTGAGAAACTGCGAGTCGAATTTCCGCGCGAAAGTGGATTGTTCGCAAAGTCGCCCACGCCATTTGTTGCGGTTGACGATGTCTCTTTCTCGGTGCGTTCTGGCAAGACGCTCGGCGTTGTCGGCGAGTCTGGAAGCGGCAAGACCACCCTGGGTCGCGCGATCTTGCGGCTTATAGAGCCGACTTCGGGCACAGTCCGATTTGCCGGGCGCGAGGTCAACGATGCTCGAGGCGTGGAATTGCTGAAACTCCGCCGCGCAATGCAGATCGTGTTTCAAGACCCAGGCTCTTCGCTGAATCCACGCTTGACGATCGGGGCAACGCTGCGCGAGCCGCTGCTAGTCCACGGATTGGTCAAACATGAAGCCGCGGCAGTTACCCGTATTGCATCACTCCTCGAACGCTGCGGAATGCCTGCAAACGCGGCGGACAAGTACCCACACGAATTCTCCGGCGGCCAGCGCCAACGTATCGGAATCGCTCGAGCACTTTCAGTTGAGCCCAAACTCATCGTGTGCGATGAACCAACCAGCGCACTCGATGTTTCTGTGCAGGCCCAGATTCTGAACTTGCTTAAAGACCTGCAGCGCGACATGGGCCTCGCGTACCTCTTCATCAGCCACGACATGAGCGTGATTGACCACATGTGCGATGACATCGCAGTGATGCGAAATGGAAAGATCATCGAAATTGGCACTCGCGAAGAAGTGCTGCGGTCGCCGCGGGAGCAGTACACACAGGACTTACTTCGTGCTGTTCCGGGGCGTGTTGCCTGAGACTGTTCGTGAATACTCAAGAATATTGAGAAACAACTCGCCCTGTTCGATCGCATCGTCAAGTGCGATGTGCGTGTGTTTCTTGGTGACAAACCAGTTCCTCGGCATCCGAGATTTTGTCGTATCCTTGAAGTCACTCTTCATGACCGCCATCGCGAAACTCTTGATATCCAGCGCAGAAAACGAAAACGGACAACGCCCCGCGTATCGAATGAGATACCAGTAGACAAACATGAAATCAAACGCGGCGGGGAACGCGACAAACACCGGATCGCCGGGAAGCGACTCGAGCCACGCCGCGTATTTCGGCATCGCTAGCTCGGGCATCTGACAGAAGATGCGAGTTGATTCATACGCCGTCTTGTGCTCATCCCACCACGCCATCGTGCGCGGGTCTTGTACAGCGCCAGGGAGCAATTCAAGATTAGCCGTGAATGTGCCCAGGAGTTTGCGATCCGCGGAAAACGCGGCCGAACCAAATGAAAGCATGGAGTTTGGGCCGGGAATGGGGCCATCGCTTTCAACATCTGTTGAGATGTAAATCTCTGGTCGCTGTGTTTCCGCTTGCGGTGGCATGAAAGGAGAATAGGCTAAACCGATGGAATGACGGAAGGACCACTGGGTTTCACCGAATGTTCGCTGCGATCCGCAGTGGGGAGGAACATGCAGACCACGATGCCGGGAATGTAGATCAATCCAATCCAGAACACTGCTTGCGCTGGCCCACCGGCCCAAGTCGTGATGAATCCCGCGGCCATTGTGCCCGCCGCGGCCGTAACGCGGCCGAAGTTATATGTCAGCCCAGCCCCCAGCGTGCGCAAAAGCGTCGGAAACAGCGGCGGCACATACAGCGGGAAGATCGCGAACATCCCCAAGCCGGTTGCCGCGAAACCGCAGGTGATGAGGTAGATATTGGAAAGCGTGGGCTGAGTACGGAATCCAAACCACAGCGAAGCCAGGGCGGCACTCATGAAAATCGCAAACGTGAGCTTGGGTCCAATCGCCTTGGCGAGCCCGGTCGCGACAAAGTTCGCGATGATGTTCACAACAAAATAGCACACAACGACATTGCGTTTCAGTTCCTCAGTTTCGGCAAATGTCCAGTTCTTGACTTCAGGTATCTTCGAAATGGCCTGCGGCGTAAAGAACAGAAACGCCCACGCCACCGTGAGCGCAATCGAAATGTGAACAAGCAGCAAAATGGTGGTGCGGGCCAGGCCCGGCGCAAACAGGTCCTTCACCTCTGGATCGCGCGTCTCTGCCTTCGCAGATTTCCACGCCTCTGGCTCCGGCACGGAATGACGAATCCAGAGAGTCAGGAACGCCGGAATAACACCGATCAGGAACACATATTTGTGCGGGTATTCTCTTGTGATCCACGTGGCAGACAAAACCGCGGCGATACATCCCGCGATGTATCCGGATTGCAGAACCGCACTCGCCCAGTCGCGATGCTTCTTCGGCAACGTCTCCGCAACTAACGCCGAGCCCGCGGCCCATTCGCCGCCAATTCCTAGTGCGGCCAGGAATCGGAAGATAAGCAAGTGCCACCAGTTCTGTGCAAAGAACGCGAGCCCTGTGAAGATCGCATACGTCAGAATTGTAAAAGTCAGCGTACGCGAGCGGCCGAGCTTGTCGCCAATTCGACCAAAAAACACACCGCCAATCGCCCACCCCAGAAGGAACACAGCCTGAATGATCGATGCCTTCTGTATGACTTCAGGCATCGAAGCGGCGCGGACCGCATCCACCGTAAGTCCATGCTCGTTGGCGACAAGCTGCGTGACAAACGGAATCGCCACACTGATGTAGAGGTAACCATCCAGACCATCAAAGGTCCAGCCCAGCCACGCGGCCAGGAGCGGTCGAAATGATGTGCGTGCCGGTGTAGACATCGGTTCGAGAGAATACCAGAAACCTGCCGCGATGTCGAGTCGACTTACTTATCAGTTCTGAGCGGGATCCATCGCACCATCTGCCTTCGCATCCGACTTCGCATCTGCCGAAGCCCGCATGGATGCAAGCGCCCGCTGCAACGCACCCTTGAGTGAGGATTTCGGATCATCTACCATACTCGCGGGTACCGCCGGAGTACTTACTGAAAGCGTGATCGGCTCGAGTGTTACCGCTTCAAGCTCTTCATCAATCGTCGAAGCTGCAACCGCTACCGGTTGGGCCGCCGCGACAGACTGCGGTTTCGGCGATGGTGCCGGCGCCTTGTCCGCCGCGTCATTCTCAATCGCCGACTGCTTGATAGACCCATCCTTGGCGATCTCATCAAACTTGACACTCACACGCTTCGATACGCCGCGTTCCTGCATGGTTACGCCGTACAACCGGTCTGCGCTCTGCATGGTGCGCTTGTTGTGCGTGATCACGATGAAGTGCGACATATCCGTAAACTGGCGAATGACATGGTTGTACCGTCCCACGTTTCCTTCATCGAGTGCGGCATCCACTTCGTCCAGAATACAGAAGCAGGAAGGCTTGGAACGGAAGATCGACATCAGCAGTGCAACCGCCGTCAAAGTCTTTTCACCACCCGACAACTGGCTGATCGACCGCGGCTCTTTGCCCGGTGGCTTGGCGATGACTTCGATGCCGCTTTCGAGCACATCGATGATGTCGGTCTGTACCTTTTCGCCGTTGATTTCCTTGATGAGTGGCATGAGGCGGACTTCGGCCCGCCCGCCGCCAAACATGCGGCGGAACATGCCATCGGGCCCGCCGAAGTTTTCCTGAATGCGGGTGAAGACTTCTTCGAAGCGATTGCGAGAAACATCGTTGAGCTGAAGAATCAACTCTGAGAGTTTGACGCGTGCATCGTCCAGGTCGGCAACCTGCTTTATCAGGTCATCGTTCTGCGCTGCCAGGAGCGTCTCTTCCTCAATCGAATCCAGATTGACGTTGCCGAGCTTCTTGATCTCAACACGCAGCGTATCAATTTCCTTGATCGCCATAGCCGGATCAATCCGCTTGACATCCGTCTCCATCACTTCGCGATATTCAACATAGTTTCCAGGCAGGTCGATCGAGAGATCCGAAAGCGCCCGCTCTTCGAGTGTCTCACGCTTGACTTCAAGCTCGCGCTTATCGAGCTCAAGTGCGTTCCAGTCACGTTCATGATGCTGAGCATGCTGGCGAGCAATCTGCACCTTTTCCGCCATTTCGCTGCACTCATGTGCAAACTGCAAGCACGCAGAAGCTGCTGCCTGCACCACACCCGCCAGCGATTCAATCGCGGCCTGCGATTCCACAATCTGCTGCTTTGAGCGTTCGATCGTCGCAGTATGCTCTGCGCCGCGGCTCTGTGCTTGCTCAATATGGCGGGCCAAGTCGCGCAGCTGCCGACCCTGTTCATCCTTCGCGAGTTGCAGACGATTCAATTCTTTGCGCGCACTGGCAAGTTGTTCCGCCAATCGCCCCACATCGACGCGCTTTTGAGCAACCGTCTCTGTCGCCGCATCGGCCGAAGCCTGCAGCGAAAGCACTTCATTCTCAGCCTTCTGCAAATTCAGTAGTTCTTCATCATGCAACCGCTTCAGGCTCTCGCCACGCTCAAGCAAAGCCTGACGATCGGCCTCAACCTTTGCACACCGATCCCGCAACTGCGTCACTTCATCATCAATCGAGCGCCGCTCACGTGCAATACGTTCCGCATCGGCAACTGCCCGATCAAGCTTGTTGTGTTCCTGGGTCTGATTCCGCTGTGCCTGATTAAGCGACTGCCGCAGTGCCGACACCTTCTGCGAAAGCGAAGAAGCTTCGGTGTCTGCGTTCTTGAGCGCATCCTGTTCAATCGCCAGCGATGCATCCAGTTCATCAATCCGCACCTTCAGTGCATCAAGCTCAGCACGCCGCTGCAGCACGCCGCCGGCCTCGGCTGGACCCGCTGGCCCCGTATGCACGCGCCCATCGGCTTCGAGAATCGTGCCGTCGCGCGTGATAAACCGCGCATTGCCAGTGTGCAGCGCCGAAAGCAGCAGTGCCGAATCCAGTGATTCCACCAAATACGTCGCACCCAGCAAACGATCCAGCACCCGATTGATCGTTCCCGCATCAATCGTCGAACCGCTGCGAGCCTTGATCGCGCTGCGAAGCGGGAAGACTCGGTCTGCCGGTAGATTGCTTGCGCCAAAATCCTGGAATTGCAACGATTGTCCCGGCTGTTCATCGGGGCCTGCCGCGGTCATGAAGGTCACGCGACCAGGAAGCGACGCTAACTCTTCGGTGGTGGGGAGGTCCGCGAGCTTCTCAACCAAGATAGCCTGCAGCGCTGGTCCAAGCGCCGCTTCAACCAGCCCAGCGTGCGCTGCGTGTTCAGTTGTCGCCTCGATGCAATCGGCGAGCACGCCCTGCACGGAAGCAAAACCGGTCTTCTCCGCTTTCGTATCCAGCACATGCCGCACGGCATCGCCAAACCCCGCGCGATTCTGATCCATCTCCAGCAGCGTGCTCTGCCGCGTCTTCAGTTTCAGTGACTCCTGCTGTGCAAGCGTCACGCGCGATGCAAGCCCGCGACGATCTTCGCTGAGCTTTGAAATCTGATCATCGAGCTGCGCGATCGAAGCAGTCGTTTCCTTTATCAGAGAATCTAGACCTGTTATTGCCTGTGTTGCTGCCGCCGCCAGCGCTGCAAACTTCTCCGCTTCGCCGCCGAGTCCCGCGGCCTTGGTCTCAAGTCGATCAGCCTGTTCCTTGATCGACTCTGCCCGCCGCAGTTCGCTCTGACTGCTCGCGTTGAGTGCTGCCCGCTCGCGATCGATCTGCTGGATCGCAGAACGCCGCCGCGAAACGCGATCACGCGCTTCACCAATCGCGCTCAAAGACTCCGCTCGCACCGCATTGGCATCAGACAGATATTTCTCTGCCGTGGCGGCCTGTTCCGCAACCGTTCCGATCGTCTCACGCTGATCCGTAATCGAGATATCCGTGGCCTTCGCTGTCGCTTCGAGCGCAGTCAACCGCTCCTGATCCACCGCAAGCTGCTGCTGTGCTTCCTGTGCAGCACGATTGGTCATTTCCAACCGCTGCGTCGCCTGAGCAAACTGATGCTCCGCCGATTGCCGATCCTGCTCAACGCGCCGCTGATTGCTCAAGGCTTCCTGCCGCTGCAGTTCGACTTCCTGCTTTTCCTGTTCAAATTCGGCGAGCTTCGATGCCGCGGCTTCTTTCTGCGTATGCAGATCAGCCTGGCGACTCGTCAACCCATCCAACCGCTGACGAAGTTCATCGTACTGTTCAAACGCCAGCGAAAGCCGCCACGCCCGGTACTCTGAATCCAGATCCTTAAACCGCCGCGCCTTCGCAGCCTGACCACGCACCAACTTCAATCGACGATCCGTCGATTCAAGCTGCTCGCGTGTCGAAGTGAGATTCGTCTCCGTGCGTTCCAATTTGCGCTGCGCTTCCACACGCCGCATCTTGTACTTCGCAACACCGGCCGCCTCTTCGAAAATAGTCCTGCGTTCCTGCGGCGATGCCAGGAGCATCGCATCGACCTTGCCCTGTTCGATAATCGAATACGCATCAGCGCCGATACCCGTATCCAGGAACAAGTCGCGAATATCTTTGAGACGGGCCTTTTTGTTATTGATCAGGTAGTGCGAAGTGCCATCGCGATAGAGCTGCCGCTCAACTTCTACAACATCCGCATCAAACGGCAATCCGCGGCGGCCGCGCAACCGTGCATCAACCAGCGAAGGCTCATCAGCCGCCGGTGCTTCGCCGTTACTCGCAACTACATTGGCCTGGTCATCCGCAGTATTGGTATCCACCGCATGTGAAAAGCTCGCGGTCTTCAACAGCGGATTATCGAAAGACAGCCTCACACTCGCCATACCACTTGGCTTGCGCGATCCCGATCCCGCGAAAATGCAATCCAGCATTTCCGTTCCACGCAGCGATTTACTCGAGCGTTCACCCAACACCCACTTGATCGCATCAACAACATTGCTCTTGCCGCAACCGTTTGGTCCGACAATGCCCGTAATGGCATCGTCGAATGTAAATTCGGTGGCATCGGCGAATGATTTAAAGCCGTTGAGCGTGAGTTTGGTAAGACGCAAGTGGACCTCCTGTCAGAGGCAGAGTGCAGTAACACGCCGCCGGCCATCCGTGGCCCAGAACAAATATCAGAACCGAACATGTGCGTATAAAGTGGATCGGCTCTGGAAGCCGAAACGCTTGATAGCAGCCCACGCGGCATGGATTGTACCAAGTTTGTGCGAACGATGTGCGAACTGTCGGATGTAAGCAGTTCCCGAGGATGGTTAGGTTCGAGTACGGATGTCTTGGATGTGTTCCATCCTCGCATTAGTCGACGAAAGGCAAGGTGAATTGCGTTCTCGGAATGTCTTCGCCAGCTTCACCTTCGGGAATGCAAATCCATCGCCCACCTCGAATTAAACGTTGAGTGATGATGATCCGTCACCTGAGACGTTGTCGCGGGCGGCGGTGACGATGTATCGGACCCTGTCGCCGTCTTCAGCGATGGTGGCAACGACGCTGATTACAACACCGATTCACCTGTGCGTTTCTTTGACTACCTTGCTTGCATTGCGGGTTGTAGCACCGTGTGCTGATGAGTTGTGAAGCAGACGATTCCGCGGCCATTGCGCGGCAGATCCCAGCCATTGGTTGCACGTTTCCATACATCTCATAAGTAGATTTATGAATTGCAGGACAAGATTGGCCTTGATTGGCCACCCGGTAACAGGTAGATTGTTGTTGAAAACCGCTTGTTCGCCTGCGAAAGGACGTGCCATGCAAATGCTCCCTGTAACTAAGAGTCGCGACCCTCTTGCTTTGGCTGCTGCGGCGGTCCTCATCTGGTCAATGTGCGCAGCGATGGCGCACGCCCAGACCACCATCACCGATCTTGGCGTCCTCCCTTCAGACACTTTCTCCACCGCGCTCGCGGTAAATGCTGACGGCACCGTGGTCGTGGGCACATGCCGCCGAACTGGTGGATTTGATCGAGGCTACCGCTGGACGGCAAGTGGGGGTATGCAAGAGCTTGGATTCTTGAACAATGGTCGCACGTTGACTCCCAAGGGCGTGAGCGCTGACGGTCAGGTGATTTCAGGTCAGGCAGAAGATGGTGCAGGCGGAGCCCAGCCAACGCGGGCAATTCGCTGGACACCTAGTGGGGGCATTCAAAGTCTGGGACTCTTGAGCGGCTCTCCCTCAACAATTGCCGAGGGCATCAGCGGCAATGGCGGTGTGATTGCTGGCACCGCTGGTTCAAACATCGCGTTTCGCCATGTTGGCGGCACCATCCAACCAATTTCAACTCTCCCTTCGAGTACAGGCGCCAGTGCGCTCGCCGCGAATTTCGATGGTGGGGTCGTCGTTGGATGGGTAGGGTTCCTTTCCGGTACGCGCGCGTTCCGCTGGTCGGCGGGTGGTGGCATGCAGGATCTGGGATTTCTTCCCGGTCACACCGGCTCCTTTGCCCGCGGCGTAAGCAGTGATGGGACCGTCGTTGTTGGCTACAGCTACCAGACCGTCCAAGGTGGAGGTTCCATCCAGCGACCATTTCGCTGGACACAGGGTGGCGGCATGCAGAACCTGGGTACGTTTCCTGGCGGCGTAAACGTGTACGCGCTGGGAGTGAGCGGCGATGGAACCAAGGTTGTTGGCTATGACAGCGATCAAATGACAATCCGCCCATTCCTCTGGACCCAGGAAACCGGCCTGCAAAATCTGAACGTACTCCTGCCCACGCTGGGTGTAGATCTCACCGGCTGGACCATTACAAACGTGACTGGAATCAGCGCGGATGGTTCTGCAATTATTGGAAACGCATCCCACAACGGTCAGAGCCGCGGATTCATCATCAAGTTCTCTGATGCCTGTGCAGCTGATTTCAACAGTGATTCAGTGGTCGACTTCTTCGACTACCTCGATTTCGTCGAAGCCTTCAGCGCTGGCGGCGAGAACGCAGATTTCAATAATGACTCAGTTGTGGATTTCTTTGACTATCTGGATTTTGTGGCGGAATTCAGTGTTGGGTGCTGACGCTCTCATAAAAGTAAGTTATACAAAGTATGTAGACTCAGCATTCAGGCAAAGCGGCAGTGCCATATTCACCTTCCCACCCTGCTGTCAACCCACCCCCCGCAAGAATCTGCTTCTGAACAAACTGAATGAAAATCTGCACAATACCCACATTCCTACATAGAAAACCGCAAAAATCGGCCTCGGCAACCTCCAAAAACGCTCCCAATAACCACGAAAAAGGACCTCCAGACTGACACACCCTGTCAGTCTAAATCTTGAAAAATTATTTCTGGCTCGTACCCCCTTGCACTCGCGCCAAAACGTGGTACGTTTCATCCATGAACACCGCACCCACATCGATTCAACCCGCCGCACCCCTTACCCAGCTCGATGAAGAACACGCCGAATGGCTCACCTTCCTCATCCACTCCAAAGGCGACATCAACGCCCTTCAAGAACAATTCATCCTCTCCGCCCTTGAAGTAGTCGAATTCCTCGCCAGCCCCCTCGTCACTGAAAAACTGGCCGGAATGCTCAAGAACCTTCAAACGGTCCTGCAACTCACCGCCACCCAGGTCCAGCACACTGCCATGCAGCACCTGCAATCCGTCTGCACCGCCTTCGAATCCCAGCCTGAAAAGCTGGAAAAGTTCCGCCTCTCTGCAACTGCCCTCGCCCGCCTTTCCGCCTCCGCAGGCAAAACGCCCACATCCCCAAGTTCGCGCCGTCCGGCGGCTCAACACCTCGCGTCAGCGGCGCCTCTTTCGCCGCTTCAACAAGCCTCCTTCGACAGCGCAACCGCAAGGCTGAACGCCATCAAACAAGATCTCGCGCAAAATAACCCACAACTCGCGAGCCTCCTGGCCGCCGCCGAACACACGAGCACCGGTGCATTAGGCTCCCAACGCCACGAAAATGCCGCTGGCAAGCTGATGTGACATCTCCACAAATGCTGCAATACGCAACTCCCCGCCGCGTTAATCGCTTCGAGGTATCCCATGAAAATGCTCCTTTCCATCGCCGCACTCTCAACTCTCTCGTTCAGCTCCGCTGCGCTCGCCCAAGTCCCCACATTCTCCAACATCGCATACGCACCCGATCATGCGCGGCAGGTTCTTGACGTCTGGATCCCCGCAACTCCCGCCGGCCCAAAACCCGTCGTCGTCTGGATTCACGGCGGCGGATGGCAGGCAGGTGACAAATCCACCGCAACCGGCGGCAGCAAAGTCACCAATCTCCTCGCCCGCGGATTTGTAGTTGTCTCAATCAACTATCGCTACAGCCAGCAAGCCATCTTCCCGGCACAGATCCACGATTGCAAAGGCGCCATTCGTTTCATTCGGTCTCGCGCCCAGCAATTTCAGATCGACCCGCGGCGCATCGGCGTGTGGGGTTCCTCGGCAGGTGGACACTTGGTCGCACTGCTCGGGACCTCTGCCGATGTGCCCGAAGCGGAAGGCACGGTTGGAGGAAATCTCTTCTTTTCCAGCCGCGTAAATGCGGTGGGTGACTTCTTCGGTCCCGCAGATTTCTTCAACGTAGACGGCTGGCACACAGCCTGCAGTCCGGTTTCGCCCGAAGCATCCTTGCTGGGCGCATGCCTGGGCGACATCCAGAACAATCAAGGTAATCCAAATGCGCCGTGGCCTGAGAAAGTTGCACTCGCTCATCTCGCTGGCCCAGTGACGCACGCTTCTTCTGATGATCCGCCGTTCCACATCGCTCACGGCACAGATGACAACACCGTCTTCCCTGAACACAGCCAACTCCTTCACGCCGCATTGCTCGCGCAAGGTGTTGAATCGACGCTTCGATTGGTGCCCGGCGCAGGTCACGGCTTACCCGGTACCGAAAACACCGCCGCAATCGAGTTCTTTGCGCGAGTCCTCGCTCCATTTGCTCCCTGCGCCGCAGACTTCAACCGGGATGGCTTCAACGACTTCTTTGACTACCTGGACTTTGTCGACCTGTTTTCACTTGGGATTTCCGCCGCGGATGTCAATCGCGATGGCACCGTCGACTTCTTTGATTATCTCGACTTTGTCGACGCATTCAGTATTGGTTGCTGAACGCTAACGCGAAAGTTCTTGACCTCTTGCGGTTGCGGCGGCGATTCCCTTTTCGATTGACTGGGAAACCGAGAGTGAATCAAAGGTCTTGATCGCAGCCTCAGTCGTTCCGCCCTTGCTCGTCACGCGATGTCGCAGTGTTGTCGCATCTTCGCTCGATTGACTTAGCATGGTTGCAGCTCCAAGCAGGGTGCTTCGAGTGATAATTGCCGCGATTGCTGGGTCAAAACCCTGGGATACTGCCGCGAGTTGCATCGATTCGGCCAGATAAAAGAGGTACGCGGGTCCTGAACCAGCAACGGCAGTAAACGCATCGAAGAGCGATTCCGGGAGTGGGATGACCGTGTGACCAATCGCCGAAAACAAGGTTTTCGCAAAGGCGTCGTCTGAATGAGGCAAACTTCCCGCGATTGAAATGGCAGTAGTCCCAAGCCCGATCGATGCTGGAAGATTGGGCATTGCCCGAATGAAGTGGTGGTCGGGTCCAAGCAGCGAGATGAGTTTGGCAATCGGAGTACCCGCGAGGATCGAGATAATTGTGAACCTCGATCCCGCGAAGTAATCCACACAATCCGCGGCGAGTTGCGGCAAGATCTGTGGCTTCACCGCGAGCAGGACCACAGCATGATGACCTTGAGCCCAGTCCATCCCATGCCAAGCATCCGACACGCACGTCAGCGAATGACCGGAAAGAAAGGCTCGCTTTTCAGCCTCGGGCTCGGCAATAAGGAAGTTCGCAGCTGGAACCACGCCCGCGCGGACTGCCCCAAGAACAATCGCCGTGCCCATGTTCCCGCCTCCGATAACGAGTACTTTTGGAGCGGGGCTGGGTTGTGGTGCAGAAGTCATGCCACAAGACTAACCGGCTTGGCAATGAGAGTCCAAGTGTGTTACAGTTTGGGCATGGCTGCGTACTACCAGTTAGATTTTGAGAAACCCGTTGTCGAGATCGAACGGCAGATCGAGGCGGCGGAAGAAGGCCTGAAACAGCAACTGGCTCTGGTGGCCGCGCCTGCTGGCGCAGACCCTGAAGCTGTGAATGATCCCAATGTACTCGCAGTACTGGCGGAATTAGACTCACTCCGCGGCAAGCACCGCGAGATGCTCAGTAATCTGTACTCGAACTTGCGGCCATGGGACACAGTCCGAGTTGCCCGCCATCCGATGCGCCCGCAGACACGCGATTACATCAACCTCATGACCCGAGATTTCGCCGAGTTGCATGGGGATCGACGGTTCGGCGATGATCCTGCGATTGTGACTGGTTTCTGCCGCATAGGCCCGGTGAAATGCCTGGTGGTGGGGCATCAGAAGGGTAAAGAGACTGCGGAGAAGATCGCGTGTCACTTCGGCTGCGCCCATCCAGAGGGATATCGCAAAGCACTGTTGAAAATGAGGCTTGCGGAAAAGTTCGGATTGCCAGTGGTGACTTTCGTGGATACCCCCGGCGCATACCCAGGACTTGGTGCGGAACAACGTGGCCAGGCTGAAGCGATCGCTGTGAACCTTTTGGAAATGTCACGGCTGAAGACTCCGATTGTCAGTGTTGTCATTGGCGAAGGCGGATCGGGCGGTGCGCTGGGTATCGCCGTTTCTGACAAAGTCGCGATGCTCGAGAATTCGTGGTACTCGGTGATCAGCCCCGAAGGGTGTGCGGCGATCTTGTGGAAGGAAGCAAACGAGCAGACCAATAACTCTGCCGCCAAGGCGCTCAAACTGACCGCTAAAGACAACTTGGAACTCGGAATCATCGATTCGATCATCCCAGAGCCGGTTGGCGGGGCACATCGGGATCACCGCATGACAGCAGACAACATGCAGCGGTGGATCGTCGACCAACTGCAGAAACTGATGAAATTGCCTATAGAAAAGCTTCTGGATGGCAGGTATGAGCGATTCCGCCGGATGGGGGCGTACACCGAAACTGCGATCGCCGCCGAGTCGAGCAGCGATCCGATCACCTGACGCCTTCGGTAAAATATCACCGGTTACTGGAAATTATGAGCAATCGGTGTCCTTTGTTTTGACTGGACCCCTGACTGCTCCCTACCCTGTGCCCCAATTATCCAGACTTGTTCTGTATGTGCGCACACATCGGGCGAGGGGCAGGAACCCAGTGATCGGGGCGAACAGTGGCCAAAGACGCAAAGAAGAAGGTTGTCGTGAAGAAGACTGCGAAAGTGGCGTCAAAGCCCATGCTAAAGGCAACTAATAAAGCGACAGCCAAGCCGCCAGCGAAGCCAGTCGCAAAAGCAAAGCCTGCGCCAAAGGTGGTCGCCAAACCCGTCAAGGTTGAAGCAAAGAAGCCGGCGCCGAAAATTGCGGAAACAAAGACCAAGGTTGTGGCGAAAGGAAAAGTCGCCGCGAAGCCTGAGGTAAAAGTCGCGGCGAAGATGGTCGCGAAAGCGCCTGCAAAGCCAGAGGTCAAGGTTGACGCCAAAGCTGTCGGTGGCAAAAAGGGAATCACGGTCGTTGAGCCGTCGAAGATCATCTCCAAGAAGTTGAAGCCAAAGTCAACGACGCTGGATGAACTGCCGAGTCTTGCGGGCGAATTGCTGCGTCCAGGTGGCCCATCTCGTAAACCGCTGATTCCATCGGGGCCAAAGGCGCCGACCACTACGCCGCTGGGCTCGCATGCATTGATTGCGGAGGTTGAACTGCCTCCTGCAAAGACTCCGTTCAACAAGACGGAATTGAAGCACTACAAAGAAGTGCTTATGACCAAGCGTGCAGAATTGATCGGCGATGTGACCAGCATGGAGAAGCAGGCGCTGGATGGTGGTTCGGGTGCGCTTTCGCATCAGCCGCAGCACATTGCTGAACAGGGCAGCGATACCTATGACCAGACACTCGCTCTGGAGATAGCAGCTCAAGATCGTCGCCTGGTCAAAGAAATTGATGATGCGCTGAATCGGATTGAGGCGGGTACGTATGGAATCTGTGAGCTTTCGGGCAAGCCGATTTCCAAGCATCGCCTGGAAGAGCTGCCCTGGGCACGGTTCTCAATTGAAGCAGCTCGCGAGCAGGAACGTCGATCGATGCGTCCGAACTACTCTTCGCGGCACGATAACTAATTGGCCCGCATGGATGCAGCTGAAAACAATATGAAATCGGCAGGCGGCTCCACGTTTCGCAATGGTGGTGCGTGGCGGACGCTGCTTGTCGTGACTGTCATCGGCCTGGTTATCGACCTGGGAAGCAAAGTCGCGGCGTTTGCAAAGATCGCAGATGCGCCAGTGGTTGTGAGCCGTGAAAAGGTGCTGGCGGCTGGGACTGATCTAGAGAGCGTTGTGCCCTTGCATGATGCGTATGTTGTCATGTCGGGGCTTCTGGAATTAAAACTGCTGCTGAATCCCGGCGCGGTTTTTGGAATGGGCGCGGGCAAGCGGTGGGTGTTTGTGATCTTCACCGCGTTCGCGATTGCGTTTGCACTGTGGATGTTTGCAAAGTGGACGCGGCCGCAGGACAAGGCGGCGCATTTCGCTATCGGTCTGGTGCTCGCTGGTGGACTTGGCAATCTGTATGACCGCGTGATGTTTGCGTGCGTTCGCGATTTCCTTCACCCGCTGCCGGGTGTTCAACTGCCTTTTGGCTGGCGCTGGCCCTGGGGTGGAAGTGAAGTCTGGCCATATGTTTCGAATCTGGCTGACCTCTGGCTCATCGTCGGAATTGGGATCCTTGTTATTCACACGCTTCGAGCCGGGAAACAGACGGGGCAGTGAATGAAGGTGGGCAAACTTGACATTCAGTGTTTTGAGCTCGGGCCCTTTGCCACTAATTGCTACGGCGTGACCGATGGCGCCGAAGCCTTTGTTGTCGATGCCAGTTTTGAGCCGCAGCCGATAGGCGAATGGGCAAAGTCGATCGGGATCGCTGTATCTGACATCGTTCTTACGCACGCACATTGCGATCACATTGCGGGTCTAGATGTTCTGCGACGGCTTCTACCCAAGGCCAAGGTAACGATTCATTCGTTGGAGACCGCATGGCTGACTGATCCGATGCTGAATTTGTCTGCCGCGTATGGGGAACCGATCAGTGTCGCACCGGCGAACACGACCGTTTCGGGTGGTGAGGAACTGCGGCTTGCGGGCCGCAAATGGAAAGTCCTGAATCTGCCGGGTCATTCTCCGGGCAGCATCGGCCTTTATTCCGCGGCCGATGGTGTGGTCATTGCCGGCGATGCACTGTTCAAAGGGTCCATCGGCCGGACCGATTTCCCTAATGCGAATTTCGAGACTCTTGCACACTCCATTCGCACGCAGTTGTACACATTGCCTGAAGACACGATTGTGCTCCCGGGGCATGGGCCGGCGACGACGATCGGCAAGGAACTTCGTGGCAATCCGTTTGTGAGATTATGACGCTTACTGACCGATGAAGCGGGCGTATGCTGCGCGAGCGAATTCGGGGCGGTCGGTGCCTTTAACGATTGCTCGGCCATCGGCGAATATTGTCACTTCGCAATCTTCTTCAAAGCCCGGCGGGCGTGCGTCGGCATGGAGTCGTACAAAGAACGGATTGCGACTCACGCGGCCCAGCGACGTCAATCGTGCTGCGAGACTTTCTAATTCGAGTCTGTGGGTTGAGCCGGGGAGTTGGACAGCATTTTGGCCGCAGAGTGAGGCGGTTTGCTGCGATGTGTCATTGAGGAACTCGAAATTGCGATGTCCACACGCCGGGCAGTCTGGGCGTTTGAGGGCTTTGAGGTCAAGCCTTCGCCGCGTGTTGGTCCAGAGGTCGAAGTCGAGGAGCGTGTGGGAGAGAAGGTCACTTTTGCCAATAAGTATCTTGAGTGCATCTGCCGCCTGGGTTGCGCTGATGATTGACACAGCGGGGCCGATCACGCCGACGGTGTCGCACGTGGGCGTTGTTCCTGGCGGTGGCGGAGAATCGAAGATGCAGCGGAGGCACGCGTGGGTTTTGTCGCAAAGGAAGGTGGCCTGCATGCCGCGGGTCGCGATCACGCCGCCGTAGCAGAGGGGGATGGCCCGTTGTACGGCTAGGTCATTGAGCAGGTAGCGGGTCTGGAAATTGTCGGTGCCGTCGATGATGAGATTGACAGCGGGTGGGATGAGTGTTTCGATGTTTGCTGGCGTGAGGTCGGCGATGTGGGCAGTCAGCGAGATTGAGGAATTGACGTTTGAGAGTCGACGCCGCGCGGCCTCGGCTTTGGGGAGTGATTCGGCGGCATCTTGCTCCGTGTACAAAGTCTGACGCTGAAGATTGGTAAGTTCAACCAGGTCACGATCGATCAGCGTGACATGCCCGACACCCGCGCGAGCGAGCAGGTCCGCGCAGCCGCAACCAAGCGCGCCCATGCCGATGATGGCAATGTGCGCGGCGGCAAGGCGTGATTGGCCATCGTCTCCGATGATCAGTGTCTGGCGGTGGTAGCGGGACATGGGGAAAGCGTAGTGTGTCTGGAATCCGGACTCCCCGGTGAGCGGGATGCGGGAGTCGTAGGCAACCCCCGCCAGCGGGGTTTTGCTGGATTCCCTGCTGGCGGCACTCTGAAGACCCATGGCTTGTCTGGTAAGATCTGACGCCATTCACATTTTCTTCTTTGCACAATCCCACTTTTCACCCCAAGCCAAGGCCCTATCCGATGAACAGTTCTGTGAACTCAAGTCCCAATACCCCGCCACCATCCCGCCGCCAGTTCCTTGCCGCTATTGCCCTGCTTGGGGCCGCGGCGATTACAACCGGCTGTCAGACCCAGCAGGAATTCCTCCCTGGCCCGGTGTACCCGGATATTGACCCCGAGGCCAGTGAATCGCCCGTCACGCAGAAGTTTGTGGAGCCAACTTCCGCGCCATTGCAGAAGGGAACCTGGACGCCGCCCAAGGTCAACCCCCTCCCCAGCGGCGTGATTTCGCGAGCTACCTGGGCCAAAGCTCCGCCGATGCCCTCTCTTGCCGACCCCATGAACGGCGTCAGCCGAATCACGATACATCATGATGCCATTGCGGCCACCAAACTGGTGACGCAGGGAGATGCCATGCGACGCCTGGAACAATTGCGGCAGGGACACCGCCGCAATAACTGGGCGGATATCGGGTATCACTACATCATCGATCCGCAAGGTCGCATCTGGGAAGGTCGGCCGCTGTGGCTGCAGGGTGCGCATGTGCGCGATACCAATGAACACAACATCGGCGTCATGGCCATGGGCAACTTTGAGTTACACGCTCCGACGGGCGAGCAGCTTCAGTCGCTCGACAACTTCGTGGCCTCGCTCTGCCAGACTCACCGCATTCCGATCGGAAGGGTGAAGACTCACCGCGAGCTCAAGCCGACTTTGTGCCCGGGCAAGAACCTCCAGAAGTACATGGCACAGACCCGTGCTTCGGGTGGCCGCCTGGCACGTATGACCTGAGGCAGATTTCACGTCAAGACTCGAGCTTTGGTTGCAGCTGCACCTTTGGCGTGCTTGTTGTCCTTCTTGGTCGCAATAACTCCCACTCGGAACGCAAGTGGCGGCTGTTCGCGCCTATTTGTAGTCATTCAATTGGGCCAACTACACAAGAGAGGGCTTGCGAGCGGGTCCAAATACCTGTATGCTGGTGGGACTGACACTTCTGGGCAGTAGCCCCAGATCACTGGGGCCAGGGTCTATGTAAGTCGCATGGCACCAACACCGGCTGTAGAGGAGATGAGATTGATCAAGAAAACGAACCTGGATCCTGGCACCAACATGATTCACTCTTGCCGGAGTTCTATGAAGAATACGAAACGACGTTCTCTGACAGCGATGATTCTTGCGGTAGTGGGGGTTGGGGCCACCCTTTGTACTTCTGCCGCGAACGCTCAGGTTCAGTGGCGATCTGGCGCAGAACTGGCTTCGAACCGCGCGGTCACCGAGGTCGACCAGGTACTCGCTCAACTTGCTCAGGCTGGCGAGCGGCACGCGGTGGTTCAACTCTCCGGGCCGCTTACACCCGTGCAGCGGGTTGAACTTGAATTGGCCGGCGTGACCTTGCAGGCCTGGCTTGGCAACAATGCTTTCTTTGCCGCGCTGGCGCCCCAGGGTGTCGATGCCGCCGTACTGCGGAACTTGCCCGCCTTTGCGTCGATCCGGCGCGTTGAGCGTGACTGGAAGTTGCACCCGATGTTTGCACGCGGCGAGACTCCCAAGTGGGCGGTGGTGCCGCCGCCAGCGGGATATGCGAATCAGAGCGAAGTCTTCGTCGCGGTCTACATCTTGTATCACTCCGATGTCATCGGGGCAGATGCCAAGGCGATCGCCGCGAATCACCACGCTGCAGTCATTTCCGACCTTGACACCATTCACGGCCTGGTGCTGGAACTTCCGCTGGCACTGGTGGCATCGCTTGCCGCCGACGACTCGGTTATGTACATCGAGCCAGCGCTTCCGCCCTTCAAGGAGTTTAACGACAGCAATCGCATCATTACTGAAGCGAACCTTGTGCAGGCCGCCCCGTACAACCTCAACGGCGCGGGTGTCAACGTCATGGTGTACGACGGCGGGTTCGCGTTTTCGACGCACCCCGACTTCCAGGGGCGACTCACCGTCCGCGACAACTCCGGACTCTCCGACCATGCGACCCATGTCTCAGGGACAATCGGCAGCGCTGGAATCGGCAACGCGATCTTCAAGGGCATGGCCCCCGGTGTCACGATTCAGTCCTACGGCTTCCAGCAAGCTGGCGGGTTGCGTCAGGGCTTCCTTTACACTGATCCGGGCGACTTGCTCGCCGATTACACCAACGCTATCAACGTTCACGGCGCCGACATTGCGAATAACTCGATCGGCACCAATACCGCTCCCAACGGGTACCCGTGCGAATGGGAGGGTGACTACGGCGTGACCGATGTGCTCATCGATTCGATCGTCCGGGGCAGTCTGGGCTCGCCGTTCCGCGTCATCTGGGCCAACGGAAACGAGCGCGGGAGCGGCCGCTGCGGCACTCAATACCGTACCACCGCGCCACCCGCATGCGCGAAAAACCACATCACGGTCGGAGCGATGAATTCGAACAACGACTCGGTGACTAGTTTCACCAGTTGGGGACCGGCAGACGACGGGCGCATGAAGCCCGACATTTCCGCCCCGGGTTGTCAGGTCGGTGCGGACAACGGTGTGACCAGTTGTTCAAGCTCAGGCGGCTATACCGTGTACTGCGGCACTTCCATGGCCTCGCCCACAGTCTGCGGCCTCTCCGCGCTGATACTCCAGGACTTTCGCACCCTATACCCCTCGATTCCCGATCCGCGTAACTCCACACTCAAAACGCTGCTTGCCCACAACGCTCAGGACATCGAAGCCGTCGGGCCTGACTACAAGACTGGCTACGGGTCTGTACGCATTCAACGCACCATCGACTTTCTGCGCACCGGGCAGTTCTTTGAGCATCCGATCTCGCAGGGCGATGTCCATCGACTGCTCGTGGTCGTGGCTCCTGGCACACCAGAGTTGAAAGTTACGATCGCATGGGACGATGCGGCCGGAACGCCCAACGTCAGCCCCGCGCTTGTCAATGACGTTGATCTGGTGGTGCTCGATCCCAACGGCGTGCAGCAGTTCCCCTGGACACTGGGTGGGATTGCCAATCCCGGTGCGCCCGCCGCACGCACGCAGGCGGACCATGTCAACAACATCGAGCAGGTCTATGTCGCATCGCCCGTCGCCGGGGTATGGGCGATCGAAGTTCGCGGCACGAACATCCCGACAGGTCCCCAGGTTGTCTCCGGGTGCTTCACCCCCGCCGCAACCGGCGATTGCAATGGAAACGGCATCAACGACCTTCAAGACCTCGCCAACGGCACAAGCCTCGACGTCAACGGCAACAGCACGCCCGATGAATGCGAACCAGATTGCAACGACAATAACATTCCCGATGCCTGGGACATCAGCACCGGCACCAGCGAAGATTGCAACGCGAATCAGACTCCTGATGAGTGCGACATTGCCAGCGGCACCAGCCGTGATTGCAACAGCAACGGCATCCCCGATTCATGTGATATCGCTGGCGGCGTGCCTGACTGCAACGGCAACGGCATCCCTGATCCCTGCGAGATCGCCAGCGGGGCGAGTGAAGATTGCAACGCCAACGGTGTTCCCGACGAATGCGAACCAGATTGCAACCTTAACGGCATCGCCGACGAGTGCGACATCGCCAGCGGGTTCAGCATCGATGCCAACAACGATGGCTACCCCGACGAGTGCAGCACGCTCTTTGTCAAAGCTGATGCTACAGGCAGCGGCAGCGGCGCGAATTGGCAAAACGCATTCCGTACGCTTGACGACGCCATCGCCGCCGCGAATAACAGTCCGGCCGTGGCGATGATCTGGGTCGCCCGCGGAAATTACGTCCCACAGATGAACACAACGTTCACTGTCCGCCCCGGGCTGGCTCTCTACGGCGGGTTTGCAGGCACCGAGACCTCAATCGGCCAGCGTGTCAGCGGGGAGAACATTGCTGTTCTCAATGGTCTTCGCAGCGGCCCCCGGGCCCAACATGTTGTCACGCTGACCAACAACGTCGGCACCGTACTCGACGGCTTCAGCATCCGCAACGGCAGCGGAGGTGCGCAGACCGGCGCCGGAGTTCTCATCACGGGCGGCTCGCCCACGATCGTCAACTGCATCATCCATCTGAACGGCGCTAGTGCCGGTGGCGGAGTTTCGGTGAGCAACGCATCGGCGACATTCATCGACTGCACGATTCGTGACAACATCGCAGTTGGTGGCGACGGCGGTGGAATCCTGACCACTGGTACCGGAGCGCTCACGCTGACGCGATGTGTGTTCATCCAGAACTCCGCGCGAGAAAGCAATCCGGGCTTCGGACGCGGAGCGGGTGTCTTCAACGCCGCCGGTTCAACGTTGTCGGTCACCAACTGTGTATTTGATTCCAACAACGCTCTGGCAGTGAGCCAGTTGCATGCGCCTGCTGGCGGCGGGATCGCCAACTTCTCAGGCTCGGCGACCGTGCGAAACTCGACGTTTATCCGTAACACGGCCAGTGCGGGCGGCGGCATCTACAGCGCTGCGCCGATGGCCATCGTCAACTGCGTCCTGACCGGAAACCGCGCGGTCGATCACGCTCAAGACCCCGCTGCCGAAGGTGGCGGCGTGTTTGGAGCGCCGGGCGTTTCGCTCGCTATTGATTCCAGCACCATCGCGGCCAACTGGGCCGCCCAGAAAGGCGGCGGGGCTTCGTTCGACGGTTCGATCCAGAACTCTGTTGTCTGGTACAACACCGTAGCGATTGCTCAACCTCCCCTTGACGTTCAACTCGAGGGCAACTGGACGATCAACTTCTCCAACGTCGCCAGCCTGCTCAACGGCGGCGGACCAAATCCCAACTTCCCCGGCTCGATCGAAAGCTTGCCGCGTTTCGCCCTCGCACCAAGTATCACCGTCGCTGGAACCTTCACCGCCGGCGACCTGCACCTGGTCTCTGGTTCACCTTGCCTGGACGCTGGCAACAACGCGCTTATTCCGATCGGAACAACCACCGATCTCGATGGCTACTACCGGCGCTATGACGACCCGATCGCCCCCAACGTCGGTGTCGGCACCTCGCCACTGGTGGACATGGGCGCGTACGAGTTGCAGCCACCTCCAGTACCTTGCCCGGCAGATTTCAACGGGGACAATATCGTTGACTTCTTTGACTACCTCGATTTCGTGGAGGCCTTCAGCACCGGCTTGCCCACCGCGGACTTCAACGCTGACAGCGTGATCGACTTCTTTGATTACCTGGATTATGTCGCTGCGTTCAGTGCGGGGTGCTAAAAGACTTCGCTTCGGATCTTCGCTTCGCGAGTAAGAAAAGGCCCCGAGCGGGTTGCCTTGCGTCCTTCGGCTCTGTGTCTTTTAACGCAGAGAACGCAGAGGCCGCAAAGACGCAGAGGAAGGCATTTTCCACAGGTAAGCCCAGATGCACAAGAAAAGGCCCCGGCGTTCTTGCCGGGGCCTGTTGGTATTCACTGATGCCTTATGGCTATGGCTTCGCATCATGCCGCGATCTTCAAACCCGTCGCAGCGCCTTCGCCGCCTACGCCGAACTGGACGACGAAGTTGTTGGAGGGAACACCTGCGACGCTGCCGCGGATGGCCGTCACCTGGTACTCGACGCGGTCTGTGCCGAATGGGAGCGACTCATCGAGGAAGGTTTTGTTGCCGCTGCCGCCGATGATGTCAAACGCGGTTTCGCCTGAGAGCTTGCGGGCGACTTGGTAGAACGTATTGCCGGGCTGGGCGGCGGGCATCTTCCATTTCAACAGCAGCGCGCCCGAGGGCTGGATCGCGCTGGTGAATGTGTTGGGCGTGCCGGGCGCGGGCAGCGGTGCGGGTGTTGCGGGCGAAGGGATCTGTGCCAGTGAATACACGGCATTGGGATTCGCGCTCGCATCGGCCGTGGCTCTGATCGCTGCGATCGCGGCCGCGCCTGCGCTGCGAAGCCCTGACATCGAATCGTTCCAGTCCGCAGTCGCCGAGCGGGCGGCGTTCTTGGCAAGCGACTGGGCGGTCAACTTGGTGCGGGCATCGATGGTGTCATCCTTTACTTCCGTGGCAACTGCCGCCGGAATTCCAAGCGCAACGGCATTTTCCTGCCAGATGTCCCAATGGTCTTCAAAGAACTGCAGGGCTTCAAGATCTTTCAACGGTACAACTGTGGCCATGTCTTAAACTCCTATTCCCGCCGGGTATGGCTTTGTTCTGCGACTCTTTTGAGGCCGTACAAAGACTCCACCGACGCGGGACATATGTACCCAGATGTTTTGACGCACATGCGTTAAGAGCATCCGGGCGTAGGTGGGAGATCGGCGAGGCTTTTGTCATTGGCAAGGAAAGCCGCACACAAAAATACTTCGCGGACGCGCGCGGGCTGCTACATGCCGCAGATATGGATTGGGCCACACAGGGTGCGTACTCGGCAGGTTTTTACTTTTGCAAAGGGGCGGGCTTTGGAAACGGGCAGGAGTGTGAAGCTGTAGCGTGGGTGCGGCCCGGGAAAACGTTGACGGTTATTCCATCTGGGCAATTTAGCGGCGCATCTCTTCGAGTCGTGCCATCGGGACCATTCGCTGCGCTCGGGGCTACGCGTATAGCTCTTGCACGCGAGCGGCACTCGACCCGCGCTGAGGCGTTTGCTGCGGATATCCGGTAAAAATCAGGCGGTTAGATCGGATATCTGGAACAGTCAATCAATAGTGCCACGCGGACTCACCGGTACGGGTGTACGCCTTTGCAGTGAAAAACGATTTATCCGCGATGCGGAATGACTTATCACCGGTGCGAAATGGTTTTTCATCGGTGCGAAACCATTTATCTGCGGTGCGAAGTCGTTGCTCATCGGTGCGGAATGGTGTATCACCGGTGCGAAATGTCTTATCAGCGGTCCGGAGCGATTCCTCATCGGTGCGAAATGTCTTATAAGCGGTGAGAAGTGGCTTCTCTGCGGTGCGAAATCGGTCTCCGGCGATGGGAATTGACCTCCCTGCGGTGCGGAAGATGGTTGTGTCGCAGATTTAGGCACCCAATGTGGCACGAAACTTGACGCAGATAAACAATTTGACAAAATCTACAAAAATTGTTGGACTCCCCCCCCCCCCCCTCACACTTGCCCCATCGTGGCTCTGGCCAAGGGGCTTCATTCACCGGCGCCTGGACACGCCAACCCTGCAAGTTTCC
>CAZAEQ010000010.1:99927-122479 GCA_964484185.1 uncultured Phycisphaeraceae bacterium
TGCTTTCCCGCGGTGCGAAATCGGTGTCCAGCGATGGAGAATGACACCCCCGCGGGGCGGAAGATGTTTTTGTCCCAGAATTTAGCCCCCAATGTGGCAACAAAACTGACCCAGATAAAAAATTTTAAAAAAACTACAAAAAATTTTTGACCCCCCCCCCCCCCCTCTTACCATTGCCCGACTGGCCGCTGTGCCAAGGGCTTTATTGCAGCCCGCACGGCAGACCTAATCCTCGGAGATTTCCTCATGAAGAGGTTGAATCGTTCGTTCCTGTTTGCCGCTGCTGCGAGCAGTCTTGCTACGGGGGTCGTATTCGGCCAGTTCGCTGTCCCGTGGGGAGAGTGCGACAGCCAATGCCCATACAGTGTTTGGCCGCAGGACGTCGACCCATGCTGCAGTCCCTCGCTCTTAACAGCCACATGTACTCGAACTGACTCGCCGCCAATTGTGGTCGTGCCAGGTGTGTACACCAAGTACCCGCCCCCCAACGGCATCGAAATCGTGTGCGAAAACTGCTGCAAGTTTAAGCCAAATGATTGTCCTGGAAATGATATTAATCCCGACCCTCGGCAGTGCTCCGGCACTACAGGGATCAGTTTCACCGAGTCAATCAGCAAGAACGTTAGCGGCGCTATAACATTTGCAAAAGGCGCGGTCGAGTTGTCGCTGGAGGCAGGAATTGGGGTTACGAGCGGAAGCGAGGTCACACTTACGATTACGTGCCCGCTCAGCACACCCAAATGTAAATCATCCGCATCCTTCTCCTATATTCGGTACCTCAAGGGTCGCAAGGTCAAGATAAATCACACTTGGTCAGCAAGCGGTGCGTGGATATCGTATTATTGTACATGTCCGATTGCAGGAAACACCTGGAACGTGCCGGCTAGCGCGTGCAACTCGGCGACATCAACGGCAATCGGAGACGTGATCGTTGGGCTTGTCTGCGGGAGCCCCTTCGAAAAGCCTTGCCCTGAACAATCGCCTTGCAACTAAGTAGGTTGGCCCAAGAAACGCAGTCAAACGAGGATTTGCAATGAGGTTTATTCCACTTTATGTCGGCTCGGTCGTGCTTGGATGTTCGCTGGTACATGGGAGCGTGGCCTGCCACGCCGCATCGTCAGTGCAGACTCTCGATGGATGTGACGAGTTTCAAGAGTATCTTCGACTAAGACAGATCCTCAGGGACGCTACAGCGGAACAACAGAACGCTTTTGCGACTGAGTGGTTGCCCCGACTTATCCGCATTCCACGAACGGCTGGCTGCGGAACTGGCTTGGGATCCCCCTGCTGGCACGCAATGAGCCTTGCTAACCAACTCGAAGATTGGGGCGTTGCGAGAAGCTTGGCGGAGCAGGGGTTGGCCGCGGCGGTTCAAGGCAAAGAGCGTGCAATGTGGAGCATGAACGTTGCGGCCGCAGCGTTTCATGGAAGGCGGACGACGGACCGAGCGAGCGTCGAGGATGCGTCGCGGGCAGCGGATGCCTTTCTGGCCGTGTCGCATTTTCTCACGAGCGACGTCCCGAATTCGGCGCCAGCATGGCTGGTTCCGTCATTGAGCACGCTTACTTGGAAGGCTACCTGTCAGCGCGAACTACAAGATTTTGTCGGTGCGGGGTTTACGGAGCAACGTGGTGTCACGATGTTTCTGGCATCACGGACCGACGTAAACGCCGGGTATGGCGGCTTCCTCCCGGAGGAGGCGCTCTCGCGTGCCAGCCTTGACTACCTCAAAGCCGGTCGGCCGGTCGAGGCCGCGGGATGTCTTGTGGCCATAGGTGCGCTTCCGCAAGTTGTTCGTTCTGCGGGATTGCACACGTACATCGCGATTGCGGATGGAGTGCTGCTCGATCCGACTGGAATCAAATCGCTGGAACTGATGGAGGAATTGTTACGCCAACAAGCAGTTGGAGATTGGACTGTGCTGCAGGTTGCCAGGACTGTTGAGCAGCTCGATCCCAATCAAGGCGTCGGGCCACATCACCGCGCGATCGCCTGCATCGAGCGGGTCCTTGCGGAAGGTGAAGCGCTCTCATCTCGTGCGGATGCAACCCTTCAAGCATGGCAAAGCGAGGTCGAAGTTCAACCTGAGCGTGACCAGGACGCGGGGCAATTTGCACTGCTTATCCAGAAGCGCTTTCGGATTGAACTCGAACTTGGAGACTTCGATGGCGCGCAGCGATCGATCGGACTCTTGGTCGCCAGGAATGCCTTCACTGAGGAATGGCGCAACAGGATGGCTGTTGAAGTCGAAGCGAGGCGTGCAGCCCGAAATAGTCGGTAGCTCGCACTCCCGCCGCACCAGCGCTGCTATGTGGCGAGATTGATTGGATGGTGCGAGAAGGTGTTCGTCTAGTGTGTTCTTCGCTGCACTTCAAGGCAACCTGCTCATTTACATTCGGGGCCCGTTGGCTCTGCGTTAAATTACACAGACCCCCAGCGTGAGGCACGCTAGAGAGGAGAACAGGTGAGCAGTAGACCAGTAGGCAAGGCAGTTCACAACGTCGACCCAGCCTAAACTTCCCCCCTATCTCCGCCGATGGTGGGGAGTTGTTTTGGGTGGGGGGTGCGGCTCCTGTCGAGCTTGCATCCTGGACCCCTGTCACTGGAGCTATAAAAATGTCGATGATGTCTACGTCCCCAAATAAAGTCACGATCAGCGATGCCGGACCATGCCTTAAGAAGGTCCAGATCGAAATCCCAGCTTCCGCAGTTTCCGCCAAGATGGCTGAAGCCATGAGCGCGTATGTTGCCAATGCGGCCCTCCCCGGCTTCCGTCCCGGCCGCGTTCCTCAGCGTCTGGTTGAAAAGAAGTTCGGCGCGGCTATTCGGGAAGAGATCAAAGGCCAGCTCATTGGTCAGGCGTACCGCAGCATGATGGATGAGCACAAGCTCAAGGCTATCTCTGAGCCCACCAGCGAATCAGTCGCCGCGGTTCAGGTTCAAGATGGTCAGCCGCTGAGCTTTGAGCTCGAAGTTGAAGTTGTTCCTGAATTCACCATGCCCAGCCTCGAGGGCATCGAAGTCGTCAAGCCCATCATGGAAGCAACCGATGCGATGGTTGATGATGAACTCATGAAGTTCCGCGTTCAGGAAGGTGAACTCGAAGAACGCACCGAGCCAGAAGCTGGCGACTATCTCACTGGCCATGCGATCATGACAGGTAAGGATGGCAAGGAGTATTACAACCTCAAGGGTGCAGTCATCCAGATCCCAACCGCCGACAAGGGCGGCAAGGGCATGGTCCTGGGCATTCTGGTTGAAGACTTCGCCAAGCAGCTCGGCCTGCCCAAGACCGGGTCAACTGTCACGATTAAGTGCACAGGTCCAGACAACCACGAACTGGAAGACCTCCGCGGCCAGAAGCTGACGGTTGCGTTCACCGCCGAGCGTTGCGATCGCATCGTTCCCGCGACTCTCGAGAAGATCACGGCCAGCCTCGGCTTTGATGATTCGTCCAAGCTGCGCGATGCTGTCAAGGCTCGCCTGCAGCAGCGTCAGAATATTGAACAGCAGGTCTGGATGCGTCGCCAGATTGCTGATTACCTCATCGACAACACCAAGATGGACCTGCCCGTCCGTGCCAGCGCGGCACAAGCTGGACGTGCACTTGAGCAGAAGCGCATGGAACTCATGTACCGCGGCTTTGATGCGATGCAGATCGAAGAGCACCTTGCCATGGTCCGTTCTTCCTCACATGAGAGCGCGATCCGCGAACTCAAGCTGCTGTTCATTCTGAACACCGCCGCCGAACAGCTTAATGTTCAGGTCACCGAGCAGGAAATGAACCAACGTATCATGCAGATGGCCATGGAACGCGGCGAGCGCCCCGAGAAACTCCGCGACCAGATCATTAAGGCTGGCACAGGCAACGTCATCTTCCGCCAGATCCGCGAGCACAAGACCATGGACGGAATCGTCGCCAAGTCCAAGGTCACCGAGCAGCCTTTCGAGGATTTCAAGAAGGCCCACGACGCCAAAGCCAAGAAGTAAGGATTAGAAACAACAAACGACAAGGGGGCCCGGGACTAACAACCGGGCCCCTATTCTTTGCCTGCCGTTGCTTTCCCTAATACCTGATGCCTAGTGCCTAATGCCTGTTCGTTTCGCGTTGGCACACTGATTACGAGAGTCCCATGGAAATCTACATCGATACAGCCAACATCGACGAAATCAAACAAGCCCATGACCTGGGTGTCCTTGATGGAGTGACCACCAACCCGACCCTTATTGCCAAAGAGGGAATCGACTACGGAAAGCGGTTGGCTGAGATCTGCAAGATTGTTCAGGGACCGGTTTCGGCTGAAGTCATTTCGCTGGATTACGACGGCATGATGAAGGAGGCCGCGGAACGGGGCAAAATCGCACCAAACATTGTGATCAAACTGCCATGCACCGTTGCGGGCCTCAAAGCCTGTAAGGCGTTGAGCGATCAGGAGGTCCGCACCAATATGACACTGTGCTTCCAGTCATTGCAGGCAATGATGGTCGCCAAAGCGGGCGCGTTCCTGGTGAGCCCTTTCATTGGCCGCCTGGATGACATCGGCGACGAAGGCATGGACCTGATCCGCAAGATTCGGGTGATCTACGACAACTACGACTACCCAACCAAGATTCTGGCTGCCAGCGTCCGCCACCCCAACCACATGCTCAATTGTGCATTGGCCGGTGCCGATGTGGTGACCGCACCCCTCAAAGTCATTACCGACTGCATGAACCATCCCTTGACCGACATCGGATTGCAGAAGTTCCTGGCTGATTACAAGAAGGCCTTCGGCTAAGGATTGTTCCGCTACGAACAGACTGCGATCGATCGGCCATTTTAATGCTACTTGCATTGATCCAGCCGATTTGGTAAAATAGAGAAGTTCAGTTCCTGAACATCGTCCAATGTGTGTCGGCGTCCTACGGGTCGGCCTACTCAGAGAGGCGGTTTCATATGGGTCTTGAATTTGCGATCGATGAGCTGTATTCCAGCGGCTGGCAAGAGATCGAGCCCAAAGGCTGCGAGAAACATGCAGATGGTCGTTTTTTCCCGACCAGCCCTCGCGTCTGTGATGAGTTCTTTAAGGCTGGCTACAAACTGACTGTGCGACATATTCAACTCTTCGGCTGCTATCGCGCAGAATGGCACGATGACTCTGGCCTTGCAACGGGCGCAGTCGTCGGCAGCAGCGAAAGTGAAGCAGCGGTCTACGCACTTGCACAGCTTCGTCGCAATCTTCAATCATCAGCGCACTGAGTTCTTACAGCCCAAGTTTTGCTTTTTTCGTGGCCCACTCTGCGGCCTCGCGCTTGTTACTTGCATCAAGCTCGCCGGTGCCACCCTTGGACATGCCGCGGATTGCTTCGATTTCCAGGCGTGAGAGATGCATGGCATCGAATTCGTAATCACGGAACGCTTCGACCGTGTGCGGCACGATTGGCTCGATCAAATCGAGCATCGCCTGCGCATACGCCCGGATTTCAAGCTGTGCATGCGGATCAAGCCGCAGGCTGATAAACCGAAGGATGTTGTGCAGGTCGCACTTCCAGTACCACTCGGTGTAGACGTTGACCGGCAAACCCATGCGTGCAAGCTCGCGCGAAACACCGGCTTCGGTCAATGAAAGGTACTTGCCGTAGAGACCTTCAACGTGATCGAGGAAGGCCAGGAAATCCTGGGCGGTCTTGATCTGCTGTTCATCAGATTGCTGGAAGGTTTCTTCGCCGCCCTGACGGTTTGAACTTGATTGCTTGCGAACTGCTTCAAGGCTCGGCTTGTAAAAACGATCTTTTACAATCGAGTAACGGGCGGAGTACTCATTGACGTTGGCAGTGCGATGGCGGATCCACTGCCGCGCGATAAAGATCGGCATTGCAATGTGGAACTTGAATTCCACCATTTCAAATGGCGTGGTGTGGCGATGGCGCAGGAGGTAGCGGATCAGGCCGCGGTCTTCGTTGACCTGTTTGGTGCCAGCGCCATACGAAACTCGTGCAGCCTGCACAATGGCCTGATCGCCAGTCTGACCTTGGGGAACTAGCCGCGGCATGGCATCTACCAGCGCAATGAACCCATGGTCCAGAGCTTTGATTTCGCGGCGGCATGCACCGTTCATGACATCGACAAGGGGCGTATCAAAGGGGACATCTTTGGACTCCGAAATCAAAGCACGCACGGGGTCTGGCGCACCGTCCGCTGAAACTGAAACGGGTCGGGTGGGGCTGGATGTTTTGGGCTCGGCCATAACCTGAGCATAGTGCCCCGCCATGCCTATCCAGCCGACAAAAGACACCCAATCGAGAATTGCAATCCGAAACGGAATCTGTTAGAATCTCAAGTACGGACGAGATTTCTATGCAGCTACTCCCGTTAACAGCTCTTTTGGTGTTTGGGTGCACGGCGGTGGCTCATGGACTTCCACAGGCACCCTTTATTGATTGGGAAGTGTCTGTCGACGGCGGCATGACTTGGACGTCAGAGGCAACGATTGTCCATCCTCAAACAATCAAGATTCGATCCAGTTTGCGGTGGTCCGGTGACGGTCTCGGTGTCAAATTTGTGAACTTCGATGCATGGATATCAGGAGTAATGTCGACAGGGAGTCCGTCCAATATTGTCCGAGCGATCGTTCCTCCCGGAGACACCCAGCAAATTGTCTTTACCAGACTGTCCGAGTTCGATGGGAAAGTAGATGTTCAAGGTGATACCGCCGCTCCGGGGAATGGACCGCAGTGGATCAGGATGGGGCAGGACTCGCCCGAAAATCTTGGAGCCGCGTTTAACACAGCCAATCCAATCGAATTAATGAGCTACGACTTTGCGGTTGCTCCCGGAACCGATTGGCGGTACTTCGAATTCGGATCGGTTCAGTCGAGTGTTAATCTCCAGTCCGTTCAGATTTACGACACTCCACGAGGGGTTACGATTGGTGGTGCATTTAGTCGTCAAAATGTGGGGATGAACAGTTGCAGACTTAGATTTCGGCCTCTCGCATATCCCCCAACGATTACAATTCACCAGCAACCAATGACACAGAGTGTGTGCTTTGGCCATAGTGCAACGTTCACTGTTGTTGCAACAACTACAGCGCCACCGCTTCAATACGTTTGGTCGTATCCCGACGACATCACTGTGTCGATTAACGGGTCTTCGATATCGTCCAACGGGCTTTGGGAGCCGTTTCCGTTTTGGTTTGCTGGAGGGCAGTTTGTCTGTTACATCACCGATGCTGCCGGGACTGTGGTTTCAGAAACTGCACACCTGTTGTATAATCGTGCCGATCAGGACATGAATGGGTGGATCGACATCGAGGATTACTACTTCTTCTTGAACGATTTTTCGGCAGGGACGGAGGCCGGTGACTGGAATCGGGACCAGGAGATTGATCTCTTCGACTATCTAGATTTTCTTGAACAATACGTTTCCGGTTGCTGATTCAAATTTCTACCATCTGCTGATATACCGGCAATTGCGGCTTCCAGCCAAACCGTTCTTCGAGTTTGTCTGCCAGAATGTGGCGTTGCGGGTTTTCGCCGTGATTCAGGAAGACGCGAGTGTTCTTTTCGCCGGCGAGGTGGCCGGCCCAGTTGATCAGACCATCCTGGCCGGCGTGAGCTGAAAAGCCGCCGAGCGTGTGGATGGTTGAGCGGACTGGGATGACTTGGCCCATGATGCGGACTTCGGTTGCACCATCGACCAGTTTGCGGCCAAGGGATCCGACAGATTGGTAGCCGGCAATCAGGACGTGGGTGCCTTTGCGCCAGAGGTTGTGGCGAAGGTGGTGGACGATGCGGCCGCCAGTACACATGCCGCTGGATGCGATGATTACGGCTGGGCCCCAGAGGTCGTTGAGCTTGCGGCTTTCATCGCCTGAGCGCGTAAATGTGAAATTGGGGTCGTCGAGGATTTCGATGCCGGACTTGAGCATGGCGGCGGCTTCAGTGTCAAAGAGCTTTTCGTTGCGGTCGTACAGCTCGGTAGCTGAAATCGCCATGGGGCTGTCAACGTAGACGGGGAACTTTGGCACTTTCCCAGCGCGAAGCATGGTTCCAAGGTGATAGAGCATCTGCTGGGTGCGACCGACTGCGAACGCGGGAATCATGACTTTTTCTTTGTCCCAGATCGCTTCGGAAATCACTTTTTCAAATTCCGAAATCGTGTCGGGCAGCGATCTGTGGCAGCGATCGCCATAGGTTGATTCCAGGATCAGCACATCAGCGTGTTTTGGCGGCACGGGGTCACGCATGAGCGGCACACCGTTTGGACCAAGGTCGGCGGAGAACACGATGACGCGGCGTTCAGCGCCGTCCTGGACTGTCATTTCGAGACTTGCCGAGCCGAGGATGTGTCCCGCATCGAAGAAGCGGATCGAAATACCGGGGGCGATTTCGGTGTTGCGTTCGTAGGGGATGCCCTTGAGCAGTGGGAGGGTTTCCTCAACATCAGCATCGGTGTAGAGCGGCGCGACCGGTGGGCGGCTGGCGTTCTGACGAAATCGCGATGCTCGGCGCATGTCGCTGTCTTGCACGTGTGCAGAATCGCGGAGCAGCAGGCCGGCAAGGTCAACCGATGCGGGAGTTGTGTAAATTGGACCTTTGTAACCCCATTGAGCAAGCAGGGGCAGGCGGCCGGAATGGTCGATGTGAGCGTGGGTGAGAATGACAGCGTGGATTCGCCCAGAACGGACCAGTTCCTGCACGGGGAAGCGCCGGTTACGGACTTCCGCCGCGAAACCGCCCTGGTGAAGGCCGAAATCGATGAGGACATTGGTTCCTTTGTGAGAGAGCAATGTGCAGGAACCAGTTACTTCACCGGCAGCGCCATGGAAAGTCAATTGCATGCGTTAGCGTACGGCGCGAGATGAAGCTGCGCACAGGTCACAAAGTCCCTGAAGTACGACTTCGTGGTGCGTGAGTTCAAAGCCTTTGGGTAAGAGGGCTGCGAGATTGCCCGGGCAGCCATGGATTTCGAAGACCTTGCCGCATTTCGTGCAGGAAAAGTGGTGGTGGTGGGCTTTGCCGGCCTGTTCGTAACGGGTAATTCCGCCAGGCATATCGACTTTGACGAGCCAGCCAGTTTCAAGCAGCGTGTTGATGTTGCGGTAGATCGTCGCCATACCCAAGCCAGCCTTCTGGTTGTTGGCGAGGGTGAGCAATTCCTGCGGCGAAAGCGGCACGCCTGCCTTTTGAAAGGCAGACTGAATCGCATCGCGTTGCTGGGTTCGGCGTTCCATTCTTGTGGAACAATAGTAGAGCGCGGCGAAGCGACGTTTCAGGGACGAGCGATTCCCTCGCGGATTGCAAAGCGGGTCAGTTCAACGCGGGTATGAATGTCGAGCTTTTCCATGGCGGTCGCGCAGTAGTTTTCAATGGTCTTTAGGGAAAGATGCATGTGTTTCGCGACTTCTCGGGTGCTCATGCCGCTGGCGAGCAATCGGATTATGTCGAGTTCGCTGGTCTTGAGTCGGGTGAGTTTGCTTGCGGTTGGATCGCTCAGCCGCACACCATCTGAATCGATTGTCAGGCGGGCCTGAACCTGAGGCGAGAACACCACGCCGCCGCCAGCGACCGTTCGCAAGGCCTCGGCGATTGTCTGGGGCGACTGATCTTTGCTTAGATAGCCGCATGCATGGACTTTCAGCGCCTGCGAAATGAAGCTGTCGTGACTGAACCCTGAGAGAAAGACTATTTTGACTTTGTGGGCTTTTACTGAAATGGTTTTGGCGGCTTCGAACGCGAGCAGGCCAGGCATGTCGATATCAAGCAGCACAATGTCGGGACGATGTTTGATTGCAAGATCAACCGTTGAAGCAGAATCGGCGGCTTCGGCGACGATCTCAAAATCGCCGCAGGAATGCAGCCATGCTGCAAGCGTTGTGCGAACCAGGCTGTGATCATCAGCGAGCAGGACACGTATGACTGAGCGTTTCGAACGTTCATCGCCATGAAAGAGACGCAATGCTGCGCTGCGATCTGGAGTTGATCGCGAATCAGATCCAGAATTGTTGTTTGGTGTCAGGTTCATAGAAAGCAAATGCGGCAACTCGATTCACGAGGTTTAGCATATCAAGACAATTTCAAGAGGGAAACTGGTGTCAATTGTGCTGCGATCAAAAAGAGGTGTTTACCCCTTTTGCCCAGTTTTACACTGGGCGATTCGACTTGGCGGGAGTTCTGAGAATCAGTGCGCTCGCGGCCCGAAGTACCGCCGCGGAAATGAAGATTACGGCGAAGCCGGTGATTCCAGAAATAAAAACGAGTGTTTGGCTCCCCATGGCTGATCCAAGGAAGCCCGCACTGTTGTTGGTCAGCATGAGCTTGCTGATGAGGCTGGTTCGTTCCTGGGGGTGAGTGGTGTCCAATTGCAGGAGATAAATCGCAAGTTCGAATGTGGCCAGCCCAGCGCCGGCGATGAGTTGGGCGATGAACATGACTGGAAAATTATCGCCAGCCAGGAGCCAGAGAATCGGGACCGGGGCCAGTATCAACATTGCGAGAACGCCAGTGCCGCGAGTGCCGATTGACTTGGAAATAGTGCCTGCAACAAAGTTGAAACCGATCTTTCCCACAAACATGGTGGCATGCAGCGCGAAGTAGTGCGAGTAGTCGAAGCCCACCCAGGACTTGGCAAAACCGTGCCAGTGGGCGCTTGCGAACTGGACAGAGAACTGAGCCGCGGCAACGAACAGGAGGAATCGGCCAGCGGAGCTGTTCACGATGCGGGCAAAGAGCTCTTTCAGCGTCAGCCCTTTTTCCTGGGCGGCAAAGGCTTGAGCATCAGGGACTTTGACAATATAGAAAGCGGAGACGACGCGGCAAATCGCACCGGTGAGGAAGAGAAGTGCAAATGCGCGGTCGATGAGCTGATCTCCGGCGGGAAGCCAGGCGGGAAGCGATTGGGGTGACGCGCTTTCAGCGAGATGCAGGAGTATGCCGCTGAGGGAGACACCGGCGAGGAGGCCGGTTTGAAGTATGAAATTGCGGCGAGCGGTGTAGTGAGTTCGGACGCTCGGCGGCGTAAAACATCCGCTCCAGGAGTTCCAGGCCGAGCCGCCAGCGTAGCTGCCGATTGTGTAAAGCGTTGCGAAGAGGAAGAGAAACAGGAGAGGTGAAGAAGTCTGATCACGCTGAAGTGCGATTGCGGCGAGCGGGATGCACATGACCGCCTGGGAACTTGCATAGATTGCAGTAACGAGCCGGTAGCCCTTCAGGCGTCGAGTGAGAATCGGGGTTGCTAGACCGACGATGCAACCGATTGCGATGGGAATAGTCTGAATGAGACCAGCAGCGGCGATCCGGTGGGGGTGAGATTTGAGGAGCCAGAGTGCAAAGACCGGGAGAGAGAAATCGACAAGGCCAGTCATGATCGAATAGAAGAGGCCATCGATCGTGGAATTGCGAAGGTCGCGGTGTAACCAGCGGCGGGGTCGGCCTTGGGCATGTGAGTATTGGCGGGACATCAGGCGAAATTACCAGCCCTTGCGCTTTGACATGGCGCGATCAATGTCGCGTTTGGCCTCGCGCTCGCCGATGCTGTGACGTTTGTCGGTCTGGCTCTTGCCTTTGCCCAGGCCGATCAGGACTTTGGCAAAACCGTCTTTGAAATAGACTTTGAGAGGGACGATGGTCATGCCTTTGACGCTGACGGCTTTGATCATCTTGTTGATTTCGGAGCGGTTGGCGAGGAGTTTGCGGGTGCGGGTGGGAATGTGATTAAGGACGCCAGCGGGGCCGTAGGGGCTGATGTTGACACTGTGCATGTAGAGCGCAGGCGGCGTGACCTGTGCGCGAACGTAGCCTTCGCCGATTGAGATTTTGCCATCCCGGATGGATTTGACTTCGGAACCTTTGAGAACCATGCCGCATTCGAGGGTTTCTTCGATGGCGTAGTCGTATCGAGCCTTGCGGTTTTCGATCACTGGAGTGTCTTTGGGTTTTTTGGGATTTTTGGCCACGGTGAAGAGGGTAGGGAAGGTCAGGCGCAGAGTTATGCGGTTTTGCCGATCGCCAATGGCAGATTGCAGGTTACTTGCGTCAATACAGTGAGTTTCCCGCATACGCTTGGGTAATGGATGCTGCGTCATTCCAATGTCCAACGTGTGGCGCGGCGATTACAGCCGAAGTACCGCAGTGTCCCTATTGCAAATCCCTGGTTCAAACCGTTGCCTGTTCGCGATGTCTTCACATGATGTTTCGCGGCAACAAATTCTGTGCCCACTGCGGGGCTTCTGCGAGCGCGGCCGTTGAGGGATCACCTTCTGCGTACAACTGCCCGCGTTGCAAGACTGGGCTCAAGTGCATTTCCATAGGGGCGTTTGCGGTCGATTTATGTGTGAGTTGCGGCGGCCTTTGGATGCCGATTTCCACTTTTGACAAGATCTGTTCAGAAGCGGACGCACGCTCGGCCGCGACTGCACTGGCGATCCCTGCACAGCTTAATCTGAACAAACGATCGGTGTACTTCATGTGTCCGCAGTGCGATGAGACCATGGCGCGTATGAACTATGCCCATCGCTCGGGAGTGATAACTGATATCTGTCGATTGCATGGGATTTGGCTCGATCGAAGCGAACTTCAGATGATCATTGAATTTATCGATTCGGGCGGCCTTGATCGTGCTCGCCAACTTGAAGCGGAAAGAAATGCTGCGGACCGTCGGACACTTGATTTTGCTCGCCGCACAGAAAGGCCGATTCACGGTTCGGGTGGCAGTTCAGACTGGACAAGCGTGTGGAAATAAAGTCGAAGGGGCTGTGAGTCGAACTCATGCGGGTCGAGAAAGCGTCCCGGGGCAGGTTCGAACTGCCGGCCTGCGGTTTAGGAAACCGCCGCTCTATCCAACTGAGCTACCGGGACTGAGGAAAGGATGATAGTCTCGACTTGGGAATTAGGGGATTCTGATGCCGCGTGAGCGGTCTACAGGGGTATCCTTCGCCCGTGGCAAAACGCGTTTCCAAACCCAAAGCAGCTGTTGAGAAGGTGGTCGCTCGTCCGGAGGCCGGAATCAGTGTGCCTGCGCCTGTGCCCATGAGCGATGTCCTGGGTCAGGAGCGTTCAATAGAGGTGCTGCAATCGGCCCTGAGGTCGGAACGAGTTCACCATGCGTGGATTTTTCATGGACCAGCCGGAGTTGGAAAGTTCACGCTCGCGCTGAGTTTCGCCGCGACGTTGCTGGACCCCACGAGCAGCGGTGGACTCTCGGGATTTGTTGAGCCGGAAGAGGGCAGTCGGACACAACTGTTGCTGAAGGCTGGGACACATCCGGATTTGCAGATTGTGGTGAAGGAACTGGCGAAGTTTCACGAGAGTTCACAGGTTCGAGACCGGAAACTGCTCAACATTCCGGTAGAAGTCATTGAAAAGTTTTTGATCGAACCTGCGACTAAATCGGCCGTGACCACCAATTCAAGCGGGGCCAGGGCGAGGCGTGTGTTCATTGTGGATGAGGCCGAACTCATTCGTCCCGATGGCCAGAATCAGATTCTGAAGACGCTGGAAGAGCCGCCAGCGGGTACCGTGATCATTCTTGTGACGAGTCAGGAAGAGCGGTTGTTGCCGACGATTCGGAGCCGGTGTCAGCGAATCGGGTTGGGATTGCTGCCGCCGGATGCGATGAATTCGTGGATGAAGAAGCACGCGGCGGATGTGAGCGGGGCGGAGAAGGAGTGGTTGCTGGAGTTTGCACAGGGCGCTCCGGGAGTGGTGGAGGCCGCGAAGAAGGCGGGGTTGTATGCGTGGCACCAGACGCTGTCTCCGATGCTGGTACAGATGATGAAGGGGAAGTACGTCCTGGAGTTCAGCGCGGCGGCACACCAGCTGCTGGAGACGTATTCGACAACGTGGGTGGATGATCATGAGAACGCCAGTAAGGAAGCAGCGAATCGGGCGGGTTCGAACTGGTTGTTCAGGATTGTGTCTGATGTGTTGCGGAAGCAGCTGCGGACTGCCAAGTCGGCGTCAGTGATTGAACCGACGCTGGATGCGATTCAACTTGTACGTGAAGCGGAAATTCAGCTCGCTTCCAACGTACAGCAGGCATCGGCGTTGGATTCGATGGGCGCGGAGATAGCGAATGTGTTTGCGCTGTCAACCGTAAGATCGTGAATTAGAGCCAGAGCTGAGAGGTCAGGCCGAAAGGCTAATCGACTTGTTCTGCGGCGGTTCTTTGCCCAAAAGCTGTGCAGTGCCCTTGGAGACCTTACCTGCCGCGACCTGCTCAAGAAGCAACGCCCATGTTTCGCGTTCGTACTCGAGAAGCTCGACAACTTTGTTCATGCGATCGGCACTTTTGGACATGTTGGCTTCGGTGATTTCGTTGAAGAGAAAGGTGTAGAGGCCGCGGACGTTTTTGGCGAGTTCTGGATTGACCTCATCGCGGATTGATGTCATGAGTTCGACGATGATGTCGCGGCACTTGGTGATGCCGTTGTAGGCGTTCTCGTAGTTCTTGCTGCGAAGACCCTCTTCTGCCTGGCGTGCGAAGCGGACTGCTCCGTCCAGTAGGAGCATGCGAAGCTCTTCGGGCTTGGCAGACATGACCTTGGCACGCAAATATGGCGTGATCAGGTCCACTCCCTGGGTTGAGGTGGTGGCGGCGTTGATGGGGGTCGATGGATGGGGGGGAAGCAAACTCATTCCGCGTTTCTATCGACAACTCGCATGGCTCAATTGAGCCTTAGAGGAACTTTCGTTTCTTGTGAGGGAATCAGCCAATTGAACTCAAGAAGCCTTGCTGGCTCTGGAGGTTACCGATAGTTTGTTCCATTGCTGTGAATTGCCGGGTGAGGATTACTCGACGGGCTTCGAGCCGGACATCGAATTCTTCGATTCGCTTTGATAACGAGGTCTGCAAAGCCTCGAGCGTTTTTCGCTTGAGCACCAGGACGCCATCGGTAGAGTTCTCGTAGCGTTTGGTGACATTGTCGATCTGTCCAAGAATGCCAAGTTCGGTGTACTCCTCACGTGGCGTGGGAGCGTTTGGATTGGAAGTGTCGGGGACTTTGAGCGTCTTGGCGTTGAAGAGAGCATCTACCGCGGCGGGATCCTCGGAAATGGCCGCACGCAGGCGCGTCTTGTTTACCGTGAGATCGCCATCGCGACCAACGGTGATTCCTACATCTGCCAGGTCGTCGTATCGTCCGACGTTGCCAATCGTCTTAGATTGGACCACACGGTACATCTCGCGACGCATAGTCTGGGCCGTGGAATCGCCGAGAAGGATTCCAGCCTTTTTGGTCTTAGCATCGTACTTGCTCTGAGCGTCGATGCGGTCGATCATTTCATTGAAAGACGCAAGGAACTCGTCGATCTTTGTTTCAACGGTCGCCATGTCGCGCGAGATGGTGAGCTGAACAGGGGTTGCGCTGGTGGCTCTAAGATCAATGCGAACGCCGGAGACGACGTTGTCGAGCGTGTTGCTGGAACTGGTGATCAGAATGCCGCGAGCTGGATCGCTTGAGCCAAAGAAAACACGGGCGTCCATACCCTGATCGATTGACGCGAGGCCAAGATCGAAGGTGCCAGCATCGAGGATCATGCGACCTGCGGTACCGGTTGCTTCCGCAGAGAAAGCGAGTTTGTAAGGCGCAGAACCGTTGCCATCACGGATGATTGATGCAGAAACCCCGCCGCGTGCTGCGTTGATTTTGGTTACAACCTGCTGAAGGGTGTCGGTCGCAGCGAAAGTGATTGTGCGTTCGTAACTGCCGTTGAGTTTGTTTGCAGCGCCGGTACCGGTAGCTTCGCCGAGGATGTTCAGAGATTTTGCAGCCGAGCCAGATTCGTCTACGACTTTCAGTTTTGTGGAGCCGTTTGTGCCGCTGTTTTCGATGATTTCGAGACCATCGCCGTTAGCGTTGACGCGGGCGGTGATGGCCAGTCCGCGGCTGTTGATCTTGTCAATGACATCGCCAAGGGTTTTGTCGGTGGCAAAGAGTTCGACGAGTGCGGTGGCGCCGGTAGAGTCGGTGATGCGAAACTTCCCTGTGCCGACACCCTTGCCGTTGTCCATTGCCGAAAGAAGCGTGGCACGGCCGAGGTAGCGTTTCTGCAGGTTGGTTCCATCGACGCTTGCACTTGCAACGCCGGTTGCGCCGGTTGAAATTCCAAGTGATGCCGCTGTGTCAGAGCCGCTGGTGCCGGTGATGATCAGATTGCTGGCGGTAAGGCCAGTGTTGTCGGTAATTGTAAGACCAGTTCCCTTGGAGTTAAGCGTTACGCTGACACGCTTCTGGCCGTTCACACCTGTTCCTGAAGCGGTTTCGATCTGCCGCATGACTGAGTCGAGGGAAGCCCCAGTGTCGATTGTGAGGTTGAAAGATGTGCCATCGCGAGCGGTGAAGCTGAGGGCTCCGTCGCCGGCGATGCCGCTGCCGCCGTTCAGGCTTGCCAGGAGCGAAGAGTTCATTCCAGCGAGAACTTTGGAACCGGTCAATGTGCTTGTCGATGTTGTTCCAAGGAGGCCGAGGTCTTTGGCGGTGGTGCCAGTATTTTCTGTCACCGTGATAGTGGAAGTTGGGCCATTGGAATCAACAATTTCAAGGCGAGTGCCATCGCTGCTGATTCGAGCATTGACATCGTTAAAGCCCGCAGCTTCCAACGCATCATTCATGCGTTCGATTGCGCCGCCAACCGTGGTCACTGCGCCCTCCGCAACAACGTTTGGGTCTGCTGGCGGAGGCAGGTAGATATCACCCAGGTTGACACGAACTTCGGTGGAGCCCGAGCCGCGATCGATGTTGATCTTGAAGTTAAACGCGCCGACACCGGTTGCAGCTTTGACATCGACGCCGTTTCCGTCGTTGAAGACGGAGAGTGCGGTAGCTTCGCCGAGGTGGTAGATTGTTGATCCGACAAGTTCACCCGTGACGCCGCTGCCAACGCCAGCGATTCCCAGCTGGGCTGCGGTGGTGGAGCCGGTGCCGTTATCAACGCGAACTACGCCGCCTGCGGTGTCTTTGATGACGAGCTTGCCATCACGGACTGAAGCGGTGACCGATGCGCCTGAGCCGTTGATGGATTCGAGTACGTCGTTAATCGTGGCGGAGCGTGAGAGATCGACAGTGACCGGGGAGCCGGTGGAAGCGGTAATGATGATGCGACCGCGCGTAATGCCTTCGCCACCATTGAGGTCGGAAAGCGCGATGTCTTTATCGAGTCGGCCTCGTGCAGACTCGACGGTCATGGACGTCATACCGATCGCGGCTGAGTCCCTGTTTGCGAATCCGCGGCTGAGAAACTGCTGAGTGCTGACGAGGCGGTCAACGATGAACTGGTACGAGCCTGGTGAGGCGGTGGTATCGGCCGTGGCGGTCAAGACATCTTGATTGCTGCTGTTAGCGGCGAGCGATTGAAATACTTTGGAGGTTTTGAAGGTTGCGGCCAGTGATTTAAACGCGGTGACTTTGCTGGCCAGATCGAGGAAAACTGCTTGCTGGGCCTGGATCTGGACTGCACGCTGCTGGGCTAACTGTTGCGGGCGAGCTTCGATCTGCAAGAGCTGTTGAATGAGTTGGGCACTATTGATACCCGAAAAGATTCCGGTTCCGCTGGTGATTCCACTCATCTTTCAACTCCTGACAATCTCGAATTGGGTTTGATCATGCTGCGCGACGACGCCATGAAAGTACATCTGAAGCGCTGTCGTGGGGGTAGCGATAGGCGATTACATCGCGATCCTGGTTCAGGAGCATGACGGAACCTTGGCCGCGACGTCGACCGGGACGATGAAGCCCCGAGCGGCGGAGCTTTGCGACATCGAGGACCCAGGATGTAAGGACGCGACGATACATGGTTTGTACGTCGGCGAGCACATCATTTCCGAGATTTCGTGGGGGCATTGAGGGTCCTCTTTGGTCGTGCATATCAATCGGCGTGATTCAAGGCCGCCCTGCACTAAGCAGGTGGCTTCTGTTATGTATCGACCTGGGATTGCGCGAGCTTCGGCGATGTCTGCGGGATGCGCGACAATTGCGGGAATGGGACGTGGGAAAGTGGCATCCAGTTCAATAACCCCCTGAACCAGTGGGCAGGCTTAAACGTACACAATTTGCTTGCCATCGTGGTGGCGGCATGCACAGTTTGCCGATACCCCTTCGCCCATGATGGACCAATACCCACCAGTTTCTCAGACCATCCGACTCATCGTCGGCGTTATTTCAGGCGCGGTGCTCTTATCAGCCGTCGCACTGGCAATTGCCGCGGTGTGTCAGCCGTTTTTTGTGGATGGAACCAAGCCGGCCTGGATTTTAATGGGGTTCGAACTGGTTTCGATCACTGCGGCGGTTGTGGGAATATTTTTCTGGCGCGGGCAGTTCAGGCATGGGCCGGGGCTCGCGCTGGCGTGTGTGGGCGGGACGATCCTCGTAGCGTCAGGGCTTGGCGGGCTTTCTGCGACATGGCTGGTTGCTGGCCAATCAATCAAGTTGCTCGTGCTGGCACGAGCAGCGGCCGCGGTGACGATTGGGATCTGCGGAGCGTCTTGTGTTCTTGGCCGCGATCCAAAGGGTTGGCCAACGTTTTTGAAGGGATTGGCGTGGGGCTTGCCGCTGATTGCGTTGCTTGGGTGGTATGCAAAGGCACGCGGAGGGTTCCTGGACCCGGTGAACAACATGGGCACAGTTGCGCGAATGGTTGCATATGGGCTGGGGAGCCTGGTGCTGGGGATCTGTTTGTGCGTGAGCGTTCACTTGATAGTGAAGGCTTTTGAATACGGACGATTCGCGCAAGACGAACAACCGGCCAAAGTTGGCGGCAAGAACTGACCGGATCGCTATTTCGCTGCAGGCGAGATTTCCAGGTCAAGCACGGCAAAGCCGTCGATTTCAAAATACTCTATTTCGATGAGAGCATCGGACGCGACGTTCTGATGAAACACCGCTTCGTTTCTGGTTGGCGCGTGCCACGTCCAGTTTTCGATGAGTGGTTTACCGTTGATCTTTACGCGGATGCCATCGTCGCTGGTGGTAATAAACCTCCAATCACCTTTGGGAATAGTGATCGTGGTGCTTGCGAGCATGCCGAAGTGATCGTTGCCCGGGCCGTTCTTTGTGAGCTCATCGCTGAGCTTGAGTGATCGCGGGCCGCCGTGGCTGAACGTCAGAGAGAGTGTGTTAGTTTTCGCGGAGATCGCTGATGGAGCGTTCGCCAACTTTTGCCACGCTTCAAGGTTCTCTCGGGGGTCAGTCTGTTTGTCCCACGTGAAAAACGTCAAGCTCCATTGCGTGTCGAGCAGAATTCCAGCGCGGGTTTCGTTGCAGTTTCCCAGTGCAGCTTCAACGGTGTATGGTGTCAACTGAGACTTGTTCTTTGGCGAAATTCGATACTTTTGCACAGCGGCGCCATCGGTTGTTTCCACCGACACTTCACCGGTAGTCTTTATTGTGGGTCGGATTGAGACGTCACGGTTATCGCCAGCAGGTTTCAGAGTATCGACTAGTACATGACTGGTCCCAACTGGTCGAACTCGGACCAGCGGTGAGGCGTGGTCCCATGGTTCCCATTGAGTCATGATGATTTTGTCGCGGCCGCGCAGTTCGGGTCTTGCGCCGACCGGCTTTCTGTTTCCAACAGGCTGGATCAACGGAATTACAGGTAATTTCCGGGTATCAATGGTCCCCAGTTGCACGTCAGCCGGAAGTTCATAGTGTTTCCCTAAACCGATAATCTTGTTGTCAATCGCTGAGAGGTTGTGTACATGTCCGCCTGCCGCGGCATCGCGAATTCTCACGAACACATCGTCGTTTGAAGAGGTATTGTCGGCGATCATGTTGTCAGAAACGCCGCGGTATGTGGGTTTAATGCCTGGAAGTTCGAGCAACTTCTTGTCGTCATCCCACCACAAATGAATAGCGACTGAGTTCTTTGAAAAACTATTGGAGCTGATTTGATTCCCAGATCCATGCTCGATGTTGATCGCGCCCCGCTCGAGTCCGTAACCGGCATCACCATTCGACAGGAACTGATTGTCAAATATGACCATGTCTTGTGAGTATCCGCCCCAGATGCCGCAGATCGCGTTTTCAACAAGGCGGTTCTTGCTCAACACGTTGCGATGACTGAAAGTCATTTCGAAGCCATGGGCGGCAGCATACGAAAGGTCATTTCCGATGAAATAATTGTCGTTGCACCCGAGTCCCGCATGATTCATTCCCGGAGTAGTAACTTCGCCAATCGCTTCGCGTCCGGCAAATCCGAAAATGCCATCGCCGCCGTGGGTCGCTGAATTTTCGATGATGGTGTTCTGCGAGCACTGCTCGAACATCAGGATTCCCGCGGAATCCTGGCCACGGTTGTAGATTCCGTGGCTGTAGCCGCGGATGCAGAAATCAAAGGCGTTGCGAGAGATCATGTTGTTATTTGATCGCCACATCGCCAGGCCCCAGCCCGAGAGGAACGAGCAGTCGTTGTCGTATATCTGCGAACCAAAGACCCGATCGAGGATGATTCCGTTCTGGCCCTGGCGGACTGTGACATCACGAATCACGGGTTCCCTGGAACGCTCAATGACGATTGCACCACCATATTCAACTCGCCATGGCCGCTCATCATTGTGGTGTGGATAGAACCAGTCGCTCGCATCTTCGGCCTCGGGCGTGCTGAGCAGTCGGCGTGAGAACAAGTTTCGAAGGTCGGCCTTCTCGATCACTAATGCGACCGTTTCGTCGGCCCATAGGCCGACTTTGTAGCCGCGGATGTTGAGGTTTTTGAGCGTGACTTTGCTGCGTGCATGAATGCGGATGCCGCAGCCTGTGAGCGCATCGCGATCAATCAGATTCGAACTTCCGACCAGAACACTCTCTGGCGCAAACTCGACGGTGATGTTGTCTGCATCGATGTGCAGCACTCCATTGTCATCGGAATCTCGAATAACGGTGCCTGGCGGAATGACTATTCGACAACTCTCTTTGATGACCACGTTGTCGCGGTCGACAATGACATCCGGGACTGAGAGTGCCGCACAACAAAGAAAAACGCTCGCGATCATGTCGCGAGCGTATCAGAGATTCTTGTTGGAAGTATGTACTAGTGCGGCGGCTGAGCGGGCTGCTGAGGATACTGGGGGGCCTGGTATTGCGGCTGCTGCGGATAGGGCTGGGGCTGCATCGGCTGCTGATGCATGTTTGGGTCCGTTCCGCCCTGAGCCACTCGCGGGTCCTGGCCTTCGGCGCCAGCTGGCGCGCGGTAGACCGGTTGCTGCGGCAGCTGCGGCTGGTACTGAGGCGGTGTGTAAGGCTGATTTGACTGCTGTGGCTGAGACCCGTTGGTCTCTTCTTCGAGGGACCGCATTCCCTTCTTAAACTCGCTCATTCCGCGGCCGAGGTTTCTCATAACCTCAGGAACGCGGCCTCCGAAAAGCAGGAGGACGATGACGAGAATGACCACTAATTGAACAGGGCTGAACTCGAAACCGAAACCGAGCACCGGGCTTATGTACGACATCAAAGGGGACATTTGCGAACCTTCCTCGGCGATTACCGAACGTGAACCTTCCGAACAATCGTAGCCATCTTGAAGCCAGCATTCTCAAACCGACACTTCCCGCACAATTCTATTGCTCAGCGGCGAAAGTTTCTCATGATCTCAGGAACGCGGCCTCCAAACAGCAACAGGACAATGACGAGAATGACTACCAATTGAATCGGACCGAACTCGAACCCGAAACCGAGCACTGGGCTTATTTCGGATGACAGGGGAAACATGGTGCGAACCTCTCTTGGCGTCACCGTACGCCAACCTCCCGGGACATCGCAGCCTACTTACGTGGAACACTTCCTGCTCAATGCATCGGTCAGGACCTTATTGCTGGATCGCAAATAATCGACTGAGGTCAGGCACAATTCGCCGGTTATTGCCCGCTGAGGCGACGTTCATAGGCCTCAACGACGTTCAGCAGCAGCATGGCCACGGTCATAGGGCCGACGCCCCCTGGGACTGGGCTGATCCACCCGGCGATTTGGCTGACGGATTCGAAGGCGACATCGCCAACACTGCGGGCTTTACCATCGCTTCCGATCACTCGATTTACCCCGACATCGATGACGATCGCTCCCGGCTTGACCATTTCTGCGACGACCAGCCCGGGGACGCCCGCAGCGGCGACGACGATATCGGCCTCTTTTGCGATGGCGGCCAGGCCGCCCGATTGTTCCATGGTCCACTTGTTGCAACTTATGACCGTGGCTTCTTCACGCATAAGCAGCACTGCGATTGGTTTTCCGACGACATCGCCAGCGCCGATGACAACTGCGCGTTTGCCGCGGAGGAAGCCGGAATTGGTGGTTTTGGGGGAGCTTTGATCGATGACCCACCGGATCATTTTCACTGTGGCAAGCGCGGTGCAGGGGGCGAGACTTGAGCGGCCGTAGACCACGTTTCCGATGTTGGCCGGATTGACGCCTTCGACGTCTTTCTCGGGGTCGATCAGGCGTTGAACCCGGTAGGCGTCGACGCCCTCGGGCATTGGCAGGTGGACCATCATGGCACCGATTTCGGGCTGGGTGTTCATGAGCAGCACGCGGCCTGCGATTTCATCGAAGAGGGCGGTGGATGGCAGAATATGGAGTTTGTATTC
>CAZAEQ010000011.1:0-105427 GCA_964484185.1 uncultured Phycisphaeraceae bacterium
CGAAGAAGATGGCGAGGAACGTCGCGACACGGTTGCGATCGGCGAACAACGAGAGAATGACATATGCCGCTCCTGAGTAATCCTGCCACCCTTGCGAGCACTCCGCGCCATCATACTGAACCCACGACCTTCCCCACAACCTGAATGTGCGGGGAAATCTCAACTCCGCCAGAGAACCCGCGGATGTACGGAATTTGAATGGACACAATCATCGCGATCTATGCAATTTCATGCCGATATCCAGTTGTGGCCGCCGCCTCATATAAAGTACTATGTAGCACTGCTCAAACTTCCCCTAAATCCGCTAGGAGTTCCATTGCAACTGTCTCACCCCCTGAAGCCATTTCCCGCACTTGCCACGCTCCTCCTCGCATCCGCCGCTATGGCCAATAACCCGCCGCAGATGCCGACGATTACTGAGCCATTACCCACCCGAATCGTCAATCCCTCCGACCTTCACATGGAAAGTTCGGGCTTCGTCGATGCCGATCCCGGCGATACTCACATTTGCACCGATTGGGAAGTCCTCCGCGCTGACAACTCCGAACGCGTCTGGCTTACAAGCTGCATCAGCGGCGTCGAACGCCTGCACACCCATCTGGGCGATGGTACCTTCATGGGCTCGCTCGCCGGCCGGCGCGAACTCAACCCATCAACTCAATATCGTCTGCGCACACGCCACAAAGACTCCAGCGGCAACGCCTTGACTGAGTGGTCTCCCTGGGCCGAGCGACTCTTCACCACCGGCACCATCTCGCAGCTCTTCCCCCTCGAAATCGAAGATGTACTCAGCATCCCAAGTCCAATCCTCTCTGTCCCACTTCCCAACTCAAGCCAGCCCGCCTCGTTCCGGCTCGAAAGCTCCGAGTCAGATTTGTTGCTGCAGATCGAGGCATCTCAGTTCGGCAACTCAATCTTCAATCCGCCCGCACTCGGAAACCACCACCCAGTCAAACTCGTCATCGCCGCTGGCTCCGCCGCACTCAATCTGCAAGCATCGCAGTTGATGTTCAACGAAGATGATGGCAGCCCCCACACAATCTACATCCCCGCCATCACGCTCGCGCCCAGCACAGCAACAACGCTCTGGATTACTCGCAGCGGCGCAACCTACTACGGCCAGAACGGTCAGACCGAACCAGACTTCTCGTCGCTCGCACGCGGCGCGCCGGTCCCCTGGTTCGCCGCCAACGATGTTGCTGTTGAAATCGTTGCCACCGGATTTGAACTTCCAGTCTCAATCGCTTTCGTCCCCAATCCACTCCCACAACCAACCGCGCCGCTGTACTACGTCGCCGAGCTTTACGGCATCATCAAAGTTGTCCGCCGCGATGGCACAGTACTCGACTACGCCACGGGATTGGTCAACTTCAATCCGACTGGTCTCTTCCCAGGCTCTGGCGAACAAGGACTCTCAGCCATCGTGGTTGACCCCACCAACGGCGATCTCTACGCATCCGTGCTCTACTCCGCAACCCCAAGCAACCAGAACGCTCCGCATCACCCCAAAGTCATCCGCCTGCAGAGCACCGATGGCGGCATCACAGCCTCATCCAACACCACCATCCTCAATCTCGCCCCCGCAACTCAGGGCCAGAGCCACCAGATCTCGAACATCTCATTTGGCCCCGACAACAACCTCTACGTCCATGTCGGCGATGGCTTCCAGGCCGATCAGGCTCAGAATCTCTCCTCGCCTCTTGGAAAAATCATGCGGCTCAACCGCGCTGGGCAGCCAATCTCTACCAATCCATATTACAACGCCGCCGATGGAATCACCCCACGCGATTACATCTACGCCAGCGGCGTGCGCAACCCCTTCGGGGGCGCATGGCGCATCTCTGACAACTCTCACTTCATGATCGAAAATGGCCCCAGTGTCGATCGCATCACCAAGCTCGTTCTTGGTCGTAACTATCTCTGGGATGGATCCGATGCTTCAATGCAGAACTTCGCGATCTACAACTGGAATCCCGCAACGGGTCCAGTCTGCGGCGCAGTCATTCAGCAGGAAGTCTTCGGCGGCAGCGGCTTCCCCGCTTCGTACTTTGGTCGCCTCTATGTCACCCAATCCTCCGCAACCTTCGGCGGTGGGCCCGGCAGTACCTCCGCAAAGAGCATTACTGAGTGGATCATCGATTCCGCAGGAAACCTCACATCCGGCGGCCGCGCTATCTGCTTCTACGATGGTGGCGGCATGTCCACAACCGCGGCAATCGCCGCCGGTCCCGATGGCCTTTACTTCTCTGACCTCTACAAAGAAGATGAACCCAACAACCCAGTGGCCCGCGGTGCCAACATTCTGCGTGTCCGCTACAACCCTGTTGTCCCGATCGATTGCAACGGCAACACTGTCCCCGATCTTCAGGACATTCTCGCGGGCACCTCTCAAGACTGCAACCAGAACGGTGTCCCCGATGAATGCGATATCGCAATCGGGCGCAGCGAAGATTGCAATTTCAATGGAATCCCCGATGATTGCGACACGGTTGTTGCAGTCACCGCAAACTTCGATACCTCGCTCAGCCCCTATGTTGTCAACGGTAGTGCCATTCGCCTGAACAATGCCGTTCGACTGACTCCTGCAACCGGCTCGCAAAATGGCACACTGATCCGCCCGCCGCTTTCAGTTGCGCCCATCTCCAGTTTCGATGTCTCTTTCGATCTCCGCATTGGCGGCGGCTCAGGCGCAGATGGTCTGTGTTTCGCGGCATTTGATGCAAACCAGTACCCCGCTACCGCCCTGTTCTCCGAAGAAGGTCCGGGTCCAGGATCGCTTGTCGTTCAATTCGATACATACGACAACGGTGGCGAGGGCGAAAACTCGATCGATGTCGAAAAAGATGGAGTGCTCATCGCTCACTACGGGCCATCATTCGACCTTGAAGACAATCAAGTCCATCGTGCCACAGTCAAGCTTCGCAACGGTCTCCTGAATGTCAGCATCAGCCGCCTCGATGGTTCTATCGAACACGCATTCATCGATCTCCCGGTCACGTTCACGCCAATGGTCGCCCGCTTCGGTTTCGGCGGCCGCACTGGCGGGGCAACCAACGAGCACTGGATCGACAATGTCACCTTCCGGGTCCCCAGCGCTACTGATCTCAACGGCGATGGTGTCCCCGATGAATGTGTCTGCCCGGTAGATTTCAATCGCGATGGCACACTCGACTTCTTCGACTATCTCGATTTCGTCGATGCGTTCTCCGCGAATGCCCCCAATGCTGACTTCAATCACGACGCCATCATCGACTTCTTCGACTACCTCGACTTTGTCGATGCGTTTTCCATTGGCTGTTGAGTGCTCGCCAAACGGGCATGTTCCGTGTGTAAACTGGTCATGTCTTTCTAAAAAGGTAGTGTGAAACGATCCACTCCTTTCCGCCGCAGAATCCCCAGAGTTCTGCGCACGCCATAAAGAAGACACGCCAGCGATGAAACCAGGCAACAGACTGGCCTCCGTACACCTTTCGCAATGACTCAATTGCTTGAGTTCGATGTTCATCGATATTACTGAGCCAGGCTTCAGCGGTGCGCTGGTAGTGCGATCCATCTACTCTCCAGTGATCAACGAGCCGCACATCTTTCTGAAAGTAGTGGAGGAGATGATCTGATGGCATGGTGCCGCCGGTAAAGAAGTATGTGCTCATCCAGCCCGCCGCAGACTCAAAGTGGTATGCGATGCGAGTGTGTGTAAAGATGTGTACAAAAAGCAGGGCGTTGTCTTTCATCATGCTTGCAACACGCTCAAGCAGGAGTTCGTAGTTCTTCATGTGTTCAAACATCTCAACTGAGACGACTCGGTCAAACTTCCGATCAAGTGAAAAGTGGTTCATATCCGCCGTGATAATCTCGGGCGCTCTTAACCCCCGTGCCTTGGCCTGAGCGAGGATGAACTCCTTCTGCGATCGGGAGTTTGAAACGGCAGTAATGCGTGCCAGCGGGTATTTCTCAAGCATCCAGAGCGTGAGCGAGCCCCAGCCGCAACCAAGTTCGAGGATGTCCTGTCCATCCGAAAGCTGGGCTCGCTCACAGGTCAATTGCAGCATCGCTTCCTCGGCCTCGCCAAGGGTGCGCGTTCCTGGATTCCAGAGACATCCGCTGTATTTCAGGCGAGGGCCAAGGCAGAGTTGAAAGAACTCCGCGGGTACTTCATAGTGCTGCGCATTGGCCGCATCGGTTTGCACCGCGATCGGCATGGCACGAAGTTCGTTCAAAAAGGTCCGCAGCCGCTCGTGCCTACTTTCAAGCGTACCAGCTTCTTCGGTTGAAATGCGCTCCTGCAATTGCCGCCTGATAGCTGCACGCATGATCACATCTGGAATTAAGCCGCGATCAAGCCAGGGCTCGAACCACTCGGTAGTGGCTGCTGGAAGAGTGTTGCCTGCAACTGGATGCTGTGTCAAGGTGTGACTCATGTGGACCTCTTTGGAAACCAGGGAAAGAACGCACTGGTGGTCTTCTGATATTCGCGATACGCATCGCCGCGCGTGCGCAACGCGCGGGCCTCGGTTGGAGGAATCCCGGTGATCTTGAATATGAACAAGAGCATGAGCGCTGGGGAGAGAATGCCAATCCAGCCCCAGGGCGCAGAAAAGGCAATAAGTGCAAATGAGCACCACATCAGCCATTCAAAGAAGTAGTTTGGATGCCGCGAATATCGCCAAAGTCCGACATTGCACACCTTACCGCGACTTTCGGGCTTCGCCTTAAAGGCCGCGAGTTGCTTGTCTGCAAGCGACTCCCCGCCGATCCCCACGAGCCAAAGCCCAAATGCGGCGAAGTCAATTGCTGAAAGTCCATTCCTTGCGTCAGAGCTTGCCAGCAGGAACGGCGGACACAGAAGAACAACCAGCACGGCTTGAGCCTGAAAGAACCAGAAAAAGATCATGTTCACGCGCGGGCCAAACTGCTCGCGCATCTTCAGATAACGCCCATCTTCTGGCCCTTGAAGCACGCGGTCAAAAAGCAGATGTAGTGCCAGTCGAATGCCCCATACGCCCCCCATGATCCCAATCAAGACCTTTCGTTCCAGCTCGCCTCCGCCGGTTACCGCAGCAAATATGGCTGAAGCTCCGAGCAGCGCGGACCACGCCACATCTACGACTCCTGCATCTTTGGTTCGAACTTGAAGGGCCCACAGCGCCAGCATCACCAGGATCGATACGCCGCCAATGCAAAGCAATTGTTCTTGAATTGTCAGAGTCATGCATCTAACCCCCCAGCCCTTGGCGAAACCAATAGCTTGAACATGAAGTGAATTGAGAACCTATGGAGAATCGCGTGACCCTACCTCGATTGATCGCAACCATCGCCCTTCTATGGGCAACTGTCCTCGTTGGCGCAATTCTGATGTCCATGCAGGAAATGGGACTTGGCGAAGGTTTGCGACGAATCGTCGATACGAAGTGGGGGATCACCACACTCATCGATCTGTACGCCGGGCTCGCCTTCGTCGCAGTCTGGATCGGCGTGTGCGAAAAGAGCATAAAACGCGGCGTCCTCTGGGGAGTGGCCCTCGCCCTCACCGGCAATCTCGCGATGCTCGTGTACCTCGCGTGGCGGGCCTGGCGTGCAGAATCTGTGCTGGCAATTTTCACGCCGACTTCTCCTTCAGCACGCGTGATGCAACCCAGATCCATGCAGGAGTAAGGACCCCAAACTCAATCGCAACAGCGATCAGGCTTGGTAGAGTCTTTTCCGGAAGGACAACAGCCCCAAGCTTGACCCCGGCCAGATACGCAAGTGGTCCTCCAATAACGCCCAGAATCGCGGCGGCCCACAACTTGGTCCAGGTCCACGCAAGACTGATCCGGAGCGTTGAACCAAAGTTGGCCCAGAGTGCGTAGAAAAGTACAAGAAACTCAGTGGTAGATGATCCGGCGAACTTGAAAAAGCCTGCCTGAGCAAGCGAGGCATCAATAGATACACCAACTAATGCGCCCACCAGAATCAACGCGGTGTCGCGAACTCGATTGCGATGAGTTTGAAACAGCAGGTGAGCGGCAACATTGAGCCCGATCAATGCCGCGCCCCAGATCGCAAGACCGCGCGATACTGAAAGCATGGCAAGAGTCCAGGTAACCTGGAACGCCAAGAAGTTGATGAATGTGGAACGGGGAATTTTCATGTATGCCCAGTTCCACGCAGGCGGGCCATCGGCTTGGTAAAGTGCAACTGAACATCGCCAATGTGGCGAGCGCGAAACGCGCCTTCGCAGTACGCCAGGTAATACTCCCACATGCGAATGAATCGATCATCAAACCCCATCGCTCTCACTTCGTCCAAGCGCAGTTTGAATGCTCTGGTCCAGTGCTGAAGGGTCGTGACATAGTGCGGCCCGATTTCATCCAGGTGCCAGAGTCGCAAGTCGCTGGAACGTGCCGCGGAAGTGAGCAGGGCCTGTGTGGAGGGGATGCATGAGCCAGGAAATATGTACTTCTTAATGAAGTCGACACTCTTAGCCGCTGCCGCGAAATACTGATCGCGGATGATGATTGACTGAATCAGCGCTTCGCCATCAGGTTTCAGCAAGCGTGAACAAGCCTCAAAATAGCCATCAAAGTTTTTTCGGCCAACCGCTTCGATCATCTCAATTGATACGAGCTTGTCGAAAGTCCCTGTGAGAGTTCGATAGTCCTGCTTCAGCAGGGTAATTCGACCACTCAGACCCGCGGCATTGATTCGGCTCTGAGCCATGTCAAACTGCCGATCTGAAATGGTTGTCGTAGTGACGCGGCATCCATACTTGCGTGCGGCATGAATAGCCAGCGCGCCCCAGCCAGTGCCGATCTCCAGCAAGTGATCACTTGCGTTCAATCCAAGTCGGCGGCAGGCGCGATCGATTTTCTCAACCTGTGCCTCCTCCAGTGTCGTTGCGCCATTTTCAAATATCGCGCACGAGTAGGTCATCGATGGGTCAAGAAAAAGACCAAAGAATTCGTTCGACAGGTCATAGTGAGCCTGAATATTCCTGCGTGAGCCCTTCTGCGTATTTCGCTGCAGAAAGTATCGCAGCTGCTCCAGCGGCTGTACCGCGGCTGCGAGATTGCTGTCCAGGTCAACAACTGCGGCGTAGTTTGCGGTCAAGGTCTCAATCAATCCGGGCAGATCATCGGTGTCCCAGAACCCATCCATGTAGGTTTCGGCGATGCCGAGCGTGCCGCCAAATGCAGCAGCCGAGTAGAACCGTGGATCGTGTACGCGAACACTGCATTCTGGCGCTGCAGCAAGAACTGCATCTTCCGGCGACGCGTACCGAGTCTCGCCGTCGATAATGGTTACACGCCCGTAGCGCAGTCGGGCGAGCGCTGCGATCGTCAACGAGCGCCCCAGCCTCTGCAGCGGCGAGATCGCACGGGTCGTGGAAGTGGCCGCCCGAGTTCGAATAATGGTGGGCAGTGTAGCGTGTGCAGGAGTTCGCGAGGTATTTATTGACGTCATGACGGTGTGTCTCCAGAAGTTGATGTTCGCGGCAACACGCGAGCAGGATGCGGCACGACCGGTACGCGCTTCATCCAGAGGCGAAGCGCTTCAAAGTGAATGTGCGCGATGACCTGCAAGGTGAGTAATGGAAAGCGAACCAGTTGAGCCCGCATTCGCGCCGGGGTCAGCTCTCTTCGCTCAAGCATGAGTGTGGCATCAAAGACTTTGTCGTGTCCTTCCCCAGTACCGTTGCCCCGCAAGTTCATGTGCACAAGCAGGTTGTCCGCAGGATGGTCAAATGACCAGTCGTAATCAATCGCCATCGGAATGAACGGAGAAACGTGAAAGTCCTTGGCAAACCGCCATCGAAGGACCGTTCCCGACGCCTCTGCGCAGCGCCGATCAAGCACGTATGCCCGCCGCTCGCCCCAGGGCGTATTGGTGATTTCTGCGACAACAGCTTCAAGCTGCTCGCCAGCAGCGTCAAAGCAGTAGTAGAACGACACGGGATTAAAGCAATAGCCAAAATACTTCAAGTGAGTGAGCAGCCGAATTGGGCCCAGACATTCAATGCCCGCTTCTGAACGAAGCCGTTGCCGCACCGCGCTGTCAAGTGATGGAGTGGAAGGATCAAGATAGTCGCGGCGATCAAACCTTGCAGGCGCAGCGCGCTTCATCGACCAGAACTGTGTGAGCGAAAAGACTTGATCCAGCTCCGCCAGATCGAGGTACACCATAAAGAGCGGAAACGTGAAATGATGCTCACGCGGCGACCTGCGCCTGTGTCGCACGGTGCCCTCGTAAATGGCGCTGTGCGTGATCACAAAGCCACCCCAAATCCGAGGCAGACATTGAGCGCGCTATTCACCCCATCTTCATGAAAACCATTCAGCCAATATGCCCCGCAGTAATGGGTGCGATTGACACCGCTAATCGTGCTCCACTCTCTTCTCGCGACCATTCCACGAACTGTGTACACCGGGTGGTGATAATGGAATACGCCATGAACCTTGGCGGGATCGATCGAGCCGGTGTCGTTCAAAGTAACGCACACAGGCTCGCGAGTCGGAAGCGATTGCAGCAGGCTTAAGTTGTAAGTGACCTGCACCGGCGCGGAATCGTGCTTCAAGATGCGATAGTTCCACCCAGCCCAGGCCGCGCGTTTCCTGGGCAAGACCGCGCTATCGGTGTGAAGCGTGGCAGTGTTTGCCTGATATGGAAGTGCCGCCAGAATAGCTGCTTCCGCGCGGCTGGGATCGCCAAGCAATGCCAGAGATTCATCAGCGTGGCACGCAAGAATCACCTCGTCAAATCGTTCGCGTGCTGAGGCTGTAAGTACGGTGACGCCTGTTGCAGACCGTTCGATCCGCCTCACACCCGAGCCAGTGCGAATGCGATCCCGAAATGGCTCTGTCAGTCTTGAGACGTATCTCTGCGAGCCGCCGGTGATGGTTCGCCATTGTGCTCGTTTACGAAGGTCGAGCATTCCATGATTGTCAAAAAAACGCAGAAACATCTTCGCCGGAAACTGCAGCATCTGCGCGCGAGGGGCTGACCAGATCGCCGCACCCATTGGTATCAGATAGTGGTCGACGAGCTCCCGCGAAAGTTTGGCGTTGTTGCAGAACGCTTCGAGCGTGGTGCTGTCATCCAGCTCGGCCAGAGCCCGCTCGCCAATCGGGCCCAGTCGCATGATGTCTCGCAGCAGCCGCAGGAAAGATGGGCGAAACACGTTGCTCGGTTGTGCAAAGAGGCCGCGCAGAGTATGGCCACCATACTCAAGACCCGAGATATCTGATCGCACACTGAATGACATCGGTGCAGGTTGAGAATCAACGTTCAACTGCGAAAGCAGCTTTGTGAAGTTGGGGTAGTTTCTCGTGTTAAAGACGATGAACCCCGTGTCGACGTCAAGCGTGGCACCTTCGTGCTGAATTGTTGCGGTGTGACTGTGGCCGCCGATGCGGTGTTGAGATTCAAAGAGCGTGACATCGTGAGTGCGGTGCAGCAGGTGGGCGCAGCAAAGGCCGGAAATGCCGCCGCCAATGATGGCGATTTTCATTCCCCGTGCTCCGCGTGTGCCGGGGTCTCGTGCTTGTGTGCCAATGCCGCGGAGTACACCCGCGGCGGAACCGGCCTGAGTCCCCAGATAAGGCCGGTGGCCTGCATGAGCCTGAGAATGTAATACGTGATATCAATCTCCCACCAGTAGAATCCCTGGCGATCGGTGCCAGGGTAGTAATGGTGGTTGTTGTGCCAGCCCTCGCCAAGCGTCAGGAGCGCCAGCAGCCAGTTATTGCGGCTGTCGTCACCGGTTCGGAAGCGCTGCGAACCAAAGGTATGTGAAAGTGAATTGATGGTGAACGTGCTGTGATACAGCGCAGTGGTGGAGATCGCAAAGCCCCAGACGATCATCTGCATTGGGCTAGTCTGAAGCTGGGGCCAGAAGGCCGACAAGGTCCATCCCGTCAGCCCCATCAAGAGAATCATCGAGAACGCGCCGATCCGATGGTTGCGTTCAAGCCAGCGCAGCTCCGGGTACTTTGCCCAGTCTGGAACGGCATCCCAATTGACGCGATCGCCATCATCAGAAATGAACCAGCCAACGTGACTCCAAAGCAGGCCGCGGAGACTGGGAGAATGCAGGTCCGGATCTTTGTCAGAATGTCGATGGTGCGAACGATGATGCGCGGCCCACCAGCTGGGACCGCGCTGGGCTGCCGTCAGTCCGGCAAGTGCAAAGAAGAACTGCGTGATGCGATGGGCCTGAAAGGTTCGATGAGAAAAGTATCGATGGTAAAAGGCGGTGATGAAAAACATTCGAACAAAGAAAAGCAGGGTGGCAACTGCTACGGCAACGGGTGACCAGCCGACCCAGATTACACCAAGACACAGTGCATGCACTGACAGAATCGGGATTACGTTGTGGAGTCGAATCCGATTGCCGTTGGCGGAGCTGTTGACTCCATCCGCTTGTTTCACTGTGGCTTGACTCATGTCGTACTCATGCACCGCAACTCTTCTGCTGGCACCACTGGAATCACCGACTGTAACCATCAAAAATGGGCACAATGGTGCTCGTAGAGTGGGTCACCGTCCTTGTCGACCCATTTCGTAGAACAATGAACTTTGGATTCACAATAGCGTCCAGGGCCTGAAAAAGGGGCACATAATGCTCTGGTGGCGTGCCCGGGTAGCTGGCGGCCCTACTAGAATCCGCCCTGGAGTAACTCATGAGCCGCCTCCCCAATGCCTGTTGTGTGCTTGTGTTCTCATGCGCACTTTCTACCGCCTTCGCACATGTTCAGCCAGCTGAGCCGCCCCGCGGTCCAAACGAGCAGGGGCCCCGTCAGCGCCGCGAGGGCGATGGGCCAGCTCCGCGCCCCGAGCGACGCGGCCTGGGAATACCGGCGGGCGTCAAACTACTGAAGGACATTTCGTACGCCACTATTCCGGCGACAAAGACTCAAGGTGAGATTGATCTAAAACTTGATCTCTATGTTCCTGAAGTCAGTAGTGAAACGGACCACGCTCGGCCGCTCATTATCTGGATTCACGGCGGCGGCTGGCAAGGTGGCGATAAAGAGCGTTGTCCGGCCGCGAGTTTTGTGGCCCACGGGTTTGTCGTGGCAAGCATCCAGTACCGTCTTACCGATGTTGCACATTGGCCTGCGCAGATTTACGATTGCAAAGCTGCTGTCCGATTTCTGCGGGCATCCGCAGGGCGCTTCGACATTGATGCCGATCGAATTGGTGTCTGGGGTGCGTCGGCCGGTGGACACCTTGCCGCCATGCTCGGGGAAACCAATGGCGATGTGGATAAAGAAGGAGCGGTGGGGGACAACTTGAAAACCTCAAGCAGTGTCCAGGCAGTCTGCAATTGGTTTGGGCCAACCGATCTGGTCAAACTCGCTGAAGGCGTGAAGGAAAGTCCTGATGGCGTTCCCGGTCTGCTCACCAAGTTTGTCAATGGACCACTGGCCGAAAAGCAGGATGTCTTGAAAGATGCGAGCCCGTTAACGCACGTCAGCAAGGATGATGCACCGATGTACATCATGCACGGCACCGATGACACGCTTGTGCCGCTTGAGCAGAGCACCATGCTCAAAGAGGCATTTGAAAAGGCTGGTGTGAAGGTCGCGCTGGATGTACTCCCGGATTCTGGTCACGGGAACGGGCAGTTCATGCGAATCGCCACGCTTACTAAGGTAAAGGACTTCTTTGTCGAGAATCTTCCTGCTGCACCTGCGAAGAGTCCAAAGAGCGGTACTGGCAAAAGCAAGTAGCCGCTCCCACCGTCTGCCACCGCTGATACTCACCGGCTCTCAACATCCCAGGCTGAACGCGTCTACAAAATCAAGATAATCAAAGAAGTCAATACTGTTGTCCTGGTTGAAGTCTCCAATAGGAGATTGCTCGCTGAACGCATCGACAAAGTCGAGATAGTCAAAGAAGTCAACATTGCCATCGCAGTTCACATCGGCCGCGCAGATATACAGGTTGGCTGTCTGCGATGTGGCTGATCCGCAGCCGTGGGAAACGACGCAACGGAAGGGCTGGTTCGGTGCGACCGTTCCGATGGTCGCAGTCGTAAATGTGAGCGTTGGCGTGGTCGCGCCAGCGATGGTCCCGCTCAGTCCGGTCGCCCCGCCGACATAAAACCCATCGCTCAAGTTGATCCACTGAAGCAGTGCGGTGTGGTAGAGTTGCCACTGGTACGTCAGCGGCAACTGCGAACTCGCGCCGACTGTGAACGACGCCGGCTGCCCGAAGCAGTAGCTCGTCGTCGCGGGCTGACTCGTGATCGTCGGCAGCGCGGGGTAGTTCAGCAGCGTCTGAATCGGCGCCATGATCTGGCACATGTTGCCGCCGCTGAAGCGGATCGCGATTGGTGCGCCCAGAGACGTGTTTGACAGGGTTAGCGTGTCGGTGTTTGCTCCGCTGACAGTGGCGAATAGCCCCGCGCCGAAATCGTTGAGCTGGCCGTTAGAGAATGGCACCCAGCCATTGATAAAATTGCTGTAATACTCCCACAGGAAATTCGTAACATTCTGGGTGTTCATGCTGATCGACACCGTCCCGCCTGGACAGACCTCCGGCGGTTGCGGTGCTGCGGCAAGCGGAAGCCCCATGATCGTGAAAAACGCATCGTTGCTCGCGGCCGGCTGCGTATTGGCGCACGGGCCGGTGACGATACAGCGATACTGCGAGAAGGTATCGAACTGGTTGAGTCCAGTGATGGTCAGCGTTGGTGACTGTGCACCAGACAACGTGCCACCATTACCAGTGGGGCCGTCAAACACATCCACGTAGCAGAGAATGCAGGGACCAACATATCGCTGCCATTGATACGTGCTTCCGGCGGGCGTGGCCGTGACGGACATCGAACCGCTCCCACCTGCACAACCCGCGGCGACATTCGGCCCGGAAGTGATAAAGGGTGACGGTGGACCTTCAAGCGCGGCATCGTTGCTGACGATTGACTGGCATACGCCGGTGACAACACAGCGGAACTCCCCAAGATCGTTGGGAAACACGCCCGAGATCGTCAGCGTGGAAGATTGCGCACCGCTGTACGTGCCGCCATTGCCGGTGGGCCCGTTGAAAACATCGTTGTAGACATTGAAGAAAATCGGATTCTTCTTCTGCCACTGATATGCGAAAATGCCATTGGGTGGCGAGACCGACACAGAGAAGGCGGCAGTTCCTCCGAAGCAAGGGGCCTGCGGAGCGGGTTGGAATGTGATCGACGCAACAGCACACATTTCCCATGTCTGGGAGTTTTCGCCGACGCCGGAACTGAAACCCCCGAAGAGGACTGTGATACCGCGTGCAGAGTCGTAGGCCATCTTGTGGCCGCCTTGCACAGTGGAACCGGTGACCATCTGCTGTGTCCACGTTCCCGCGCCAGTCCCGTTCCACTCCCAAGTCTGACCAACGGTGCTGTCGAATCCTCCGAAGAGGACGGTCACACCGCGAGCCGCGTCGTAGGACATCGGGAAGTGGTGTCTTGATGAGGGGCCGCTGACCACGCGCTGGGTCCACGTTGTCCCGTTCCATTCCCAGGTCTCAGCGTTAGTGACGTTGCCGCTCTTGAGACCCGCGAAAAGGACGCTGACACCGCGTGATGCGTCGTAAGCCATCGCGTGTCCGTATCTTCCCACAGGGCCGCTAACCATGCGCAGTGTCCAGGCTGTTCCGTTCCATTCCCAGGTCTCCGCGCTGCCGAAGGCGCTGCTGTTGGTACCCCCGAAGAGGACGGTCACGCCGCGAGCCGAGTCGTAAGCCATGGCGTGGAAATATCGCAGCGAAGGTCCGCTCACTGCCCGCAGTGTCCAGGCCGTCCCGTTCCATTCCCATGTGTCAGCGAAAGAAGTGGCGCCGTTGAATCCCCCGAAGAGGACAGTGACGCCCCGCGCTGAGTCGTAGACCATCGCGTGGCCCATTCTGCTCGAGGGGCCGCTGACCATGCGCTGTGTCCAAGTCGTCCCGTTCCAGACCCATGTGTCGCTGTGGTAGATGTTTGAAGTGGTGTTATATCCCCCGAAGAGAACAGTGACGCCGCGTGCCGCGTCGAAAGCCATCGCATGATGGAATCTGGGCGATGGGCCGCTCACCAGGCGCTGGCTCCACATGACCGACTGGGCGAATGCCGATACCGGCCCAATCACACACGCCGCAACAATCGCAAGTGAAAGCGTCAGCAAACGTGCCCTGTGCGCGATGCAGTGGAACATGGCAATGGTCGTATGTAGCGGCGTGCTCTTGATCATGTTCGATTCTCCTTCAAACCCCGTCCAGCGCGTTGCGCTTTCCCGCTGGTGCCAATCGCGTCTCAGCATCCCAGACTGAACGCGTCCACAAAATCAAGGTAATCAAAGAAGTCGATGAAGCCATCTTCATTGAAGTCGCCGATGGGGTCGGTGTTCGAGAAAGCATCCACAAAATCGAGGTAGTCGAAGAAGTCGACACTGCCGTCACAATTCACATCGCCAGGGCAGATGTAAAGGTTCGCAACCTGCGATGTGACTGAACCGCACCCGTGTGAAACGATGCAGCGGAATGGCTGGTTGGGTGCGACCGTGCCGATTGTCGCGGTGGTAAACGTGAGAGTCGGGGTCAGTGATCCTGCGATCGTGCCCGAGAAACCGGTCGCGCCCCCAACATAGAAGCCGTCATTCAGATTGATCCACTGGAGCAGCCCGGTATGGTAAAGCTGCCATTGGTACGTGAGTGGCAACTGCGAATTGGCGCCCACGGTGAACGAAGATGGCTGTCCCTTACAACAGCTGGTAGTCACGGGCTGATCCGTGATCGTCGGAAGCGCGGGATAGTTCAGCACCGTCTCAATCGGCGCCATAATCTGACATGGGTTGCCGCCGCTGAAGCGGATCGGAGTGGGATATCCAAGATACGTATTGGAGAGCGTCAAAGTGTCCGTTGTCGCGCCGCTTATGTTCGCGGAGAAGCCGGAGGTGAAATCAAAAAACGGACCATCAGAGAGGGCAAACCACATACTCAATGGGCTGTGGTAATACTCCCACAGGAAACTTGTGACATTAGATGTGAACATCCCGATCGACACGGTTCCACCCGGGCAGACTTCAGGTGGCGCAGGGGCGGCGGCAAGCGGGTATCCATGTACCGTCAGCGATTGCGCAACGGACATGTCCTGCCCGCAGGCGTTGTACGCTTGCACATAGTACGAACCGGAGTCGCCTGGCATCGCGTTTTGGACCGTCAGAGTTGAGGACTGCGTGCCAAAATAGATCCCGCCATTGGGTGTGAGCCCGTCGCTGATCGGTTGGTTGTCCTTGTACCACTGGTAATACACGGTGCCGATATACGGAAAAGTGCTGGCGAGCGTGAGTTGTGCCGTTTGCCCCTGGCATGCTGAATAGCCGTTAGACTCGAATGGAAGTTTGGGAATATTGAGGCACGGGATGCCGCGTGCAACATATGCGGCGGTCCCCGAAGGAGTGGAGGCCTTGCCAAAGATTGCGGTGCCATCCTGGGAGATGCCGCGTGCATCGCGCAATGTCACGCCCGGCGGAATCGCAACACCCACGGTCGGAAGCCAGACGTTCAGATCGTTTGTTCCGCCGCTGGAGTAACCGAACATGTAGGCGACATCGTCCACGCCGATTTGGCTGTATTGCACGCCGACAATCACGCTTCCGTCAAACAGCGTGCCCGCGGCGGTGCAGTCTGCGATCGATGCGTGGGTCCTGTTGCCCAGGTACGGGAACCCCAGATACCAGAAGTTGATAAGCGTCGAGCCCTCGCGCCGCCAACCGATCGGCTGCGTGTGCGTCTGATCATAGTTGTTGAACCCGTACATGATCGCGCCGTCGTCAGAGATGCACGTCACAGTGTTCGAACCCTGCCACACCGTTGGCAATGGATAGAGCGTGTTGTTGTTCTCCCACAACAACGGCCGGATGAAAATCGGTTGTTGCGGCGGGGAGTAGTACTCGTTTCCGACCTTTGACTGCGCGACATTGGGCGCCATCGCTACCACGCGTGCTTCAAACCCGCCTGGCAAGATCGGGAGAAACACCGGGTTCGGCTGGCTCAGGTTCCACGTGTATCCGTGGTGAACTCCGCCATTCTGGGGATTCGCAAGGGTGCCAAAGACAGTCTGGCCGCTCCCATCAACGCCGTCGACCGACATGAACTGCTGGTTCAGTTGCGGGCCAAACGCGACCATGCCGCCGGCCTGGGTCCAGCGCATGCCTCTGGTAGTGACCAGGTTTTCCTGGCTGGTGTGCCCGGCGACAACAGACCCGTCGAGCGAAACACCCATGGCGTAGGCTAACGTGTTAGGAGCCGGCGGAGTCAGGGTGACCATCCCGCCCGACACGGTCCATCGAAATGCAGAGCGGGCCGAATTGTAATGACCGACCAGCACGTTCCCATCTTCGCTGATCCCCGTCGGGACAATTTCCCACTGGTGGACGAGTGAGAGTGATTGCGCAGAGGCGACCTGAGCGCACTGGAAAAGGGCAATCAGGAACGCACTGCGAATCGCGTAATGTCGAGTTTTCATGAATAGACCCCTTGTGCGCGGTTCTCAGAGTGGTGCGTTGTCGCTCCCCGATCTAAGAATGACTTGCAACCCAGGCTCAGAATCTTGCAGCTGATAAGAACAATCGCATGATTTGGCAGGCCGTAGATCGACGGAATCAGGACCCCGCACATGCCCATCCTACCACATTTCAATCGATTAACCAACTGCTTCGTGCGTCCTAGAACCGTCCCAAATAACAGATTACTGAGCTTTTTGAACGGCTTCAATGTCCGCTGTCCAATCGCCGATCCAACGCCTCCGCTGGTACCCTCGACGCGGGTTCGGCGGCAACGCATCAGTCCACATCTGCCGTCGCGGAATTAGGGATTCAACTTCGAATACACTCCGCATCCCGCCTGATACTCGCAACGGGTCTCAAGACTCCGTGCTTTGCATTTCGCTATCTCCTTGAGTTTCGTCACGTCTCGGGCACGCTGCGCCCTATTTTTGTCCGGTGCCACAATTTTCCTGCAATTTTTGGTTGATCCCCTTCGACGCACCACCGGTTTACTACCGTTTAGCAGCAGGTGTCGTCACGCCTCGTGTAATCTTCTAGCCTTCTGCGCCGCAGTTCACCCGCTTCAGATGGGCCATTCTGCCCCTTCCATCTACATATACACTTCCCCGCTTTCAAAAAGGAACACCCCATGGACCTCTCACTCAAAAACCGCCGCGCCCTCGTCTGCGGCTCAACCCAGGGCATCGGCAAAGCCGCCGCCATCGAACTCGCTTCGCTCGGCGCTTCTGTCACGCTCCTGGCCCGTAACGCCGATCAACTCCGCGCAACCGCCGCAGAGCTTCCTGCCTCCGCTGGCCAATCCCACGATTTCCTTATCGCAGATTTCTCCATTCCTTCAACCGTGTGCGCTGCCGTCAAATCCATCGACCCATCGCGACAGATTCACATCCTTATCAACAACACCGGCGGGCCAAAGGGTGGCCCGCTCGTTGATGCTCACCCCGATGAACTGACCGCCGCGTTCAACATGCACATCATCAACAACCAGCTCCTGCTCCAGGCCCTCGTCCCCGGCATGAAGGCCGCGAAGTTCGGCCGCATCATCAACATTATTTCCACAAGCGTCAAAGCTCCCATCGAAGGCCTCGGTGTCTCCAACACCATCCGTGCAGCCGTTGCCAACTGGGCGAAAACTCTCGCAGGCGAACTTGCCCCCTTCGGCATCACTGTCAACAACGTCCTCCCGGGTTTCACTGACACCGCTCGCCTCTCAACTCTCTTCAAAGCCAAAGCCGACAAACTCGGCAAGACTTCCGAAGATGTTCTCAAAGCCGCACTCAGCACCATCCCCGCCGGTCGCCTCGGTCGCGCGGAAGAGATCGCCGCCGCCGTTGCATTCCTGGCTTCACCCGCTGCTGCGTACATCAACGGCATCAACCTTCCCGTAGATGGCGGCCGCACTCCTTCACTGTAAAACACCATGCACGAAATTAACCACTACATCAACGGCCGCTCAGTTGCTCCCGCTTCCGGCAAGTTCCTCGACAACGTCGAGCCTGCAACCGGCAAGGTCTACAGCCGCGTCGCCGCCGGAAATGCCAAAGATGTTGACGCCGCAGTCGCCGCCGCACTCGCAGCGTTTCCAAAATGGTCAGCTACTCCCGCCAACATCCGCTCCAACATTCTCCTCAAGGTAGCCGACCTCATAGACCAGAACCTCGAGCGTTTTGCCCGCGCTGAATCCGTTGACACTGGCAAGCCACTTTCACTCGCGCGAATGGTCGACATCCCGCGTGCCGCATCCAACTTCCGCTTCTTCGCAACCGCAATCCTTCACTCCTCCTCCGACCTTCACGACTTCGACGGTGGCGGCATCCCCAACGGCATCCCATCCCTCAACTACACCCTCCGCAAACCCCGCGGCGTGGCTGGCCTCATTTCCCCGTGGAATCTGCCGCTCTACCTCGCTTCCTGGAAAATCGCGCCCGCCCTCGCCACCGGCAACACCGCAGTTCTCAAACCCTCCGAAGTCACGCCTATGACCGCCTCCATGCTCCCCGAACTCTTTGAACAGGCAGGCCTCCCGCCGGGCGTCCTCAACATCGTGCACGGAACCGGTCCCGATGCCGGTGGCGAACTCGTCAAACACGCCAACGTCCCGACGATTTCGTTCACCGGCTCCACCAAAGTCGGCCAGTGGATTTCCCAAACCGCCTCGCCAGACTTCAAACGCGTTTCCCTCGAACTTGGCGGCAAGAACGCCTTCATCATCTTTGAAGACTCCGACCTGCAAAAAGCACTCGCAACCGCCGTCCAGGCCGGTTTCACCAACCAGGGCCAAATCTGTCTCTGTGGCTCTCGAATCCTCGTCCACGAATCCATCTTCGCCGGCGCGGTCGAAGCAATCACCGCTGGCGCGAAATCACTTCGCATCGGCGACCCTCTCGACGGCCCAACCCAACAAGGCGCACTCACCAGCCGCCCGCACTTTGAAAAAGTGTCAGCAATGGTCCAGCAAGCCCGCGACCTCGGCGGCACGATCCACTGCGGCGGCGCACCAGTTCCCACAAGTGCGTTGCCCGCGCGTTGCCAGACAGGTTTCTTCTACCAGCCCACAGTCATCACCGGCCTCGATCCCGCATGCACCGTTGAGCAGGAAGAAATCTTCGGCCCAGTTGTAACTATCCAGTCCTTCAAAACTGAAGAGCAAGCTCTCGTCCTCGCCAACGGAACCAAGTACGGCCTGGCCGCAACAGTCTTCACGCAAAACGTCTCCCGCGCCCACCGCGTTGCCGCCCAACTTGATGCCGGAATCATCTGGGTCAATTGCTGGTTGGTGCGAGATCTCCGCACGCCCTTCGGCGGCGCCAAAGCCAGCGGCGTCGGCCGCGAAGGTGGCAACGAAGCTCTGAAATTCTTCACGGAACCCAAGAACATCTGCATCGGAATGTAAATATGTCAATGAACACCAACGCACGCATCGACAGCACCCGCGCCGCCGAACCAGTCGGCCCCTATCCCCACGCCCGCCGCGCTGGCAACCTCCTCTTTCTCAGCGGCGTAGGCCCCAGAAAACGCGGCACAAAAGACATTCCCGGCTCAACCCTCGACGCCAATGGCAACCTCATCGACTACAGCATCGAGGCCGAAATGATCTCATGCTTCGAAAACATCCGCAACATCCTCGAAGATGCCGGCTCACGCTGGGAGAACATCATCGATGTCACAGTCTTCCTCACCAACATGAAACGCGACTGGATGACTTACAACAAAATCTACGCCCAGCATTTTCCCTCAGGCCCCAATCAACCCACGCGCACAACATGTGAGATCGTCTCGCTCCCCACCGGCGGCAACTCTCCAATCCACTTTGAAATCAAAGTCATCGCAACGATTCCCTAATGCTGCGGATTCTGGGTTGCAAGTATCGCCTGAACGTCACGCGCCCCGTGGAGGACTCGAACGACCTGTAGCGGCCGTGTCTCCGGTCGATAAATAATCAGAAAGGAGTGTAAAGGAAAAACCCGCATGGTTTCGTCAGCGAGGTCTGCTCTCAGATGTCCCATACCGGGAGCGTCAGCTAATCGGAGCATCGCGTTTTGTAGATCGTCTTCGAGGCGATCCGCCAAGGTGGGGCCGCTCTTCTCTTCAATGTAGGTTCAGATTTCGTCAAGGTCTGCTTCTGTCGCCGGAGTAAGTAGAAACGCACTCACCCTCTGCTCCCCTTACTGGCACCTCGTCTCGCACGCCGGTTTCGTAACGATTCCTCACCATCAATCAGCTGTCCAGCGCGAGCTTGCTGAAGTCCGATAGCAACTTTGCGGCGTACATCACCAAGAGCCATTTCGACCAATCGGTCATAAGCATCGGGAGTGAGTACAACGGCTTCGGCCTTCCCATTTACCGTGAGTACTTCCGCCCGACCAGTAGAGCGAAGCCGGTCAAGATGTTCCTTGGCATTCTGTTTGAAATCTGTCAGAGAGTAGATATCTTGGGCTAAGTGCATGATGACCTCCATCGGATCGAATTCGATCTGAATTAAATCATAGCCGGAATGCCGAGCTAACGCAAGTCCCAATCTTCTAACGGCAGTCCGATAGTTAGATCGCCCGCAAAACCGCCCGCACCGGACTGGCATCAAACCCCATCAATTTCAGCGGCAACGCCATCAACTCATACTCGCCCGGCGTCACATCCTTCAGCACCAGTCCCTCAAGAATCGAGATGTCGTGGCGCAGGATTGCGTTGTGCGCTTCCAGGTCTTTCGATGAAAACAAATCAACGCTCGGCGTATCAATTCCAATCGTGATCACGCCGCGGCCAGCAAGTGCATCAACCAACTCGACACTGAGTGCTGCGAAATCCTGGTTCCACCGCGTGGGATCGGGAAACGTGCCGGTGCGGATCAGTACCCGAGGGTGCACGATGGAATCGATTCGCTGGTCCAAGTCGCCGATGGTGACGCGGGCCCCCAGCGGAACGCGTGCATCGATCACGTGGCAGGGGCCCACATACGGAACGAGCGACTGCTCTCCGATCCCGGATGCATCCTTGCCATAGTGATTGGGTCCATCGGCGTGCGCGCCCAGGTGGACGGTACTGCGAAGCGTGCTCAACGTAATATTGTCAGAGTTGGCGAGATCACACAATACCTGCCGCGACATCGGGGTGTCGCCGGGCCAGACGCCGAGTTCTGGAGTGATCGCCGGGGAGATATCGATGAGGTCGGTGGCGAGCGGGCGAAGCGGAAGCCCGGCGATGGCTGCGGCCGCGAGTTGCTTCACGTGTGTAGTCCATTCCTCCTCGCCCATTGACTTGAGGCTGGCCGGCGGCAGGAATGAAACAATCTGGTCGAGCATGGCATCGAGAACGCGGCCGCGTTTCTGGGCTTCAGCGTATGGAACCGTTGAAAATGAAACCAGGTTGTATTGCGGGCTCACTTTGTCGGGGAACGCGTGATGAACAGTCTGCTCAACCTTCTTGCGATACAAAAAGTCAGGCGATCCAACTTTGTCGCGCATCTCCACAAAATTCGCCAGCGCCATGTCCGCAATGGCATCCGAATGTGGCTTACGTGTGTGTTGGAATTCATCCAGCGCTTTGGCGCGATCGTTCGGGTACTTCGCCAGACACTGCGAGAGCTCAAGGCAGTCTTCAAACGCTGCGTTCATTCCTTGCCCATAAAACGGAACGATGGCATGCGCTGAATCGCCCAGAATACACACCTTGTCCTGCCATCGCCACGGGAAACAACGCACGGTTACCAGTGAACCAGTTGGGTTTCTGAAATAGTCTTCGGCAAGCGTGGGCATCAGCGCGCTTGCATCGGGATACTGCGACCTGAAGAACTGCTCGACATCTGCAGATGTCTTGAGATTCGCGAAACTATGCGCCCCAGTCAGAGGCCAGAACAACGTGCATGTAAACGATTTGTCGCGGTTGGGGAGCGCGATCATCATCGAACTGCCGCGGGGCCAGATGTGCAGTGCATGTGCATCCATCGCGAATTCGCCATTGCGTGCTGGGATATGCAGTTCTTTGTAGGCGTGTTCCAGATACGTCTGGCTGTAGTCGAACCGATCAGTCTTTTGACGCTTGCCACGGATGGGTGAGAACGCGCCATCGGCTCCCAGTATCAGATCTGCCGCAACGCGCTTAACCCCAGCAGCAGTTTCAAATATCGCGGCGGGAGCATCCAGATCAACATCGCTGCAGAGGTGGTCAAAGTGCATCTGCACATTCGGATACGCCGCCGCGGCATGAATCAACGCCAGATTCAATCCCCCACGCGAAACCGAATTGATCGCGTCTTTGGAATCATGGCTGTACGGTTGAAACACCGGAGCCGCGCCTGCAGTTGCCGGGTGGATCATGCGCCCGCGCATCGCGATAGCTTCAGTGTTCATCACCATTTCAGCAAGCCCCGCGCCGGCGAGTCCTGCAATGCCGCGGACTGAGAGAGCCAGGTTGATCGAGCGCCCGCCGACATATCCCTTCACGCGCGGATCGGGGCGTCGCTCGTAGACAGACACTCGATAGCTAGCGCGAGCCAGGTAACACGCGAGCAGCGAGCCAGCTAGTCCAGCTCCGACGATAAGCACGTGCTGAGAACTGGTGGAACTCATGCGCTGAACACCTCACCCATCACTTCGGCGAGTTTCACGCAATCGGTGAATGAGTTATACAGCGGCGTGGGTGCGACGCGGATGACATTGGGTTCGCGGAAATCGCAGAACACGCCGCGGTCGTGGAGGGTTTTCGCGGTGGCCCGGGTAGCGCCTTGAACGACGAGTGACAATTGTGCTCCGCGCGCATCTGCATCCGTTGGCGTCAAAATCTGCATCCGGGAGTTCATCGCCGACTGGCGCAGTGCTTGCTCCAAGAAACCTGTCAATCGCACAGATTTGGCTCGAAGGGCGGCCATCGTCGCCGCATCAAATATCTCAAGTGAAACTCGCAGCGGGGCAAGTGCGAGCACGGGCGGGTTGCTTAACTGCCACGCATCTGCGCTCGCGACCGGCACAAAATCCGGCCCCATCTTGAATCGTGTTGCGGGGTCGTTGCCCCACCAGCCCGTAAAACGCGGCAGTGTCCGGTCGCTGGTATGGCGTTCATGCACAAACGCGCCCGCAACCGCGCCTGGCCCAGAGTTGAGGTATTTGTACGAACACCACGCCGCGAAATCGCAGTTCCAGCTGTGTAGCTTCAGATCAATATTCCCCGCGGCATGCGCAAGATCCCAGCCAACCATGATGCCGCGGTCATGCCCGAATCGCGTGATCGTTGGAATATCAAAGAGCTGCCCGGTGAGGTAATTCACGCCGCCCAGCAGCAGCAGGGCGATGGAATCTTTGTTCTCATCAATCGTCTTAAGAATGTCTTCTGTGCGAAGTGTCGATTCACCGGGTCGAGCCTTCAGGCGAATGAGCCCATCTTCCGCTCTGAACCCCGCGTGCGGCGCGTGAAATGCGAGCTGGCTCTTCATCGCGTAGGAATCAGATGGAAACGCCGTGTCCTCAATCACAATCTTGAACCGTGTGCGTGTTGGGCGGTAAAACGAGACCATGAGCAAGTGCAGGTTAGTCGTCAGCGAGTTCATCGCCACGACTTCATGCGGCTGTGCACCAACCGTCCGGGCAAGAGTCTCGCGGACCTCTTCGTGATATGGCAGCCACGGATGCTTGGCATCCATGTGCCCTTCGACGCCGAAGCGGGCCCAATCATCAAGCTCCTGCTCGATTGCTGCGCGCGTCGCCTTGGGCTGCAACCCCAGTGAATTTCCCACAAAATACAGCGTCTCGCCTGATTTGGACACAGGGAAGTGAAACTGCTCACGAATGTCCGCGAGTTCATCCGCCGCGTCATACGCAGTTGCGAGTGTTTCAAGGGTTCTGGAATCAAGTCCCGACATGTGACCCCCTGAGGTTCAAAAACTCGCGGGCTGTGCCGCCCAGAAGCGTGTCTGTTGCCGCGCCAAATTCGGCGGCCATCGATTGAATCAGCGTGCCGGGCTTTTCTTCGCCCAGCGGGAATGGATAGTCAGACCCAAGCGCCACGCGATTTGCCCCAAACTGTTTCACCAGCAACCGCAACGCATCAGCATCGTGCACAAGTGAATCGACAAAGAACCTGGCATCTCGCCCCGGCGCTGCGAGATACTGCCGCGGGTCTTTGGCGGTTGGTGGAAACAAATCTGGGCGACATTCGTGCCCATGAGAAATGCGGCCAATGGTTGCGGGAAAGCTGCCGCCGCCGTGGGCGAAGCACATGCGGAGTTTGGGAAGACGATCGAGTACATTGCCGAAAATCACCGAGCAGACCGCGATGCAGGTTTCTGCAGGCATGCCCACAAGCCATGGCATCCAGTAGTTGGCCATGCGATTCACAACTGCCTCTGCCTCTGCCAGGCGCTTGTGTTTTCCAAACTGGACCATCTCCCAGGGATGCACAAAAACACTCGCTCCCAGCCTTTCTGCGGCGGCGAGCACCTCAAAAAACGCGGGGTCATCGAGATTCACACCATTGACATTGGTGCCGATCTGGATGCCGCTGAGCTTGAGGTCTTTGACGCAGCGTTCAAGTTCGCGGATCGCCAGTGTTACATCCTGCATCGGAATCGTGCCAAGTCCGGCGAATCGAGTCGGGTGCGATTGAACCACACCCGCAACATGATCGTTCAGCAATCTTGCCAGGTCATACGCATCCTGCGGCTTTGCCCAATACGAAAACATGACCGGCACTGTCGAGAGCGCCTGCAGCGTCACACCTGTTGCATCCATATCGCCGATGCGCACCAGTGGGTCCCAGCAGTTTGCATGGATATCACGAAATCCAGTGCGGGAGCCATCGGCCTCCGAACGCTGCATCCGCGCACACCCCGGCTTTGAATGCGCTAGATCAATCCACCCTGCGTAGCCACTCCGCGCTGTCCAATCAGGCCAGCGCTCGGGGAGGATGTGAGTATGGAGATCGATGATTTCCATAACTGCTTAGCGGCGTGCGGTCTTCTTCGCGATTTTCTTGGCCTGTTTCTTGGCCGGCTTCATCGTTGACTTCTTCCCCGCAGCCGAGATCTTTCCCTTGCTGAGCTTAATCGCTCCAGCCCGCTGGATCACCGTGCCACACTTACAGGTTCTTCTCTCAACCGGCCCGCTCCAGTATTCTTCCATGATGATCTTGAGGTCTTCATCGATCTTCTTCAGAACCCATTTCGCCTCGTGCACAAGGGCATCGCAATCGGGGCAATACCAGCGCAAGCCATCCATCTGCGGATTTCCCTTGGCATCAAGCCCTCTGGGGAATTCGATAATGAGACCGACCGTGTTTGCGGGGCGCTGCGGGCGGTGCGGCACCCACTGCGGCAGCAAAAACATCTCGCCTTCCTTAATAACCTGGTCGTATGGCTTACTTCCATCGAGTGGCCGCAGACGGACGGCGATGTTGCCTTTGACCTGGTAGAAAAGTTCCTCAGTCGGGTTCACGTGGTAGTCATTCCGCGTGTTGGGCCCACCTGAGACAAACACGATCGCATCCTTCGACTCGGTGAACAACTGCTTATTGCTCACCGGCGGCTTGAGGTTGTTCTTGTTGTCTCTGATCCACTTGGCGAAGTTAAGGGTGGGGGTTGCTGACTTTTTCATATCGCCAGTATAAGGATTGGAATAGCCTCCGGCCCAATACCGCCAACGGGCAAAATCGCTTACACTGCCAGTATGCAACAGTTTACGGGCCTCTTGGGAATCTGTGTCATGGTGCTGCTGGGCCTTGCGCTTTCGACCAATCGGGCGAAAGTTCCGTGGCGGCTGGTATTGACTGGAATTGTTCTACAAATCCTGCTCGCCGCGGCGATCCTGAAGGTGCCCCTGCTCAAGGAGGTTTTTGAGGGTTTGGGGTGGTTTGTCAATCAGGTGATTTCCAAGTCTGAGGCCGGGATTGATTTCGTGTTTGGCAGTGCGCTGCGCGATGCCAGCAAGCCCTGGGGATTTATCTTCGCAGTCAAAGTCCTGCCGATCATCATCTTCTTTTCATCGCTGATGTCAGTGCTGTATTACATCGGGTTCATGCAGCGCGTGGTTGCCGGTTTGGCCTGGGCATTGCGGCAGTCGCTGAAAGTAACTGGTGCCGAAGCAACCTGTATGGCGGCCAACATTTTCATCGGACAGACTGAAGCCCCGCTGACAGTGCGGCCACTCATCCCCGGCATGACGAAAGCGCAATTGATGTTGATCATGCTTGGAGGTTTCGCCCATATCGCCGGCAGCGTGCTCGGCGCATATGTCATGATGCTGGGCGGAGACGATGTGGCCATGCGCGGGCTCTATGCCAAGCACCTGATCGCGGCGAGCGTCATGAGCGCACCCGCAGCGTTTGTCATGGCACGGATTATCATGCCTGAGACAGAGGTCCCGCCGCCAGAAGATGCACGGACGCTGGCGACCATCAGTGAAGAAGATCATGCAAATATCTTTGATGCGGCGGCGAGCGGCGCGAGTACGGGCCTGAAGCTCGCGCTCAATATCGCGGCGATGCTGATCGCCTTTGTCGCGCTGCTGGCATTGCTCAACTGGCCGCTGGAGGTGATCGGAAGGATTGCGGAGGTTGAGCAATGGATGGTGGCTCGGGGCATGACCAATGGACTCTCGATTCAGGTAATCCTTGGGCAGATCTTCGCGCCGCTGGCCTGGACGATGGGGATTGAGTGGAAAGATGCAGCCCTGATCGGCGGCTTGCTTGGCGAGAAACTGATCTTGACTGAGTTTGTTGCCTACCTGCATCTGGCGGATGCGGTGGCGGCGTCCAGGTCTGACCCGGCAGTGTTGTCGCCGCGTTCAGCACAGATCGGCGCATATGCGTTGTGCGGGTTTGCGAACTTCGCGAGTATCGCGATTCAGATCGGCGGGCTTTCAGCGCTGGCGCCGACGCGGAGAAAAGAGTTTGCCCAGCTTGCGCTGCGTGCCATGTTGGGCGGGGCGATCGCGACATTGATGACGGCGAGTATCGCGGGGTTGTTTATCCAGTAACTAACACCGGCTGGTAAGCCGGTGCTACAAAAACACACACGCCCCGGCGAAATGCCCGGGGCGTGTGGATGGTTTCTAGTTGAAGTCAAATGACTTCAGATTGACTTAGTCAATCCAGGGAGTAACGGTCGTGCCGGTGACGCCGCCAGCTGAGAGAACAACCAACAGGGCGTTGGTGTTCGCTGCGCCGAGGGTGGTGTCTTGAGCGCGAGTTCCGTCGTTCTCGTTCACGAAGATGTTGTCGGGCTGGGTCTTGCTGCCAGCGGGGAGGCTGCTGAAGGTGAAGGTGACAGCATCGGGATCGGGCTTGGTGATGTAGTCAACGTGGTTATCGTTGAAGCCGACGTTGCCTTCCCAGGTGGTACGGCTGCCGTGGATGAGGAGGGTGTTGGACTGTGTGCCACCCGCGCCGGTCTTGAGCTTCCAGGTTGCGGTTGCGCCTGAGCCGACGATGTCGTACATCGGGCCGCGGTTACCCATGGCTGCTTCGGTTGCGGTGAAGGTGTTGCTCCAACGTGCCTTACGGCCGAACATGGGGAGGTTGTGAGCATAGGAAGAGCCACCAGCGGTGACTGTGCCGATGTTCTGGCCGGTGTCGCCGGTGCCTGATGCAGCTGCGCCGGTTGGGGTTGCGCGGAACGCGGGGTCCCAGAGTGCGTTGACGGGAACCGCGGCGGACTGGGGCTGTGAGAAGTTATAGCCTTCGTATGCCTTGATTGAGCCGTTGGACTCAGCGGGGGTCACGCACATTTCAGCGGGGATGTAGCCGTTGAAGATGAGGAGTGAGTAGATGTTCTTGGTGCAATCCTTCGCTTCTGGCGGAGTTGTTGCAGTGACGGTCTGGTTGGCCTTGTCAACGACGCTGGGGAGGGGATAGGAATCGCCGTTGGACTGCGCCCAAATGACGTTACCCTGCATCATGCCGCGGACCTGGGTCGAGCACTTGAGCTGACGAGCAGCTGCACGTGCCTTGCCGAGGGCGGGGAGGAGGATGGCGATGAGGAGCGCGATGATCGCGATAACGACCAGGAGCTCGATGAGTGTAAAGGCCTTGTTCTGCTTCTTCATGTATGAATCCTTCGTGATCCGCGGCGTGCTGCTGATGCGAAAGCGTCAGCGAGTTCCACCCGGTTCGGTGCGGGCAATTTTTGAAAACCGTGCCCGACGGTTCTGACGATCAGATTTTTGGCTGTCTCAGTCGAGTGCAAGTATGTGCTTTCACGAGGGAAGAAGCACACTCAAGCAATCGAGAAAACGTGCCGACAAGAAACAAGACGCTCTGACCTGTTCAATTGCAACATGCTTTTAAGGGCACATCCGCACACACTTTCGGCCGATCGTCTACGCCGCCAGCGTGTTTGAACAAGTCATACCAGGTTGTCGGCAGGCATCTGACGTTGTTGGCCCTCGAAGTGAGCCTTCGATAAGCCGGCGACAGGTAAAGAGTCGCCACAATCAGAACGGTTTTGGAAATATACAGGACTCGAAGTCAAGTTCCAGCACCGTCAGACCCATGCCATCAGCATCAAGATACGAGAGTCTTGATGCATTTCGCGAACCCCTTTCAGAGCCGCGAACCCCCGCTAACCCCAAAAGAACGATTACCCAGAGTGAGGATTCTGGATACCTCCTGGCCCCCGACCCCACGGGGAGGGCGGGGAGGACAGAGTACAGCATACAGGAAAAGATACGCTTGTCAAGGGGGAGCGGTTGCATACGCCCGGGAAGAGTGATGGCAGGGGCGCAATAGAGGCTTCTGGCTCTGGGAAACAGCGATTAGGGGAGGAGAATGGGCCAAGACGATAGATATTTGTTAGGTATACAACGCAACGCAAGCCTTCTCTTCAGGCCGTTTCAACGGCCTTGCTCGCTCGTAGGCCACGGCTTCCAGCCGTGGTACTGGGCGGAAACGACCTGTGTCTTGCGATTCTTCTTCTTCAACCCGTTTCAACGGGTTTCCCGACGGATGGCTTGAGCCATTGGATCTCGCGCCTGGTTCAAGAAGCTGTGCCATGAGGCATGCGGAACGCCTGCCTTCAGGCCATGATGCCACGAACCAATTTCCCCGCAACATCCGTCAACCGAAATCCCCGCCCCTGGAACTTGTAGATCAACTGCTCGTGATCGATCCCCATCAAGTGCAACATGGTGGCATGCAGATCGTGAACATGCACACCATTTTCTACAATGTTATATCCGTACTCATCAGTCTTGCCATACGTCGTACCAGGCTTGATGCCGCCGCCCGCGAGCCAGATTGAGAAGCAGCGGGGGTGGTGATCGCGTCCGTAATTGTCGCTGGTCATCTTCCCCTGGCAATACGCAGTCCGTCCAAATTCGCCGCCCCAGACCACAAGTGTGTCATCCAGCAGGCCGCGGCGTTTGAGATCCATGACAAGTGCGGCCGATGGCTGATCAGTCTGCTTGCACTGATGCGCGATCGATCTGGGCAGATCGCCATGCTGATCCCAGCCTTGATGGAAGAGCTGGACGAAACGAACGCCGCGTTCAATGAGGCGCCGGGCGAGAATGCAGTTGGCCGCGTACGTCCCGGGAGTGCGTGCAGATTCGCCGTAGAGCGAAAAGACTTCTTCGGGCTCGCTGGAGAAGTCGGTGGCATCGGGAACACTGGTCTGCATGCGGAACGCCATTTCGGCTTGGGCGATGCGCGCGGTCACTTCGGGATCAAGCGTGTGCTGCGATTGATCACTGTTGAGTTTCCTCAATGCATCGAGCATGGAGCGACGTGCATGCGGTGAAACTCCTTCAGGGTTCGTGAGATAGAGAACGGGCTCAGCGCCCGCACGGAACTGCACGCCTTGATGCTCGCTGGGAAGAAACCCAGTGCCCCAGAGCCGTGCGTACAGCGGCTGATCGCGCGAGGCATCCTTCGAAACGAGAACGATGAACGCGGGCAAGTTGGCGTTGATGCTGCCCAGACCATACGAGAGCCACGCGCCCATGGAGGGCCGCCCAGGCTGCTGACTGCCAGTGCAGAAAAATGTAATGGCCGGATCGTGATTGATCGCCTCAGTGAACATGGAATTCACGATGCAGATGTCATCAGCAATCTTCGCAGTGTGCGGCAGCAGATCACTGACGCTCTGACGACTCTGCCCCTTAGGCGAGAAAGAAGTAAACGAACTTGCCAGTGGAAGAATGGCCTGATTCGCGCTCATGCCTGTGAGACGCTGGCCTTTACGGACCGAATCCGGGAGCGGTTGACCATGTTGGTCGCGGAGGATGGGCTTTGGATCGAACGTTTCGAATTGGCTGGGGCCGCCCGACTGAAAGAGATAAATGATCCTCTTCGCATTCGGAGCAAAATGCGGCGAACCGATTGCGGGAGCGCCTGCAAGCGCGGAGAACGGCGAGAGAATTGAAGAGAGCGCGAGCGAACCAAGTCCCAGCGCGCTCGCGCCCAAAAAGTGGCGACGTGTGCCGTGCATGAGCGAGTCGTAGTTGGGTGGAGGTACCTGCATGATGACGTTCTGGCCGTATCGTATCACAAAGACAGCGCGCGATGCCGGACCAGCTGTCGCCTTTGGCTTTCACTAATGCCTAGTGCCTAGTGCCTCGTGCCTAGTGCCAAGTGCCTAGTGCCAAGTGCCTAGTGCCAAGTGCCAAGTGCCTGTATTATCCAGAGCGACACTCTTGAAGCGAACATGCGCTAGCAACCAGCAGAGAACGCATCGACAAAGTCAAGGTAGTCAAAGAAGTCGATTACAGCGTCGGCGTTGATATCAGCTCGCGGATCAGCAGCGCTGAACGCATCGACAAAATCGAGGTAATCGAAGAAGTCGGCGACTCCATCGGCATTGAAATCTGGAGCGCAGTAAACGGCATCAATCGAGTTTGTCTGATAGTCAAGCGACCAGCCGGGGGGAGCGATAAGCGTGTCAAAGGTGCCGACAAGAATGCCTGTCGCGCCGCGGGTGATGATGGGAATGCGCTGGCCATTGAGCGGGGTGTAGCCGATGCGGAGCTGGAGGATTCCATCGACCGCGCCGCCACCATTGAGTGCGAGCGTGTCATGAAGGAGCGTGCTTGTGCCGTCAAGATCCATGATCAGTTCACCGGTCTGGCCAGAGATGGCCTGGGAGTAGAAGCCTGCAATGGAAAGCGTGCCGGTGCGGTCGCCTTCATCAAGCCCAGGCGAAATCGTGCCGGAAGAATTGAAATTTGCAGAAATGGTGCCGGTGCCGCGAAGGATGTGTCGTGTATTTCCGGTGCGGCCAAGGGTGAAGATCGGGGCGCTCAGCGTGCCCACAGAGCCGCCTCTGATGGTGCTAGTCGGTCCAAGGGCGACACCATCGTTGTCATTCAAGATAAGGGTGCCGGTGACATCAAGGTTGCCGCCCACTATGACAGCATCGGCAGTATTGTCGCCAATGGAGGATGTTCCGGCTGTGAAATTGAGAGTGGTGTTGGCATCTGAGTGCCACTTGGCAAGGCCGGTGATATTGCGGCCAGTATAAGAAGAACCGGGTACGAAGTGAATACGAGTGCCACCCAGAGTGCCAGCGGTGCTGGTGACTTGCCCGGCGAAAGTGATGCCCGCGGCGGTCGTAGCGGTGACGGTGCCCAGGTTTTCGAAACTGGTATTGATGATGCCGAATCCTGAAAGTGTTGCACCGCTTGCGAGGCGAAGGCCATTGGCGGCGTTGATAGTTCCACCGGCGATAGTGGTATTGGCGAGAACGGCGATATCGGGGTCGATGCAAGTAAGTGTGTGAGGCCCGATGATGGTCTTAAGATTGTCGATGGAGTTAGTTGCAGAGTTGCCGACTGTGAGTGGGCCGGTGAGTGTGAAGGGATTGGCAGTAAAGAGCCGGGCATTGATCGTTCCGGTACCGGTGCAGGTGTCGTAGGCCTCGATGAATGGCGCGTTGATCGTGCCGGTATTGAGCGTGAGAGTGCCAGTACAGAAAAGAGAGCCGTTGGCATTGAGGCTGCCGCCGTTGATATTGAGGGTCGAATCGGTAGCGAAAAAGGCAGTGCGGCCAACGGGCGTGTTCAAGATGGCGCCCGCATTGAGATTGAATTGTGCTGAGCCACCATTGTTGAAGCCACCCGCGCCATTGGATGAGCCGCCGACGACGAGGTCTTCGGTGATAGTGAGAGTGGAGTTGTTGATGGTGACAATGCCGGTGCCGATTGCGTTGGTGGCGACATCAAGGTCGCGGACCGTGGCCGTCGAGAGATTGCTGAGTGTGAAATTCCCATCGCCCGCGACGCCAATACGCAAAGAATTTGAGGTGGTCAATGCTCCGTTATTGAGTGTCAGGGAGCATCTGGCTGTGTCTACTACGCCAATCTGCATGACGCCCGTGTTCTGGTGGAACGATGCGCCGCTTTGAATCGCAAGTCCTACGTTTGAGTTGGCGATATTGCTGAGCGTGGTGGTGTTGGTCGCAGTGTGGGTCGCACCATTTTCAAGGACCAGTTGAACCAGGGTTTCCGGGTTCGTGGTCTGTGAAAGGTTCAGGGCGAACCCGTTGGGCACGGTGAAAGCGCCGCCGCGGATCGTGAGAGCTCCGCTGCGGAAATCAAGGGTGCCGCCGGCTCCCAGGGCGAGCGCGTGTGTGATCAGAGATGGATTGGGACCTTCGAGGCGAAGCAGTCCTGTTCCTCCATCGGGGTCATTACCGATGTTGATCGTGCCATCGACATCAACAGCGCCGCCAGCCAGGACAATGAGAGAACCGGTTCCGCCCGCAGCGCCAGGGGAGGTATTGCGACCAAGAGAGAGGTCGCCATTAACTAAGAGCTGCGAGGCGTTTGCGTTGGTGTTTCCGACGGTCAGCGAAGATGTCGAGGCGGACCCGTTGGCGACCGTGAGATTGCCGGCAAATAAAGCGAAAGCGCCGGAATCGATTATCATGGTGACATCGCCGCCGGAACCGATGCGCGAATCGCCTGTGCCCAGAACTTCGAGCGTTGAGCGGCGTTGACCGGCAACCGTTCCCGAAACGGTAACTGTGGAAATCGATGTGTTGTTGCTGCCGGCGAGGAACTGATCAGCGACTGTCAGCTTGCCGCCCGTGAGGATGCTCAGATTGCCGTTTCCGCCAGTACCGATGTTGGTGTCGCCGGTTCCGGCCTGCGTGAGCGTGGTAGTGGACCCGATGATGTTGAGTGTGCCGGCTGAAGTTGCCGCGTTGCCGACAGTAATGATGCCAGTTGATGTAAGAGTTCCCGAGGTGAGGCGCGCGGTTGCGACTTCGGCGGCGAGATCCGCAACGAGAAAATTGCCGGTGGTGTGGGGCGTAGAGACGCCGAGGGAAACGGTTCCGCGCTTGTAGGTGTGACTCAGTGAAGCGGTAGTGAGGTTGTTGAAGGTGACGCCATAGGTGTTGTTGAGATTCCAGATGAGTGCGTTCGCTGAGTTGGGAACAGCGGCAGGTGACCAATTTCCCGACAGCGATGCGGCCCCACCCAAAGTGTTGGCCCAGTTCAGAGTCTGTGCGTGGAGGTGGCTGGTGGCGAGCGTCACTGCGAGGCCCGCGGCCACTATCAACGATCTGGAATTGAAAATGGAATCGGCTGAGCAACCACGTGCTGGGAGTGAGTTCATAAGGGGTTCCTTTCGGAATGTCGCTATTTCCTGCCAGAGAGACCTTTGCATGAAACTACATGCGAGGATTCAGCCGGAAAGGGGCCACGGATACTGGCACAATTCAATTTTCTTGGGCGCAGGAGCTGACCCGCTGGCCGTCCGATCCCGCCCGCACCAGTGTCCCAGAGCGGGCACCCAATGCTTGTACGTTCTCCAAATCAGCACTTTTTTCCGGTATCGGACACGTTGCGCCCTATTTTTGTCCGGTACCACATTTTGTCGCAATTTTCGTTGACCTGTTCCATACAACCTAATAAGGTGCAACCATGAAAACCAAACCCCATCAATCCCCCGCCGTTCAGTTCCCCGTGGCATTTTCCGAAGCACCAACGGTGCGAATCAGTCACAGCCCAGGGCGAAGTCTTCGTAGCCCTGGGAAAACTGCCCCGGAATTTCGAGCCCTGAAGGGGCGACACAAAAATCCTCACAGTTCTCACGCCATCTGCCCGCGCGATGTCTTTGCGCCCCAGACCGCCATCAAATCTCAGGGTGCCACGATCGGTGGCCCTCTGAAATTCTCGTGGCCCCCTGAGATTCTCTCTTCGATTCTGTCTACTGCTGAACTGTTCTCCTGCTCAACTTTCTCGCCCTTTGGGCGTGTCACCCTCGTTTTTGAATCAATATTCAAAGGGTGCCACGCTCGGTGGCATTCTTCAATCCCGTGGCCCCCTTCAAACCTCGATTCTGATCTAAAAACAAAAGATGCTCAGATGCTCACCAAAAAAGTGAGCACCTTTGAAAAAAGTGAGCGCCTTTCGTTTTTGAGCTAAAAACGAAAGATAATCAGATGATCATCACTTTTGATGATCATCTTTGAAATGAAATGATCATCTTTCGATTCTGAATCAAAAACAGGCTTTGCTCCGTTTACTCACTTCGGCCTGCAACGCCCTAAACTGAATTGTGTGTCCTGGCAGGCCGCTTCAGCGGCCTTTCCCCCTATTAGATCATGGCTTTAGCCATGGGTTGGATACGCGAAAAAGGCCTAAAAACAAGCCTTTTTCTGCTCAGGCCGTTTCAACGGCCTTACCCTCGTTGTGGCTTAAGCCATAGACAATTCGCTTCAGTTCACAGAGTTGCTCTGCGAGCCCTTCTCTACCGCGAAGTGACCGACGCATCCGACGCGAGAATGGTCGAACAGACCAAAGTGAGCGATGCCAGAGCCGGGTCAGCAGTCTTCGATGCGAGAATCTTTTCTGCGGCGGCGGGATCGGCCGTCAGCTCCGCGAGCTGAGTGTTGTAGAGCTCAAGCAGTGCAGCGAGTTCTGGCTCCCGGGGCTCGCGCGAGGTAAGCAATCGAAAGGCGAGAGAAATCCGAGATCTGGGATCGGGCGAACTTGCAGTAACCCGCGCAGCCAGAGCCCGGGCACATTCAAAGAAAACCGGATCATTCAAAAGGACAAGAGGCTGAAGTGGAGTATTAGTAGGTTGGCGCCGTGCAAGACAAAGCTCGCGACTGCCAGCATCAAAAGCCAGCATGTTCGGCGGCGGAGAAGTCCGCTTGCGATACGTATACACACTGCGCCGATGCGCATTGTCCCCCGTGTCAGGTTTGTAATCGCCTTGCGATGCAACTCCCGAATCTGCCCACAGCCCAGGTGGCTGCCAAGGTTTCACACTTGGCCCGCCGATTGTGGGAGCAAGAAGTCCCGAGGCAGCAAGAGCCTGATCGCGGAGGACCTCGGCCGATAAACGAGACGATGGGCCGCGGGAAAGGAATGCGTTGGATGGATCGCGTGCAAGCTTCTCTTCTGTTGCGACAGAAGATTGGCGGAAAGTTTGAGAAAGAACAATGCGCCGCAGGAGTGCTTTGACGTCCCACTTCGAGGCGATGAAATCAAGCGTGAGATTGTCGAGAAGTTCAGGATGAGAAGGCGGCTCGCTCTGAAGTCCGAAGTTTTCGAGAGTTGGGAGCAGGCCACGAGAGAAGCAGATTGCCCAAAGCCGGTTGACCGCAACTCGGGCGGTCAATGGATTCTGCGAATCAGTGGTCCAGGTCGCCAAACCGAGGCGATTGTGCGGCAGAGATTGATTGAAAGGAAGGAGAGTTTCGATAGCGCGGTTGGGATGCACAGGGCGAGTGTGGTCGGGCTGGTCGTATTGGCCGCGGGTGAGGATGAAAGAGTCACGCGGATAGCGAGTCTCTTCCATCACCATGATTTCAGGAATGGATTCCAGGAGTGCGTGGTACGCAGTGCGGGCATCGCGAAGAGTCTTGGATGCAGCAATGCACTCGGCATTGTTGTTGGTGTAGTAAGGGAAGAGGTTGTTGAGCGCCGTTGCGGGACTGAAGGAGCCAGGAGCTTTGAGTTCGGAGATTTCCGGAGCGGAGAGAGCACGGTCGAAGACTTGGAGATCGGCGATGCCGCCGCCCTTGAAGCCCAGATCGCGATCTCGGAATCCGACTTGGAACGTGCGGGCAGTTGCAGGACCATCAAGATGATCGCGGACAATTTCGGTGGGTGTGAGTTGGCCATCGAGATAGATATGGAGGCCGGATGCAAGAGATGAACCGTCATAGGTGACCGCGATCTGAACCCAGCGATTGAGCGGGAAGGGAGCAGCAGTACGAATGGCAGCTGCAGATCCGGGCCAGTAGTGAATAAGTTCCCAGCAAAGGTGCCCATCTTTGAGCATGACCTGATAGCCCTGCTCATCCGACTCGATGGTAAACGTGCATGTGTGGATGACCGTTGCCCGGGACTTTGTATCGGGGCAGTTCATCCAGAACACAAGACTGCGAGGATCGGATCGCTTGAACGCTGGAACATCTTTGAAGGAGGGTCCAGTGTCACCGTCAAGGAGCGTGGCTTTCAGTGTCTCGCCAGAGGAAACAGTTGGACCAGTAAGTGTGCCTTCAAGAGGGAAGCGATTGACCGGAGGTTTGACGTTGATTGTCTTGGCAGAATTGAGCCAGGTTCCGTAACTGCCGGCCTGAGACTGGAAAGTGGAATCTCGCGCGGCCTCCGCAGCAGCGACTGCATCGCGAAGTCGATTGAGTTCCACCTGCTGAGCAGCGGTCGGAAGCCGAAGCGCAGGCCGCGGAATTGCGGAAGTTGAGTAGGGATAGGTGCCAGCTTCATCAATCGCGCCAAAGAACGCGCCGAGGCTGTAGTAATCGCTTTGAGGAATAGGGTCGTATTTATGATCATGACACCGGGCACATTCGACAGTGAGCCCGAGGAACGCGGTGCTGTATGTAGCGATGCGATCAGAGATGTACTCGCGCCGGAACTCCTCATCGATCGAGCCGCCTTCATTGGTCTGGCGATGAAGGCGGTTGAACGCGGTGGCGATTTTCTGTGCGGTCGTGGCATCCGGAAGCAAATCGCCCGCAAGCTGATCCCGAATGAATTCGTTGTAGGGTTGATTCGAATTAAAGGAGTTAATAAGCCAATCACGCCAAGGCCAGACACGAGACTCCCAGTCAGATTGATACCCATACGTGTCAGCAAATCGCGCAACATCCAGCCAATCCGCGGCCATTCGTTCCCCATAGTGGGGCGACGCAAGCAGCCGATCGACCTGCTTTTCGTAAGCATCGGGACTGGTATCTGCGATGAAAGCATCAAGTTCTTCCGCAGTAGGCGGCAGACCCGTGAGCGTGAGAGCAACTCGACGCAGGAGTGTTGCCCGGTCGGCTTGTGGCGCAGGCGAGAGCTTTTCCTCAATGAGTCGGGCGGCGATGAACAGATCGATCTCATCACCCTTCACATTGGTACCGGCCGGCGCCTGCGTCTTCTTCGGCACCGTAAACGCCCAATGCGGCTCGTACTCAGCGCCTTGCTTTATCCAGTCAATCAGCAGTTGCTGCTGTTCCTGCGAAAGCGGCAGATGAAGCTCCGGAGGAGGCATGACATCATCAGGGTCTTGCGAAGTAACACGATTGACAAGTTCGCTGGCATCAGGATCGCCAGGGACGATCGCATGCAGTGTGCTCTTCAAGAGTGCCCGCGCGCCTTCAGCAGTGTCGAGTCGCAGGTTGCGCTTTCGGGCAGCTTCATCTGGGCCATGACAGCGGAAGCAGTGGTTCGAGAGAATGGGACGGATGTCGCGGTTGTAGCTGATTGGCCGAGATGATGAAGTTTGGGAAAATGGAAGGGTTGGAAAAGTGTCGTCGGACTTGCCGCAGGAAGCGAGGGAAAGCAACAGAATCAGGAGCAGGCTGCGGAGCATTGCGGTCAGTATACGCGGAAGGCGAGAATCTTGAAACTGGCTTCAAGCAATCGCAGGCCGCGACGGTGCGAGGAAGTCGATCGGGAGTCTGGTCTTGCCCTTAAGGGCCAGGTCTGCGATTGCTTCGCCGATGACGGGCGCGAATTTGAAACCATGGCCACTGCATGGGCTGGCGATGATGACATTGCTGTGATCGGGGTGAAAGCCCAGGGTCAGGTGACTGTCGGGTGAATTCGTGTACATGCACACGCGGATGGCGAGGAGCTCGCCATCGGCCTGGGGCACGTGCTGTCTGAGGAAGTCTCGCACGTTGGCGACTTCGTCAGGCTGCGCAGCGCGATTGATTGTGTCGGCAGTTGTGACTTGCTCGCGCCGGTGGAGTGCAACTTTGAGACCGGGCATGTCAGAAGTCTCGGGGAGCATCGGAAAACCGTATTGCAAGGAACCGTCATCGTTGTGATGAGCCCAGATGCAGAAACGGGGAGCGGCAAAGAGTTCGGGCTTCTTGGGCCAGACCCAGGCCATGAGTTGCCGAGTAATGGTGAGTTTGAGATGAGTGAGAGTCTGCATCCACGCACCAGCAGACAACACGAGTTTCTTGGCGCGATATTCAGCGGCAGCGGTGCGAACGATGACACCACGGGAATGAGATTCCCAAGAAGTGACTGGCTCGTGGGTGCGGATGTGGGCACCGGCGCGAAGGGCGGATTCGATGTGGGCACTGATGCAGCGTTCGGACAGGAGCACGGACGCAGTGGGCTCGTGCATCGCGATGTGGGTGCGGAGAAGTTTGAATTGTGGGAAGCGGCGCTTCAGTTCAGCAGGTTTGAGAATGCGGTGGGGGATGTCGTGTTGTACAGCGCTTGCGATTCCGGCGAGGAGTTCGGGGTGATCGGGGCGGCCGAGGTAGATTCCGCCGGTGCGGCAGAGAAGCGTGCGTTTGGACTGCGTTTCGAGTGAGGTCCAGAGTGCGAGCGAACGGCGGAGAAGCGGGACGTAGTTTGGATGTTCGAAGTAGGCGAGGCGGAAGATGCGTGAGGACCCATGAGAGGAGCCGAGAATGTGGGCAATTCCGAGTTGCTCGATGCCCAGGACATTGCTGCCGCGGCGGGCAAGGTGAGAGAGCGCGGCGGATCCGTGTGCGCCCAGACCGACAACGATGGCGTCGTAGGTGCGAGGTTTCATTTGGCACCCGGGGCTTTAATTGCGAATCCGGCGGCGGCAAGGGCAGCGCGAATCGCGGCCGCGATTTCAGGCGCGTTGGCCGTGTCGCTATGGATACAGAGTGTGTCGGGCGGAGATGAACTGGTTGCGAGTCGGAGTGATTGTGCAACGGCGGCGGCGGGGTCTGTAATGAGCGCGCCGGGAAGAGTGCGTTTGCGGAGTGAGCCATCGGGCTCGTAGGTGCGATCGGCGAAGGCCTCCGTTGCCACAGGGAATCCCTGGCTTTGCCAAATGCGGAGAGCGAGTGCGTTTGGGAAGCCGATCATGATGAACTTTGGATTGATGCGATGAGCTGCGCGGCCGATGGCGAGTGCGATGGGTTCAGAGACCATGGCATCGTGGTAGAGCGCGCCGTGGGGTTTGATGTGGTTGAGATGGCCGCCAAGCGAATCGGCGTATTTTGTGAGAGCAGTGATTTGCTTAAAGCAGGTGGCTTCGATTTCCTCGGGTGACATGGGGATAGACACACGGCCAAAGTTGGCGAGGTCGGGGTAGCCGGGGTGCGCGCCGAGGGCGACGTTGTGCGAGAGCGCGGTGGTGACAGTGCGGAGCATGGTGTGTGGGTCGCCCGCGTGGCCGCCGCATGCGATGTTTGCGGAAGAGATGATTTCGAGGAGTTTGCGTTCGATGAGGACGCCGCTGCCGGTGTCACTTTCGCCCAAGTCGCAATTGAGGTCGATGGATTTCACTCGATTTCCTTGCCCTTGGTTTCGGGGAGGAGGAGGACGAGGCCAGCCCCGATGATGTAGAGGAGGCTGGTGCAACCGAGCGTGGGACCAAGGCCGATTTTCAGGGCCATGGCGCCGATGGCCCAAGGTGCAAATGCGCTTGCCGCGCGGCCAGCGTTGTAGCAGACGCCCTGTGCAGTGGCGCGGACTGAAGATGGGAAGAGTTCGGCGAGCATGGCACCGAAGACGCTGAAGTAACCGTGACCGAAGAAACCCATGAATGGTCCGACAATGAGGAGCGTGAGTTCGCTCTTGGCGCTCCAGCCATAGATGGGGACAACGGCGGCAGCGCCGAGAACGAACAAAAGGAATGTGGGCTTGCGCCCGAATTTGTCAGAGATGAACCCGAATGAGGCGTAACCGAAAAATGCGCCGACCTGCGTCGCAACGATCCACCACATGGACTTTGTGACATTGAGACCTGCGCCGCCAAGTTCAACTGGGCGAGAGAGGTAACTGGGCATCCAGGTGAAGAGTCCCCAGTAGGCGCAGAGCAAGACGGTGCAACATGCAGTTGCAATCAGTGCACGCTTGAGATACGGCTGAGTGGTAAGGATGGGAAGTGCGCCGGTGAGGCTGCGAGTAGAGGCATCCTGGCTGGACCAGAGTTTGGGTTCGGGCAGAGCCTTGCGAATCCAGAGGGTGAGGAATGCGGGGGCGATGCCGATGATGAAGAGTGGACGCCAGCCCCAGCGCGGAAGTACATATGCTGCGAGAACGGCGGCGATGATGTAGCCGATTGCGAAGCCGGACTGCATGAGGCTGATGCCTTTGCCGCGGTGTTTAGCGGGCCAGGTTTCGGCGACGAGCGCGGCGCCGGCGGACCACTCGCCGCCCATGCCAAGACCGACAAGGGCGCGCCAGAAGCAGAGTTGAACGAAAGACTGCGATGTTGCGGTCAATGCAGTGAAGACTGAGTAGATGATGATCGAGACCATGAGCATGCGGACGCGGCCGAAGCGGTCAGCGAACAGGCCGCCGAGGCCGCCGCCAACTGCGGCGACTAGGAGTGTGCAGGAGGCGATGATGCCGGATTGTGGGTCGGTGAGCTGGAATTCAGCTTTGATTTGTGAAAGGGCGACGGCGTAGAGCATGACATCCATGCCATCGAGCATCCAGCCAGAACCGGCGGCGAAGAGAGACTTCCAGGCAGTGGAGTCTATTTCGCGGTACCAGGGCGTGGAGTTTGATGTTGTCATGTTATATGTGATTTAGCAGGAGTTCGCGTTCGCGGAAGTGGGCGAGGGCCTGAGTTTGAGTGACAGGTGAGAAGCGCAGAGTATCACCGGGGCGGGCCTGACCGAGGATGTGGAGGTCTATGGCACCGACAGCCGCTATGACGGGGTATCCGCCGGTGGTGGGGTGGTCGACGCCGAGGATGATCGGTTGGCCGTTAGCGGGGATCTGGACTGCGCCCCAGGGCATGGGTTCGCTTTGGAGTTGGCCCGAAACCAGCGAGGAAATTGTGGGACCGGTGAGGCGGATGCCGGTGCGGCTGGATTGGTTGGAGATGGTGAAGGCTGAGTTCCAGAAGGCTTGAGTTGCTTGGTCGTCAAAGAGGTGTTGATGGGCGCCGGGTATAGCGCGGATGGTGTGAGAGTTGATGGAGTAGGTGGGCCAGTTGGCGGTGGGCGCGGGCGGTGATGGTGGAGCTGTGCCGATGGGAATGATGTCGCCTGCATTGAGCGGGCGGCCTTGGAATCCGCCGAATTTGGCGGCGATGTGTGTGGATCGGCTGCCGAGGACTTCGGGGACATCGATGCCGCCGCGGACTGAGAGGTATGCGCGGGCTCCGGCGTGGAGGGGACCGATGGCGAGCTGTTCGCCGGACTGAATGTGGATGGGTTGGGAATGTGGAGTAGGGCGCGGGGGCTGAGTGGGGGAGGAGATTGTGGGCGAGCAGAGTGCGCCCGTGATCGCGATGGTGGCGCGGGAAGGGAAGAGGAATGTGCCGCCGATGAGGGTGAATTCGAGTGCGGCGGCGGAGTCGGGGTTTTGGACGAGGCGGTTGGCGAGGCGGAGGGAGAGGGGATCGGCTGCGCCGCCGTCACAGATTGCAAGGGCGGTCTGGCTGGGGCGGCCTAGGTCCTGAACGGTTGTGAACATGCCGGGGGAGATGGTGTGGAGTGAGGGCATTCTGATTCGCTCACGCGAGGGTAGTAGAGAAATCTATCTCGCGGGTGGGGAATCAGAGGGTTCCGATCGCCATTTGGTCAGGAACTCATTTTGATCGCCGATGTGGTAGGTCCAATCAACGAGCTTTCCGTTGCCATCGAACACATAGCCGGGCACATCGAGGTCAATGAGAAAGCGGCATGATTTGCCAACAACAACGGTGTATGGGGAACCGGCTCGGGATACTGAAATTACGCGGGAATAAGTGTTGTTCTGGAGGAATTCTGAGAGGGTCTGGACGCTAGGGCGGGCAAGAATGCGAGGTACGAATAGAGAAGTGACTATGTACGCAACGAGAAGTGTTGCGAGCAACACTTCCAACCACACATGCTTCCTTCTTCTCAAGTTCTGAAGCAACTGATTGGTACCTTGCATTTGGGCTTTCCATCGAACGAGACTGCATCGCGCGGATGCTACTCTGATGCGTGTCGGTCGCTCCCGCAGCAACTACGGGTCAATTGGACACTCAATGTACAGCATGATCGCTTTGATCGCAATCGGATTCATGCCGTGAAGTTTATGTGCACCGAATCAGGCGGTTGGCTGTGTCGGCGCGGCTGAACGGGTCACGATTGTCGGTGTCATGACAGTGTTACTGGAGCCCGAGGTGCTGGAAAGAGTTTGAGAGGTGTCGCCATCGGTGGCGGTGGCGAAGCCGCGGCGAGGGTCGTTTCCGCCGGTGTTGATAATCTCTGGATCAAGCATCCAAGTCTTGCCGTTTCCATCCATGAGTTCCACGATGTACCACACATGCTGGTCAGTTGCGGGCGTTCCGTAGTCATCGGCGACTGTGAGGGTCGCCAAATCGTCCGAAACCTCGAGGAACGCAATGGCGACAGATGTGGCGGGGGGCGCGGGCGTCGGGAAGGGATAGGTAAGTCTTGTGGCGCCGTTGAGTTTCAGCCAGTTTGCTCCAATGATCGCGAAGGGGATGGTCCCGGTGGCGTAGACATTCTTGTTCTCATAAAACTTAATTGCTGTAAACTTTGCGGGAGCTTTGAAATCGGAGCCGATCTTGAGGACCAGTGCATCGCTGTTTCCCAGGAACAGCGATTTTCCGGCTTGATCCGACGTCGCCTGGCCTGTCTGCAGGGTGGTCTTGAGCGTGAGCGTGTACTGATTCGACATATGAAGTTACTCCCATCAAGTGCGGCGTTCAGAGCCTGCCCAGCGGAGTGCCGGGTCATCTGCCCGAATCGTCGGCCTGTGCCAGTGTACCAGAACCTGTCCTGACATGCAATCCCCTAAAAACAGCATATATTTTATCTTGAATGTGTCTTTTGTGCCGGATTTAGACCGTTTGCGAACGGGTGACGTCAGTTCGTTTGCTGTTTTTCCAAGGTTTCAGTTTCGGGTTCGGGGCTGCGGCCAGCGGTTCGAATTGCGGCAAGGATTGGCGCCGCATCTGTCCGGCGACCAAGGTGTAGATAGGCGCGAGCGAGCATGTCGAGCGAGTAGTGCTCGTGTCGACTCTTGATTGGTTCCAGTTTCACAACTGCGTCATTCCAACACGACCGCGCCATTGCTGCATCATCGGCAGACTTATATGTATGTCCCTCAGCTACGTCGATTGCTGCAAGGCGCGTGGTGTTGTCGGCCTTTCCTGCTTCGTCGTCCGCAGCAATAGGAGCGCCTTTGAGCCACGTTCGCGCACGCGACCAGCACGCGATCGCCGCATTCCAGTTCTTTTCCTCCTCCTCGACTTGCGCGGCCTCACCTTCCGTCGACACCATATCGTGCCTCCAGCGAAGATGTTTGGGATCGCGCTGCACGAGCGATTCGAGGATTTTCCGACTTGCCGCCAGGTCATTGCGTGCAGATTCGAAATCCCTGGATTTGGATGCCGCTTGTGCCGCGAGTCGATGCCCGATTGCCAATTCTCGCCGCCAGTCGCTATTGCTCGGGTCGATCTTCATAAGTTCTTTTGCGACCCCCTGCATAGCGAGAAAGCTCGCAAGCGCCTCCTTCGGCCGCCTGTCCTTCAGCTGCAGTTCGCCGACCTTTATGTAGCTGATCCCAAGCCGATACTGATGATCGGTGTTGAGGCGGTCTTTTGCGACCAGGGCCTGCATGATCTCCGCAGCTTCCTTGGCAGCGGCTTCCGCATCAGTCAAGTTGGCCTCTTTCTCAAGTGCATCGGAAAGCTGTGTCAGGCTGTTCGCCAGGCTGCGTGCATACTCGTCGTTGGCCGGATCAAGCCTTTTCAGTTCTCGTTTGGTTTCCAGTGCATGTTCGATTGAAGCCATTGCTTTCTTGCGTTCGCCGCGCTCACGATGCAGCATCACAAAATTGGAGTGCGCGTACGCGACTTCCAGCTGCCATTCCGGGTTTTTGGCGTCCAGTTCAACCAGCCGCTCTGCTGTCTTCAGATATTCGTCGAATTTGAGCTCCGCTGAGTTGAGATCCGTACTTCGAAATGCAACCAATCCCAGATAAAATTGAGCCGCCCCCAGCGCCTTGATGTATCGCCCCTCCTGCGGATGGTGACTTACCAGATTTGTAAGCACGCGCTGCTGTTCAGCAAATGACTTTCGAGCGGCTTCAAGATCACTGCGACCCATCGCCACTTCCCCTGACAGCTGAAGTGATGTCCCAAAACGCAGCAACTGCTCGGGATCAAGCGATGCTTCACCGCGCCGCATGTAGTATCCACTGACGCTTCCAGCAACCTCGCCCATCGCATCCAGCCGTCCAACTTCGGCGAACTTGGTTTTCACTTTGTCGACGAAAAGTGTCACGAAACCCTCCGCATCTTCCCGCGCTGCAACTGCCTGTATGCGTGCATCAACCGCTTGATTGCGGCTCCTCACCGTAAAAATAAGCCCAGCCACCAGAAACACAAGGGCTGCCGCCAGTCCGCACACCAGCCCCGTATTTCGCCGGCTGAATTTCTGCAATTGATACCATGTGCTCGCGGGCCGCGCTGTGATCGTTTCGTTCCTTAGATATCGCCGAATGTCTGACCCCAGCGCCTCTGCAGAGTGATACCTCCGCGTCTTGTCTTTCTCAAGCGCCTTGGCCACAATCGTTTCAATATCGCCGCGCAGGGTGCGATTGATCGAAGACAAACGCTCCGGCTCTTCCTCGCGGATAATCCGCGCCGCCTCATGAATCATCTTTTTCTGCAGATCCAGCGGCAGCCTTCCTGCCAGGAGTTCATACGCAATGACGCCCATTGCGTAGACATCGCTGCGCGTATCCAGATCGCCCGGATCGCCGCTGACCTGTTCCGGACTCATGTACGGGACGGTGCCGATCAATTGCCCGATGTCAGTCTCAAGCGTCGCGTGGATATCGCTGTCAGTCGCGCGGGCTACGCCAAAGTCCAAGATTTTCGGCTGACCGGTCTCATCAACCAGGATGTTGCCCGGCTTGAGGTCGCGGTGAATCACACCCTTCTGGTGGGCGTGATACACCGCATCACAAATGCGAGCCAGCAATTCCAGGCGCGCGGGCGTTCCCAGAGAGTGTTTGCCGCAGTAATCCGTCAGTGGCACACCCTGTATGAATTCCATCGCGAAATACGGGACATCGTGGCCTTGAGGGTTTTTCGCAACTCCAGCTTCAAATACCTGCGCAATGCCCGGATGCTGCAAGCGGCCGAGGACCTGTGCTTCCTTTCCAAAACGGCGCAGCATCTCCTCGCTGAGTTGTGTAATCTTGATGACCTTTAGCGCCACCAGTCGATCTGGATTTTCCTGCCTTGCTTGATAGACAGTTCCCATGCCGCCTTCACCGAGGAGGCGGATGATTGTGTAATGTCCGATTTGATCGGGGAGTGTGCGAGATCGCGAGGGCGCGACGGCGCTGTGGAGATTCTCTGGGGCATTGACTGCCGTGGCGAGAGTCGCGTCAAGGATTGGTCGCGATGGCTGATCAGGTAGAGATGGAGAATCGCCGGTCATGAATGGCTCCGCAATGGCACGCGCACATCTATGAAGACACGGTGAGCAGGTCTCTCAGTTTTATGAACTCTTATACGATTCAAGCTGTTCGAATGAAATGGGTACGAACCTAACAGTATCACCCGCCGCGAGGAGTGACGGCGAGGTGCTCTGCGGGTCAAAGAGATTGAGCGGGGTTCGGCCGATGATGCGCCAGCCGCCGGGCGTGGCCGCGGGGTAGATGCCGCATTGGTCGGCGGCGATGGCGACGCTGCCAGCGGGGACGAGTGGGCGGGGCGAGGGGAGGCGCGGGGTTGTTAGCTGGGGAGGCAGGCCGCGGAGATAGGGGAAACCGGGGTTGAAACCGATGAAGGCGACGGAGTAAGTTGCGAAGGAGTGGATGAGGATGAGTTGGTCGATGGCGATGGAGTGGAGGGCGGCGAGGTCGAGCAGGTCGGGTGCGCAGCGCGTGTCGTAACAGGTTGGGATTTCGATGGTTCGGGAAGCGAAGGTTGCGGAGGGTGGAAGCGGTGAGTTGAGGAGTGCGGTTACTGCAGATTCGGCGGCGGCAGGGTCGAGTGTGAGCGGGTCGAAGGTGAGGAGAAGCGTTGTGTAGGCAGGCGTGACATCGAGGAGGGCGGGGATGTTGGCGGATTGGAGTAGGCGGAACGTGGGGAGGAGGAGATCGGATTTTTCGAATTGAATGCGGAGGGCGCGGTCGGTGGCCCAGAGGAGAGTGGGTGCGAGAGGTTGTGGTCGGGTGGGCAACACTGAAGAGAATACTACGTGAGAGTTGAATGCATGAATGAAATCGAAATGATGAAATGGTCGCGTCCGACCGATTGCCCAGCATAAGAAGAACGTCGAGCAGTCTGAAGATGTGGCAGAGATGTGATCCGCGAAAAGGTCCAACGTTGGCCGTCTACTCTACAGCCAGCCATGAAATCGACTGACCGAATTCACGAATTGCGTTCGCTCCTGCACAAGGCTAATCGCGCGTATTACGCGGATGCAGCGCCGATTATGTCGGACCCGGAGTTTGATCGGTTGTTGGCGGAATTGGCGCAGCTTGAGAAGGCGCATCCGGAATTGGCGGATGTGAATAGTCCAACGAATCGGGTGGGGGGCGAGCCGATTGAGGGGTTTGTGACGTTGGCGCATTCGGAGCCGATGTTGTCGATTGACAACACGTATTCGGCGGCGGATGTGAAGGAGTGGTACGAGCGGTGCGCTGGTGGATTCGAAGGCGGCGGGTTGTTCGGGGCGAAGAGCCCGATGGTGTGTGTGACTGATCCAAAGATTGATGGGCTGGCGGTGAGCATTCGGTATGAGAAGGGGCAGTTGGCGCTGGCGCTGACGCGCGGGGATGGGACCAAGGGCGATGATGTGACGCATGCGGTGCGGGCGATTCGGGCGATTCCGTTGAAGCTGGAAGGCAGTGTGCCGGATGTGCTCGAAGTTCGCGGCGAGATCTTTATGCCCACGGCGGAGTTTGACCGGATTAATAAGGAGAAGGAAGAGGCGGGGGATGATTTGTTTATGAACCCGCGTAATGCGACGGCGGGTTCGCTTAAGAACCTGGATCCGAAGGTGACGGCGTCGCGACGGCTTGCGTTTTCGGCGTGGGGGAAGGGGCAGATTTCGGATGAGAAGTTTGCGAAGACCTACAGCGAACTGGTGAAGAAGTTCAAGGCGGCGGGTATTCCGACGAGCAAGTTTGTGACGGAGTGCGCGACGCTGGATGAAATTCAGAAGGCGATTGTGGACTTTGCGGCGACGCGTGCGGGGTTGCCGTATTGGACCGATGGCATGGTGGTGCGGCTGAATTCGTTTGAGCAGCAGGCGATGCTGGGGCGGACGAGCAAGAGTCCGCGGTGGATTGTGGCGTACAAATATCCGGCGGAGCGGAAGACGACGAAGCTCTTGGATGTTGAGCACCAGGTGGGAAAAACGGGGAAAATCACACCGCGGGCGATCATGGAGCCGGTGTTGATTGCGGGGACGATGGTGAAGCACGCGACGCTGCATAACTATGGTCGAATTCTGGATGCGGCGACGGATGAAGAAGGTACGCGAACTGATATTCGGATTGGTGACACTGTGTATGTGGAGAAGGCGGGGGAGATCATTCCGCAAGTTGTCGGTGTGATTCTGGCGAAGCGGCCAAAGGATGCGAAGAAGATTGTTGCGCCCGCGAAGTGTCCGGTGTGCGAGGGGACGGTTGAGCCCGATCCGCCGGAGTCGGTTGAGGATCCGAAGCAGGAGACTTCGCGGCGGTGTATGAATCCTGAGTGTCCAGCGCAGGTGGAAGAGAAGTTGATCTGGTTTGCGGGGCGGCGGCAGATGGATATTGATGGGCTGGGTGAGAAGACAGTGCGGTTGATTCGCGCGGCGGGAAATGTGCCGCTGAATACGTTCGCGGATGTGTTCAGGCTGCATAAGTACAAGAAGGAACTGATGGAGATGGAGGGGATGGGGGAGAAGAAGATTGCGGCGTTGTGCGAGGGGGTAGAGGAAGCGAAGAAGCGGGGATTGGCGCGACTCTTGGCGGGGATGGGGATGCGGCATGTGGGGGATTCGACGAGTCGCGCGCTGGCGAAAGTGTTCAAGGATTATGACGCGATGATGAAGGCGAAGGTGTGGCAATTTATGGCGCCGGCGGTGAACAACATGAGTCCCAAGAAACGAGAGGCGTTGACGGGGAGTACAGCGCTGATTGAGCCGGAAGTGGAGACGACACTGGGAATTGATACCGCGCCGGCGGTGTATGCGTTTTTGCATTCGGCGACAGCGAAGCACACGTTTGAAGATTTGCGGAGTGAGGGTGTCGATCTGACGAGCCACGAATGGGTTGATCCGGCGAAGGCGGCGGCGATGCCGGGCGGGCCTTTGACCGGGAAGACGGTTGTTATTTCGGGGTCGATTGAAGGCTGGGAGCGGACGGAACTGGCTCGGGCACTTGAGAAACTTGGGGCGAAGGTTTCAGATTCGGTGTCGAAGAAGACGAGTTTACTGATTGCGGGAGAGGCAGCGGGGTCGAAGTTGACCAAGGCGCAGGATTTGGGTGTAGAGATATGGGATCAAGCGACGATGCAGGAAAAGATCGGGAGCCTGCTCGTCAAGCCGTGAGGCGGGAGGGAGTTGTTAATGCAGAATGTTGAATGTAAGTATGAGTTAAGAGATTTGAGCTTGGCACGCGGGTTGGCGAAATTGTCGGGCGCGAGTTTTATCGCGACGCTCAAGCAGACAGATACGTACTACAAGTTAACGACGGGAAGATTGAAGCGTCGGGAGACGGAGGGTGAGCCAACGGAGTGGGTGTACTACGAGCGGGCGAATGATGCGCGGCCGCGGATCTCGCAGTTTGTGATCTATTCTGAGGAAGAGGCGCTGGAGCGGTATGGGACACAGCAGTTGCCGGTGTGGGTGGTGGTGAGCAAGAAGCGCGAGTTGTATATGTATGAGAACGTGCGGATTCACCTGGACAGTGTGGAGGCGCTGGGGACATTTGTGGAGTTTGAGGCGCTGGTGACAGAGGCGTATCACATTGGGCGGTGTCAGCACTCGGTGAATTTTTTGAAGCAGCACTTTGGGCCCGCGCTTGGGGAGACGATTGCAGTGTCGTATTGCGACATGATGGCAGCGGCGCAAGACGCGGATAAGGCGGCGAGGTAAGTACCGCGAGAAGATCGCTGTGCTACAGGAGGACGGGGTTTTGTACGCAGAGGTCACAGAGACGCGGAGACGCAGAGGAAGACAAAAAATACACATGTGAAACCAAGGCACATGGGTTCCGACTAAAGTGATTAGAAACAGGTTTAGGAGACTGGGTATATGGCGACTGATGTGATTGACTATCGGATTATCGGCGATGACATGCAGGCAGTGATTGTGACGCTAGATCCGCGCGAGGCGTGCGTGGCTGAGGCGGGGTCGATGCTGTATATGCAGGAAGGCATCGAAATGGCGACGCAGATGTCGATGTCTGAGGGCAAGGGCCTGTTTGGAAAGTTGTTTGAAGCGGGCAAACGCATGGTTGTTGGCGAGTCCTTCTTTATCACATACTTTGCCAACAACGGGCAAACTCGATCCGATGTTGCGTTTTCGGCACCGTATCCGGGAAAGATTGTGCCGCTGCAGTTGAGTCAGCATGGCGGACAAGTGATCTGTCAGAAGGACAGCTTCTTATGCGCTGCGCGTGGCGTGACGGTTGATATCGCATTCACCAAAAAGATTGGCGCGGGCTTTTTTGGTGGTGAAGGATTTATCTTGCAGAAAGTCTCTTCGCCGACGGGTGAAGGGCTCGCGTTTATTCACGCGGGCGGGACGATCTGTGAGCATGTGCTGAAGCCGGGGCAGTTGCTGCGCGTGGATACCGGGTGTCTGGTTGCGTTTGAAACCAGCGTTGACTACGACATTCAGATGGTGCCGGGAATCAAAAACATGTTGTTTGGCGGCGAGGGCGTGTTCTTCGTAGCACTGCGCGGGCCGGGCAAGGTGTGGCTGCAGACGTTGCCATTTGCGCGCCTGGCTGACCGCATCATGGCCGCGAGCGCGCGGAAAGGCAATACCGAGCAGGGATCGATCCTGGGTGGTATGGGTGGCTTACTGATGGGGGATAACGACTGAGCCACAGTGCTTCGCTCTGGGCGCTTCGGCACTAGGCATCAGGGAAATCCAAAGACTGTCAGACAGTCATGATTTCTTTTGTCTTTGACTCGACGAACTTATCTACTTCATCCTCAAACTTCTTAAGGAGCTTCTGGATTTCGTCCTTGAGCTGGGTGATCTCATCTTCCGGGTAGTGCTTTGAGCCGGGGGCTTTGCCCAGTTGTTCGGCGTGTTTGTTGGCATCGCGGCGTACGTTGCGGATGGCGACCTTGGACTCTTCGCCGAGCTTTTTACAGCGAGTGGCGAGTTGAGTGCGGCGGTCGGCAGAGAGTGCGGGGACGTTGAGGCGGATGTGCTTTTGCTCGACGATGGGGTTGAGACCCAGGCCGCTGGTTTCGATTGCAGTGCGGATGGCGGCGATCGCGCCGACGTCGAAGGGTTTGATGAGGAGTTGAGAGGGCTCGGGCACGGTGATGCTGGCGAGGTTTTTCATATCCTGCATCGAGCCGTAGTAGTCGACTTTGAGGAAATCGACCAGTGCGGAAGAGGCGCGGCCGGTACGGATGCCACGGAGTTCGGAGCGGAGGTAGTCGGCGGACTTTTTCATGATCTCTTCGGCTTCGAGGAGAATGGTGTCTGGATCAGTAGTCATGGGGCAAAACTCCAAAAGGCGGCATATGGTCCAAGTCGAGATACATGATACGTCCGCATTCCGCCCGGATACCACCCAATCACTGCCGCAGGAGACACTCTATGACAACCGCCACACTTCAGACTGCTCATACTGCAAACGCGACGACCCCCAAATATCGACGGGTTTTGCTGAAGCTGTCGGGGGAGGCGTTGTGTGCGACGGGTGGTTTTGGACTGGATGCGGACGAGTTGGGGGTGATTGGGAACGAGATTAAGGGCGCGATCGGGCTTGGAACGCAAGTAGCGATTGTTGTGGGTGGCGGGAATTTCATTCGCGGGGCACAGCTGGCCACGCATGGGGGAATTCCGCAAGCAACGGCCGATCACATGGGGATGCTGGGGACTGTGATCAATGCGATGGCTCTGAAGGAAACGTTGCTCAATTTGGGGGTTCCGTGCCGCGTAATGAGTGCTATTGAGATCCGTGCTGTCGCGGAGCCGTTCATACGGAGCCGGGCGATTCGGCATATGGAAAAAGGTCGCGTAGTGATTCTCGGGGCCGGAACGGGGAACCCGTTCTTTACGACTGATACGTGCGCTGCATTGCGGGCCAGAGAGCTGGACTGCGAGATATTGATGAAGGCGACGAAGGTCGATGGGGTGTACACGGCGGACCCCAAGAAGGACCCCAAGGCCACGCGATATGACAGGCTGAGCATGGGTGAAGCGATCGCGAAAAACCTGAAAATCATGGATATGACTGCACTAGCGATGTGCCAGGAGCACAAGATTCCGGTGCTGGTCTTTGATTTCAAGAAGCCGGGCAATATTGCGCGGGTTATTGGCGGGGCAGATGTTGGAACCGTTGTGAGCCCCTGAGCGTCAAATTGGGTCTAGTCCGGGCATGGCTGCAACCAGAGGGGCGGTTGCAGGGTATAAGGTTGTTGCAGGAGAATTGGCATGGAGCCGACCCCGATCCAATATCGCGACTCAAGTAAAGGCCCACCGGAGGTGTATCCGGATGCGCCGCCGACGTTGCAGGCTGTTATCGCGAAGTGGGTTTTGCGCGCATCGGTCGCCGGGATCGTTTTATCAGTAGTTATTCACGCCATGTTTCTGGTGGCAGCGTACTTCATTCGATTTGGCGATGGACAGGCACCAGGGACTGGCAAAGGTGGGACAGAAGTTGGCCTGGCGGTGATGACCGAAGGCGAGTTTGCTGAGATTCAGGATGCAGCACCGGGAGTTGATACGCCGACTATTCCGGCCGAAGCTTCGGTGTCGGTGACCGATCTCGGTGGGCTCGATATTTCGGCTGAGACTGACACTGCCGGCGGAGCGGGCGAACTTGGTGGCATTGGAACCGTCTCTGGCGGCGGCGATGTTGGCGGCGAAGGTGGTGTTGGTCTTGGCGGTTCAGGCGGGAGCGGCGGCACCAGCTTCTTTGGGATTGAAGCGCGAGGGTCGCGGTTTGCCTACATCGTTGACGTATCGGGATCGATGGATGGCGGTCGCATTGTTGAACTGCGTGAACAGTTGACGAAAAGCGTGAATGCGCTGGCGGAAAATTTCAGCTTTATGGTTGCGGCGTTCTCGTCAGATGTGTCGCCTCTGGGCAATCGCCGGGCGTGGACCTTTGCTGATGACAAAGGAAAACGCTGGGCACGCGGCGAGATTTTCAGATTGCAGCCAGCGGGTGGCACGAATCCGGGGACTGCGTTCAAGTTGGTATTTGATCTCAAGCCCCGGCCCGATGCGATCTACTTTCTGACTGATGGTGAAATCCCCGAGAACGAAGGCGAAATGATCCTGCTTTTAAACAGGGAGTATCGCGTGCCGGTGCACTGCATCTGCTTTGAGTCTGCGGAGGGCGAGAACCTCCTCAAACGGATCGCCCGCGAGTCCGGGGGCACGTACACGTTTGTTGCAGGACAGAAGGGTCGGCCGTGAGCGTACTGGTTGCGATGTTTGCCGCGGGAGTGATGGCGGGCGTCACGCTGAGAGAGCGAGAGATCAGTCCTCCCGGGCAGGTGATGAGTGTTTCGATCAATGGAGTCGTGATAAAAGACTCGACGCAGAGTTCGGAACTTTCGTGGGATCGAGTGGCGAGCGTTGATGGAGAGCTTGCGGAGAAGGCCGCGGAATATGCTGTTTTTTCAGAGCGGCTGTGGCGGGCGCGCAAGCGGATGGAACGCGGCGATCTGGTACTGGCGGAACCATCGCTTGAGTCGCTGGCGGGTGAGTTTCCTGCTGCCGCGGGACCAACAGGCTTGTTGCTGAACGCTGCGAGGGTCTCGTGCCGCTTGCTGCGAGGCGCGCAAGTTGGCGCGATAGAGCCGTACTCGAAGTTTGTCGGATGTTTTTCAGAAGACGAGCTGCGCGGTGCGAAATCGCGGCAGCTGCTTAAGGGTCTGGATTCGATGCCTGCGAAGGTGAAGCCTGCTGGAATATTGATTCCAGATTTTCCACCGATGTGGCTGGATGTGCCATCGCTGCGGCTGGTGATTGATTTCAAGGGATCAGCGGTTCAAACACAGTCACAAGCCTTGGTCCTGCAGTATGTCGTTGCCGCGCAGTTTGAGAGTGGCAGCCCGGTAGAAGTTGGCCAGGTCGATGCTGGCGAAGATGGCGACCTGGTGCATGACATTGTGGTGGCGCGAGCGGGGAATAAGGAACAGCGTGCCAGCGCGCGGGAAGCTCTGCTTCGGCGGATCAAGCCGGGGATTGAGGAATGGCGGGAATCGTGGATTCGTGTCGGGATCGGTCGGTCGCTGATACGAGAGGACAGCAACGATGAGAAGCTGCAGGGAGTTGCGGAGATGTTGCACGCTCCGGCTCGCTTTTCTCACGCAACGCCATATATCGCGGGGCTCGCACTCGCGGAATCTGCGGTGACGCTGAAATTGATCGCGGACCGCGGCGAGGCAGATCGTTTAGTGGCAGAACTGCGCGAGAAATATCCGCGGCATCCGGCGATGGAATTCAAGCCGATTCGAGAATGGCAGATGAGTAAGTCGAGCAAGCCCGCAGTTGCACCGGCGACTGCTCCTCCCGCGCCGATCGCACCTGAACCGTCGACCATTTCGCCGGGAGGCGGGCCATGATGCTTGCGTTGCTGGCAGCATTGGCAATTGGATCAGCAGCTCCGGATGAGCCGGTCGAGCGGCTGAATCCCTACGAAGCGTATTTATCAGAGCATCGGCTCGATAGCGTGATGGTGGCGCATTTGCGGAGCGAAATGGCAACTTCGCAAGGACCGGTGAAACTTCGCATTGCCGATCGGCTTGGGCGGCTCTATGTAAGGCAGCTTTCGGTAACAACTGACTCAACAGCGCGGCAGGCGATCGAAGCGCGGGCACATGAATTGCTGAAGGCAGTTCCCGATGCAGAGATGTGGGACCTGAAACTTGATCTTGCGAAAGCGACGTATCTGAAAGCTGAGGAGATAGCGGAGAGATTTCGCTTGAGACTGGCTTCTGAATCGGAACGTGTTGAAGCACAGCGGGTATTGGCGGCGGTCGACCCACTGTTTTCAACAATCGCCACGCGTACCAATACAAAGGTTGATCAACTCGAAAAGAAAGAGACTTCGCTTCGCGGGCAGGAGCTTGAGGATCTGAAGTCTGAACTTGTGGAAGTCAGACGGCTTCGATCTTTGGCACACTATTACGCGGGCTGGTCTGGGTATTACGCCGCAGAACTGTCGGGATCGAAGCAGACTGTCAATGATGCGATGGTTGATTTCGGGTATCTGCTGAATGCAGCGCCGGGGCGAGCGCCAAATGTAGAGCGCTTGGCAAGGCCGTTGCTCAAATACGAACATGTGGCGCGGGCGGCGCTTGGATGTGCTCTGGTGAGTTCGCTGAAGGGAAAGGACACTGAAGCGATCCGCTGGGTAGAGATGCTCGAGTCGATTGATGATCTTCCACCGACGATTGCATCGCAGTTGAGCGACCGCAAACTGGTGATTTTGGCACGTGCGGATCGATGGGCGGATGTTGATGTGTTGGTGCGGCGGCTGCGAACGAACAACAAGCCGCTGACCGTGCAGCAGGCGCGATTGGTGGCGGTCTTGACGCTTGATCCACTGGGTGAAGCAGCACGTCCAGCGACTATGGACATTCGCGGCCGGCTGAGTCAAATTGCGCTTGGCGATCTGGTGGTGCAGGGCGAGGCAGGGCATGTGTTGGATCTGGTGCAGAAATTTGGAGCTGATCTGATCGGAGAAGATGGCTTCCTGGTGCGATATGTGCGAGCGCTGCAAGCGTTTGAGAAAGCGCGGGAAGCACATAAGGCTTCGGGTCCAGCGGAAGAGCCGACTACAGATTCTGCGGTGGTCAATCGATATCGGGAAGGAATCCGACTTCTGGATGCAGTGGCGACGAGCCCGGATGGAAGTAAGTTCGCAAAAGACTCGGCAGCAAGCGTGATGAAGTCTGGATTGTCCTCGTTTTACATTGGGGAGTTTGGCGCGGCGGCGGAGCGATTTGAAAAAGCAAGTTCGACATTACCGGGCGAAATTGAACAGCGTGAAGCGCTGTGGTTTGCGGTTGTCGCGCTGGATCGGGCCGTGGATTCGGGAAACAAGACACTTTCTCCAGAGCGAGATCGACTCGCACTTAAATATCTTGAACGGTTTCCGCAGTCAGAGAACGCCGCGAAGCTGCTGCTGCGTCGCGCTGGTGTGTTGTCAGATGAGAAGGCGATTGCGATTCTGCTTTCAATAGACAAAGACACGCCGCTGTATATGGCAGCGCGGCGCGAAGCGGCGAGGTTGCTCTTTGCGAACTTTCGCAAGGCATTACCAACCGATCGCGAATTTGCGGCAGCGCGGTTTCTTGAGGTTGCTGACGAGACGCTCGATGGCGATCGATTGACAGTGTTAGAGGGAAAGGTGCCGGGGGCCAAGGAGGCTGGCGAACGTTTGATACTGCGATTGAGGCAAATTGTGGATGTAGCGCTGGCGACAAAGACACCGGATGTAAATCGTGCAGCGAGAGCCCTGGCGATGCTTGATGAAGTGCTCAAGAATCCGTTGGTTGACGGCTCGAAATTAAAGGAAGAAATTGCCTATCGAAAAGTGCAGTTTGCACTTGCCAAGGGAGATTTTGACCAGGCGATCAAAGAGCATGATGCGCTGCGGGCATCGACCGGGCAATTCGCAGTCGCCGCGGAACGAGCGATTTTCAGAGGAGCAGTGGAGCGGTTCAGGTCAACACCAGAAGATGCGGAAATGGCCGCAGAGGTTGTCCAGTTTGGGCGGCGGGTATTGGCTCAGCCAGATCTCGCCAGGGCCGAGCCGACTGATGCGGTATATGGGAGTGTGAGCAGTGCGGTGGCGCACGCGGCGGAAATGCTGTGGAACACCAAGGCAGAAGTTTCGATGCGAGATCTGGCGATTTCGCTGGATGGAAAGATGCTCGCCGCGGGTGTGCAGACGCAGGAACTGCTCAAGAGGTATGCCGTGCTGGCAGAATCCGCGGCAATGAAAGACGAGGCGCTGGATGCATGGCGCGCGCTGCTTGGGGCGTTGCCATCTGGTTCAGAAGGGTGGTTTGAAGCGCGGTACCACTCGCTGCGAATTCTGCTGATGAAAGATCAGGCGACGGGCATGCAGGTGATGGCGCAGCACGTTGCGTTGTATCCAGATTATGGGCCCGAACCGTGGGGACCAAAGATCAAAGAGCTTGCTGTAGTGAAAGCGACGCCCGTACCAAACGCCAAGCCACCAGGCAGTGGAGCCGTGAAATGAGCGATGCACGACTCATGGCGAAGTTTCTAGGCGATGTGAACGCGGCGATGGGGCCGTTTGGGCTATTAGGTATTGAGCCATCAAGGTGTGATGAGGCGACGATCGTGGCTTCGCTTCAATCTCGACTGGCACGGGTTGCCGCGCATCCCCAGAATCGGACGCCGGAGGCCGACCAGGTGAGGCTTGCGTTGCATGCGGCATCGGCGCAACTGATGGATCCAGCGATGCGAAGGAAGGCGCTGGAGGCGATTGGAAGTTCTACGGTTGATTTTGATCCCCATGAGAGTTTTGATCCGCTCGATGAGCGAATGGACCCGTCGCCAACGCGAGCGAATTCGTATGCCAGCAGGCCCGCTGCGCCGGTTCCAGCCGCCTCGAGTGACGTTGATCAGGCTCTGTTGAGAGACACGCGTGTGCTGTTGAGCGCGTTTGGCGGAATGACTCCGGAAGCACATCGCCGATTAAACATGTTGGCGCAGGCGAAAGGTGTTTCGCAGGAACAGATGCAGCGGGTGCTGGCGAGCCTGGGTCAGGAATTGGCCGCCGGTGGCCGGGCGACCTCAGAGACAGAATATCGGAATCCGCGCGACACGGGACAGTACGGCAAATCGTTGAACGAGCAGCCGCTTCAAGATCAGATTGATCCAGGCTATCTGGTGCTGGACAAAATGATCAAGTTCGCGATGGTTGCAGTGATTGCACTTGCACTTTTGATCACTGGTGTGTATTTCCTTGTTCGCAGCGGCCCAACCGTTTCACCGCCGCAGATTCCGCAAGCGACAGATGCGATCAAGAAAGAGACCAATGAAACCGCGTCGCTATTTACGACCAAGCCGGTGATTGAGAAGAAGCCGGAGTCCGCTCCGACCGGAGATGTCGAAAACAGTAAGGTCGCGCTGGCGGAGCTAAAGAAGATTGCGGGAGTGAGCGGGAATGATGCCAAAGCCCTGATGGGCAAGCTTGATGAAGTAAGTCGGGCGTGGTATGAGTTCGCGCCTGATCAGGCGTCATCATTGCAGGATGCAGTGATTGAGGGGATGTATCGGTTGAGCCCGGCCGAAGCGACCGTAGTAATTGATGGGCTGGTGGCACGAGCTCAGTGGATGAAAGATGGCGCAGCGGTTCCGAGCGAATCCCAGGTTTCCGACGCAGTACTTGCATGCGGGCTTTTATCGCGGTTGTCGAAAGAAGAGAGTTTTCCGCCGGAAGTGCGGCGGGGAATCGAGAGTTCGTTGTCGCTGCTTTTTGAGCGCGGCACACGTCCGGAAGAGCGGACTTTTCAGGCTGGGGCGCAGTCTTGTCTGAACGTTGCATCAGATCGGTTAGCGAGTCGATGGACCGATTCGAAGCTGGAAAATAATCTGTCGCTCGCGTGGAAAAGATGGGCCAAAACTGCGATTGCAGCCGGTGGAAGCAGCCGCCATCGCGTGGTATTGCTTGCTCTTGAGAATTTGCTGACAACTGCGCCAGATCCAACGCAGGTGCGAAGCGTCTTTGACGCAATCGGCGAATTGGGAGCGGCGCTTGATATCGCGGGCGATGCGGAAGTGCGGACGTGGATATTGCGATGGCTGGTCGCGCCAGCGATTGATGCCTCGCATCTTTTTGCGCTGACCTCGCGATTCGCGGATAATCCGCAGAAGAGCGCGGGCATCGATCACACGCTGGTGGTGCCGACCTCGGCGACGGAGCGGACCCGGATTGAGCTTAGAGAGCGATATGCCAAAGTGTGGGGGGTTGGTGATCTGGTCGAAAGTGATAAGGTTCGTTCGGCCTGGATTGAAGTTGCTGCCAAGCAGGTAGCAGTCGTACCAGGGACAACAGGAATCACTGAACGGCTGGATAGATTGCGCAACTGGGCAAAACTGAACGATGCGGCGTCGCTGTTGTGGTCTGGAAATCAGGCGGAAGCATCGAACGCGATCGATTCGGTGATTGCAGTCGTCCCAACTGGGTCAGCCCCTTCTACTGGGACCACGTACGCGGTTGAATTTCCGAGCGATGATGGCATGTTCGCCGCGAAGTACTTTTCTCTTGCGCCAGTTGATCGAGTCAAACACATTCAGGAGTCGTTTAAAGGCGGCGAGATTGGCCCGCGCGATGCGGCGATTGTGGTGACAGAGTTTGTTCGCAGCGGAACGACCAATATTCGCAACGCGCTCAAAGAGGTCATACGGCGGCATTCTCGCGACCGGTTTTTGTTGAGGGCGATGCTCGACCTTTCGGCATCGTTTCCGCGCACCCGCGAAATGTCCGAGATCATTGAGGCTTTGGCGGGCTGCAAACTACCGGCCCCTGACGAGATCGTGTGGCGGATTGAGGCTCGGCGGGCCCTGGTAGAAGCGAATCTGGCGCAGATGGCGAGAAACAAGGAATACGCGACGCTTGACCTGGAAGCTGAGTCGCTTGCGAACGGGTACTGGCAGCGGCTGGGTGTGCAAAATACATCTGACTTGACGCCTGATCGGGTGGCAGCCAAGTTGACGGACCGTTGGAGTTCACAAGCGCGGGTTTTGATAGCGACGGGTAGAGAACCTTGGACGATTGATCAGATTGAACGAAAGCTCGCATCTCGCCGCGCACAGGCACGCGGGATCGTGCAGAAATTTGCGGCGGAACAATTTGGATTGGCAGAATTGCTCGCGTACACGGTGTGCAACGAATCGCCGGGTCAAGCGATTGAATTGAAGAAAATGATCGATGCGGCCGAGGCCGAAGTTGCTGGACAGGGAAGCGTATTGGGACAGGTTGAGTTACTTGAGAAACTCCTGACGCGGCTCTGGCTGGTGAGGCTGAAAGAACAGGAAGGAGTGCCGCAGGGATGAGTATTTTTGTGATGGCATTATCAGCGGCGATTGTGATGCAGGCGCCATCGGGAAAGTCGCCTGAGCCTCAGCCGGCGGCAAAGGGCGTGCCCGCTGAGACGATTTTTGAGAAGGAACTTGGACGATTGACGCCCGGAGATGCGACGGCGTACTTTGAGCTTGGGGAACTGGTTGCGGCCGAAGCGGTTGACTATGCGGATGTGATGCTGGCGAAGCGGTTGTTTGTGCTGGCGTACGAGTTTGATCGAACGGCGAAGGGGCAGAGTGGGATCGCAGCGAGTTCGTGTATAGCACTTGCGTCGTTGCAGCCACTTTCGAAGGATCGCGCGTGGTTATTGAGTATTGCAACCTTGATTGATCCAAGATACGCGGTGGGTTCAGATGCGCTGGCAGATGAGGCCGTGGTCGCACCGGCGATTGGATATCAGGCGGCGACGGTGCTGGGGATGGTGCGTGCCGGAGAGGGGTTTGCGGCGAGGAATTTGCTGGAGCAGCCCGAGGTGCTGCAGGTGCTGCGAAGGTACGAGAGGATGTTGTCGACCAACGGGATGCTTGGTGCGTTGAACAGGCTCAAGAGCGAGGCGGGTAAGTGGCCGTGTCAGACATGCGTTGGTGCAAGGTTTACAAAGAGTCCAGGGTCGACTGATGCGAGAAAGTGTCCGACCTGCGATGCGCTGCCAGGGTGGAAGTTGAACGAGGCAGAACTGGAGGCTCAGCTTTCACTTGAGTCGAAGTTGCTTTCAGGTATCCAATTGAGCTGGGCGGCACAAGTACTAAGCGATGATGATGCGCCGTTGCGGGATTCGGATCCGTCGAGTGTGGCAGCAGCATTGGCGATTGATGTGAAAAAGACTGTGTATCGCGCAGGCTCTTGGGTGAATCCGGTTCCCGATACGAGCAAGGTCAAGAGCGATACAGTTACGCCCAAGTAAGTTGAAAGGAACCCGCTTTGTCGAATATCACTCCCGGAACTCCTGCTCAGAATCCTGTCTCCACACCTGCTCCCGCACCGGCGATGCCAGTTGCCCCGGGCGCGGAGGTGAAGCCGCAGATCACGTTCGATGAATTTGCAAAGGTCGATCTGCGAGTTGCGCGAATTGTAAAAGCAGAGAATCACCCATCGGCGGACAAGCTCTTCAAGCTTCAGCTAGATGATGGTTCATCTGCGCCGCGCCAGATTTGTGCGGGCATTCGCGGTGCATATACGGCAGAGGAACTCGTGGGGCGGTTGATCATCGTGGTTGCCAATCTGGCGCCTCGCATGCTGCGTGGGGAAGAATCGCGTGGCATGTTGCTGGCGGCGAGCGATGTGCCAAAGGATGCAACTCAAGCTCGCAAGGTCATTTTGCTTGCGCCATCAGCTGATATCGCGCCGGGAAGCATTGTCGGCTGAAAAAGCTATCGATTGCCAGCGGGGTCGGGTCGCCCTTGCGGGGGCTGGCCTCTATCGCCTTTTTCGCGATTGCCGCGGCCGGCTTCGAATTTGCGCGCACGATCGATAGTTTTAGCTGATTCTTCGGCGACCGCGGCATCGCGATTGGCTGATCGGCGGTCGATCTCGGCTTTGAGCGACTCCATACGGCCACCAAGCGATTCAAGTTCTAATCGCTGGGCCGCGAGTTGGGCGTCGAAGCGGCGGGCGACTGCATCTTTGATTTCTGCAACAGCAGTGGTTTCGGCATCGGCCTTTTTCTCACGCACGGCCGTTCCCAGGTCGCGAGCGCTTGCGAGCACATCGAATGTTGCACGCATTTCGTCGACACGGAAGGTAAAGAGCTTGGGGTCTGAATTCTTCAGGACAAGTACTTCGCGAATGCGAGGCGCAAAGCGACTGAGTACCCGATCCGTGACCTCGGCGTGGTCTGCGCCTGGCTTGAGTCGATCAGCCGCGCGGGGCATGTGCTCCTTGAGAAACGTGAAGAGTTCGTCGCGCTCCTGCTTGGTGAGAGGCTTTTGAGAGTCCTTGAAATCAGGACGGAGATCGGGGCGACCCTGCAGGTTCTCGACGTCTTTGAGCACTTGATCCGCACCTTCGCCATTGTCGAGACGTGCGATGGCCTCCTGCAGACGAACTTCCAGTCGCCGGGTTTCTTCCAGTCGCATCTGCAGGCGTGCACGCAGCACTCTGGGATTCGACTCCTGGTCGCCCGGTCGGCCTTCGCGTTGTGGTTGTTTGACACTTTTCTCGCCATCGGGGCCGCGAGCGCCGAGCATGGTGATTGAAGCGGCCAGGAGAGTGGCGGTTATGAGGAAAGACTTACGGTTCAAAGTGCGCCTCCATCAATGGGAGCGGTGCGGATGCCTTCAGAGAGTTTCTGTGTGTCTGCAAGGAGCAGGTCGATTTCAGCGTCGACGGCATTTGCGGTGTCTTCACTGCTTGCAACTGTCAGCCAGTGTTCGATGTCGGCAACTGGGTCGATATCGATCGCCGCGATGGTTGGCGACTGTGATTTCAATTGCCCATTGATCGCGAGATAGGTGATTCCGACAGTTGAAAGAAAAGCCACTGCAGCGGCGACACGCATTGGTGAAATCCAACGGCGTGCCGAGGACTTCACGAATGGCGCTGGGACGAGCTTCAAGCGCTCAGGGTTGATCAAGTCGACCGTTGAGCTGTGAATATGAGATTCAAAACCCGCTCGGGCGGAAGCACGCTCAGAAGCGCCGAGTGCATCGACTCGCTGGATTACCTTGCGCAGATCTGCGGGAGTCTCGTGGCTGTCGTGGTTTGGATGTTGGTTGATCATTGTGTTTTCCCCTGAGTAGGTCCTGGTGTGGGCTTCAGTTGCTGTTCAATGAGTTCTTTGAGTTTTCGAAGCGCTCGATGGTGGCGAGCAAGAAGGGTCCCTACTGGTTCATCGAGTAACTCGCTGATGTCCTTAAAGTTCATTTGTCCGTGATGCCGGAGTTCGATGATTTCGCGGTCAGAGTCGGTGAGTTCAGATAAGGCGTTTCGTAATGCCGAAAGTTCCTGTGCTGCGTGTTCCTGGTCTCCTGGTGAAGGGAGGGTTTCCAGGCTGGGCTTGTCACCCAGTGAGTCCGAGTCGGTCGGGACAGCATGCCGACTCCGCCGGCGGACTTCATCGCGGATGCGGTTCATCGCAACGCGAAAAATCCAAGGTTCAAACTTGCCCTCTTCGGTGTACTGCCCCGATGAGAGCTTGGCAGCGATTGTCACAAACACCGACTGAGTGATCTCTTCTGCCAGTTCGGCGCTGCTGCAGCGACTTCGTGCCAATGCGAAGACCCTGCGGGAATACAGCTCAACCAACGTCCGCCACGAAGATGCATCACCCCGAGCAGCGCTGGCGAGCAAGCTCGACAGTTCTGCGAAAGGGTGTATCTCACTGGGAGAGTTTTTTGGTTCAGCCAACGAGATCATCCTTGCTACGGGCTTAACGCTCGATGCGGGGCTGGTATTGCATGAAATGGGTCGGCAATCACAAATCCCGTTCGGCGTCGATTCGGATAGAAGGATACTCTGGGACTATGCAGGTCTGGTATTGCGTGACAGCCAAGTTTACGGACGCGGCCGTTCGAGATGAATATCTCGCATGGCTCGGTGGTGGACATATGGCTGCAGTGGTGAAAGGTGGGGCGCTTTCGGCTCGGGCAGTTGTCTTAGACGGTGCAGAGTTGCGTGTTGCAACGCAGTACTTCTTTGCAGATATCCAGTCTTTTGACCGGTATGTGCGAGATTTTGCCCCCGCCTTGCGTGCCGATGGGGCGACCCGGTTTCCGGCTCATAGGGGCGTGACATTTGAGCGGCTCCAAGGAACAGTGGCGTTATCGGCAATGGCGCAGGACCAAGGTGGCTCAGCCCCGAACAACCTTCATTAGTTTCGCGTAGACTGCACACTTAAGACAGACCCATGGCACAACCGCTCCCAAAATACGAATCCCAGACTGATGAGGCCTTATTCGACCGCTACCGACGGGGGGATACAGGGGCGCTCAAGGTCATTATTGAGCGGTATCAGGACGAACTTTACCGGTTTTTGTGCCGCCTTATTGGTGATCGGACCGGGGCAGAGGATGTGTTTCAGGACACGTTTCTCCAGATTCACCTGTCGGCTGACACATTTGATGCCGAACGACGTTTTCGGCCCTGGCTTTTTACAATTGCAGCGAACAAAGGGAGGGACTTCCTACGTAGGAAGATCCGCCGCAGGACTCTCGACCTCTCCGCACCGATAGGAGGGAAGGGAAGCGATGACGGCGGAATGACGTATGTCGACCTCCTTGAGATCGATATACCCGCGCCAGATGCGGCGATGGATTCGAAGGAGCGGGGCGAGCGGGTACAACTGGTGCTCAACCAGATGCCGCTGCTCTTGCGGGAAATTCTGTTATTGGCGTATTTTCAGCGATTGAGCTATGCACAAATTAGCTCTGATCTTGAAATACCGCTGGGGACAGTGAAATCGCGGCTGCATGCGGCGGTTGCGAGCTTTGCGAAGGGTTGGAAGCAGGCAGGGCTGGACAAGCTGTATCCCTCGTGAGGAGGATGATTCGTGGCTGAGGAATTCGCAAACTCAATGGATGCAAACGACGAAACAGCTTCGCAGGATTTTTCGTTGCGACTGAGCGATGAAGATGGCGCAGCTCTGGATGCTCTGTTTGATGCGCAGCTTGAAGTGCATCGTGTACCGGCTGAATTGCGTGACAGGGCGGCAAAGATCGGGCAGATCCTGGGCTTGCTCGCGAGCGATTCATCAGCTGATTCACTGCTCTGCGATGTGACATTGCAGCGAATTTTGAGGGAAAAGAACATCGAAACCGCAGGCGCAAATCCGCGGCTTTCTTCGATGGATGAAGAAGCGGTTGACGCCTTGGTGCTGGCGCGGTTTGATGTTTCCGGGACGCCCGGTGCGTTACAAGCCCGTGCAGGCAAAGTCGCGGCGATCGGGGAATTGCTGGTTGAGAACCGCGAAAGTTCACCAGTGGATTTGGTCGCGAGAACGATGGCGAAGATTGAAAGTTCAGAAGCAAAACTGGCACCTATTTCGATCGATCGCAGCGGTGTCTTTGCACGCTGGAAGATCGGCGATCTTGTCGGCGTGGCAGCGGCGCTAGTCGTATGTACAGCGGTCGCGTGGCCGATTATTTCGGCAAGTCGCGCTAACAGTGTGAAGACTCTGTGTCAATCGAATATGCAGACCGTGGCTCACGCGATGGGTGCATATGCCAAGAGTTTCAGAGACGACATGCCGATGGCGACCGCGAGCCTCGGCGGCCAATGGTGGGACGTGGGCAGTGATGCTGCGACGTCCAACTCGGCAAACCTGTTTACTCTTGCACGAACCGGCTTTGCAAAAGTTCAGGACATGGCATGCCCCGGCAACCCTCATGCACTCGTGCATGATCGCGACCCTGGCAGCAAAGACTGGAAAAACCTGGACGAAATCTCGTACAGCTATCAGATCATGTTCGGCCCCCATCGTCCGATGTGGAATCACCCAAGTTCGATGGTCGTAGTGGCAGATCGCTCGCCGGTGGTGTTGCGTGCAGTGCGGAACGAGGCGATTTTTCCTGAAGAATCATCGCCGAATCACAAGGGCTACGGGCAGGATGCATTGTTTGTTGACGGTCACGTTGAGTGGCTGAAGACCCCAGTGCTTCAGAACGGCGACAATATCTGGTTGCCGCGCCCGATTGAAGAGGTCATTCGCAGAGTTCGCGCAGGCGAAACGAGCGGGATTCTGCGCGGTACGGAGACGCCGGCGGCGAATGACGTATTCCTGGGCCCGTAAGGACTGGACAAGAGTCTTCAGCCAAACCACATTCGAGTTTTGCGGCCTGCGAGGGCAAGCAGCATTTCATGCCGAAAAATTGGGACGTGACAGAGCGGGCCAAAGACCAGATCGCGGAACGGCGCGAGCCAGTTTTCATCACTTTGAAATATCGGCGTGAGTCCTCGACTGGCAAGGCTGTAGAAAGAAAGCTGGCCGCGCCGGGCACGGGAATAACAAGCAAGGGCCGTTGGCAGCGAAGTCGCGGCGGCAAGCGATGTGGCAAGCGTGTGTGCATCAATGAGCGCGAGATTGGCGCCCTGACCGAGCTGAGGACTCATCGCGTGCGCTGCATCGCCAAGATAGACGCGACAGCCATCGTGCAGGGGGTCGAGCACCGTGTCGCGGTATTCGGCGAAGAGGAGCTGACTTGGGGAGTGAAGCTGTTCGAGCAGTGTCGCCGCCCTGGGCTCAAGGCGCTGAAGCTGTTCGCGAAATGCAGAGATGGATGAGGACGAGTTGCGAATCGCGCTGGCGTGGGCGGGCGTGCAACTCCAAAAGAGACTGGTACGGAACGGATGGTTCTCGTGCAGCCGCCCGGAGGGGAGAAAGCCGAGCATGGTGGATGTGCCATCGTAAACTTGATGGAGTGTGGCTCCGAAAGTCTGGCTCGGATCATCTGCAACGAACCAAAGAGCGCCCCAGGGATAGACCTGCTGACGGCGCACGTTGGATGAGGAAACGGAGAGCGCGGAGCGAGCGCCATCACAGTGAGCAATGAGATCAAAGGGACCATGCGTGCCGCTGTCGATGATCTCAATGAAGCCTTCGGCTGTAGAGTTGGCAACGTTGGCACCAGTGTGAAGTGTTGCTCCGGCAGCCCGGGCTGCTGCCAAAAGGTGCGTGAAAAGCAGGCCACGCTGCACTCCCAGGCCGCAAGCACCAGGGTGGAGATCTTCGTAGTCAAGATCCATAATGACGCGGCCACGTGAATTTCGACCATAAAGCAAGCGCACCGGTGCGGCGTGCGATGCGATGGCATCGAGCACTCCAAGATCCGCGAGGACGGCAGCGCCGCTGGGTTGGATCAGGATTCCTGCGCCGACCGGGCCGGGGGTTGCTGCTCGCTCGAAGATATCAACAGTGTGTCCGGCACGTCGCAACAGCACGGCAAGCGCCGGGCCAGCAGTTCCACATCCAATGATGCCGACGCGAAGAGTGCGCACGCCACAGTGTATCGCCGCACATCGCGTCGTCAGTCGGGAATCTGGATTCCGCTCATACGCAGCAGCGTCTTGAACGACTCGCCAAAGACGAAATTATGCGATGGGAATTCCAGGCCGGAAATGTTCTGATCAATGTTGCTGAACATCAGATCGATGCGTCCAATTTCAATGTCTGTCCCCGGTCGGGTCGCATCGAGCTTATGAACCAGGCCCATACAACTCGAACCCATTGCATCTGCTTGCTGAATAGTCGCTGTGTATCGCAGGGTGTCGCCGGGAACTGCATCAATATCAAGCTCGGCCTTGCTTACCTTGGCGAGAATGACTTTCTCTTTAAAACCGTTGGCGTGCCCAACGAGGATTCCCGCGGTCTGGGCCATCCCTTCGACGATCAACGACATTGGCATGATTGGGAATGCAGGAGATTTCGCAGTTGCTGGAAAATGATCGTGCAGATGTTCTTCCGCCAGCGACACGTGCTTGATCGCCACCATCTTCTGGCCGGGTACAAGCTCGACGATCCGGTCGATCCACATCCAGCGCACGGGCTTGCTCCGATCACTTATTTGGCGGCGAGTTTCCGCTCAACAAAGTTCACGATCGCATCGACTGTGAAGACTTCCGCCACCTTGTTCACGCTGGGGTTGGTTTCAAACTGTGAAAAGTCAACGTGCGGCAGTCGTTGCTTGAGGGCGGCGATTCCTTCGGGGGTGACCTTGCCGTCTTTAATCAACGCTGACCCCTGAGCCGGACCTTCGGGGAACAACTCGCCCTGTGCGATCTTGAATCCGAACGCCTGCTCAATCTTGAAAACGATATCGAGGAAGTCGATGCTCTCCGCGCCCAAGTCTCTCGTCAGCGAGGCCTTTGCGGTCACTTCCTCTTCATCAACCGCGAGGGCATCAACCAGAACTTCACGCACTTTGTCAAGAATCTCTTCGCGGGTCATTGCTGTCACGTCCTCTATCAAGCTGTTCACAAACATTGAAACTTCGACTGGGCCCATGATAGGGCGATTGGCCGCGAAAGTGGAATTATCGAACTTTTGCCATTCGCATCGAGATTCGCCCGGACGCCGCCACCGGCAACTCGTCCGCCGCCGCACCCGGCTCAACAAGGAGAACTTCGGCTTTAAAGTCCCGCATCGCCGGGTCTTTGCTCGTCGCCGACTCGATCACTATTTTCAAGGACGATCCCGGTTTCACAAACTTCCCGTACTTCAGCGCACGCACGCGGCCGAGCACCCACGGCTTGTCAATTGCCACTTCATGAACTTCAAGATGATGCCGCGCAGCCTGCACCATGCATTCAAGCATCATGACACCCGGCAACACCGGAAACGTCGGAAAGTGATCCTGTAAATACTCTTCCGCATTCGAGACGTGTTTCAGCGTCACCGTCTTCTGCGGCGAAGTTTCCAGCACTTTATCAAGTAGTGTGAAATGCATGCGTGATTGAGCTTATTGCTTGCTTGGAGTGGGGACTGGAGCGGCGGGGGCCGGAGCAGCTTCTGGCTTGGTTTCGCCAGTATCGGGAACTAGACGGAAGATGCGATCGTCTTCTGCATCTGGTCTTCCGCGGCCATCTTTATTTGAAGTGGCGAAATAGATCGCGCCATCGGGACCGACAATGACGGGTCGGATTCGTCCAAGGTCTTTCACCAGGGTTTCCTGCTTCACAATCTTGTCCCCATCGACATGGAACGCGACGAGCGCCTTGCCGCGAAGGAAGCCAGAGAGAAACGCTCCCTTGAGTTCAGGGAACAGCGTGCCGTTGTAGAACACTCCGCTCGCCGGGGCAACCGACGGTGTATATTCGACAAGCGGCGCGTCGCTGATGTCATTGGTCATCGCGTGGTGTACATCGGGCCAACCGTAGTTGTGACCCATGTGCAGATGATTGAATTCATCGCCGCCGCCAGGAGCATCTGAGCCCGAAGGGCCGTGCTCGCTTGAGTACAACTCTTTCGTGACAGGGTGCCAGTCAATTCCCTGAGAATTACGGTGACCATATGACCAGATCTCAGGCTTGGCGCCTTTGCTCTTGTACTCGGCGCTGACAAACGGATTGTCTGTGGGGACAGTGCCGTCGCCGTTGATGCGGAGTACCTTGCCGCCGTACGAGGTCAGGTCTTTCGCAGTCAGTTTCTTGTAGGCTTCGCCAGTCGTGATGTACAACTTGCCATCGGGTCCAAATCGAACCGAGCACCCGGCGTGATTTGCTCCGCAGGGAAATCCCTTGATAATCACTGTTGGATTCTCAAGTTTGTTTCCCGCATCGACATAGCGAACCACGCGCACATCGTTGGGCTCGCCGTCTTTCTTGCATCCAAACGCAAGGTAAATGAATTTGTTGTCGGCGTAGTCTGGGTGCAGGCAGATTCCCATAAGGCCATTTTCGCCGCCAATGCTGATAACATTGTCGATGATGGCAACAGGCTCATTGCGAAGCTGCCCTTTGACCACTTGACGCACGCGGCCTGCGCGTTCAGTGAAAAGCATGCGGTCTTTGGAAGTGAAAACCATGTCCCAGGGGACTTCGACTCCTTTGACGAACGTCTCCATCTTGAATGTTGTCGCGGTCAGCGGCGGGATTGCCTTCATCGAGAGCGGCGCTTTGGCGGCAGCGGTTGTTGCTGGTGCCGTCGCGGCATCTGGGGCGGCTGCTAGAAGTGTTGCAAGGAGCAATGAGGAAAGGACCATGGAAACTCCTGGAATTTGTTTTGGTGAGGCGGGGATGGTACGGGGCACCCGGAGGGCGAGAAAGTTGAAGAGGCGATCTGGGCTGCGGAAAACCCAGCCCGAGAATGCCGCAGGGAGCAGCGTTCCTATCATCTCAACCTGTGCCAGCCTCCAGCGTCATCGACAGCCCACCCCCCGCGCCCGCGGAGATTCCACAGACGCCAGTAGTCGAACTGAAATCCCGCACTCGCGGCGTGCGCCCCAGCGTCATCGGCAGCCTCATTGAAACCACAAAACCAGGCATCACACGCCACGTTGTCATCACCGCCATCGTCGGTTTTGTCGTTCCCGTTGTGGAGAACTCGCGCCCGTTCGAAATATGGGCTGTGCTCCTCGGCGCAGTTATCGTCGGAACAGCGCTCTCCGCTGGCGGCGCCAACGCACTCAATCAATACATAGAGCGATTCCGCGACGCCAAGATGGAACGCACGATGGGTCGCCCACTTCCCAGTGGCCGCGTACATCCACGATCTGTGCTTGTTTTAGGTTCAATGTGCTCAGCGCTCGGCGTCATGTGCCTGCTCGCATTCTGCGGCCCCGCAGCCGCAATCGTCTCGCTCGCATGCGTGCTTTCGTACATTCTTCTCTACACACCCATGAAAACCCACACGCCGTGGGCAACCCATGTTGGCGGAATTCCCGGCGCTCTCCCTCCATTGATTGGATGGGCCGCCGCAAAACCAGAACTCGGGTTCTCTGCGCTTCTCGAAACCGGCGGCTGGATATTCGTCGCGATCATGTTCGCATGGCAACTGCCGCATTTCCTGGCAATTGGCTGGATGTACCGCGAGGATTACGCCCGCGGCGGCTACAAAACTCTCAGTGTCAGTGATCCCGATGGAAAAGCCACCGCGCGTTCGAGTTTGATCTGGACCGTCTGGCTGCTGATCTTCAGTGTGTTGCCATTCTGGTTGCTCTCGCCGCATGTAAGCTGGCCATATCTTGTCATGGCAATCGTGAGCGGCCTGCTCTACGCATCGCTCGTTGTAAAATTTGCCAAGGTTCCTTCACGGGAAGCCGCAAGAAAAGTGTTCTTCGCATCGATCGTCCACATGCCGCTGTTGTTTGCGTGGATAGTGGGGGAGACACTCATTCGTTTGTATTTCAAACAAGCCTGATTCGCGCTACTTACGCGGCCGCTTGCTCTCACCAAGAAGGTGCCTAACATAGCAGCCCAGTAATCCTCCACCTTTGGCGGCCCTGGGCACAAACGCAGAGACCGATTTTCCTTATGGCCAAACAGGACGACAAACTCACCTTCGAAGCAGTGGTTACCGAAGCCCTCCCGAACGCAATGTTCAAGGTCCGGTTGCCCAATGAACAAAAGACCGAAGTATTGGCCTATGTCTCTGGAAAAATGCGTATGAACTACATCCGCATCCTCCCTGGCGATCGTGTCACCGTCGAAATCAGCCCCTACGACCTGACTAAAGCCCGCATTACCTTCCGTCAATAAGCCGGTTGTCGGGTCCGCCTTTCAGGCCCCTTGAGGCTCCTTCACGCGCTTCTTCCCTGCCCTGCATGACTTATTGCCATGTGATGGGTAGAATGTCCCCCTTGTTACTTGCCGCGTTCGGTCAGTAGCAATCAGTGCAGGCAAGTTCAGTTTCGGCTCTGGCGGCGGCAATCTGCTTCCACAGAGGTTCGAAGATCGGAGTGAGGCCGTGAAGGTTCGTTCTAGCGTAAAGCGGTTGTGCAATGCGTGTCAGATCGTGCGCCGCAAGGGCAAGGTCCGCGTCATTTGCAAGTCTGATCCCAAGCACAAACAGGTCCAGGGCTAAACCCAGCGATCTTTGAGGAGTCTCCTAGTGGCACGTATTGCTGGTATCGATGTTCCCGACAAGAAGAAAATCTTCTTCGCCCTTCAGTACATCTATGGAATCGGCCCCAAGTTCGCGGCCGCCATTCTGAAAGAAGCGAAGGTCGATGGCGAGAAGCGCTCCAATGAGTTGCCCGAAACCGATGTTGCCAAAATCAACAACGTGATCGACTCCAACTTCCTGGTCGAAGGTGCTCTCCGCCGCCAGGTGCAGCAGAACATTCAACGCCTCAAGGACATCAAGTCCTACCGCGGCGATCGCCACCGCAAGGGTCTCCCCTGCCGCGGTCAGCGCACACAGTCCAACGCTCGTACTCGTAAGGGTAAGAAGAAGACTGTCGCCGGTAAGAAGGGCGTCAAGGCTAAGTAATCCATTCAGCACCGGATCACCTTTGATCCGGTGTTTTTCTTTCACAATCGGGTACGACACTTTGTGTCGGATGATCCGAGGAGTTTCAGAACATGTCATCGACCCCAGAGAAAAAAGAAGTAACGGGCAAAAAGGCAAAAGTTCGCAAGAACGTTGTCCGCGGCATCGTCCACGTCAAAGCCACCAACAACAACACCATCGTCACCATCACCGACATGAACGGCGAAACCATCGCATGGGATTCAGCGGGAACCATCGGCTTCAAGGGCACTCGTAAGAGCACTCCCTTCGCCGCAACTCGCGCGGGTGAAACCGCCGCGGGCAAGGCTCGCAAGATGGGCATGAGCGAAGTTGAAGTTCGCATCACTGGCGCTGGCGCCGGTCGCGAATCAGCAGTCAACGGCCTCACCGCCGCAGGCCTCCGCGTCACAGCAGTTGAAGACCGCACTGCGGTTCCGTTCAACGGTTGCCGCCCAAGCAAGCGTCGTCGCGTCTAATTTAGATTCTCTGCGTGTGCGACCCTTGATCGGATCGCACACGATTTATCCTGCATAGCAAGAAGAACTTTCGCCGCCTCAGCAGGGCGAAAATGTTCGTGAGCGTGTGGGTTGTCCAGGTTCTAACTTCTGCTGATTGAGGTTTTTCGCATGAGTACTCGCGTGAAGTGGCGTGGCCTTGAGCTCCCCATTCGTGTCGTTGCCGATCCCCGTTTCACGGGCGATACCTACGGCCGTTTCATGGTTGAGCCGTTTGAGCGTGGTTTCGGTACCACCATCGGAAACAGCCTCCGTCGCGTCCTGCTTTCATCACTCGAAGGCGCATCGGTCACCTGGATCAAGATCAAGGGCGCAAGCCACGAATTCAGCTCCATGCCTGGCGTGATGGAAGATGTCGTTGACATCGTTCTCAACGTCAAGAACTTGATCGTCAAGCTCGAAGGCGATGAAGCCAAGACCATGCGCGTTGCTGCTCGCGGTCCTGGTGAAGTCACCGCCGACATGATCGAAGCTGATCCTTCAATCACCATTCACAACAAAGACCTCGTCCTCTGCACCTTGACCGACAAGGTCGAGTTTGAAATGGAACTGCACGTGGCCAAGGGCCGCGGCTACGTTCCCGCTTCAGAGCAGTACAACTCGCAGGAAGATCAGGAAATCGGCATCATTCACGTCGATGCGATCTACTCACCTGTCCAGCGCGTCCGTTACAAGATTGAAGAAACCCGCGTCGGTCAGCGCACCAACTACGACAAGCTCACCCTTGAAATCTGGAGCAACGGCACCGTCACTCCGGAAATGGCTCTCGTCGAAGCCGCCAAGATTCTCCGCAAGCACCTCAATCCCTTTGTTCAGTACTTTGAACTGGGCGAAGAGCGCGTTTCTGAAGAAGCAGCCGCGGCAGCCGGCGTCGATGAAGACCTCATCCGCAAGCTCTCCATGCCCATCACCGACATGGACCTCTCGGTCCGTGCCAGCAACTGCCTCGAATCAGCTCGCATCGAAACCGTTGGCCAGGTTGTTCAGTTCACCGATGGTGAATTGCTCAAGCTGCGTTCCTTCGGCCGCACCTCACTCCGCGAAGTGAAGCGCAAGCTGCAGGACATCAACCTCGACCTGGGAATGAAGATGCCCGAAGGCTTCAACGTTCCCAAGCCCGAGCTGCCCCCCGGTCTCTAGTCCACGAGAACAGGCCTGGCCGCCCTTGGTCCGGTATCTGTTCGATTGTTTGCCATTGTCTGCGTCAGGACGACTTCCTCGTACCTGTCGCCTAATATCTCGACCTGCCTTTTCATGGTCTTTTCCCGGGCATCCATTACGGATTGCCCTCTGCCTCTGGAGTTTCTCTCATGCGACACGGCCGCGCTGGCTACCGACTTGGACGCACAACCGCACACCGTGCGTCCACACTTCGCAACCTTGCTGTAGCTCTCTTTGAGCACGGCCAGATTGTGACCACCATTCCCAAGGCTAAGGCCGTCGCTCCCATGATCGACAAGATCATCACGCTCGCAAAGCGTGGCGACCTGCACGCCCGCCGCCTGGTCATCTCCAAGCTCGGCCGCGACCGCAAGGCGTTCGACTGGCTCTATACCCACTCAACCGCCACCGATGCTGAAAAGGCGCACACAGCCAAGCGTCGCGAACGCGCTGAACAGTTCTTCGATGTCCCCAAGGGCGAAGAAGTCGAGCGTAACAAGTACGGCGAACTCACCAAAGCCCCCAAGATCGTCAAGCACATCTTCACCAACGTTGCCGCACAGTTCAAAGACCGCGCAGGTGGCTACACCCGCATCGTCAAGCTCGGCAAGGCCCGTATCGGTGACGGCTCCGAACTCTGCGTCATCCAGTTCGTCGGCGCAGAAGAAGGTCCCGAAATCGGCGGCAAGCCCTCCAAGCGTCGCAAGATCGCTGACAAGCGCACCGCATTCGCCGCCAAGCTCAAGAAGGGCGAATTCAAGGTCGGCGAGAAGAAGGCGGCAAAGGCCGCAAAGGCCAACGCTCCTAAGAAGGCCTGATTCGCAGTTTCTAATCTAGTTCAATTCACAGACCCGCAGCAATGCGGGTCTGTGTGTTTTTGCGGCAAGTATGACAGCAGGAAGAGGTGGCTATCTGCGCTGCCGTTGGCCGATCGCCACCATCCGGAAGCGACATTCCACGACTAAATCTGCCCACGACTAAATCTGCTCAGATTGTTGATTGAAGGGAGCCGATTGATCTCCGCTGTCTTCGAGTTGCGACAAGGCCGGCTGCCACAACTGCGACGCTTGGCGCGGTGGGGACATAAGTAATATCCACGCCAGTTACCGGCGCAATGACAAAAATTTGGGACGTAGGCCCGGTGTAAATCCCCGCATTGCCGCCGAATCGGACGTGATGAATCGAAGAAACTCTGCGAGTTCCTGCAACATCTCCTAGTTCAAGGTCAAAGCCAAACAGATTTGCCGGGTTGGCCGGGTCAATGGACCCTCCAAAATGCCCGCTGCCCTGCGAAGCAAAGATCCAGCCAGTGCCCGCGCCGGGCGCTGCCAGATCTGTCGCCCTATCAAGTTTAATAATGTCGCCTTGTCTCATCGCTGCCAATTCGGTTGTGACGAGATCAAAGGGAACTAACCGAGTCAAGTGTGTGGCGTTGTCAGTGGTGTCTGCCGAACCAATGACGACATCAAAGCCGGTCCCGGCAAATCCATACCCATCGACGGCACCCCATTCCGCAACCAGTCGAACCTGCACTGTGCGATTGGTAGTTGTCAATTCATCGCGAGTCCAACCGCCACCGTCGTTGGCTTCCCAGAACAGGTTGGCAAACGGAGCTTGTCCAAGACATGACTCTGCCACTAGCGCAGCGACTCCTGTGATCAACATCAGATGCGTCTTCATGCTTACAACTATGCCACAGCTATCTAGGCGTGCAAGCGTGGTTGGCCAGAACGCCCAAAAACTTGCACTTTCTCCGCCGCCGCGGCACATAGGCACCATCAGGAGGCGACTTTCTACGAGGAATCCATCAAATCACTGATTGAAGGGAGCCGATTGATCTCCGCTGTCTTCGAGTTGCGACAAGCCCGGCTGCCACAATCGCGACGCTTGGCGCGGAAGGAACATATGTGACATCCACACCGCTAATCTGCGCTGTCAGGAAAATCTGCGATCCATTTTCGCGGTGGAGGCCAGCGTTGCCGCCAAATCGAAACATATGAATCGAGGACACTCTGCGTGTTCCCGCAACCTCCCCCAGTTCAAGATCAAATCGAAATATGTTCGCCGGGTTGACTGGATCGATCGGGGTTCCAAATTGCCCAGTGCTCTGCCCAACGAATACCCAGCCGGGCCCGGCTCCCGGTGCCGCCACATCTGCCAGATCATCGAGTTTAATAATATTGCCTTGACGCATCGCAACCACGTTGTCTGTTGGAACATTATAAGTAAACGGTGGTATTCGAGCTATGTGCGTCGCGTTGTCAGTGCCATGCGCTGCATCAATCACCGCATCAAAGGCAGTCACGCCAAACCCATAGGCGTCGCCTCCACCCCATTCAGCAATTAGTCGAATCTGCACCGTGCGATTGGTCGTCGTCAGTGCATTGCGTGTCCAACCGCCACCGTCATTGGCTTCCCAGAACAGGTTTGCAAATGGAGCTTGCGCTGTTGCAATGCTCGCTAGAAATAGACTGCCAATTGCAAACTTTGAAATCATGTGTTCCTCCGGCGTTTCGCCTTTCACTAAAGATGTCACAAGGTTGGCTCTATTGCCACAATCTAAAGACAATTCTCTATGAAAAGATCAGTTCAAACGACGGAGGGGCCACTTTGCCACTTTGGTGACCCGGCATACCCTCCGGCCTCATGCTCGATCAGCTTCCAGAACTCCAGTCCACAGGCCTCACCCAGCTTTCCGCCGCGGCAGATGCCGCCGCACTTGAAGCCTGGCGGCTCGCCTATCTCGGTCCCAGCGGCAAGCTCAAAGATGCCATGACCGCCTTCGCCAAACTTCCCAAAGAAGAAAAGGCAAAGGTGGGGGGGCAGATCAACACGGTCCGTGCAGCCCTCGAAGCCGCGTTCAACGAGAAGAAGTCGACCCTCGGCGCAACGGCTGGCCCGGTCTCTGAAATGGTCGACATGACCGAGCCGGGGGCAATCACGTCCAACCAACTCGGCCGCCGTCACATCATCATGCGTGTCCGCGAAGAACTCTGCGAAGTCTTCGCTCGCATGGGCTTCTCCGTTGCCGATGGCCCCGAGCTAGAAGATGAGGCCCACAACTTCACCAGCCTGAACATTCCCGCTGAGCACCCCGCCCGTGACCCCATCGACAACTTCTATGTCGATGATCCCAAAAAGACAAAGTCGCCGCGGATGCTGCGGAGTCAGACTTCAACGGTGCAGATACGTGTGATGGAAGCGGCAGTTGCCCGCGATGGCGGCAGCCTGAAGCACTCGATCAAGATCGTCGCGCCCGGCCGCGTTTATCGCCCCGACACGGTCGATGCAACACACTCGTTCATGTTCCATCAGATCGAAGGGTTGTACATCGATCGCCACGTAACCATGGCTGATCTCAAGACAACACTGGTGCAATTCGCCCGTGCGTACTTTGGTGAAGACTCCGAGATCCGCCTCCGCCCCAGCTTCTTCCCGTTCACTGAGCCGTCAGCCGAGCTCGATATGAAGATCCGCTTCCGCGCTGATCAGCCCGCAAAGTGGGTCGAACTCGGCGGTTGCGGCATGGTCCACCCCAATGTCCTGCAAGGCTGCGGCATAAATCCCGAAGAATGGTGCGGCTTTGCATTCGGATTCGGAATCGAGCGAATCGCCATGAAACGCTACGAAATCCCCGATATCCGCATGCTCTTTGAGAACGATATCCGGTTCCTTCAGCAGCTTTGATACTTTCTGGTACACTGTTCTTAACTTCGGAGCAAGCACATGAGCGATTTTCCTCCACAGGTCGGTCCAGCTGATACGTTTGGAGAAGAAATCCCTTCATGGCCCAAAGTTATTGGCATTATCAGTATTTCCTGGGCGTGTATCGGTCTGATCTGCAGCGTCTGCGGCGGAGTACAGATCGTCACAGGCGGAATGAAACAGCCAGGGCTTGAAGACATGCCCAATATTGCCGCCAGCCCGCTTTCGATCATTTCCCTCCTGATTGGCGTAGTTGTGGCCGTGCTGCTTCTCATTGCGGGTGTACTGCTGGTTCAGCGCAAGCCGATAGCTAAACCGCTTCACGTTGTGTACGGTGTGGTGGGCCTGGGTTCCCTCTTGCTCGCGGTAGTTGCTCAATTCCAGGGACTTGCGGTGTTTGAGCAGTATCTGCTGGACAACGCACAGAAGCCTGAGATACAGCAGATGATGAAGGTCCCCATTATGACAATCCAGCGGGCGATTGTTATTTCAATAGATGTTGTCTTTGCCATCTATCCTGTGTTCTGCATCTTCTGGTTTGGAATTGCCAAACGCAATGCCGACATGGGTTCCAATGAAGTGTCGATCTAGTTCCAGCAAGAACGCGGAGATTTTCAATGAGCAGCATGAACAGCCCGCCCGTCTTTCACGATGAGTTCAGGCCTCAGCCGACTTGGCCGACGCTCATCGGTGTTCTAGGCTGCGTCTGGGGCGGCCTCACGCTGCTCTATAACGCCTGTTGTCAGCTCGGTGGCTCTATTGCCGGAAAGGCAATGGTTGGACTTGTGCCGCCAGAGATGCAGGATCAGATGAAATCTCAGATGGCTCTGATCGGCCCGGTCGACATCGTCTTCATGCTTGTACTGACAGTGATTTCATTACTTCTGCTCGTTGCCGCGATCACACTGCTGCGCCGCAAACCAATTTCTGTTCAACTGCATCTGGCGTATGGAGCAATCGCAGTAGTCGTATTGCTCGCTCATATCGCCTGGGGCGTCTATCGCGCTGGCCAGGTTTCTCAAATGATGCAGCAGAATACTGCAGCCGCGGGTGCCCAAAACCCAATGGGCAGCTTTGGAAACATGAGCGAGTCCATGATGATTGTTCTCACAGTTATCATGGGAGTCATCCGCCTCATCTACCCGGTGTTCTGTCTGATCTGGTTCGGAGTTGTGAAGAAGAATGCAGACTTGGGAAGCAACGAGGTATCCATCTGAAAGATTCGCTCAAGCATTTGAAGCGGGATACACTCACCCCGTGCGGGCGTAGCTCAGTGGTAGAGCGACGCGTTCCCAACGCGTAGGTCGCGAGTTCGACCCTCGTCGCCCGCTCTTTCATATAAATGCTTGAATAGCAGGCAATTAGGACCCGATGCCTTTGAGCGATCGGGTCCTTTCTACTTTTATTGTGAGTAATCTGCATACTCTTGATATACTTGTTGGATACTCAGGAGAAGCGGAAATGCTCACGCTTGTGCCAAAAAAATACTGGACCAAGGTCATTGGCGGGCATCGGTTTTACTGGTCTCTTGCTACATTCACCAAAGCGGAGGGCGAGCTTCTAGCGAAGCACCTGGAAGCGGAATGGTTGCAGGTCAAGCTGGCCAGAGGGTCGTCTTGGAAAGGCGATCCGACGCTCACCATGAAACATCTGAGTATTCAGCAGCGGCTTGGCGTCGGGCCGTTTAGAGTGCTTAACACCGTGTCGCCTGCCCCTGTGAACACTCCCGCAAAGGATGCGAACTTTGTCGCCCCGGCGACGCCTTCCGACCTTGCAGCGGTAGGCCCGCACATGACCTTCGGCCAAGTGGTGGCACTCTATCTTGGAGAGCAAGTGGGGATGTCCCCAAAGAAGCAGCGGGAAATCCGAAACAAGCTAAAGGCCACCAACGAATTTTTCAATGGGACAGCGATTGGTGCATATGCGCGAACAACGTTCGTGGACGTCGCGGCGAATATCAACGCTCGGGAGTGGGGGGACAGGTACAAAAAGGACATCTTCTACAACCTTCGCCGACTCTTCTTGTGGGCATCGGAGCGCGAGAATCTCGGATTTAACACGCCCGGCAATCTTGGCGCAATTTTGGTGCCTATCAAGACGAAGAAAACCGCGTCTGCCGTGTGGGACAAAGACGCCGACAAGTATTGGAGCAAAGACGAAATCAAACTGGCACTCTCCAAAGCGACCGGCGAAGTAAGGGCGTTCATTCTACTTGGTTTGAACTGTGCCTATTGCACCTCAGAGATCGGCGCCCTAGAGAAATCACATCTCAAGGCCAATGGTTCGTTGATTCAGACCATCCGTAACAAGACGGCTGGTAGCAATAATCCGCCGAAGCTGCGTCACAAACTCTGGAAGGAAACGCAGGCGGCAATCCAAGCAAGCATGAGCAACGATGAGCGATTGGTGTTTACAGGCAGCAAGGGCAATGATGTCGCAAGCAATGACTATGTGGGCAAAGTGTTCCGGGCTTTCGTCAAAGAGCACAAATTGAAACTGCCAGAATTCAAAATGCTCCGAAAGACGTCTTCGAATGAAGTGCAGAAAAATAGCAACCCTGATATCGCATCGCTTCACCTGGGCCACCAAACCAAGACAGTTACAGAGACCTTTTACACGGAAAGCAATTGGAGCAAACTCGACAAGACGACGGATAAATTCAGAAAAGACCTCGCCGATTGTTTTTGACGCTCAACCAATCGCGTCGAGTGTAATCAGAAACTAGAACACTAATCGCCTGTCGAGCTTCACGTATTCAACGCCGGGATTTGCAAGAAAGGTCTTCTGGTCAATCCACTTTTGAAGTGCAGCAATCGAGACCTTGTAAATCTTCTTGGATGTCGTGCCAGTGTTGATCGCGTTCAATTCGCCTGACTTGATTTTCTTGTAGACCGTCTTCCGGCACAATTTTAGTAGCGTGCAGACCTCCTTAATTGTGTGCAGTTGAATTGGGGTTGAAGCGGATTTGTCCAAAGATATAATTCCCTTTTTGAGATTTGGTTCATCTCGATACAATCAAGCGTTTTTGTCTTCTTCTTTGTGCTTGAAAGGCCACTCCATGCATTCACCTTCTAAGAAAACAACCCCGCAGCCGGCGGGGTGTGCTGTTGAGAATGCTGGTTTGATTAGGCGACAAGCTGCGGCGCATCAGAATTCAGGGTCGGACTGGACCAAACTCGAATGGCCAGATAGAGAGCGTAAAGATCATCACCCCAGCCCAGTACAGGAATAAAATCCGGAAGAACGTCTATGGGACTCAAGATGTAAATGAACACCAGAACGGAAATAAGCAGCTTCTGGGGAAGCGTAAATCCGCGTGAGCATCGGTTCAACAACGACTGAATTGGGTTCAAAGCCCACCTCCATTTGTGCGAGAGATCGCCACGGCCGATACGCTCGACCTCGTGACATGCGAAATCGACCAAAAAGGACGCCTGCCCTCTCGGGCAGACGACCCTGAATCAGCTCTGCGTCATGTCAGCGTTCTTCACTTCCTGTGACGGAGGACCCATGCTGGTCGGCATGCAGGCCATCTGCGGCCGCGCCATGTATTTCTTCCAGGTATGGACAACGCCGACGCCGGCGAAACACCAGACCACCCCACCAATAATCATCATCAAACTATCCATGCAAGACCTATCTTTTCTGTGCCGGACTACGCAATGGCTCCGGCAAGTGGATGCACCAGACGATTACCGCAGAATCGGCTCGCCTGTCCCTATCTATTGACGTCTCTCTTCCCGCTCTTACGACCGTCAACAGGTTTTTGCGGTTTTTATTTTCACCGTCATCAAATTCGCTGGTGGTTCAATATCCAGATCATCTGGTCGCGCATACTGGCAAGGCGTGCCTCCTTTATTCGATCGATGTTTTGGTCAACTCGAGCAAGCGAGTGCGCCCTATCAGTATCGCCTGGGATTTTCCCAAAATGGCACGCTGCGACGCACTCATCGCAGATTGGTGTTGCGTTTCCTGCCAACATTGGGCAGATTGGGTTAGTCAAGTGGGGGAGAGTGTGCATACGGACAAGCCGCAGGGTGATCCAAAGAATCAATCGCAGCGACAGGTGATTCAATCGCTGTTTAGCGATTTGCCACCCACGTACGGCGCTCGCTGGCAGGCGCTGCTCCAACTCAGGGACATCTTCCACCAAGAAATGGCTACTTGTTTGCAGCCGAGTCTGAACCAGTATCTCTCCAAGCAGCAACCCGCGAATTCGGGCGAGAAAGACAACCTCGCCGCTCATGTCACTCACGATCTGCGAATGTTGGGACTTGCAATCCGGTCGCCCGTGTCTCCCGATCCTGCCCGCCTGAGCGTGGCTGGGGTTCGGAAGCGCGGCATTTCATCGATTAAGTATCGCCTTGAGTCAATCATGAAGGGGCCTCGGCAGTCCGATCCGACATTTGACGAGATCCCTATTATCGAACTCAGGAGCGACCCGATGCGCTGCCAGACCCTTCCTCTGACTCTCCGCTCGTCAAGGCGCGGCGGTGATCGAGAGCGATGAGACTCTTGGTATCGAATTGCGTGGTTTGAGACCTGTTGTGTCATGCTCAAAACTCCGTGATTCCTCGCTGGGCCAGGCGGATACGCAATCGGGCAATTGCACGACAGCGCCGGACGGATTCGATCCCCGTCTTGTGCGTACCAGATTGCCGGAGCATTGAGACATCGGAATATTTAACGAAGATCGCCACCTGCTGCGCGGGCGGAAGGTCTTGCATCAACTCATCCATCACAATACGCGATATCTCACGAACGCTCGCCGTGTCCTCTACCGATGACACCCTGTCATCGGTTCGGCTTTGGCAAATCGACCGAGGTAGAACACGCGATCGCTGCTCTCTAAGCATCATGCCTGCGACTCCGCGGATAAATGACCGCGGAGTTACGCCCAACGATGGGTCGTATCGTTCCGCCAGCTTACGATCTTCAAATCGAGTTAACACGTCGTGTTGGAAGCTCCTCTGGCTTGCTAGAAGCCGATTGCTTCGCCCACCGGCGCCAGCCACGACGACACAAAAGGCGTCGTATGCCTGGCGCTCAGCCTGCTCCCTAGACAACTGGCCAGTCGTGAACGCAATTTGAATCGCAGGAAAGAACGTGTCGAACAGTCCTGAACCCGGCCGTAGAAATGAGAATGATCCACTTCGATCTGAGGTATTTTGCTGAGCCATCGGTGTCTCCCTGGCGTGCATATGCACACCGGGGTCACTCCGTACTGGGTCGCAGCGGGACGCTCGCAATCGACCCAGCATGAGTGCCCGATAGCCAAGGAAACGGATCGACGGACTGAAAAACGAGACCCCAACGCGCCTTGCCGCGGCCGCGTCACTGTGCGGACTCCGCACGACTCCGTTATTCACTCCGTTTTGAGGTTAGTTGCGAGTGGTCTCTTCAGGGTGCTATATCAGTCCTGTTCCGAAGAGTCCTTACGGGTAGGATTCCACTTCGACTTGGGGAATTTCCCTCGGTCCTTGGAGTTGCTCCAGAATCGCTCAGTTCGCTCTACTCTTGCACAGGCGCTGCGGAATTGGTCGGCTGCCTTTTTAAGCCAGGCGTCGTAGGTCGTTTGAGGATCTTTAGGGTAGAGCTGCCGGATCGCCTCGAGACGCTCCTTATTCCCAGTCACACGCTTGCATCCGTCTAGGAAGACCTCTTTCCATCCCGAAACGCTCGATTCGCCGTGCTCATGGGCGTTCCTAACCAGATCGTACAAATGGGCCGACAATTCTTCCAATTCACTGATCGTGCGCCCAGGCGGCGACGTTCTCTGCGGCGCGCGTGGAGTATTAGCATTGGACTGGGAGGACGAACGGAAAAGTTCGTTTCCGTCGCCATCGGCGATCCAAGTATCAAAGATCAAATAGCCTCGCTCCGTACAGAGCCGTTTGAGCGCCGTTGCTGCCGGCTCGTATTCTTTGGTATAGCGGAGCAGTTCGCCCGGAGCAAGACTTGCCACGCACTTGGCCAGGCTCATCTGAGCATCTACCCACTCTTTGTCGGTTGTTCGCATGGTTCGTGCCGCTTCAAGAGCTTGGCATACCAGTCCTGTTGCGGATCTATCGACAGCGACGGCCAGTAAATCCGCGGCCACTTGCAAGAGTGGTCCTTTGACAGCCGCGGATTTTTTTACAAATCGCGTCAGAAGACCGTGCGCCGCCTGAATGCACACGCCGTTGGGTATACCGACGCTTGAGGAACCCAGGCTGGCAACAGCCCGCCGAACAGCCGAGATGGAGAGGGTGTCTGACTTTGTGCCATCTAGCATCGCTGCGAGCGTCTCATTCATCCATTGAACAGCACGGTCGTGATCGGAGGTCGGAGCGTGGGAAAGCATTTTTACCATCGTTATCAGGAGTTGTCGTTGATGCACTTGGTCGCCGGCGGCCTCCAGCCTCCCAATCAACCAATCGAGCGGAACACGCAGCGACCGGTCAATCGCCACCGAAAGCATGCCAGCCACAATTCCACTGTCTGGCTCACTCACCAAATCTCCAAGCACCCTTTCTACCAGGCGACGATCGGGCACCATTTTGAGAACGAAGATCGCTGATAGTCGAGTGGCATGCGACAAGCCGCGATTAGTGGCAATCCGAGCCACCAACTCTGCGCCATCACGGATTGGATAGCCCTGAAGGACATCGAGCGCGATATTCACTCGCCCATCGTCAAAGGAAATTACTGCCAGGCGCCGGAGAATCCGGTCGCGCCCGACCGGGTCAAGTGCACCCAACGGATTTCCTTCGTGTCGAAGCCTCGCGATCGCAACTCTCACGACCGACTCTTGGCGGTGTTCGCCCAAGACATAGTCAATCAAAGCATCCACTGCCGCTCGTCCCCCGATTATGCCAAGGCTGTAGGCAGCCTGAACTGCGACGTTCTCATCGACATGGGTTAGTAGCGGTTCTAGCAGAGGAATCGATGCCTCATCGCGAGCTGCACCAGCTTGGATCGCCGCTTCCCGACGGTCGGCTGCAGTCGCTTCCGTGTCAGCCAATATCGCGCGGATCGATTGCAGTGTTGCATTGTCAGGCCCGCCAATCGCGTCATAACCCGCATAGTCACGCCACTCTCCAGACATCAGCTCATCAAGGCGCTCGCTCCGAGCCAACGACGTGGGGACCGCATCAACTATGCATTGGATTGCCCAGGCAGACAGGGACGCTGTCGCGCGGGCCCTGCGGCATAATTCAGTACCATCGAGATCTGCTAACGCTTCAACCGCAAGTCGAGTGAAGGGCATGTCCTCACCAGAACGCACTTCTTGCCACAGAAGCTCTTTGATTTTGTCAAGAACCACAATATCTTGGGGGTCTGTCCATCTGGCTGATAATGCTAGTCGGGCTAGGCGCAAAGCAATATGGAGATGGCGGTCAGGCGTCTCAAGCCAACGGCCAGCGAGAGCACGGATTTGTTTGTTGCATTTAGAAAGACCCGCGACGAAAGTCAATATATTGGTTCGGTAAGCAGAACACAATGCTCGATCCAATACTGAATCTATCGACTCAGGTGAGCGCCGCGCCAACTGTTCCGCCGCCAAATACTCCTGAATCGTTGCATGCAAGAAAGCAAATTCTTCTAAGACGGGGTCGGCGCGGTTGACAAGACGGCACTTGATGAGAGGCTCAGCGTTCAATGATCGCAAATGCTCCCTAAGTTCCGCACTGGAAAAGTAGTACTTCGAAGCATCTCTGTTAACGAGCAAATCATACGAGAGTTCCATTAGCGCAGAAATATGTTCGTGTGTCAGGTTCTGTCCGTCCTGACAGATGGCGTTGTGTTGTTCCCGCACCCACGACACCACCTGCTGATACAGGTCCGACCGCGTTCGCATTTTACGAATATTCTGCGAAGCAGACAGAAGACGGGTCAGTAAGCTCAGCAAAAATGGATTCCTAGCCATCTCGTCTAGCTCAGGATCCGCATGGATGAGCTTTGTTACCGGGTCCGTCGAGTGAGGGTTTCCCATGGTCTCAAGCGTGTGCGAAATCAGGCCGTCAATCCCTCGACGAGACAGCCCTGCTATCTCGTAATAGTCTGCATGAGCACCTTGGAGAAGTTGTTTGGGTAAGCCGGAAGGACGCGAGGTTACAAGGATCGGACAGAAATCTCGCTCTCGTTCGATTGCCTCTTGGACTTGAAAGCGCAGCGAATGCGGCACTTCATCCCATCCGTCTAAGAGCATGACCATTCGCTGAGTATGTGCCGAGGACCTTCTAAGCCAGGCTGCTTCGCGTTCCCTGCGGCGCGAACCTGGTGCCAGAGACTCGAGAAAGAACTCGAGCAGCGAGAGAGTTGGACGCTGTCCAATGGCCTCTGCAAAGCTACCAAGTCGTACCGCAACGGGCAGTTCAAAGCCAGAACAAGCTCCTCGGGGAATTGCCCGGGCGAGCCATTGGATTAGAGTTGACTTACCACTTCCTGGTTCTCCAATCACAACGCACATATCTACTGTGCGCAACAACATTCTCGGGATGTCAAGCATCGGCTGCGCGCTTGGAACACGAGCCATCCCATTTCGCCCAGGTCCATTCAATTGATCAACGAATTCTCCTGCGTCGCTGCCAGCGAGCGCGAACAGTTCGACATATACCTGGTCGATCGGTAGTGGCGATTCTCCCGGAATAGCAGGCGGAAGGAATTTCCAACGCCCCCAATGTTCCAACTGAAACAGCCACATCCCAATCAAATCTACGACCGTTCTCTCGGTATCTTGGTCGCTGTCAGCATCGATTCCACCTGCCCAAGATGTGTCTCCGATAAGGCTAAGTGTCGAATTCAGCGCGGCTTTCGCCTTCTTCAGATACTGCTCATTTGATTTTGGGAGAGTAGTGTGTCCGGTCTCTTCCGGTGATCGGAGCAGCAACCGAGTGCTATCTCGGAGTTGTATCAGGGAGGGTGCCATTCCATCTGGAAACAATTTGAGCCAATGCTCCCAAACTGTCTCCAACTCATCGACATCTGAAGGCGGCACAATGTCCAGTAGCGTCGATAAGGAACGGACGCGGCAGCGGAGATCTTCAAGTTCTGTCGATTCAAGCACGGTCTGGCGAGTACCAGGTTCAAGTGCCGTGAGAATCCGAAACGCGTTTTGTAGACATTGCGTGTTGTGTTCATTTCCGGAATCGGATTTTTCTAAAGCCATTCACCAGACCTCTATTGATCCGCGTACTTTGTATGCAGGAGAAGACATGTAAAGCCATAGCCGATTCGCCAATCTCTCTCTTGGCGCGTTTTCTGCGGGTTGCCTGCTTCGAGAGGCATTGTAGAACCTTTGGGCCCATTCTGCGTTGTTGGATGGAGTGGCGGAGCAATTTGCCTTCCTGTTTTGGTCGACTAGAGAATTCGGCAAAGTTCTATAGTGTCGGGTACATCGCTGCGTCACAACACTTCGAGCTGAATTGTGCAGCAAACTTGTGCAATAATGTTCGCTCGTGCAGTCACAACTCGCGACCGAGGTCAGTTTGTTGCTCGGCTGCATTTGCACTGTGATCCTGAGTGTGTTCAGCGCCCTGCCCGGCTTTCATGTACATGACATAGCTCTGACCTGTGAAAAGCAATGCGGCCGCTTCCGATCGCCCGTGATCGAACATGGGCTTCGCTTCGTCCCAGAGCCGTCCACCGAGATCCTTGATAGTGGATGCCGCCTCCTTGATCGTCTCAAGGAGTGTGGGCTTTTCGCCGCTCTTGAGCTGGTCGAAGAACTGCTGAGTTTGTTTGGACATGATCTTTCCTTTCTTTTGGTATTGTGTTCAATAACGCCGTCGTAAATATGAGGACAAATAGCGCAATCGGGAGGAACAGACACGCTGTCTCGAAGGTCGTCCTGATCAGCCCCATGCCGCGGAGATTCTTGAAATCCTTCTCGTAATAGCGAATGAGGCGAGTAGCGAGTGGAGGCACTCCTGGAGCAAAGGTGATCGCCACGCGGTCGGGAAGGGCCGTTACCTCCTCCGGCTTGAGCAGCTTGCGACCCATGAATTGCCAGTTGCTGTTCTCGTTAGTGGAAGAACTATGTGTGGCCTGCCCGTGCTCTCCCGTTTGACTGGACCTTCCGCAACTGGTGCCGCCGCTGCTTGTCACAATCGTTGACTCTCCCAATCGCGATGAAACATACTCAGCTGTCTGCTGGTCATTCACACCAAAAAACACCTGAGTCACATTGCTTAACAAGGTCTGGTCCTGCCCGTCAGGAAACACTTTGCGCAGCTGCGTCAAGGACTGGAAAATAAGCAGTAGCCTTACACCATACCCGCGCAGCTTGTCTACCGCATCATCAAGACAATCGAGAGGCCCGAGAGAGGCGGCCTCATCGATGACAAACTGAACCTTGGTTGTGGTTTGGAGTCCACCTTTGACTACAGCGCGGAGCAATGAACTCATCCACATTCTGACAAGCGCTGTTTGAGCCCGCATTCGGTCAGGGGGGAGCACGAGGTACACGGTGACTTTCTTTGTGAGCAGATCGGCGGGGTCAAAACTGCTCTGCTTCGTGCTTTCGGCGATGGCAGTCGTGTCCAGAAAACGCAGGAATCGGTTGGTCGTCGTGAGTGTCGAGCCCAACTCTTTGTCTTTGAACTGCCCGAGTTGGAACCCTAATCGCGACAGCATCCCTTCCATCTCATCGGACTCGCACATCATCTTGATGGCGGCCTGCATCCGTTCTGGATTGGTGAGCAGGGCCCGGACCGATTGGAGAGATTTGTCAGCGTTTTCCGCAAAGCAGACGACCGTGGCGACCATCGCTGCGATCCAGACTTCCGCAGAATCAGACCAATGGGGTTCTTTTTCCTGCCCATTTCGGACCACCAGCGCCGCAGCGAGGTCGCGAATGTCATCAAGTGCCGTTTCTGAGTCCTTGTCTATGAAATCCAAAGGATTGAAGGAATCGGGTTCCTGAGTGGTCACCTTGTACGGATCGATGACGACGACGCGGTGCCCCATCTTGCGGCGTGCCTGCGCCGTCAGGATCGCTATCTCGCCCTTTACGTCGTATATCACCATCGAGTCAGGGCAGGTGAGTACGAAAGGCACAACGCACGACACGCCCTTCCCTGCCCCGGTCGGCGCGAAGACCGCCGTATGAACGGCCTGTGTCAGGCGGACAAGCTGCTTCGGGGGCCTGCGCTGGAAGGCGCCGAGGAACTTCAGACATGCCGCACGCGAGGTCGTTCGGGGACTGATGAGTTCACGCAGCCCGCTAAACCTGCTCAGCCGGCCCTCGATATGGCCGACAATCAATCCGTCGCCTTCGAGCATGTGCGGGATGTCAGATGGGGTTGCCCAACGCGCCGTGCCGTGAGCGTTGGAGCGAAGGGTCTTCTTGCATACGGTCCAGAGCAACAGAAGCCCGATTGCGATGCTGATGTACGGCATGAAATACATCATCAGCGCCGCCAGGTACGCCATGCAAAGCACGGTGATAATCAGGACGCAGCGCAATAGTGAGTACATACGTGGCTCCTCCAGTTCCGTTGATCGACGATCGACATCACATGTCCCGGCCTTGGTCCTTTGATTGCTCTTGCGGCTTATCTTCGGATTTCAGGGTGCCTTTGAGAATCTCCTGGAATTGGTTCTGTGGGCTCGCGATGTTCTCGCGTTTCGTCTGCAACATGCCCAGCGCATTGAGCTTCTGGGTATACCCGATCCGCTCGTCGTCCAACTCGCTTATAGACATGCCTTTCGACTGATCTTTCCACCACTCCCAATCTCGTCGTTCCGTGTGCTCATTCCACGCTTCGCGGGATTTCGCTAACTCGGCGGCGCTGATGTCGTGGTCTCTGAATTTGGGCTCTAAGGACTCTACCCATTCCAAATTCCTTGCAAGCTCAAAGGTGGCGCGGATCAGTTCTTCTCGTTGCTTCGACATGGATCATCTCACTCCTTTTTGGATCTCGCTTTATCCTTCATCATGCTTTGGAAGGTCTTCACGTCATACTGGTCCGCTGCCTTACGGGCCTCTTTCAATGCCTGACTGAGCAAATCAACTGCTCCAGCCATGCCCAAGGCGCTGGCGATGAGTATGACTGTCGCTCCCTCAGGCATGACGATCTTGATGCGAGATAGCTTCACGCCATCTGATAGGTCTTCGCGGACCTTCCGCCCTGCCCGCTCAAGGGTGTCACGGCTGGCACCAGCCAGCTTCATTGCAAGCAGCTCTGTCTGCTCGGACGGGGGTACTTTGCTGGCCGCATACATATCCGAGATGCCGACTTTGTTGTCCCGCAATGCTTCCTGCCATTCTGGCGAGCAATTGGAGGGCGACAGAAGTCGCGTGACCATCGAAGGGTCGATATGCAGATGCGCCGCGAGGTCTTTGACCGACCAGTGTGGATTGAGCACAAAGAGTTGCACGCACGCGGACCATTTTTCGAAGGCCGACAAATCCTCTCGGTGGAAGAATGATGTCAGCCGCACGAGATTGATCTCGCTCTGCGTCAATGCCACGTCTGTGATGATCGCGTCAAGTGCTTCCAGTTCGACGAGCTGAGCGGCTCGCCAGCGCCGTTCGCCGTCGATCAGGGTGCCGTCGGACTGCGCTTGCACCGGATCGTTCTGGCGAATCTTCAGGGACTCGCCTAGTGAACGCAGCGAGGACTCGTCGAACGTCTTGCGCGGCTGACCGGGATCAGCTTTGAAGAACGCCACCGGCTTATTGGTCAGATGGGTCATGGAATACTCCAATGTGTTGCAAGCAGACGGTTCAAATGCGGCGGGATCGCTCAAGCTCAGTTTGCACTCTTAGCAGGCAAAGACATCGGAACCGGTAGCGTGCCCGGGAGGGGCTGTTAGCAGCGAATTGGTTTCGACGATCGCGGCAGGAAACTCTCGACCGGTCGCGCCGCCCTCACTTTCCCACGTCTGAAGGGCAAGTTCGGCCGCGACAATCGCGCGGCCGGCAGCGTCAAAGTTCGTTCGTTCCAACCCTTCCGGAATATCGAATGGGACCGCCTGCGCCTGGTGAATCGATGGTGTCATATGCAATCTCCATCCGTCGTGGAGGAACGTGTTGGCCCAAGCCCTTGGGCGCATGTTCCCTCCACCTATTGATTGCAAACCGCTCAACCTTTCATTCCGGAAAAGAAAATCTGCGACCTGAAAGAGTTCGAGCTGTGACGACAATATGAGTATGAGTGTCCCGCTTTGAAACAGAAAGGCGCGGAGTGAGGCTGGCTGCGGTGGAGCAGATGAGTGTTAAGAAACCATTAACGAAATTGTGCTAAATTCGAAATTGATATGATTCGCATCTCGCAACAAGACAGTGCCGCTGGAGCCAAGCGTTACTACGCGACGGCGGACTATTACACAGAAGGCCAGGAATTGGTCGGTTCCTGGGGAGGCAAGGGCGCTTCTCGTCTCGGTCTTTCCGGGACCGTCGACAAATCCTCCTTCGAGCGGCTTTGCGACAATCTTCATCCACAGACGGGCGAACCGCTTACGGTGCGAACGCGCACTGAAAGAACCGTGGGCTACGACTTCACCTTCTCGGTGCCGAAGTCCGTGTCGCTCCTCTACGCGATGAGCGGGGACCAGGACATCATGGGAGCGTTTCGCGACTCTGTCGATGAAACCATGTGCGAGATGGAAGCGGAGATGAAGACCCGCGTCCGAAAAAATCTCCAGGACACCAATCGGACCACGGGCAACATGGTGTGGGCAGAATTTATTCACACAACATCGAGGCCAGTGGACGGAATACCTGATCCGCAGATGCATGCACATGTCTTCTGTTTCAATAGCACGTGGGATCAGGAGGAAGAGCGATGGAAGGCCGGTCAGTTTCGCGAACTCAAGCGCGATTCGCCCTATTTCCAGGCGGCCTTTCGCGTGCGGCTGGCGAACAAGCTGCAAGATTTGGGCTTCGGCGTGCAGCGCAAACGGGATGACTTTGAAATCGCGGGCATGCCCGCCGATGTACTGAAGCGATTCTCTCGCCGCACTGCCGTCATTGAGAAGTTGGCCGAAGAAAAGGGCATCACCAATCCCGACCGCAAAGCGGAACTGGGCGCCGAAACCCGTGAGAAGAAACTCTCTGCCCTCAGCTGGGACACGCTGCGCAAAGAGTGGGATGGGCGTTTGAGTGACGCGGAGCGCAAACAACTGGCCGCGATACACCGGCGTGAAACGCCCATCGATCGGACAGTGGGAGGGGAGAAGGATGCGGTCGATCACGCTCTCGCACACAGTTTCGTGCGCGACGCGGTGCTGCCGGAGCGGTCGCTGGTCACAGAGGCGCTCAAGCGCGGTCTGGGAAGCGTCACCGTCGAAGGCGTGACCAGCACCATGCAGGAGCGCCCCCTCATCCGCAGCGAGGTCGAGGGCCGGGCCATGGCCACCACCAAAGAGATGCTCGCCCTGGAGTCCCGTCTGATTGATTTCGCCCGCGAGGGGCGCGGCAGGGCTCGCCCACTGGGTGATCCCGAACGCCCGTGCTCGCGTGACTGGTTCAACGAAGGTCAGAAGGCAGCCGTCAGCCATGTACTCGGTTCACGTGACCGCGTGATGATCATTCGCGGCGTGGCCGGCACCGGGAAGACCACACTTGAACAGGAAATCGGTGAGGCGCTCGCCGAAGTCGGCAAGCCGGTGGTGGCACTGGCCCAATCGGTGAAGGCGAGCCGCGAGGTGCTGAGGCAAGAGGCGGGGTTTGCCAATGCCGACACGGTGGCGCGCTTCCTGAAAGATGAGCAGATGCAGCAGGCTGCCAGGGGCGGTGTGATTCTCGTCGATGAAGCGAGCCAACTCGGCACACGCGACATGCTGAAAGTGTTCGAGACGGCAGAAGTCGTCAATGCGCGGGTGATTCTGGTCGGGGATCGTCGCCAGCATCGCAGCGTCACGGCGGGCGAGCCGCTGCGGCTCCTTGAGGAGAATGTAGGCCTGCGTGTCGCGGAAGTCACCGAGATCCTGCGCCAAAGCGGTGATTACAAGAAGGCGGCCAAGGCGCTCAGCGAAGGCAGAACCGGCGAAGCGTTCGAGGAGCTGGACAGGCTCGGTTGGATCAAAGAGGTGCCCGATGAGGATCGCTACCAACAGATGGCCGAGTCGTACCTGTCTGCCGCGGCCGAAATTACTAAGGATGGTAAACCCAAGACTGCCTTGGTAGTGTCGCCGACGCATGCGGAAGCCGATCGAATCACGGCCGCCATCATTAGCGGCTTGAAAGCGCGAGATAGGCTTTCCGGTGAACGGACGGTCAACACGTGGGTCTCGGCACATCTTACAGAGTCGCAAAAGACCGATGTCACCCAGTACGAGCCGGGCGACCTGCTCGAGTTTCACCAGAACGCGCCGGGCCATCAAAAAGGAACGCGCGTGTTGATCGAGGACGGTGTCGTTCCTCCAACCGCCCTTGCCAATCGCTTCGAGCTTTACCGGCCCGTGCAACTCAGTTTGGCGGTGGGTGACCGTGTGCGGGTCACGGCTGGCGGGAAGACCAGGGACGGCAAGCACCGCCTGAGTAACGGATCGCTATTCACGGTTCAGGGATTCAACCGTCGAGGCGACATCATCGTTGACCACGGATGGGTCATCGACCGGGATTTCGGCCACTTGACACATGGCTATGTCGTTACCAGCCATGCAAGCCAAGGCGTCACTGTCAATAAAGTGTTTGTCGGCATTTCCGAGGAATCACTCCCTGCGACGGGACAGCGGACCGCCTATGTCGCGCTCACCCGCGGCAAAGAACAGGTGCAGGTGTTCACCGATGACAAGGAGGCGCTACTCAAGGCGATCTGCCGCCCAGATGATCCATTGTCGGCGACGACGCTGGCCGCGAACAGCGAGCGCAAACCCACGCAGCGCTCTGCATTCCCGTTTGGTCACGAATTAGATATGTTTGCTCGACATAACCACGGTGCCCAGCATGGCAATGAGCGAGTGATAGCAGGGCCGGAGCCGATGCATGAGCGATAGGCAAAAACATCAAGATCGCCTTAAAGGGATTCTCAATTCGGAATCCAAGTCGGTGCCGCTATCAGCCAAGGAGCAAGACGCGGACGCCGTGGAAGCATCCTGCGCGGCGTTCGGCTACTTACGCGGACTGCGTGACTCATCGGCCGCTGTGGAGTTCCGTCTGCGCGACGGCAACAGTGTCTGGTTCCCATACAACCTGCTCGGACAGTGGCGGTTCAACCCATCCGAGGGGCTGCTTATGAAGTTCTCCGGTGACTTGATGTATCTGGTGCTGATCCGCGGCAGCAACCTGGATAAGCCGCTCTCGGATGGAGCGATCAATCTCACTCACGCAGGGTTGCAGCGGCACCGCGTACTTTGGGTTCGCGAGATGAGCAAGGAAGATATCGAGCGTGTGGGTGAGTCAGGGCCGACGATCGATGCGATCGAGATCGGCGAATTCACCACGCTGGAAGAGCGTTGTGCGTGGCTCAAAAAGAGAGCGCCGGCATTTGTGCCCGAGGAGGCGTGAATTGTGTCGAAGAGGGTGTTTATGAAGTTGGACAATCGGTCAGCTGGCCTGCTCACCAAGCGGTGGGGTGGTCGGAGAACCAAATGAAAAGCGAGGTAGTATGAATGACATTCCAGAAACGGGGTTCTTGCGACTGCCCCAAGTGCTCAGCGTGATCCCGCTTGGGAAGACCTGCTGGTGGGAAGGCGTGAAGACTGGGCGGTTTCCAAAGCCGGTGAAGCTCTCCGCACGGTGTACGGCGTGGCGTGCGGAGGACATCCGAGCGCTCATTCATCGTCTGTCCGATCAAGCTGAGACGCACTAGCTCCGCGTAAAAGATAGATACCTCAAATTTAGAGTCCAGACTTAGATTTTTTCATTGACATTTCTGAGATTTCATCATTGTTTTTGTGTATGTGTAAGAAAGTGTTAGCAAATGCGGCGTTGAAATAGTAGAACTGGCTTAGACAACGCCAACGTCTTCATAGCACTTCATCCGACAGTCCGAGTTCCTTCGCAACCTGAAGTACACTAAGTGCGACCTCGGCCTTCTTTGCCTTGCCGCCGCTTGCATTGGCAAACGCCACCCAATCCATCAAGGTTTTGCCTTGGCTTGCGTGGAACGGACTCGGATGAGGTTTTGCTTTGATAGCCGCCATGACAACGTCCATCGCTAGTAACTTCTCCGCCTGAACGATAACGGCAGTTCTTTCAAGCTCTTCGAGCTTCTTGAATTCAGCTTCGATAGTTGCTCCCAAGCCGAAATCCCCCGTCTTCCTCACGCAGTCCTTTCCAACCGTGAATTCCTTTCCGTCCGCCGACTTCACAACGCATTCATTCGCAATCGCTTTGCCGCAAGAGGCGCAGCGTCCAGTTGTTTTCTTATTGCGAATGACTCTTACGAATTGGAATGGTGCGGCACCAAGCCCTTTCTGCTCGAAAGCATGGGCTGGATTATTCATTGTCAGGGGCTCTTTCCGCGGAAGCAATTGGCGCGGCAATGGGCGAATGGGCACCAGAATTGTCATCGCTCGGATCTGGCTCACCACAGAAAGCTGGCTCATGCACATGGACATAACGCTGGCCGCCCTCAATGTCCTCGATGCGCAAGCCCAAACAATCAAGCATCCCTTCAACCGCCGCGATCATCTCCTGCTCACCCTGGAAGCGATCTGTATTCACCAAGCCTTGACAAAACAAACTGAAATCACCTGCGATGTACGACCGAAACCCTGGGAAGACGCCTAGTTGTTCAAGCATCTTCGGCAGGCGTTGGTCAGCGGCAAATAACGCAACCGTGTGCGTTAAAACAATCAGGAGTTCGTTGAGCAATTCAAATGCCCTGGGATAAAGCGACTCAAGCCCTGCCGCCCCGACTCGATAGAGGCGGACATCGGAAACCAGTTTCTCCAAGCACGCGCAGAGCGTTTCAGCAGCATCGATAAATCCGACTGCAAATATTTCGGAGCAGTTGACGGGCACCTTTTTGTCATCTAGCAGGACATCCTTACACACCGTCGCGGATTTGACGTCTGCATCGAACTCGTCTATTGCAATCGCCGCAAGTCCCCGCATCATATTTGCATGCGTCGGCGTTCGGTCCGGCCATTCATGCCAGTGAGTATTAGTTCCGCTTGCTCTTTGCATCGCGTGCCCGAATTCATGTGCCAGGATGTAAACGCGCATGGCAATGCAATGAGCATCTTGAGAAAGCCACAACTCATTATCGAGTACTAGTGTCGCCTTGTATGGCGGACCCATTTCCGGTGATAGCATCATCCCTGCCGCCATCATGGCAGTTTTCATACGTCGATAGGGCGGCAGTATTTTCCCCATTTCTTGCCGAATGTTGTCCACATGCGATTCCATCTTGTCAGTCACGATGACGGCAAGATCGAGATGGCCTCTAAGGGAAAAATCGAACCTGGCACGCGGTTCAATTATCATGCGTACCTCGTCTTCAACGAAATGCGCAAGCTCCTCGGAAAGTCCTTCGACAAGAACCTGTGTTAGGACAAATGTGTGATGAGGTAGGGTCATGGACTCAAATCCTGTATCGCTTTCGATCGTAGCAAGGGAATGCATTCTGTGGCATCGACCCGACGGCGGTAGAGATCCGTTTACGGGTCTCCCGATGTTGGCGGAAATGGAGATTGGATAAAGCCACGCCTTGCTCTTCTTACTTGCTTTGCCTTTCCTGCCTCAAGTCTTCTCCTTTCTTGCACGATGTTTCCCGCGAAACCGGCACGGGTCGCGAAGCGGAGGTCGGCGGTTGAACTCCCGGCAACGCGTTGTTCAGTGCTCCTGCGTCGGCTATTCTGCTTACCAGGACTAGCATCCAGTAGCCTGCCTCTTGTACGCTGTTCAGTTGGCTCATTTTCGAATGCGAATCTGCGGGGCCTTGCAGGCTAGCCCCTGGTATGTATGCGAGGAGGTCCTCATGGCGAAAGCAGCTGGAGATTGGCTTCACACGCAAGGTGATGGCGGCAAGGAAATTCTGGAATTGATCCGACAAAACGGTTGGAAACCCGAGTCGAACACGGGCACAAAATACGGTTGCGGAGTATATCTGTCGAGAGTCCGCTGGCATTCGAGCGCGAAACATGCGCTTCGCTGCAGCGTCGGACTTGCCGACGAAGAGATAATGGACCATTTTGAGGCTGTTCCTGGTTATGAGAGTAAGGGCGCAGGCAATACGGAGGGACATCTAGCCCGGTACCTGGAACACGCTAAGGTCATCTCAAACAATCGACCTCCAACGTCGGCAGGTGACTCAGAACAGAATCGTCGTATTCGCGATCACTTTCTCGGTCGGAACATACGAGCTGTAAAAATTCAAGAGCACGGCTTGGAGACCCTTATTGTGTTTGACCGCGACGCAATTAGCATTGATGCATTGATTTGAATTGCACGATGTTCCAAATCGGTGAGGCGCGGTACAGCGTTTTTTCTGTCACACACCAGATGCACACCCTACGGCACTGTGCAATGTGGAACCATGTGCGTCATGTCCCGCCCTCCCCTAACTTCACCTGCCTAGGTGAAACATTGGGCACGTTGGTACGCGGAGACCTTGCAACTAGTGGCAAAGACGCGTGCGTGTGGAATTGAGCCCCCGGCTTCATTTTCGTATTTACAAATAACACAGAATGCGGCATGATGGAGATCGTGATACTGCGGAGATCCTATGGCTACCTCACTCAACGATTTTGATTATTCACAACTCTCCACTGCTGACCGCCTAGCGCTGGTGCAGCAGATTCTCAACAGTGTTCTGGCGGAGGCGGGAACTCAAATGTTCTCAGCAGAACAAATTGCCGAACTTGACCGTCGCTGTGCAGCCGTCGATGCGGGTCTCATGCCGACCTTCAGCTGGGAAGAGGTGAAGAAGTCGCTGCGGGCTGAGGATGGATACGTATAACTACGCACGCTTTGTACGGCTCAACAAGGAGGCGCGGACTGAAGTTCGGGCAGCCGCGAAGAACTATGAGCAGGTGCGACCGGGTCATGGGGCAGAGTTCATCGAGGAGTTGGAAGAAAAGCTCGCAAATATCGCACAGAACCCCGCAAGCTACGAACGCATCAATGACAAGTATCGGCGCGTGTTTCTAAAGCAGTTCCCCATCGTGGTGGTTTATCGCCTCCAGTTCACCGGAGTGGAAGTGGTGGGGGTGATTCCTCAACGCGATGAACCGCGGATTGCAAAACGAATCGCCGTGGACTGAGATACCTGTGAAAACGCACAATTTGCAGGTACCAGACGAAGCCTTAGCACCCGACGACACCGAGCCGGTTCAACGCAAGCTCAATCTTCTCATGGAAGAGTACAAGGTCCTCTATGGGCTCGTGACCTTCCGCATGACTTCGCTGGATCGGCGCGTGCCGATCGCGTCTGCCGCGTTGGCCACGTTCCTCGGTAGCATTTCCGCGGTACCTTCTGCCAGCCAAACGATCTTTCTCATCGGACTTCCGCTAGCGCAGATATGGTTCGTTCGAACCACTGTTAATCACGCTCGTTCATTTGAAGATGTGCTTCGCCGGATCGATGAGATCGAGCGGCATGTCAACAAACTAGTCGGCGCGGAATTGCTTGTATTTCAATCCCGCCACCCCAGCGGCGGCAAGTCTACAGGTGGACGTACCAGTGTTGAGACCGTCCGCACGGTCTATGCCACCTCACTCCTCATGCTCGGCGCGTGTCTCTATCTGGCCTCGCTGAATCCGGTTACGGCAATGTATTTTACCGAGTATGTCATCGGGTGCGGGCTTGTTGCCCTGCACCTGACCGCCGTTATCGTGAAGTTAAAGCGCTATCGATACATTAAGGACCGAGTGTCAGCACATCGGCGAAGGAGATGGGGACTTCGGATTCGGCCAAAACGGTCCAGCCGGGGTCGCAGGCGATCCCCGCCTCGTAAGGATCGCTGAACTCCTTCGCGGTCCACCGCACCTTGGGAAGCCGGTACTGACGGGGATGGTCAAATGGGAGATACGGAAGCTGGCAGGACAGAAGCGTCATAGGTTCCGCTTCAGTGCTAAAGGTATGGACCGTTCCGCGAGCGAAGAGAAACACATCACGCTCCCGTGCGGGGATGGAGCGGACGTTCTTCCCGGTGAATTCATCAGCAGACTCATCCGTCACATGAAAATACCCCCTGCCCTTCCCAACGATTATGCAGCGATCCGAGTGATCATGCACATGCATTGGAAGATCCATTGCCCGACTATCCCAGCAGAGTTTGGCAACGGAGGTGGTTGACGAGCCGCCCAGCAGATCGCGGGCGATCCACACAGCTCCCCCTACCCGATCGCTACCTTCAAAGGGGTATTCGAGTTTGATCGGGTGCGCCCGCTCTATCTCACCGACCAAGCGGGTAAAAGACACGCCCCGCCCGGTGCCGCGAAGGCGGCTGAGGATCGCGGCCGCCTTAGTCCGTTTGCTGCTTCGGATCTCGTGTAGGCGTGCGATGGCAGCTTCTGCCATTCCTACCAATGCCGCGAGGGCCTTGTTGCCCTGCGATCCTTGTTTCTGGGCGCTATTCAAAGTCAGTGTGCCGAGTTCAATACTCTGTGCATTCCTCATGAGCGGGTACCTCCAAACACCTAATCCTGTTTCTGAGCCCAAACTGGGCTCAATCCCAGGAGATTGTAGCTTGAGCCCAAGATGGGTACAAGATCACATCATACTTTGGCTTACAAAAAGCTCTGCGGGCTCCTAAAACGGCAGCGAGAAGACGCTGGGCTGACTATCCGAGAGCTGGGCGAGAAGCTTGGGAAGCCGTATTCGCTCGTTTCAAAGGTGGAGCGCGGCGAACGTCGCATTGACCCAGTGGAGTTTGTAGCCTGGTGCGAGGCGTGCGATGTCGAACCATCTGACGCCATTAAGCATGTTGGCTAACAAAGGAAATGCGCGAGGCAGATCAATCGATGTGCAACTCCTTTGTTGCCCGTTCACGCATTGAGAGACTTCTAGGACGAATTGATAACGCGGCCACATCCGCAGAACAAGCGTTGAACACTGCTATCCCCGGAAATAAACGGGGCGAAAAGCCCGTACCGCAGAAGATTGCAAGCAATTCCAGGACACCATTCAGTGGAAGTCGGAATGACTGGCACGAAATGACGTCGCCCGGAGCGTGGACGCGGACAGAGCGGTGCCAACAAGCGGTCATCCGATGATGATTGAGGTGAACGCCTGAGCCGCCTCCCTCGGGGTGAGCGGCACGCCGTCAACGACGATTCTTTAACCATCTCCGAACGAACTTGCACTCCGAAATGTCAACCAAAGCATGGATCAGATAAGCGACAATACCTGCCCACGCCAAGATAGTAACGATATCCGGAGGCAGCTTCGAACCTGGGGCATGGGCAATAGTGGCTGCACAGAGGACTAAATGAGCAATGGCACGAATCATGAGCGTTCTCCTTTCGCTGATGATCGAGCATTGCGGCTCTTGTGCAAGGATGACCGTTGCTCTGGGCCGAATTCCGGGCATCTGTTGATAATTGACGCATCGTTCGATTTGACTGTCTTAAGCATTTGAATCTCCTTCAAATGTCCACGAGAGACAAATAGCTATTGCCGCCAGAATTCCTCTGGCGGTAAAGTGCGCAGAATTTTTTGATTGCAGTGAATTCCAAAAAGTGCTTGTGATTTGGCGCCAGATGAATTATGAATAACAAGCAACAATTGGAAAGAAAAGCGCAATGTCACCGCGTCCGCATCGAGGTGGTCCGCCCACCTTGGCGAGCATGCTGTATCCGCATGCCGAGCCCAAAGACCAAGCGGCGCTGGAAGCGTGTCGCAAAAAGTGGGAGGAAGAGAACGGACCCACTGATCTAACGCGGCGGTATACCTCATTGTGGCCCGCATCTCAACAACGCCACCTCATTGAAATTGATCCAAATGCATGGCTTTCGGGCATCCCTGGATTTGCGCAGGAATTTCTGAAAGAAAAAATGACAAATCTGGTCTCTTCCCAAGCTGGATTTTCAGAATTAGAGGCTCCCGCATCGGTGTGGTTGAAAAAAGTGGTAGGACCGTTGAGTGAGCCACCTCACCAGCGGTAGATCACCTAATCGTCGTATCGCAAATTCTGTCCAGACCTGATAACATGTCCTTGCGTGGCTACCGAGGAGCAAAATCGTTGACTTACACAATTCCAACGCGTTGCAATCGTAACGGCATTTACTTCGATCCGCACGTTCTTGAACCGCTCGGGATTCGGGAAGGATCGCTGTGTTGGGGCATAGTGGCAGAAGGAAACGGATTCGACTCGAAAGTACAGCTCGTTTCTCATGATGATTGCTACCAGAATGAATCGCCACATCTCGTCATCTCACCCATTCATCATCAGAGATGGGTGACTGCATTCGGCATAAAGATTTATCTGCAACGCCGTTCAATTCCTCTGCAAAATTCGCCCGAGACCGTTGAGGATGCGGTTCTTGGCCTGGCTGATGCGCTAGTGCGTTGCGGCGTCAATATCCTCTTTATGCAGACGGCGCAAATGGGGTATGACCTGCTCGCGTTTGATGCAACATGCGAGCTTCCGCGGCTTCGGCTGTTTGCAAAGGCGGTCCTTGAAGACATTGATATTGAGGCGGCGGCGGTAGATGAAAAGCGCCTTGAGCTGCGCGGAAGAAATGCGAGTGATGCAGAATTTGCGGCGGTGTTGGTGCCCATGTCGGAAAAGCTTTCTGCGAAGCGCATTCGAGCGTTTCAAAAGCTCGGAAGAGTAGTAATTCATGAATTGGCAGACTTGGAGGCACGTCTGTATTGCATAGATAGAAAGCGGTCGCGATACTGGCAACTAGCTAGTTTGAAAGAGCGATCACGAATTGAAGACACGGAGTTTCAAACAAGAGCGATGCAATGGAATTCAAGTGCAGGCTTTAGATTGGTAGTTGGAGATGGCTATCAAGCCGAAACGCTTCAGGATGACATCAAACGCAATTTGTTTGGAAGAGCGCTCACGGCACCCTGGTTTTTGAGTCCGCAAGTATGCAGCGCCGGAGAGAATGCGTACTTCTTATCGTACGAAGCTATCAGGTCGAGAAAAAATGCGGAGAACCTCATTCCATTAGAAGCTGACATAGGCCAAGCCAAAATTAAGGAGTCTTATGTCAAAGCCATGACAGAGTTTCACGCGAAGCGGTGGCCGACTGAGCTTCATGAGGATCTTTTTCAGACCTTTAGATATAGAGAGCTTCCTCCGTTTATGACCAAGATACTCAAGCTCGAGAAGGACAGCGCATCTGTGATACCAAGCATTCCCGGTGTACGCGAAAGAATACTGAGAAACGCAAGCGAGCCAAACGCAACCAGTATTTTGCAGCGTCATGAAGAGTCGGAGAAAAGCTCGCAGTCCCGGAAGACAACTACTGAGCATCCGCATGACGAAATGTGGTATGAAGATTTTTTTCGTAGGCAAAGCTATAACCCAATTCAGATCACCACGTTATCGACGCTTGCCTTTGCGAGGTTCTGGGCTTTCGGTGGAACTGGCGAAGGCACAAGAGGCGAACCTATTCGATTCAGATATCAAGATCGATTGTTGATTCCGGAGAATGTCGGCGACATTCAACAAGGTTATATGGCGGACTTATTTAAGATGTTGAACGACACAACTCAATGTGAGAGAGGTGTTGGCAAAAGAGGAAAGTTTGGTCCTGAAACAGCGGCTCTGGCTAACATCAATTTAGAAGACAGGTTCATGCGAATCCGATTTGTGCGCGAAATCAGCGAATTTCAGGCATACGTCACGGTGTCGGTAACATATAATATCCGAGAGGCGAATCTTGTCGGACCCAATTCGATGGGATTGTTTCTAGCGATTTCGCAGTTGCTCCTAAAAGCCGGATTTCGCATTGAGAGATGTTCAAATAGCATGAAGCATAGCAATTCTGTCAGTGAATCTGGAACTATCGATGTAATTGGACGAGCGAATTCGTCAGTCGCCGAAGTTTTTTGCAGGGATCTTCAATTTGAGGACGGAAGAGTCGAAACGCAAGCAGCTTGGTCCAAGGAGATTATTGAAGTAATGCGACTTGATCTGAACAATCGAGTCGCTTGGAATCAAGGCGGTGGACATGGAATCGATGCAAGAAATGTGGAAAAAATCGAGGTAACTATCACGCCCGGCTTTGTTCCAATAAGGCCTTAGCCGCTTCGGACTTAGTAGTTGGCAATTCTTCATCCCCTTCTACAAACTCCCAAATCCAACCAGACCCGGCTGCAAACATCATTTTCGCGTCCGTTGCCGAACGCAAATCTTGAATATGGTACTGATATAGCTCAGGATTTGAAGGACTTGCCGAAATGCGGATTAAGGGATAAGTGCGCTCTTCTTGTGGTTGGCAAGAATCGTCCTCTGCATCTACGACCCTTCTACCACGCAATACCAGACGCTTTTCATTGCGGCGGACCAGAAGGATGTAATTCGCATCCGTTAATTCTTGCAAAATACACCAAAAAGTACCAACACGACCGCTTTGCTGTGCGATTGCGAGAAGTGTATCGATCTGGACATCGGCGTTGTCAATTAACGAACGAAGCATGTGTTTTACAGTTTCAGGATTCATTTAAGCCTCCTTAAAGGCGCAACTAATCGAGTTAATTACTAAAATGGACATTGCGTAGACGAGCGCGAAGCATTTCGCGCGCGTGTTCCCAGATCCGTCGAGCTTTATCGATGGTGAGTCCGGTCGCGTTTTGAATATCACACCACATTGCACCGTTGAGCTTCATGTCCACGACCTTGCGCTCGTTTAGTGAAAATATGGACAGAGTATTGTCGATGACCTGTGCTATCGTGCAGTTAATCTCTCCTTGTGCTAATGCCTCATAAGGCTGTTCGAATGGATCTGAGCGCACAGGCAAGGTGTGAGACGCACGCTCATCCTTGTCGCAATGTCTGAAAAGCGCGCGACGTTGATTTTTTGCGATTGCCCAAACCCACGTTGTCAGGTAAGCTCGCGAGGGATCGTAGTTTTCCAAGGTTGAGAAGAATTCCATGACAACTTTGTGTTGGAAATCTAGTTGCAGGTAATCGGGCACTCGGAGCTGTATGCAATTGCAGCAACCCATGATTACGCGAAGTACACACTCGACACCTCCGTATAAATCGCAGAATTCTTGAGAAGTGCGGATGTTCGCCATGTCAGCAAGTTTGGCGCTTGGCGATTCGTCGATATCTTTCACTTCTTTGCAAAACTCAACGAAGTCTGTAGATGCAGTGTTCTTGACACTTTGTGGGCGGCCATGTGAGTCAGATGCATCCTGTTCGCTAGGTTCGGACATTGAATTTCCTCCTGCAACCTTGTCTCGCTGTTATTGTCTCTTCCGAACCCGCTGCGCAAATTATGGCTCAAAAATATGCAAAAGCGTGTAACTCTCGAAAAAGCAAGGAGTTATCGCTAGTCAGGTCGCCTCGCCACTGATCCCGGTCCTTGGATGAGGGATAGAATCTGCCGTCCGGCTTCTTTGACATCGAGCCGTTGGCCGAGCGTTCGCATGGTTGTTGGCCGTTCTTCAGTATCCGATCCCCTCCGAGACGACGTTGGTGCTCCAAGATTTTGATGTCATGGCACCGTCCAACGACAGCACCTCCGTACTTTCATCACTGAAGCATGTGGGGCAGAAGAAGTCCTGCGTAATTGCGCAGTGGCTAGAGGTCCTCAAGCCATCTACGCTCGAAGGGGACGACCGATTCCTGGGATGTCGGTGCCTGTCTGGGGCGTCGTTTAGCGGTGTCCTTCCGGACATTCTTGAGCCCGCGCTTACACCCAACCGTCGTCAGTTTGCACACGGAATTATTCCCGCCGTCGTCGTAACTTACTTCGGAAGGCCTATCGCGAAGGCTGTGAGTCGTTGTACGCGTGGGCTCAACAAACCTCTTTGCCGTCAACGGTCGTGGGGGCTCCGTCGGTTTTGACACCACGCTGGCTCCGATTTGTCATTGCAGGGTTCTTCCGCGGAGTTCCAGTTGGGCTACCTGTCTCATCTCATCGCGGACTTTGGAACCCCTTTGCTGTTTCCCGCTAGTGGGGCGTCTCGGAGAATGAGGTGGGTCTGTCGGGGTACAAATTCGGGGTACATCGTCGCACACCAACACAGAATATGTATGTGTAACAGTATATTACCGGTTCAGTGTGGAGACCGTAGGGGTCACCAATTCTCTGGACGCATTCGTCCGTCAATATCCACCTAACCAAGACTCAGAGCCATTTTTCAAGTAATTCGCGGTCGCGAGCGTCCGAAGAAGATCGTTGACATTCGGCCCAAAACTGGGGTACAAACGGAGTCATGTACCCCACCTTATAGCAAAATGTACCCCTAGTTCATGCCTCTCTCAGACGCCAAAGCGCGTAACGCCAAGCCAAGAAGCAAGTCTTACAAAGTGTCAGATGGTGACGGGCTGTTCCTTCTGATCGCGCCGTCGGGCAGTAAATACTGGCGATTTCGATACTTCATCGCGGGGAAGGAGAAGCTCCTGGCGCTCGGGGTGTATCCCGAGGTCACACTGGCTGATGCCCGCGAACGGCGTGCTCAAGCCCGCAAGGTGCTCGCTGCGGGGAACGATCCTGGTGAGGCCAAGAAAGAGGCGAAGCGACTGACCACGCTGAGGAGCGCGAACACATTTGAAGCGGTCGCGCAGGAATGGTTTGAGAAACGCGAGCATGAGTGGGCGGAAAGCTCCGCTCGCGTCGGGCGTGCCCGCCTGGACCAGCACATTCTCCCGAAGCTGGGGAGCAGACCGATCGCGGAGATCACCGCGCCTGAGGTGCTTTCGTTACTCCGGGTAGTTGAGGCGAGGGGCACGCTGGAGACCGCGCGACGCATTTCGCAAATGTGCGGGCAGATCTTCATGTATGCCATTGCGACGGGTCGGGCAGAGCGAAACCCGGTCCCTGATTTGCGCGGGGCACTGAAAACCCCGGTCGCCAAACATTATTCCTTCCTCCAGGCCAATGAACTTCCGCTTTATCTGAAGAAGCTGGAGGCGTATGACGGCAATGAACTGACCAGACTGGCCCTCCGGCTCCTATTACTCACATTCGTCCGTACGCACGAGCTGCGCGGAGCACAGTGGGACGAGATTGATTGGGACAAGGCCGAATGGCGAATTCCCGCCGAGCGCATGAAGATGAAGGAACTGCACATCGTTCCTCTCTCAAAGCAGTCGATCAAGGTACTTCGGGATTTGCAAACCCACTCCGGCAACCGTCAGTATCTGTTTTCTAATCAGCACAATCCGCTCACATACATGAGCGGCAACACCATGATCTATGCGCTCTATCGCATGGGCTATCACTCTCGCGCCACGGGACACGGCTTTCGCAGCACCGCCAGCACCATTCTTAATGAGCACGGATTCCGGGCGGACGTCATTGAGCGTCAGCTTGCCCACAATGAGCGCAACAGCGTTCGGGCTGCGTACAACCATGCACAGTATCTGCCGGAACGTCGGAAGATGATGCAGTGGTGGGGCGACTATCTCGAAGCGGTCGCCGGCAAGAAACAGAAGCCGCGTTGACATTCCGAAGGCTTCGCATCACCCTGGATAACAACAATCAGGACTGAATTTCCACGACGCTAGGCGCTTTGCGGCTTATGG